>NZ_LAZU01000020.1 GCF_000987955.1 Paenibacillus sp. DMB20
GGCGAAATAAATTATCCGGTATTAGCTACCGTTTCCGGTAGTTATCCCAGTCAGTCTTGGAGGGCAGGTTGCCTACGTGTTACTCACCCGTCCGCCGCTAAGCATCTGAGGTGCAAGCACCTCATCAGCTCCGCTCGACTTGCATGTATTAGGCACGCCGCCAGCGTTCGTCCTGAGCCAGGATCAAACTCTCCAATAAGGATCGGAAGGAGGGCTCATACCCGAAGGTGATGAGGTGTTCCATCCGAAGTTTGACTTGCTCATTTAGAAAAACTGACGAGAATTAAAAATTCTCATTTATGATCTTGCTTAACGCAAGATCGGTTTAACTCACTCGTTGTTCAGTTTTCAAAGATCAACTTCTTCATCGTCGCCAGCGAAACTCGTTCGCATCAGCAACTTTTTATAATATATCACATTCTCTCGAAGTTAGCAAGCATTTTTTTAAATAAGTTTTAAATAAATGCTGTGATATAAATATCCGCCTCGTGAAGCGGCAAAAAATAATATACCACAGCATTGCCAATCAGGTCAATATATTATTCTAGGAAATTACTTCCTCGATAAATAGCTGGCGCTGCAACTTCAAATTTATAATTTGACCATTCACAGAAACCATAGGGCGTGTGGGATGCGAACTATCCGTGAAGACAATTTCGCCAACTTCATTATTGCTAAGCCTTACTTTTATGCCGTTGTGAAGGGCCGTTACCTTATTGATAAACGTCTGTACAATCACCGGGTCCAGCTTCCCGAATGCTTCGAGTTGGATCTGTTCCATGACCGCATAAGGCGATTGGGCACTGCCGTAATATTTGTCCAAAGTCATCGCATGAAAAATATCGGTTACCGCAACGATCTTGGCGTAGATGTGTATTTTGGTTCCGTCCAGTTTTAAAGGATAACCGGAGCCGTCCACTTTTTCATGATGTTGAAGGGCTGCAAGCCGGACTCCCTCATTAATGGCAGCCACATTTTTAAGAATCTGATAACCATACGTCGTGTGACGTCGCATTTCTTCGCTTTCTTCCGGAGTCAGCTTGGACGGTTTATTTAACAGTATTGGATCAATCTTAGCGTTCCCAATATCATGAAGAAGTCCGGCAAAGGCCACCTGAAGCCAGTCCTTCTGGGGGAGTCCGATCCACTTGGCCAGCTTGAAGGAAGATAGGGCGCACAGTACGGCATTATGGTATCTGTAATCATGCCGGCTTGTCATGCGCGGCACAAACTTTAGGATGTGGTAATCCTTTTGATGTTCAAGCAAACTTTCCATCTGCCTGCGCACTTCATACATTCGCAGTTCTCCAGTGATTGCTGACTGGTAGCAGCTTTTGACCAGGGTGAGCATTTTATCGTATTCCTCATGCAGCGGCTGGTCTTTCCTTGTCACCGTCTCTTCTGAACCGTCGTTCAAGGAAGCATCTGAAAAAATAATGGACGGCTTCTGCCCCGTTGTTTTAATAGTCGGGATCTTGGTTAGGTCTCCTTCCGCTCCTTCAATATCCACCTGCTGTACCAAAAAAGCTTTAAGCACATCCAAATCCCTTGGAAGAAGCACCTTTCCTTTCTGAAGCAAAAGGCCGCCAAGAGGGGTATGTACATCTTGGGTCAATTTGACACCGGCTTTTAAATCACTAACGGATCTGATCGTCATGATCAACCTCTCCATCTATTCTGTCAGCTGGGATTAGCCTAGCGGCAGCCAATAATTTACTTATTTAATGATTATTATAGTACTGATTCCTTAGGCTATACAAGACTAAATGCCTGAAAACAAACATTTAATCTTTCGTTTTTGCTTTATTATGCATAGTTCTTTGTTATCATTTCCATGCATGTTTTTCCTCAAGACGTTTATAACCAATCCCTAAAACAACTTCCATGCTTTCCTATAACTAAAAAGAAAGCATGGATACTGACGCATCCATGCTCCGTCCTCACACGATTTCGGGCGACGACGGCGAATTACTCTTCGCCGCCACCCTCGCCTTCTTCGTCGTTTTCTTCAGCGTTCTCCGGTTCCTCGCTCTTATCGGCTCGGCATACGGTTGCAACCGCATCATCCTCGCGGATGTTAATCAGCTTCACCCCTTGTGCATAGCGTCCCATCGTAGAGATGCCCTCCATGCTGGTACGGATGATTGTGCCGCTGGCCGTTATGATCATCAAATCCTCCTCGGATTTAACGACCTTCAAGCTTACAACCGGCCCATTCTTTTCTGTTACATTGATCGTTTTAATCCCTTTACCGCCACGGGTTTGGGAACGGTAGTCGGCTGCAGGGGTCCGTTTGCCATAACCCTTGGATGTCACAATCAGGACATCAAGCTCAGGATCGACAACATCCATCCCGATAACGGTATCCTCTTCATCCAGCGTAATGCCTTTAACTCCGGTAGCACTCCGACCCATGGAACGCACGTCGCTTTCCGAGAAACGAATGGACATTCCGTCAGCCGTACCCATGATAATCTCTCGCTGCCCGTCCGTCAGCTTTACGTCGATCAGAGAATCGTCTTCCCGCAGATTAATGGCGATCAAGCCACCTTTGCGGATATTTACGTAATCCTCCAACGGAGTCTTCTTCACGATGCCTTGACGGGTCGCGAAGAACAGATAATTATCGCCCTCGAACTCCTCTACCGGAATGACCGCATTGACCGTTTCTCCCTGCTCGATCTGAATCAGGTTGATAATCGGGGTGCCGCGCGCGGTCCGGCTAAGCTCTGGAATTTCATAAGCTTTTAAGCGGTAGGCTTTACCTTTATCCGTGAAGAACATGAGGTAATGGTGGGAATTGGTCACGAAGAGATGCTCGACAAAGTCTTCGCTCTTCGTATCCATCCCCACTACGCCGCGTCCGCCCCGCTTCTGGCTGCGGTACGTATTGGCAGGCAGGCGCTTGACATAACCGGTATGGGTAATGGTGATAATAACTTCCTCGCGGGGAATCAAATCCTCGTCCAGGATGCTGTCTTCGCCCACGGTAATTTCCGTGCGGCGCTCATCGTTAAAGCGCTCCTTGATCTCCTGAAGCTCATCACTGATAATTTGCAGGACAAGCTGCTCATTGGCAAGAATTTCACGAAGCTCCGCGATCTTTTTCAAAAGCTCCTGGTATTCGTTCTCGATCTTCTCGCGTTCCAGGCCTGTCAAACGCTGCAGGCGCATATCAAGGATGGCTTGGGCCTGCTCATGGCTAAGGCCGAAACGTTCCATCAAACCGTCACGAGCCGCTTCTGTCGTCTGGGAAGCACGGATCAGGGCAATAACCTCATCCAGATGATCAAGCGCGACACGCAGGCCTTCGAGGATATGGGCACGAGCCTCCGCCTTTTTAAGCTCAAACTCCGTCCGTCGGCGAATAACCGTTACCTGATGATCCAAATAGTGATGCAGGACATCGCGCAAATTCAGGATCTTTGGCTCGTTATTGACGATGGCCAGCATATTGATACCAAAGTTCGACTGCATGGCCGTATGCTTGTACAAGTTATTCAGCACAACATTAGGATTCACGTCACGCCGAAGCTCAATGACAATCCGCATACCGTTACGGTCGGATTCATCGCGAAGGTCGGTAATGCCGTCGATCCGTTTATCGCGGACAAGCTCGGCAATTTTCTCAACCAGTCTCGCTTTGTTCACTTGATACGGGATTTCATGAACGACGATTCTTGCTTTATTGTTGTTCTCCTCAATCGTTGCCTTAGCCCGCATGGTTACTGAGCCGCGTCCCGTTTGATATGCCTGGCGTATTCCCGCCCGTCCGATAATATAACCAGCCGTCGGGAAATCAGGTCCCTGAATATAATCCATTAGCTCCAATGACGTTATTTCCGGATTCCGGATTAACGCTTGGACGCCGTCGATCACTTCGCCGAGATTGTGAGGCGGAATGTTGGTCGCCATACCTACCGCAATCCCGGAAACCCCGTTTACGAGCAGGTTCGGATAACGGGCCGGAAGGACAACCGGTTCCTGCTCCTCACCGTCATAGTTGGGAGCAAAATCTATGGTCTCTTTATTGATGTCACGAAGCATTTCCATCGCAAGTTTCGATAAACGGGCTTCTGTATACCGCATGGCCGCCGCCATATCGCCGTCGATGGAACCGAAGTTGCCGTGTCCGTCGACAAGCATATATCTCATGGAGAAGTCCTGCGCCATCCGTACCATGGACTCGTAAACAGCCGAATCACCGTGAGGATGGTATTTACCGATGACTTCGCCGACGATCCTTGCCGATTTCTTATACGGTTTATCCGGGGCCATTCCGAGCTCGGACATCGCAAACAAAATACGACGGTGAACCGGCTTCAATCCGTCCCGCACATCCGGCAGAGCCCGGCTGACAATGATACTCATCGCATAATCCATAAAGGATTCGCGCATCTCGGTACCAATGTCCCGATCTTTGATTTGGGAGAAATTTTCTTCCGCCATGCTGGACCTCCTTCTTTTTCCTATCAACCATGCTTCGATCTATGTGAAAAAAGCAGAATAGTAACAACGATGCAAATCCGATAATCTCAATTATATTCCTTTCACAAAAAGAGCACAATTAAACGTCGTCGAAAGACGCGCTATTAAAATGTACTTTTTGCCCGGAATTAGGGATACGCCCTGCCTTCCGCGCTCATTTTCACATACAATGCAGAGCAAAGGATTCTCGGAAATCATGATAAAGAATTTCAAATCTTCGCATCTATATATTATACCATTGTTTACGTTCCTTGTCCTATGTTTTCGGGGCACGGCGGCTTCTAACCATGATTTCAAAATTTTGGCGATCCGCTTTTTCACATTCAAACAAAATGGAACCGGAAAGGATGGAACTGGTTGACTGTACAACGCGTTTCAAGCAAATGGACGAAAACAAAGATCATTCTGAAAAACAAAGGCCTTGCCTCCTACGTGCCGGCTACGAGCCTCTATTCGTTTGATGAGCTTGAACATATGCTCGAGGCGCATACGCTCGTCTACATCAAACCGGACCGGGGTACTTACGGCAATGGCGTGATGTGTGCCGAACAGATCCATGACAAGGACGCTGACGGCAACGTCGAAAAAACCTATGTTCTCCGCTATGAAACAAAAACCGAGGATTTCACGGAGCTGGAACAGCTCCATAAAACCATAAGGAATCTTTGCCAAGGCAAAGAGTATCTGATTCAGCAGGGCATCCGAATGCTCCAGCACAACGACTGCCCCTTCGATCTGCGTGTGTTAACTCAAAGATCTCCCGCCGGCCAATGGGAGAGCACCGGTATCATCGGGCGAGTCGCCGCCAAACAAAAAATCATTACCAATCATCACAGCGGAGGAACAGTAATGCATTACAAACCGCTGATGAGTGGGCATATGACCAGCACGGAGGCGGAAAATATCCGGCAGGAATTGAAAGATCTCGGTGTCAACGTAGCAGCCCAATTGCAAAAGTATTATCCCAAGCTGAAAGAAATAGGATTAGATGTGGCCATTGACGACAGATGGAATATTTGGATCCTGGAAGTCAACACAAAGCCCGCGCTTTTTCCGTTCAAAAAATTTTTCAAGGATCCTAGCATTTACCGTAAAGTCAAAAAGTATGCCCATGCTTACGGCCGTTACCTGTCCGACAGAAATAAAGCGAACTAGCGGTTAGCGGATGCCCCTTCTTCAACAAAAAAAGCGTGCAGGTCATTTGCACGCTTTTTTTAAAATCAATCGAACAAGAAAGCCCTAGCTTCCCGATCGCTTGAAATCTTCGCCAAAAGTTACACATCCAGATTCCGTACGGTCTTGGCATGCTCTTGGATAAAGTCACGCCGCGGCTCCACGTTGTCGCCCATCAACGTATCGAAAATGCTGTCCGCAAGAATCGCATCCTCGATGGTCACCTGCAGCATCGTACGGCTTTCCGGATCCATGGTGGTTTCCCAGAGCTGCTCGGCGTTCATCTCGCCCAGGCCTTTATAGCGCTGAACGTTGATTTTTGCATTCTCGCCGAATTCTTTAATAATTTCATCGCGTTCTTTTTCGGAACCGGCGTACCGGACTACCTTGTTGCGCTCGATTTTGAAAAGCGGCGGCTGTGCGATGTAAATATATCCCGCTTCGACAATCTTGCGCATATACCGGTAGAAGAACGTAAGCAGCAGCGTCCGGATATGGGCACCGTCAACGTCGGCATCGGTCATGATGATAACCTTGTGATACCGTGCCTTGCCGAGGTCGAAATCCTCGCCAATCCCCGTACCGAGCGCGGTGATGATCGCCCGGATTTCCGCGTTGGACAGGATGCGGTCGAGCCGAGCCTTTTCCACGTTCAGGATTTTACCGCGCAGCGGCAAAATGGCTTGGAAATGGCGGTCGCGGCCTTGCTTCGCTGAACCGCCGGCAGAGTCGCCTTCGACGATGTACAGCTCGCTGATCGAAGCATCCTTGGAGGAGCAGTCTGCCAGCTTGCCCGGCAGTGCGCTGACCTCAAGCGCGCTCTTGCGGCGGGTCATTTCCCGCGCCTTGCGAGCGGCCTCGCGGGCACGCGAAGCCTGGAGCGCTTTTTCCAAAATGCGCCGGGAAACGGAAGGATTCTCTTGCAGGAACTCCTGCAGCTTCTCGGCAAACAGGGATTCCACGATTCCCCGGGCTTCGCTGTTGCCCAGCTTGGTCTTCGTTTGGCCCTCGAACTGCGGCTCCGGAATTTTGACCGAAATGATGGCAGTCAAGCCTTCGCGGACGTCATCGCCCGTCAGATTGGAGCTGTTGTCCTTGATCATCCCGGTCTTGCGGGCATAGTCATTAATAATGCGGGTCAGCGCGCTCTTGAAGCCGGACTCGTGCGTCCCGCCCTCGTGGGTGTTGATGTTGTTGGCAAAGGAATAGATGTTCTCCGTATAGCTGTCGTTATACTGGAGCGAAACTTCTACCTGGATATTTTCTCGGGAGCCTTCCACGTAAATCGGCTGCTCGTGGAGCACTTCTTTCTTTTCGTTCAAATACTTGACGTATTCAATGATGCCGCCTTCGTATTTGAAATAGTTGGTGGCTCCCGTGCGCTCATCCGTCAGCGTAAGCGCGATTCCTTTATTCAGGAAGGCGAGCTCCCGGATCCGGGTAAGCAGCGTATTGTAGTCATATTCCGTCGTTTCCGTGAAAATCTCCGGATCCGGCAGAAAGGTCACCGTCGTTCCATGCTCATCGGTATCACCGATCACTTTAATATCGTACTGGGGTACGCCCCGATGGTATTCCTGCTGGTAGATATGGCCGTCCCGTTTTACCTGAACGACAACTTTGGTAGACAAGGCGTTAACGACAGACACACCCACACCGTGAAGGCCGCCGGACACCTTGTATCCGCCGCCGCCAAACTTACCGCCTGCATGGAGGACGGTCATAACCACTTCCAGCGTCGATTTTTTCAGCTTCGCGTTTTCACCGACCGGGATCCCCCGGCCGTTGTCAACAACGGTGATGCTGTTATCCTTATGGACAATGACTTCGATATGGTCGCATATTCCCGCCATCGCTTCGTCAATACTATTGTCCACCACTTCCCATACCAAATGATGCAAGCCTTTGGCACTGGTGGATCCGATGTACATCCCGGGACGTTTCCGGACCGCTTCCAATCCTTCCAGTACCTGAATCTGGTTCTCATCATAAGCTGGTTGATTCATAGACATGCCTTCACCTACTTCTACAGATTCTGTTTATGCGTAAGCAACAAATATGTTGGCCCGTTTTTTGAGAGTAGCGGAAGAAATCGGAGAATAATAAACGATCCCTTTGGTCACAACGATCGATTTGGGATCCTCTTCGCCAATATATTCAACCACCTTATGCTGCTGAGCATGCGTGATGAACTGCTTGGAGATTTTTGAGGATTTCTCAATGGAAACATCAAAGATCCCAACCAGTTCCGATGAACGGATAATCTTTTCGCCACCCAAATGAATATATATGGAAATCCACTCCTTAAGAGTCCACCTGCCCGCTATGGACATGAAAAATGCTGGCACCCTTCAATTTATCGGTATTTAAGCTTTCAATGCCGGTGGCCGTGATGAAAGTCTGCACCTTGCTCTGAAATGTTTCAATCAGCTGCGTCTGGCGATAGGGGTCGAGTTCCGAAAGCACGTCGTCGAGGAGCAAGACGGGATATTCTCCGATCTCCTCCTGGATCAGCTCGATTTCAGCCAGTTTGAGAGACAGCGCCGTGGTCCGCTGCTGGCCTTGAGATCCGTAAGTTTGGACTTCCTTGCCGTTAATATAAAAAGCGAGATCGTCACGATGAGGACCTGCCAGAGTCATGCCACGCCGTATTTCCTGCTCTTTTATTTGTGATAATTTTATCATAAATGACTCAAATAAGACAGCTTCATCTTCTTCCTCCCCGTCTGCAAACGACGGAAGATACTCCAAACGAAGGTCTTCAATCCCGTTCGTAATCCCCTGATGAATCGTTTCAGCCCATTTTTGCAGTTTTTTTATAAATTGTTTCCTCTTCTTGACGATTTTAACACCATGCTCGACCAGCTGTACATTCCACACATCCAGCATCGCCTGCTGCGATGCCTCTTTTCCCCATAGCGTTTTCAGAAGATTGTTCCGCTGCAGAAGCACCTTCTGATATTGCTGGAGGTGAAACAGATAGCTCGGCGTTACCTGACCGATTTCCATGTCAAGAAACCGGCGGCGAACCCCCGGCGTTCCTTTGACGATTTCCAGATCCTCGGGCGCAAACATGACGACATTGAGCGATCCAACAAAGTCACTGAGCTTGCGCTGCTCGAGCCCGTTGATTTTGGCCTTCTTCCCCTGCGGCGAAAGCGACAGCTCCAGCTTCAGGGTTCCGTATTTTTTCTCCACCTCTGCGGATATATGCGCGCCGGCTGCTTCGAAAGCAATGAGTTCCTTGTCTTTGGACGTGCGGTGGCTTTTCGTCAGCGCAAGAACGAACAGGGCCTCCACCAAATTGGTTTTGCCCTGCGCGTTTTGTCCGATGATGAGATTCACGTCCCCGAAGGAGTCAAGCTGCAGCGTTTCGTAGTTGCGGTAGTGATGCAGACTGATGTTATTTACGAACAATGCTAATCCTCTCCCTCGTCTTCCGCTTATTTAAGCCAAGCGGCTGCGGGAGGCCTCTTACTCTGCGGCCACCTGAAAGGTTCCAGAGCCCTCCACCTGGATGGTATCGCCCGGGTACAATTTGCGACCGCGCCGTTCTTCCTTTTCGCCGTTGACCTGTACCGCACCTTCCTGCAGCAGCGCCTTTGCCATGCCGCCTGTGGATACGCAATCCGCCAGCTTCAAAAAGGTATCCAGCTTAATGTATTCACTGTGGATAAATATTTGTTTCATCGCCGATCCTTTCATCCCCTTGCCTGGGGATAACTTTAGTTGGTCGTCCGGTAAGGCAAAATGATGTACATGCTGCGGCTGTCATCCAGCGGCTTCAGGATGATCGGGCTCATGACGCCGGTAAAAGCAATCATCAGCTGTTCGCTTTCAATGACCTTGAGCACGTCGAGCATGTATTTGGAGTTAAACGAGATGCGCAGCGATTCCCCCTTGAAATCGATAAGCTCGAGTTCCTCGCGCACTTTACCGAGCTCGGATGAGCTGGAGGAAATTTCAATGCCCCCGCTTTCCATCGTTTGCATCCGCACAATATTTGTTTTTTCCTCTTTGGACAGCAAATAAGCACGGTCGATCGATTCGCTTAATTTTTTTGTGTCCAAAATCAGTTCTGTTTTATGCGAGGTCGGAATAATTCTAGAAGTATCGGGATAAATGCCGTCCAAAATCCGGGAATAGAACAATACCCGGTCTATTTTGAACAGGACCTGATTGTCGGCCACAACGATATCTACAAGCGTATTTTGATCCGGAATGATCTTGCTGAGTTCGTTTAGCGTTTTGCCGGCAATAACGATATTACTGAATTTAACATCCGTCCCTTCCAAGGCGGCGGAGCGGGTGGCCAAACGATGGCGGTCCGTTGCCGTAAACTTCAATTCGTTGTCCGCCAAATTCCAGAGCACGCCTGTCAAAATCGGTGTGGTCTCATGGGTTGAAATGGAGAATACCGTTTGCTTGATCATGTTTTTGAGCAGGTCTCCGGGAACGGAGATCGTTTGG
This sequence comes from Paenibacillus sp. DMB20, assembly GCF_000987955.1. Taxonomy (GTDB): domain Bacteria; phylum Bacillota; class Bacilli; order Paenibacillales; family Paenibacillaceae; genus Paenibacillus_AQ. Next base: position 10,132 of record NZ_LAZU01000020.1, read on the forward strand.
CTGTCATCAATGCTCGGGAGCACCGGGAACTCTTCCGGATCCAGTCCGACCATTTGAATTTCGGTGGCGCCGGCGGAAATAAAGGTATGAAAGTTTTCTTTAACCTCCATCTGTATTTCCTGGGAAGGCAGCTTTTTGATGATTTCCACAAAAAACTTGGCGGGAAGCACAACGCTTCCGGGCTGATCCACCTGAACGATCGTTTGCTTCTCATCTTCCGCCGGAATAAAGGATTGAATCGAAATATCGGTATCGCTGGCGGTTAATGTTACCCCCTGATGATTTACGTCCAGCTTGATGCCGCTCAAAATCGGAATCGTCGTACGGCTGGAGATCGCTTTGGAGACATGCTGGATGGATTCGTTTAAAACGTTTTTTAATATGCTGATTTTCATCAATTTCACTCCTTGCGGATAAATGCGAGGGGTTTGAACATGCCGGCAATGCCGGATATTCTCCGCCTTCTTTATGGATAATTATTTATTAATTATTAATAGTATCAGTAGTAGGGACACTGAATATGTGGATAAGCCATGGAAAGGGCATAAAATTAAGCCTATCCACATGTGTATAGATTGTGCATAGGCTTTGAACTTGTTCAGGTTGGATTTTTGATTTTCTCCGTGAGATTGTTGATGACTTTATAGAGTTCCTGGTCGTTTTTCAGCGACTGGGTAATTTTCTCGTGGGCATGAATGACCGTTGTATGGTCGCGGCCGCCAAATGCCTCGCCGATTTTGGGCAGGGAGTAGTCCGTTAGCTCGCGGGACAAATACATGGCGATCTGCCTTGGGAACGCGACGGCTTTCGTTCTTTTTCGAGCTTTAAAATCCTCGAGGCGGAGATTATAGTACTCTCCGACTTTTTGTTGGATGTCCTGGATCGTGATCATTCGCGGCCGGCTGGACGGAATAATGTCCTTGAGCGCCTCGGCGGCAAGATGGGTGGTCACGTCCTGGTTCGTCAAAGAGGAATAGGCAACGACGCGAATAAGCGCGCCTTCCAGCTCGCGGATGTTCGTATCGATTTGATTGGCGATGTACATCATCGCTTCATTCGGGATGTCGAGGTTCTCGGCTTTCGCTTTTTTGCGCAAAATGGCGATTCTCGTCTCCAGGTCCGGCGGTTGAATATCGGTGATCAGGCCCCACTCGAACCGGGAACGAAGCCGTTCTTCCAGCGTCGGAATTTCCTTGGGCGGACGGTCGCTGGAGATAATGATCTGCTTCCGTTCCTCATGCAGCGCATTGAATGTATGGAAAAATTCCTCCTGCGTCGATTCCTTGCCGGCCAAAAACTGAATATCGTCAATGAGCAGAATATCCACGTTCCGGTACTTGTTGCGGAAGCTTTCCGCACGGTTGTCGCGGATGGAGTTAATGAATTCGTTGGTGAACTTCTCGGAAGAGATGTAAACCACTTTGCTGCTCGGATTGTGCTCCAGAATATAGTGTCCGATCGCATGCATCAGGTGTGTTTTGCCAAGTCCTACGCCTCCATAGAGAAACAAGGGGTTATAGGCTTTAGCGGGGGCTTCGGCCACGGCCAATGAGGCAGCATGGGCAAACCGGTTGCCCGAGCCGATGACAAAGGTGTCGAACGTGTACTTCGGGTTAAGCATATGAGACTGAATTTCGTCACTCGACACATGAAGAGGCGGTGCCGGCTGCTGCGGCGCGGGTTCTGCCGATTTTGTCTCCTCGATGACAAAACGGACGTCAACCTGCTTTCCCAGCACTTCGTACACCGTCGAGCTGACCAGCTTGGTATATCTGCTTTCCAGCCACTCCACGGCAAACGTGGTCGGCGCGGAAATGACAACGGAGTGATCGTTCAGCGTCAATGCTTTGGTGGCTTTAAACCAAGTGTCAAAGCTAGGTTTGCTCAGCTTGGTTTGTATGATCGATAATATTTGCTGCCATAATTCGGAAGTATGGCTTTCCAAAACTGTCACTCCTTTAAATCTTCCAAATGTGGCTACAGCCATGAGTGGAAATGTCGAAAGAAAATGAATGATGTAGATTTATCCCCAAAGCTAGACTCTTGTAAAAACAAAAAAATATGGATAAATTGAAATTGTTCACAACTTTATCCACAGCCTGTTGATAATATAGAGGGTTCATTCACATATTCACATCCAAAAGTAATATCATCATAGCAAAAGAAGGCCTTATTTTCAATGCGTGAGCGTATTTTATCCACAAATTCAAGACGTTGTGCATAATTTTTATTCACACCACTATATATTGTTTATAAGCTGTTTGGGTTTCGACATCCTTATCAGCAACGCGAAAAAAATTATGCACAGGTTGTCCGCTATGGGAAACGGCTGCTCTTCCTCTTGCGATCTTGTGGATTTGAAACGGAGGAAAGCGAGGCTGTGGGTAACCGTTTGGAAGCATGAACCGGGTCTAATCAAGTCAGGGGTTAGACTAATTCCATGACGCCTAAAATTCCAAAAAAAGGACCGCTCCTTCCGGAGCGGTCCTTTGACTTTAAAAGAAAGAAACGGTTATTCCGTCTCCATTTTACGCTGGAACTCGGCGATGGCCTTGTAGTCCTCCTCGAGTTTGCGGGAGATTCGGATGTAAATCGGCAGCAGTTGTTTGTATATGGCCGCGTTCTCCCCGACCGGACGATGGTCATGCGTATGCCCGACCATGTCTTTGACGATATCGAGGGATTTCGCCCTCCCGGTAGCATAAAGGCCGAGAACAACCGCCCCGAGGCAGGAACTCTCATAGCTTTCCGGCACAATGACCTGTTGGTCAAAAATATCAGCCATCATCTGGCGCCAGATCGGAGAGCGGGCAAAACCGCCCGTCGCGTGAATTTTGGACGGCCGCCCGATTTGTTCTTCCATGGCCAGGAGAACGGTGTACATATTAAAGAGGACGCCCTCCAGCACGGAACGGATCATATGCTCCTTTTGGTGGTTCAGCGTGAGGCCAAAGAAGGAGCCGCGAGCGTTCGGATCCCAGAGCGGAGCCCGTTCGCCGGTCAAGTAAGGGTGGAAGAGCAGGCCGCCCGATCCCGGACGGACCCGATCCGCTATTTTGGTCAAGACATCATACGGATTGATGCCGAGCCGTTTTGCGGTTTCTACCTCCGATGCCGCAAGCTGGTCGCGGACCCAGCGGAAAATCATGCCGCCGTTGTTGACCGGTCCGCCGATGACCCATTTGTCCTCCGTTAGGGCGTAACAGAAGATGCGCCCCTTCGGATCGGTCATCGGTTTATCCACAACCGTGCGGATTGCACCGCTTGTGCCGATCGTTGCCGCGACGACGCCCGGTTTAATGGCATTGACCCCCAGGTTGGAAAGTACCCCGTCGCTGGCTCCCAGCACAAACGGAGTGGAGGGGGACAGGCCCATCGCCTCAGCATAGCCTGGATGCAAACCGGTCATGATGTGGGTGGTCGGCACAAGCTTAGACAAGCGGTCTTCGGTAATGCCGGCAACGACAAGCGCTTCTTTGTCCCAGGCGAGCGTATTCAGGTTCATAAGCCCGGTGCTTGATGCGATGGAATGATCCACGATATATTTCCCAAACAATTTAAAATATACATATTCTTTGATCGAAATGAATTTGGCTGCTTGATAGAACAAGGATTCCTGCTCATGGCGGAGCCACATCAGCTTCGTAAGCGGAGACATCGGATGAATCGGCGTTCCGGTTCTGAGATAAAGCTCATGCCCTCCCATATCTTTCTTGAGCCTGGCAGACCATTCGGCGCTGCGATTGTCGGCCCAGGTGATGCAGCGCGTCAGCGGGGTACCGTCCTTATCTACCGCAATAACACTATGCATGGCTGAACTGAAGGAAACAAACAGCACCTGACCGGGATGAATCCCGCTCTCGGACATGACCCCTTGAACCGAGGAAAGCACGGTTTGAAAAATTTGCTCCGGATCCTGTTCCGCCACGGATGGGGAAGGGGTATGGAGCGGGTATTCACCGCCCGCTTTCGCTGCGATTTCTCCGTTTTCCTTGAACAGCACGGCTTTTGTGCTGGTTGTTCCGATATCCACACCGATCATGTAGTTCAGCGTATCCAAAAGACATACCCTCTTTCACAATAAGGTCTTCCTATCCAAATAAAAATCTTATCTGTTTTATTCCCATTATATAATTACGTTCAATGTAAGAGCCAATACCAGCCCGATCACCGACAGAATCGTTTCCATAACCGTCCAGGATTTCAGCGTTTGCGGAACGGTCATGTTGAAAAACTCCTTGACCATCCAAAAGCCGGCGTCGTTTACGTGCGAAAGGACAATCGACCCGGCACCTGTTGCCAGAACGACCAGTTCCACGTTTGCTCCAGGCGTCATAGCCAATACCGGAGCGACTATGCCGGCGGCCGTCGTCATCGCTACGGTAGCGGAACCTGTTGCAATACGGATCAATGCCGCCACGAGCCAGGCAAAAAGAATGACGTTTAGGTTTGCGCCGGTGGCAATTTCGGCGATGGCCGTACCGACACCGCTGTTGATCAGCACTTGCTTGAAAGCACCGCCGGCACCGATAATCAGAACGATGGTGGCTATGGGAGCAAGACATTCGCTCGTAAAGCGTGAGATTTCGTGCTTGTTGAATCCCCGTGCAAATCCGAGGGAGAAGAAGGAGAAAACGGCTGCAATCAACAGCGCGATCACTTCATGACCGATAAATTCACAGAAAAGGGTAAAGCTGCTCGTTGCTTCCGGGTCGATAATATCGGCAATGGAGCCGATAAGCATCAGAATAACCGGAAGAAGGATCGTAAACAAGGTAATCCCGAAGCCCGGAAGCTTACGGTCCGCTTTATTGGAGAACTGCTCGGCAAGTTCTGCAGGCGGTTCGGTTTGAATGCGTTTACCGATGAATTTGCCAAAGACGGGACCGGCGATAATCGCTGCCGGAATGCCTATAATGAAGGAATACAAGATCGTGCGGCCAAGGTCGGCCTGATAAGCATCGATCGCAATCATGGGCGCGGGATGCGGCGGAACCAGTCCGTGCACGGTAGACAGACCGGCCAAAATCGGTATGCCGATTTGCAGCAGCGGCATTTTGGTTTTACGTGCTACCGTGAAAACGATCGGAATCAACAAAATCACGCCGACTTCGAAGAAAACGGGAATGCCGACGATGAAACCGACAATCATCATGGCCCAGTGTACCCGTTTTTCCCCGAAGCGGTCCACAAGGGTGTTGGCGATTTGCTCCGCGCCGCCCGATTCGGCCATCATTTTACCGAGCATGGTGCCAAGAGCGATAACGATCGCGATCGTTCCAAGCGTCCCGCCAAGGCCGCCGGTGATGGATGTGATGACATCCGCAGGCTTCATGCCGGTGAGAAGGCCGAGCAGAAGGGCGGAAATAAGCAGGGTCACAAACGGATTCCATTTATATTTTGAAATCAGCACGATGAGGAAAACGATCGTTAGCAAAGTCCAGAACATTAACGTTGCATTATGGCTTAAACCGAAAAGTGAACTCATGTTGTACTTCCTCCTAATATATTACCCAAATTTCCAGGGTGCATTTTATTGAAGGGTTATCAGCGAAGCGGACCCACCCATTCTTGAATCGCAAGAAAAAAGAACTTCCTGCTCTGTCTGCTTCGATGAATGCACCTCCGTTTAGTTAGATTCTAGGTAGTATGCCCAAGTTCATCATGTATACTTGTCGACAAGTTAAAGCGGCAGAGGGCGACTTGGAAGTGTCCCTCATCCCTTGGGGAAGCTATGATGCAGCGTCGTGCGGGAGTCTTCAAAATAATGATCTACCGCAGCCTGGATCCGTGCCGGTTCCAAGGATCCCATCTCTTGCAGAAGTTTAATATGCTTATCGAGCACGTATTTGATTTTGTTGTCTCCGCCGCTGAATACCTGTTCTGTCGTGATAAGCATGACGGTGATCACAATCGGGCGGATGCTCTTCCACAAATGGAGAATGCGCTTATGTCTGGCTTCCATGATGATTCTTTCGTGGAAGGCTAAATCCTGAAAGGAAAATTCAACAGGATCGTGATGTTTTGCCGCAAGCTCCATCCGGTCGATGATCTGCTGCAAATTCCGGAGCAAATCGGGATGCGGCTCGGCAAACACATGGCTTTGCACAAAGCTTTCAATCAGATATCGGACGTCATAAAGCTCCTCCACGTCTTTTAAAGACAATCCGAGAACGACGGCACCCATCCGCTCCAGTCGGATCAACCCTTCATTAGACAGCGTTTTCATGGCTTCCCTGACGGGAGAGCGGCTTGTCCCGAAATCGCTTGCAATCCGGTTTTCGGACAGGATCTCACCCGGTTTGATGGTACCGTTTATAATTTGCAGACGCAGCTCGCTGGAAATGCTCTCCCCGAGGGAGACTCCCTGAAGCCAAGATGTCGGATATTGCATATCAATAATCTCCATTCCGAGTTTATTCTCTAAATCTTCATGACACTGATTGTACCATACCCGGAGCTGCCCGTTCCATGACCGAAAGGGCAGAAGATCATATTGAACCTCAGGGAAGAGAGGGTAAAACGAGAAGACGGTTACTCCGACTTTTCAACGGCATGTCCGCCGAATTCATTGCGCAGTGCCGCAACCACTTTACCGTGAAAAGTATCGTTTTCGAGGGAGCGGTAGCGCATGAACAGGGACATGGCGATGACGGGGGCACTTGCCTGAAGGTCGAGCGCCGTTTCGACGGTCCATTTGCCTTCGCCGGACGATTTCATCACGCCTTTGATGCCGTCCAGTTTCGGATCCTTTGAAAAAGCGTTCTGGGTGAGCTCCATGAGCCAGCTGCGGATAACCGAGCCATTGGACCAGACGCGGGCCACATCTTCGTAATTGTAATCGAACTCGCTTTTTTCCAAAATTTCAAACCCTTCGGCAATGGCCTGCATCATCCCGTATTCGATGCCGTTATGAACCATCTTCAAAAAGTGGCCGCTGCCATGGTTTCCGGCATACAGATAACCGTTTTCGACGGCCATATCCTTAAACAAAGGCTCAATAACCGGAAAAATCTCGCGATTGCCGCCGATCATGAAGCAGCCTCCGTTATGGGCGCCCTCCATGCCGCCGGACGTGCCGGCATCAAAGAAATGAATGCCATGCTCCGCCAGTTCCATGGCATGGGAGATGGATTCCTTGTAATGTGAATTGCCGCCGTCGATCAGAATATCGCCGGGCGCAAGCAGCGGGGCGATGGAATGGATGACGGATTGCGTGATGGAGCCGGCCGGAACCATTAACCACACGATTCTAGGGGCTGGCAACTTGGCGATAAGCTCTTCCATGGACGCAGCCGGCACTGCGCCGTGATCCGCCGACTTTTGAACAAGCTCGTTGTTTACATCATAAGCAACGACCTCATGATGATGCCCGACTAGGTTCAACGTGAGATTAAACCCCATTTTTCCTAAGCCGATCAAGCCGATTCTCATATATTATGCAGCTCCTTCCTTTAAATGTATACTTGTATACAACTTTAATTTCTTAATCATATTACTCCTTTAATGGTTATCTGTAAACTATTTTTGTAAGCGTCATCAGACGTTAGGGGATATTTACAATATATTACCCATTCCCTAGGAAAAATAATTTATCCCCATGTGGATAAATGGAACAGATGAATTAAAATGAGGGAGGGCTGTGGAAAACTTTTCAGGAATGAAAGTGGAAGTTTCTGTTTGACTTATGGGCCTGATTGTGATTAAATATATAAAGGCATTTTCTGTGATATGATGATGTATTGGTTATGGTTGCAACATTGCTTTCGTATTTAAACGGGTGATCCCGTAACTACTTGTTATAAGGTAGGTTCAGATTCCTGTAAGGGGGTGCAAGAGATCATGAAACAGACTTTCAAACCGAATGTGAGCAAACGCAAAAAGGTCCATGGATTCCGTAAAAGAATGAGCACGAAGAACGGACGTAAAGTACTGGCAGCCCGCCGTCAAAAGGGCAGAAAAGTATTGAGCGCTTAATTTTTTGTGCCACGAAGACCACCGAGGTGGTCTTTTTTTCATAATATCTGTTTTTTGTTTCGAAGTTGGCGTTTTATGCGCTTTTCCTTGGCGGAGCACGGATCGATCCGGTGTCGTTTATCGCCGCTGCGGTATGGCTATATTGTTATAATAGGTAGAAATGCCGCGATCGCTGAGGGCGAAAGATCAACAAAACGATGACAGGCAGGGGGAAACTGGTGCATAAAAAACTGCGTTTACGGAACCGTGCGGACTTCAGCCGCGTATATCGTCATGGAAAGTCTTTTGCCAATCATCAGTTTGTGGTGTATTGGTCCCGTAAAAAGAGGTAGAGCAATTTCGCGTTGGCGTGTCGGTCAGCAAAAAGGTGGGCAATGCGGTTGTCCGCAACCGGATGAGAAGACTGGTTAAAGAGATCGTCCGCCATCATCAGCATGAAATTGTCGAACATATGGACCTTATTTTTATTGTCAGAAAAGGCGCGCTCGACAAATCGTATCAGGAGCTGGAGAAAAGCGTGCTGCATGTGCTGCGCAAATCATCTCTTTTGAAGGCAAAGAAGGGATGAGCTTGTGTTTATTTGTCCATATAAATATGTTATGATTTACCGTGGAATGGAATGGTTAAGAGAGGGGTTTTGAAGTGTCGCTAACGAAGACAAGACGAGGAAAATGGTTCCTCCTCACAGCTTTGCTGGTGCTGGCAATGGCTGTGTTATCGGGGTGTGCGCCGCAGGCCGACCAAATGCGTACCATCGATGACCTGAAAAACGGGGGCTTTTGGCAGAGCAATGTCGTATTGTATTTTACATTGGCTCTGGACACTTTTGCTAAATGGTTCAACGGTGAATACGGTCTGGCGGTCCTGGTTATGGTGTTGATCGTCCGGACTTTGATCCTGCCTCTGACCATGAAGCAGGTACGAAGCTCGAAAGCCATGCAGGCGATTCAACCGGAAATCGCGAAGATTCGCGAAAAATACAAAGAAGATCCTCAAAAAGTGCAGATGGAGACTATGAAGCTGTTCCAGGAGCACAAGGTTAACCCGATGGCGGGTTGTTTGCCGCTCTTGGTCCAAATGCCGATCTTTATCGCGCTTTATCAATCCATTTATTTTAACGGTCCGCTGCGCGAGCATGAATTTTTGTGGCTGCAGCTCGGTGAGCCGGACAAGCTGTTTATTCTGCCGGTCCTGGCAGCGTTCACGACTTATTTCCAGACAAGAATGATGTTAAAAATGAACCCGTCGCCTCAACAGGGGATGATGCAGTTCATGATGTTCGTTTATCCGGTTCTGATCTTCGTCATGTCGTTCCAGTTCCCGGCCGCGCTTCCGCTGTACTGGTTCTTCAGCAACTTGTACACGATCGTGCAAAACTACTTCTTGTATCGCAACAATGACAAAAATGCGGTTGTGGCTAACGTAAAATCAGCCGGCGCTGACAACGGTCAGAGCAAAGGTCCCAAAAATGGGAAAAAAGGCAAAAAAGGAGCCAAGAAGTCGAGATGAGTAAAATCGTCGCTACAGGAAAAACCGTTGAGGATGCTGTCAATCAAGGGCTAACCCGATTGGGTGTAAGTCGGGACCATGTATCGGTTCAAATTTTGAGTCAGCCGTCAAAAGGATTCCTGGGGCTGTTCGGCGTGAAGGAGGCGAAGGTCGAACTTACGCTTCTGCCCGGCGGTGCCATCGGCGACAGACTTGATCAAGACAATTCCTCCGCCCAACAGGCTACGCCTTCAATAGAAACAAAAACGGCGGTATCCGAGCCGGTTGCGGCCGTGAATAACCAGCCCGACGAAAGTTCGGCTCCCGCCCGGGCACAGGACGGGCCCGATCCTTATCAGGAAGCGGTCCGTTTTCTGGAAGAGACCGGCCGTGCCATGGGGCTTGACGTCACGGTTGAGGTGGAGCATGGAAAGGAATTTTCGACGCTTCACCTTTCGGGTGCAGGCTTAGGGCTGATGATCGGCCGGAGGGGGCAGACGCTGGACGCGCTGCAGTACTTGGCCAACATCGTGGCTAACCGCTATTCCGAAAGTTATCTTCGGATCGTGCTGGATGCGGAGAATTTCCGCGAACGCCGGAAGAAAACGCTGGAGGACCTGGCCGACAGGCTGGCTGCCCGGGCAGTAAAGACTCGCAAGGAGATTGTGCTCGAACCGATGCCTGCTTCGGAACGCAAGGTGATTCATTCCAGATTGCAAAACCATGCTCAAGTAAAGACGTACAGCAAAGGCGACGATCCGAACCGCCGTATCGTAATTACGATGAAGCAGCAGTAAAGTTTATATGGACGAAAATGACTCCTGGGCAGTAAAAGGGGTCATTGTTTTTTTAAAAGATAAGAAAAGTATGAGTATTTAATATAGAGGAACTAAGAGCGGGCAGAACTTAATCAACATTAAAGGAAGGTGAACATCATGCTTAGTGATACGATTGCTGCCATTTCCACGGCGGTAGGTGAAGGCGGTATTGCCATCATCCGCGTCAGCGGACCCGATTCGGTGGTTGAGGTAGAGAAAATTTTCAAAAGCAAAACCAAGCTATCGGAAGCCGCATCCCATACGGTGCACTATGGTCATATTATGGATCCGGCAACCCGTGATAATTTGGAGGAAGTACTTGTAACCGTTATGAGAGCACCTCGCTCTTTTACGACAGAGGATGTAGTGGAGATCAGTGCCCACGGTGGCGTCATTGCCGTGAAACGGGTCATGGATTTGCTGCTGCAGCAAAACATCCGTCTCGCGGAACCGGGGGAATTTACGAAACGGGCCTTCCTAAATGGACGGATCGATCTTTCCCAGGCCGAAGCCGTCATTGATTTGATCCGCTCGAAATCCGACCGGGCGTTCTCGGTAGCGCTGAAACAGGTGGAAGGAAACCTGTCCCGCCGCATTAAGGAATTGCGTCATACCTTGGTGGAGACGCTGGCTCATATCGAGGTCAATATCGACTATCCCGAGCATGATGTTGAATCGCTTACCTCGGAATTCATTAAGGAAAAAAGCCGGCTGGTCATGAATGAGATCGACAAGCTGCTGAAAACGGCGGAAGAAGGCAAGATTTTGAGGGAGGGCATCACCACCGCGATCGTGGGCCGCCCGAACGTCGGAAAATCATCGCTGCTCAATACGCTGGCACATGAAAATAAGGCCATTGTTACCGATATTCCGGGCACGACACGCGATGTGATCGAGGAGTTCGTTACCATTAATAACATTCCGCTCAAGCTGCTTGATACCGCAGGAATTCGGGAAACGATGGACGTGGTCGAGAAGATCGGTGTTGAGCGCTCCAAGCATGCCGTAAGCGAGGCGGATCTGATTTTGCTGGTGCTGAACGCCAGCGAGCCGCTGCATGAAGATGAATTGGAATTGATGGAACAAATACGCGGTAGACAATGCATTGTGATTATGAATAAAATGGACTTACCGCAGCAGCTTGATATGGACATCGTGCGCCGTTATTATCCCGATGAGCTGATCGTTCCGATGTCGGTTAAAGCCCAAGAGGGTATTGACCGTTTGGAAGAAGCGATTTCCGGGTTGTTCTTTAGCGGCAAAATCGAGGGCGGGGATTTGACGTATGTCAGCAATGTACGTCATATCGCTCTTCTGAAAAAAGCGAAAAAGTCCCTGATGGATGCTTACGAGGCCGCCGAGCAGTACATTCCGATTGATATGATTCAGATCGATGTACGGCTGGCCTGGGAGCAGCTTGGCGAGATTTTGGGCGAGGCGGTTGGCGATTCGCTGATCGATCAGATTTTTTCCCAGTTTTGTCTCGGAAAATAAGCTTCAATCTTATAAGCTTCACTGTTACCGAAGATTAGCTTCATGTCCGCATGAGGCTTTAGATATACCGTTAAATTATAAAATAATTAAATTAGGAGGGTTTGCCATGAGTTATGCAGGAGGCACTTACGATGTTATTGTCGTCGGTGCAGGCCATGCCGGCTGTGAAGCCGCGCTGGCTTCTGCCCGTATGGGTGCGGAAACGTTGATGGTTACCATCAACCTGGATATGGTTGCTTTTATGCTGCAACCCGTCCATTGGCGGACCAGCCAAAGGACATGTTGTGCGGGAAATCGATGCCTTGGGCGGCGAAATGGGCCGCAATATCGATAAAACGTTCATTCAAATGCGGATGTTGAACACAGGAAAAGGACCGGCCGTTCACGCGCTGCGTGCCCAAGCCGATAAGTTTTCCTATCAACATACGATGAAAGAAACGCTGGAGAAGGAAGAGAAACTGACGCTCCGCCAAGGAATGGTGGACCGTCTTATCGTGGAAAACGGAGAATGCGTCGGTATCGTAACCCAAACGGGAACCGAATACCGTGCAAAAGCGGTCGTTCTGACGACCGGTACCTATCTGCGCGGTAAAATCATTATGGGCGAACTGATGTACGAAAGCGGACCGAATAACCAACAGCCGTCCGTTAAATTGGCCCAAAATCTGCGGGAGCTTGGCTTTGATCTTGTCCGCTTCAAAACAGGTACGCCGCCCCGGGTTCATAAGGACACGATTGATTTCTCCAAAACGGAAATTCAACCGGGGGATGAAAAACCTAAGTTTTTCTCCTACGAAACAAAATCGTCGGACAACGAACAGCTTCCTTGTTGGCTCACTTATACCTCGGTGGAGACTCACAAGATCATTAACGACAACCTACATCGGGCCCCGATGTTCTCGGGTGTCATTGAAGGTACGGGGCCTCGTTACTGCCCATCGATCGAGGATAAAATCGTCCGTTTTGCCGACAAGTCCAAGCATCAGATTTTCCTTGAACCGGAAGGCAAGAACACCAAAGAGTACTATGTTCAAGGTTTGTCTACCAGCATGCCGGAGGATGTACAGCTCGCCGTACTCCGTTCCATACCCGGGTTGGAAAAAGTAGAAATGATGCGAAACGGTTATGCTATTGAGTATGACGCCATGGTTCCTACGCAGCTGTGGCCGTCTTTGGAAACCAAGCTTTTGCCGGGTCTGTTTACGGCTGGACAAATTAACGGAACCTCGGGTTATGAGGAAGCTGCAGGTCAAGGCATTATGGCCGGCATTAACGCTGCCCGCAAAGTCCAAGGCAAGGAAGCGGTCGTGCTGGATCGATCCCAAGGCTACATTGGGGTGCTGATTGACGATCTTGTCACCAAAGGCACGAATGAACCTTACCGATTGTTGACTTCCCGCGCCGAATATCGTCTGCTGCTGCGGCATGACAATGCCGATCTGCGTTTGACCGAAATCGGTTATGAGATCGGGCTGATCTCCGAAGAACGTTACGCCCGGTTCCTTCGCAAGAAAGAGCTTGTGGAACAAGAAATCGAGCGATTGAGACAAACGAAGGTGAGACCGGTGGAAGTCAATGCCATGCTGGAAGCAGCCGGTTCTGCACCGATTCAGGACGGAAGCAACATGCTGACCATTTTGCGCCGTCCGGAAATCACGTTTGAAATGATTGAATCCTTGTCTCCTTCTCCTTTGGAACTCGACGAGGAAATGAAGGAACAAGTTGAAATTCAAATCAAATATGCCGGTTACATTGAAAAGCAATTGGGTCATGTGGAACGATTGCAAAAGATGGAGAAAAAACGGATTCCGGATGATATTGTCTATGACGATATTCACGGACTTGCGATGGAAGCCAGACAAAAGCTTAACAAGATCCGTCCGATATCCATCGGTCAAGCCTCACGGATCGGCGGTGTCACACCGGCGGATATTTCGATACTTCTCGTCTACCTGGAACACTACAACCGGGTGACGGCGGCGAAAGGATCAGCTTAAAACATGGATGTTATTCAAGAGGCGTTTGCTCACCGGCTCCAGGAGTACGGAATTACACTTAATGAGAAGCAGCTTCAGCAGTTTGAAACCTACTACGAGGTGCTGGTGGAGTGGAACGAAAAAATGAACCTGACCGGTATTACGGAAAGGGAACAGGTGTATATGAAACACTTTTACGATTCGGTCAGCCTTGCTTTTTATGTGGATATGAGCACAGTCGAATCACTGGCCGATATCGGATCGGGTGCCGGATTTCCCGGCATTCCGCTTAAAATTTGTTTTCCGCATCTTCGCTTAACGATTGTTGATTCTCTTAATAAGAGAATTACCTTTTTAAAGCATGTTGCGGGTGAGCTGGGGTTGGAGCAGGTAGAGATGCTTCATGGCAGAGCAGAGGAGGTTGCCCGCAAGCACCCGTACCGTGATGGATTTGATCTTGTCACGGCCCGTGCGGTGGCCAGACTGGCGATTCTGAATGAATTTTGCCTTCCTTTTGTAAAGGTGGGCGGCCAATTTGCAGCGATGAAGGGCAGCGACCCATCGGAAGAGATTCTGGAGGCGGGCCGCAGCCTCAAAGAACTGAGGGGCGTCTTGCACAAAGTACACTCCTTCTCTTTACCGGTTGATGAATCGGCACGCCACATTGCCGTCATCAAAAAGACAGGGGCCACACCGGCAAAATACCCGAGAAAGCCGGGAACAGCCGTTAAAACGCCGCTCATATAACCGGCAATCTATATTAATCTTAAAGAGAATGTTTCACGTGAAACATTCTCTTTTTTTTGAAGATATAAGAAAGTATAAGTTTCGGAGACGCGGCTTCCTTAGATCGCAAGAAAAACATCCGCTAAATGCGGTCTGTCTTCTGAGAATGTACGTCGAAAGACGTTTTTCTTATATATAAGGAGTTAATCTTGTAAGGACAGAAACATAGCCTTGATTTTCCAAGAAGGGCCCATTATCGATGTTCAAAATTTCTTTTATGTAGGCAGATCTATGAAAAAATCATAAGAGTTGATACTAGATCAGAGCGGTCGAAGACCGCATTAAAGTTTTGGAGGCAATATAGAATGAAATTGTAGATCATCCGGAATCGGTTTATCATGCTGATTGCAAGTACAACAGCATTCTTAATCCCAGTTTATTGTTCTATACATAATCGACAGGAACAGACAACTACAGGCAGAAACAGGTACGTATGTCGCCGCGTTAAAGGTAAATTCGTTTCTAGTAGGGTTGATATGTTAAGACGGTCGGATGCAGGCGAGTACAATCCTCTTTTATCACGGGAGTGCTTTCAATGGAATCGCCGGAAAAGTTAGCCGTAGGGTTGGATTAACGTTTTGAGGATCGATCAGTGCCTGCAAAAATCGGACAGAACAGGTCGATTCAACCCAGAAATACAAGCCATTCTCCGCATGCTTTTGTATAAATACACCAAAAATGCAGGAAAAAAAGGTGAGTTTGTAGAATAGGATTATAGGACAAAAAGTGGTAGAATAGAATCGTAGTACCAGTCTTATGGAGGTCGGACATTTACCGGCCCTTTTGCTGATGTCATGAAGAAAGTAATGCTTTTTGCAGGGAAATGCCTGGCTTGCATGTGAGATTGAGCCGAGAAAGCGCTTGAGATGACTTTTTCATGGCGAAATGGCTTCTTGTGCTCTCCATGCTGGCTGCCGACGAGCGAATGGTTGGCAGAAAGCAGTGGCGTCGTCCATGCTATCATGAAATTAGGTGGTAATATACGGAATGAAAGAACAATTTTCGAAGTTGTTTGGCTTAACGGCGGAAAAAACAACACCCGGGGATGAAGTGAAGCAGATTCCGGTGAATGAGGTTGTAAGCAGCCCATACCAGCCGCGAACGATTTTTGATGACGAGAAGATCGACGAACTGCTTCAGACGATTCGAACCCATGGCGTTATTCAACCTATCGTCGTACGTGTCCGTAACGGCGTGTATGAAATTATTGCCGGAGAGCGTCGTTGGCGTGCTGTCAAGAAGCTGGGTCTTGAAACCATCCCTGCCATTATACGGGATTTCAATGATTCCCAGGCTGCTTCTATTGCTTTGATTGAAAACCTGCAGCGTGAAGGCCTGACATCCATTGAAGAGGCGGTTGCTTATCAGAAGCTGATTGATCTTCATCAACTGACTCAGGAAAGCCTCGCTCAGCGCCTTGGTAAAAGCCAATCCACTATTGCCAACAAAATCCGGCTGCTTCAACTTCCGGACGAAGTGAAGACGGCTCTTATGGAGCGAAAGATTACAGAACGCCATGCACGGGCATTACTCTCATTGGATAATGAGGAGACCCAGTTGAAAGTATTGGGCGAAATCATTGCCAAGGAATTGAATGTTAAACAAACAGAGGCTCGTGTAGCTTTTTATAAAGAAGTAACCACGATCAAAAAATCCAAACGGATTTCTTACAGTAAAGATGTACGGTTGGCTTTGAATACCATTCGTCAATCGATTGATATGGTTTCAGGATCGGGAATGGCGATCAAGACTACCGAGAATGACCACGAAGATCATTATGAGATTGTCATTAAAATCCCGAAACGATAAAGCTACCTTTAAAATGAGATAAAGACATGAAAGCGTGAAGGCGGTATTCATCGTGCCGCTTTTTCTGTTGACCTAAGAAGAAACTAGTCACAGTACCTCCTAGGAAGACAGATCGCATTTTTTGGAGCTGTATTTTAGCGTGATGAGGAAGAAATCAATCCGGACTTGTTGCACTTATATCTTCAAAAAATGGTTTCGTGTCCGAACCCAGCGGATTGCGTTTAACCGTTCCGGTGCCGCCTTTCATTGAGCGGTCTAATTCCAAATGTCCACTATACGGCAAAAGGAGAATGCTGTATATCATCTTTTGCACCCTACTAGAAGAGTCTTCCTACATTGAGGTGAAAATAGTGTCAAAAACAATTGCCATAGCAAATCAAAAGGGCGGTGTCGGGAAAACAACGACTTCCGTCAATCTGGGCGCTGGACTGGCTTCGCTTGGCAAACGGGTGCTGTTGGTGGATATCGATCCCCAAGGCAATACGACAAGTGGCGTCGGTATTAACAAAGCAGATGTTGAAAACTGCATTTACGATATTATCATCAATGATGTTCATCCGAAGGATGCCATTAGTTCGACGAACATAGAAGGTTTGGACATTATTCCGGCTACGATTCAGTTGGCGGGTGCGGAAATCGAGTTGGTACCTACGATATCCCGTGAGGTGAGGCTGAAAAAGTCGCTTGCCCTCGTAAAACCGATGTATGATTACATCCTGATCGATTGTCCTCCGTCATTGGGGATTTTGACTATTAATTCGTTGACGGCTGCAGATTCCGTCATTATTCCGATCCAGTGTGAGTATTACGCATTGGAAGGTTTGAGCCAATTGCTGAATACGGTACGGTTGGTCCAGAAGCATCTGAACACTTCTTTAAAAATAGAAGGCGTATTGCTTACCATGTTGGATGCTCGTACAAATCTGGGCATTCAGGTTATCGAAGAAGTCAAAAAGTATTTTCAAGAAAAAGTCTATAAGACCATCATTCCACGGAATATACGATTGAGTGAGGCGCCTTCCCATGGGCAATCGATCATAACTTACGACCCCCGTTCCAAAGGCGCGGAGGTATACTTGGAATTGGCAAAGGAAGTGATCTCTTATGAGTAAACGTTTAGGAAAAGGGCTGGATGCGCTTATTCCTTCCTTGTCTATAAACGAGGACGATAAGGTCGTAGAGATACCATTGAGCCAACTGCGGGCTAACCCTTATCAGCCTCGCAAAACGTTCAATGATGAAGCGATTCAGGAGCTGGCCGAGTCGATTCGTCAGCATGGCGTTATTCAACCCATCATTGTTCGAAGTGTGCTTAAGGGCTATGAAATCATCGCTGGCGAACGGCGGTTCAGAGCTTCCCAATACTGCGGTAAAGCTACTATCCCTGCAGTAGTTCGATCCTTCAGCGATCAGCAGGTTATGGAAATTGCCCTCATAGAGAATTTGCAGCGCGAAAATCTCAATGCAATGGAGATTGCGGTTGCGTATCAAGGCCTGATGGAACAATTTTCCTTGACGCAGGAAGAGCTTTCTTTAAAGGTGGGTAAGTCTCGTTCCCATATTGCCAACTTTTTAAGATTGTTGTCTTTGCCGGAAGAAGTAAAAGAAAATGTTTCACGTGGAACATTATCTATGGGACATGCGCGAGCTATCGTTGGCTTGAAAGATCCCGTTCTGGTTAAACAGCTGGCGAAGCAGTGCGTGGAACAAGAGTGGAGCGTCCGCGAGCTGGAAGAAGCGGTTAAAAACTTGGATCGCAAGTCCGAAGAGAAGGATAAAGTAAAAGTGAAAAAGCGCGATCCGTACATTGACCATTTAGAGGAAAACCTGCGGGAGCACTTCAAAACAACGGTGAAAATTAAACATAATAAAGATAAAGGCAAAATTGAAATCAATTATTACAGTAAACAGGATTTGGAGAGGTTGCTGGAATTGCTGCAATAAAAACTTTAAAGCAGTCGCTTGATCTTTGAATGAAAAAAAGGTGGGGCAACGGCCTGGAACGTTGCCTTTGTTCTGGTCGGAAGTTTCAAAGGCGCAGCACTGGTCGAAGTTGTGAGAATCATTTGCTGAATTAGTAGAGTGTTTAGATGGAATGATAAGTATACGCTCTGCGGATTGGATGCGATTTTTTGGGCGTTGGGTTTCGTACAAAAAAATCCCGGTTTTCATGGGAGTGAAAGAGGTAGTTTCCTTACGTGCAGGTTGAGGAGGATGTGAATTCAACATGAAATCGGTTGTATATCTTGATCATGCGGCTACTTCTTGGCCTAAGCCCCCTGAAGTGTTTGAGGCTATGTTGCAGGCGATGGAGGACGCCGGGGCAAATCCCGGACGAGGAAGCCACCGCATGGCGGTGAATGCTTCAAGAGTGCTGTATAATGCTCGTAAAACGGTGGCGGGTTTGTTTGGGGTGGGGAATCCTAATGATATCGTCTTAACTTCCAATACAACCGAGGCGCTCAATCTTGCCATAAAGGGGTTTCTAAAACCGGGTGATCATGTCATTGCCTCCATGATTGAACACAATTCCGTAAGACGGCCGCTTGAGTTTTTAAGACGGACTCAAGGGGTGATGGTGGATTATGTGCCTGTAGACGCTGAAGGGAATATCGACTTGAAAGAGGTTGAGGCAGCATTTTGCGCGAACACCCGCTTGGTGGTATGCAGTCATAGCTCTAATCTGCTTGGTTCCATACTGCCGATTGGCGAGATTGGCGAAATGGCGGTGAAGCGTGGTGCCGTACTGCTGGTGGATGCTGCTCAAAGCGCTGGAATGCTCGCCATTGACGTAAAGGAAATGAACATCGGCATGCTTGCTTTTCCTGGCCATAAAGGATTGCTTGGACCGCAAGGAACAGGAGGACTCTATGTATCTCCGGAAATTGACTTGGAGCCTTTGCTCCATGGCGGAACAGGCGGACAATCCGAAGCGGTGGATCAGCCATCCGTGAGACCTGATCGGTATGAAGCCGGCACTCCTAATACCATAGGGTTTGCTGGTCTTCAGGCAGGAACGGCCATCGTGATTGACCGAACGCCAGAGCAAATCTATAGGCATGAGTGGGAGTTGACTCAGGCTTTAATGGAGGTTCTGGGTTCATTAAAAGGTGTTAGGCTGCTTGGTCCGGAGCTTGGCAAACCAAGAACGGGCATGATATCTTTTGTGGTGGAAAAAATGGAATCCGCCATGTTGGCATTTAAGTTGGATAGGGAATACGGAATAGCTGTGCGCGCAGGATTGCACTGCACGCCGCTAGCCCATAATGCCTCGGGCACGGAAAAAACTGGCGCGGTTAGGGCCAGCGTGGGGATGAAGACAAGTAAAGAGGATATAGACATCATGGTAAATGCCATGGCCGAAATATTGGCTTGATCGGCAGATCGAGATTGAGGAGAAGGAATGAACAAGTATGTCTGAATTGAATGGATTGATTCTGGAACAGCTTCATTGGTTTGTCGTCGGCATGGTTTTTATCATCCTGCTTTTGTGGATCATTGTGATGGTGCAGGGATTCAAATTGCGTAAAATGAGACGTAAATATGATACGATGATGTCCGGCAGCGGGGTGGAAGATCTTGAAACACTGCTCCTCAATCTTAAAGTTGAAATGGATGCCATTGGAGAAGAACAAGAAAATCATCGATCACAGCTTGAACGTATTGGTCAAACCCTGAAGGGGATCAAAACCAAGACGGGAATTGTGCGTTACAACGCTTTTGGTGAACGGGGCAATGACTTGAGCTTCTCGATCGCCCTAGTGAGCGAAAAAGGGGATGGGTTAGTTTTGACCGGGCTTTATAACCGGGAGAGCTCTTTCGTATACGCCAAGCCATTAACTAACCGTGAATCCCAGCATCCGCTATCTCCAGAGGAAAAGGAAGCTATACATCTTGCGCTGCAAGAAAATTAGAACGATGCCATTCTTTCATGGCACAGAAAAGACAGTTTGCGATGATGTCCGATAGTCTCATGACAAGACTGAGACGAGTGTTCTGCAATACGAAGTATTCCATAAAGCCGCCGACATTGACGATGCCCGTAACATGGATATCGCCGACCGGCGGCAGTTCTTTATGTACGCCGGCACCAGGGCGGAGAGGGCCCTCTGACACTTGTATGGAGCCTACGCTGGAAGATTGGCCGAGACAGGCGTCTATACCGATGATATAAGGGTTGTCGTAGGTTTCATGAATGGACGTGAGCGTTTCTTTCAAGTTCATGGCGTGAACGGGCTCGTCCAAAGTGCCATAGAGATGGAACATGGAGCTGTTATATCGGGCCAGGGATGTACCTACCAGAGGACCCAGGCAGTCTCCGGTAGAACGGTCTGTGCCGATGCAGACAACGATAATCGGACGGCGTTGGACCCCCGCGGAGAGATGGTAGAGCAGACGATGTATAATAGCGGAATGGATTTCGGGATCGGTATGTGGTATTTTTAAGCTTGAAAACTCCTGAAGAGACGGGTTATTCGCTAAACGTTTCATAGAATCTTCCTTTCGTCTGCGGATAGTAGTAACAGTATATGGATGAAAGAATGTTTTTATACTTGTTGAGACCTTTCGAAAAGATATCTTTTTGAAAATGGGGGGATCAGGAGATAAATAGGATAGCAATGGGATTAACCCTATTTTTAGTGCGAACCGGGTTTGGCTACATCGCATAGTTTCCTAAGCTCTGATTAATGCGCCTATGGTTTATCACGCCTTCTTAGTAGTGAAAATCGATTTTTTGGAATAAGAAAGGTGATTCTATTCATAAACGATGGCAACCTATATGAAATAGAGATAGGGGAAGGAGGGGCAAGTGGACGGGATCATGCTGATCGCTTTTGATTCCACGCAGCAAGCGCTGCGGGCCGAAATGCTGCTGGATTACGCTGACATTGAAATAGATTTGTTTCCAACGCCAAAAGAGATAACCGCCGGCTGCGCGTTATCCATTCAGTTTCCCGAATTGGCACTGCAAGAGGTTCAAAGGATCATTACGGAAGAAAGGGTGGAGATCAGAGGGGTTTTTGCCCGAAATCATCTGGGGAACTACATAAACATCTTAGAAAAGCAGGAGGGAGATTGATGATGAACGTTTTTCTGGCTGAAGAAGAAACGAACATCGGCCAAGGTATAGAGGGGGCCGTCAATATGGGCGAGAAGTTTTGGAAGTGGGTAACGGATATGGATATGTGGATGTCCGTGCTTTTTGCTTCTATTAGAATATTTGTCATATTTCTGCTGACGCGTATAGTAATCCGGGTTGTTTACCGAATGATCGACCGGTTTTTGGAAAGGCAGCAAAAAAGCCGGATCAGCGTGAATCCGCGCCGGTTTGTCACCGTTGGCGAACTGCTCAAAAATGTAACCTCCGTCGTATGTAATTTCGTTATGATTCTGATTATTCTGTCCGAGTTCAACTTTGAGCTGGGGCCGCTGCTGGCCGGTGCCGGCGTGCTCGGTCTGGCGATCGGTTTTGGCGCGCAAAGTTTGGTCAAGGATGTAATAACGGGCTTTTTTATTATCTTCGAGGATCAGTTTGCCGTAGGAGATGTTATTAAAAGCGGAGAGTTCAGAGGCACGGTAGAAGTGATAGGCCTACGGACAACGCGGATAAAAGGGCTCAATGGGGAAACCTATATTATTCCGAACGGGTTGATAACGAGCGTTACAAACTACTCTTTGTCCAATTCACTTGCCGTGGTAGACTTGCCGGTTAAAAACGAAAAGCGCGTGGATGAAACGATATCGCTAATCCGGCGTGCGCTTCAGGGAATCGGGGAGCGTAGCTCCAATTGGCTCAAGATCCGGAAGTACTCGGTATCCAGTCTCTGACGACCTCCGAATACGTTGTCCGGATTGCGGCCGAATGCAATCCGAATTCTAGGGAAATCGTAGAGAGGGAGATTTTTAAGGAAATCAAACATGCGTTGGAAGAAGAGGAACTTCGGCAATCCTCTCAAGGATAATGGTAGAGAAAGATCATCGTTTTAGGATGAGGGAGAGAGCATACCTTAACTATATGAAGATTCGAAACTATAATTGGCTCATAAGTTTTGAGCGGGAAAGGGGCGAGGAACATGGAACGAAAGGTATTTCAACTGGGGGACATCGTTCAGATGAAAAAGCCTCATCCGTGTGGAAACAACGAAATGGAAATCATACGCATGGGGATGGATATACGGATCAAATGCACGAAATGTCAGCATAGCGTGCTTATCCCACGGGCCAAGTTCGAGAAAAACATGAAAAAAGTACTTCGGTCAGCGGCAGAAAATGAAGGAAATGCCGAGGAATAACGATATGTGGTTGACTGCCATCATGCGACGCCAAGCACGAGCGGGCGCTGGGAGCTTCGCTCGGTACAAAATAAAGTTATTTACCTGCTGAAAGTATTGACCTAATCGCAAGAACATGTTATAATCAATCGTGCTGCGGAAAGGTACCCAAGAGGCCCAAGGGGGCTGACTCGAAATCAGCTAGGCGTCGCAAGGCGTGCGTGGGTTCGAATCCCACCCTTTCCGCCACCTTCATCATTGAATAAAATAATCAGTGAACCTCCTGTCCAATGGGCAGGAGGCTTTTGGTTTCTGATATCAGACGATGATAAACCGACAACGCTATCGGGTCTGGATCCACAAGTGTTAATGGAAGTTGAGATATAAAATACAGGGACGTGAAAGAAGGACCCTAATGGGTCCTTCCACTGGTTAGGCGGTGCGCTGTGAAATATGAATCTTTAACCAAACACGTTCGCAATACCTTGGTCAACAGCCTTTCACTTGTCCTAACGGTCAAGCTTCCTGCTAATTCCCTCCGCATGCTACCTGTGCAGAGTCAGATCCTATGCGCAATTCAGCTGCGTTGTCCAACGGAACCACACCTCTCTCATTGCACCGCCTGATGATATTGTGTGCATTTATCAAACCGTTATGCATGAAAAATAAATTTATTTCGGCTGCACCCGTCTTTTGTTCATCCAGACACGATCGCTATTCGTGTTATCCGGAAACTTTTCGCCCCGTTTCAATTTAACTTGCTGGGGGTCCTCGATCCCCATAATGTGGTCGTTTAGACCCACTTCGATGTAAACGCCGTTATTGGGCGCTTTTTCACCGCCATGGAATTCACTCCGCTCACCCATCGTGAAACCTCCTTTTATAAATGTAATGAACTGCTTTCTTAGGTTGTACCTTGTTCCCGTGAAACATGGCAGGGAATGAGCGGAAGGAGGAAACATGGGTCTGGGGATGATAGGTGAATGAAACGGAAGGCTAAAGGATGAATGGCTTGAAAAGAAACTTGCATCCGATCATCCGTTCTGATATAGTATTATGGTGCGAGTTTACGCTCGCTCCTTGCTCCCAACTGGATTGGGGGCCGAAGTCCATAAGGAGGTGAAAGTTATGCGCAAATATGAAGTGATGTACATTATTCGTCCTGACATTGAGCAAGAAGCTGTTCAAGCTGCAGTCGAAAAATTCCAAGGCATCATCTCCAACGGCGGAGAAATTACAAAACACGACGTAATGGGTAAACGCCGTCTTGCGTATGAGATCAAGAAATTCCGTGATGGCGTGTATGTTCTGGTAAACTTCAACGCAACACCTGAAGTTGTAACCGAGCTTGAGCGTATCATGAAAATTTCCGACGAAGTTATTCGTTATCTCATCACGAACGACGTAGCCTAAGACCGAGGGATTTTGTAATGAATTCGTTCTAAGGAGGGGATTGGATTGTTGAACCGTGTCATTTTGATCGGCCGGCTGACCCGTGATCCGGAGCTGCGTTATACGCCAGCAGGAGTAGCGGTTACACAGTTTACGCTTGCCGTTGATCGTCCGTTTACCGGACAAGGCGGGGAACGCGAAGCGGATTTTATTCCGGTCGTTACCTGGAGACAGCTTGCTGAAACGTGTGCCAACTATCTGCGTAAAGGCCGTCTGACGGCTGTGGAAGGGCGCATTCAAGTGCGGAATTACGAAAATAACGAAGGTAAGCGTGTATACGTCACCGAAGTCATTGCCGATAATGTCCGTTTCTTGGAATCGAACCGTGATAACAGCGGAGGCGGCGGAAATCGTGAGGAATCACCGTTTAACGGGGGAAGCGGCACCAGCGGCGGAAACCGTGGAAACAGCAATTACTCGCGCAACAATCAGGATCCTTTTTCCGATGAAGGAAAACCGATCGATATTTCGGATGATGATTTGCCATTTTAATAAGGAAGGACTGACAAAGCATGGCTTTTAAGCAAAGAGAAGGCGGAGACAACGACAAAAGACCGGCACGCCGCGGCGGCCGCAACAAGCGTCGTAAAGTGTGTTTCTTCACTGTGAATAAAATTACTCACATTGACTATAAAGATACAGACTTGCTCAAAAAGTTCATCAGCGAACGCGGCAAAATTTTGCCACGTCGCGTGACTGGAACAAGCGCAAAATATCAGCGTGCTCTGACGATTGCGATCAAACGCTCCCGTCAAATCGCATTGCTTCCATACACTACAGAGTAAGGTTCTCTGTGAAGGAAAGCGGCTCAGCCAATTGGTTGGGCTGTTTTTTTTGGAGAGTAATGCACATTGGTGTCTGCTTTCTGTTCAATCCAAGAAGGTGGATCGGTCCCATGCGTTTAATTAAGATAGTTGTTGTCCTTTCTGAAAGGACAAGCGTACATATAAAGTAACTTATAGATCATTTCTATCATAGGTTAATAATATTTTAATCGAGTCGTTTTGTTCTTCTCCAGTGGACATCGTCTTTCTTCCGAATACATAAATTAAAATTAAACTAATAATTAAATGATCATGAACCAAATAAGGCGGAATAATCCGCCCGCTCTTTTGTGTAATATTCAAACCTTTTAAAATAAAGACAATTCGAGTTTCTTCTATATAAATAGTGCACAAACTGAACATTCAAATATCAACCGCATCCACACCGGCTTCAAAGATAAATTCATACCCTAATTGTCTTCTTCCATAGGACATATATATAGAAGAAAAGCAATGATGATTAGGTTGACGCAGAATAGTCACTCTAGGAACATAAACATTTGTCTATTCACAGTGGACACGAAAACCATGCATATTATTCCTCTTTTATCCAAACGATAAGGAAAAGGAGGAGTGGGACATGTGCAGACGGTTTTCGATGTCGGCGGACCTTGAAGAAGTGAGCAAGCATTTTGGAATCAACCGGGTGATGTATTACTACAAGAACCGGTATAACATCAGTCCGACTCAAACGATGCCCGTAATTATTCGGGATCAGGGAGAACGCGTATTGGATGAATTTCGTTGGGGGCTTGTCCCGTATTGGGGAAAAGATGCGGTAAATGCCGATTTGCATGCGGTTCATCAAAACCCGACATATCGAAAGACATTGGACACAAGACGCTGCGTCATTCCGTGCAATGGCTTATATTACTGGAGAACGGTCGGAAAGAAGAGTTATGCCGTACGCGTGGTTTTGCCGAATAACGAATTGTTTGGCGTGGCGGGTCTATATGAGACCTGGCGGAATGCAAAGGGCGAGGATACCAGAACCTGTACCATGTTGATGTCTCGAGCGAACGAGTCGATTCGAGAATTTGAGGACCGGATGCCGGCTATTTTATCCACGGAAGATATGGAGGCATGGCTTCATCCGGAAACGGAAAACGTGTATCAGATGGAAAGGCTGCTCAAAACATATCATGGACCCATGAGAATTTACCCGGTAACTCCTCTCGTAGCTAACGACAACCATGATGATCGACAGTGCATTGAGGAGATGGACATAAAAACGGCTTGGGTAAAAAGTGTTTAGTGATGTATCCTTAAGGAATGCATGAGAAAAACCAAAAGCCTGTTGTTCCGTATGTCTTGATTGAGCTTTCGTAAGCGATCTATAACTTCAAGTGAGAATATAAGACCTTAAAAACAGCCCGATATGTATTGTCGGGTTGTTTGTCGTCTAAGAAATGTAAAATCAGTATTAAATATGACACGTAAATACCAGATTGAAGACGGGATAGGGACGTTTGGGTTAGGCTTTATGCCCTTAACATGACCCAGATTTAAAATGCATCACCCGAATCGACAAAATTCATCAGCATTAGAGATTTACGCGTCACATAATATGACATCAAAATCAAAAAAAATAGAGATAGTTTGAAATAAAATGAAAATATTATAAACAAAACAAGTAAATTTCCATATTTTCTGAAAATTTATTTTATTTAAATTCGAAATACAAACCCTTTTTATAAACCAAATCGCGCGGCAGAAAACATTTTTTTTTAGAAAAAATTCGAAAAAGTAATTGACGTCACCTATTTTTACACGTATCATAACATTAATTTTACAGAGAAGAAAATATTGTTAGAGACTTTGGAACTAATTGACCATTGGTATATTTTCTGGTATTTCGACATGCTCACATTATATGGCTGACATTCTGTACTCATAACTTTCTGTAATTATTTAAGGGTGATTTCCAAATTGCCCTGATAATTTATAAGCAACATATTTTTAGAAGGAGGATTAGCATGAAAAAGAGAATGTCGCTATTGCTGGTTATCATGTTGCTAGCCATCTCTGTGTTGGCAGCATGCTCCGGCAGCAAGACTGAAGAGCCGAAACAGGGGGAAAAAGTTGCACAAGAAACGCCTAAAACCGAAGAGGGGCAAAAAGAAGAAAGCCCTCCGGCAGAAGGTGGAGATGACAGCGAGGGTTATTTTAAAGCTGAAGATCCTTCAGCCAACCCAGAAACAGCTCTCAATCGCAAAGATACGTTGATTATTGGTATGACCTCTCCTAAAGGGGTATTCAGTCCATTCTTCTGGCAAACTGCCTATGACAAGTTTGTTGTTCAAACGATTTTTGATACTTTCCTGGAAGTTACCAATGACGGTACGTATACCGAAAGACTTGCCGAGAGTGTTGATGTTTCCGAGGATGGCTTGAAATATACATTCAAATTGAAGCCTGGCGTAAAATACAGCGATGGTTCGCCTGTAACTGTAAAAGATTATGTATTTGCAATGAAGGTTCTGCACGATCCAAGCTATGACGGTGAAACCGACATGCTTTCCTATAAGATTAAAGGCGGCGAAGAATATAAAAATGGTAAGGCAGATGAAATCTCAGGGATTAAAGTCATTGATGATAACACGGTTGAGATTACGGTAACTGAGGCCACTGCACTTACGCGTGACGTCTTGGGAGATGTCGCTTTTGTTCCTGAGCATTACTACGGCAAAAACTTCAAGAAGGGCAATATGGATTCCCTGAAAGCCCTTAATGACAAACCACTTGGTAGCGGACCCTACATCTTGAAAAAGTTCTCTCCGGGACAAGAAGTTGTATTCGAAGCAAACCCGAACTATTTCAAAGGCGCTCCGAAAATCAAAAACCTGGTTTACAAATCCACTACCGCTGAAACCAGGCTTTCGATGCTGCAATCCGGTGAAGTTGATGTAGACATGATTACAGTTAGTGATGATAGCGTGGAAGAAGTTAAGGCCATGGGTTTCCTTGACTTGAACCTCTTTAAAACAAATGGATATGGTTATATTGCATTTAACCACAACCTTGACAAGTTTAAAGATCAGAAAGTGCGTCAAGCGTTGATGTATGGTTTGAACCGAGCAGATATCGTTGAAGGTATCTTCGGTAAATATGCTAACCCGATCAATCTTCCTCAGTCGGACGTATCATGGTCTTATACGGATGAGAATATCGATCCATACGAGTTTGACCCTGAAAAAGCGAAGCAGCTTCTTGACGAAGCTGGCTGGAAAGCTGGCGCTGACGGCATCCGTGAAAAAGACGGAAAGAAATTTACGATTGATTTCTCTGCCACAGCAGACAGTGAAGTAATAGAGGCACTTCTTCCGATTATGACTCAAAACTATCAAGACTTGGGCATTGAAATCAAAGCGGAGACGCTAGACTTCAACGCCATTATGGATAAGAAAGATAAAGGCGAGTTTGACATGTTCTTCGCAGCCTGGGGCTTGACTCCAGACCCGGATAATACGGTGTATATTACTGGCGGATCTCAGAATGATATTGGCTACTCAAACAAAAAGGTCGACGAGCTCATGAAAAAAGGTAAGCACACCCTCGATCTTGAAGAGCGTAAAAAGATTTATAAAGAAATGTACCAGGAATTGAACAAGGACCTTCCCAACCTGTTCATTTACCAAAGACGGGATGGCTGGGTAATCAACAGCCGCGTTACAGGTCTGGACATTACCGCTTTCAAAGATTTCACATACAGTGTGCATCAAGCAGAACTTCAACAATAACATCAGGAAAGATATGCTCAGCTCACTCGAGCTGGGCATATCCACTTATATGCCGGGAGGAATAATATGAAGCAGTACATTGTCCGGAGGCTGCTGCAGATGATCCCGACGCTGATCGGGATTTCCATACTTGTCTTTGCCATATCCGCTATGGTGCCAGGCGACTATATCACTGCCAAGAACAGTCCGACTATGACGGCCGAGAAAAAAGCCGAGCTTCGGGCTATTTACGGTTTAGACAAGCCGCCCGTGGAACGGTATTTCACATGGGCTGGGAATATGCTAACAGGTAACATGGGGGATTCTCTCCAGCACAAACAGCCGGTTACGAAAGTTATAGGCAATTATGTATGGAACTCATTCATCATTGCTTTTTTCAGTTTAATGCTAAGTTGGATCATAGCCGTTTTTGCCGGGGTATTCTCGGCCAAATTTCAGTATTCATTCTTTGACAAGATGGTAACGTTAATCGTATTTCTGTGTATGTCTCTACCTTCATTCTTTATCGGTCTCTTGCTCATCAAAGTATTCTCGCTTGAACTCGGGTGGTTCCCTGTCGGCGGCATGACAACAGCCGGCTCGAATGCAACAGGCTGGTCTCATATGATGGATATTGCCGAACATGCCTTCCTGCCTACGCTTGTCCTAACCATGCTCAGCACAGGAAGCTTAACCCGTTATTTCCGTACAAGTATGCTTGAGGTTATTCGCCAGGATTACATCAGAACCGCACGGGCAAAAGGATTGAAAGAGCGCACGGTTATTTTCAAGCATGCGCTTCGCAATGCGTTATTGCCTGCAATCACCTTGATGGGCTTTGAACTGCCGGCTTTGTTCGGCGGTGCGATTATTCTGGAAAAAGTGTTTGTATGGCCTGGTATCGGTCAGGTTTATCTAGAATCGATCAGTATGCGCGACTATCCGTTTATGCTAGGTTTTACGATTTTCCTGGCTGTTCTGACACTGATCGGAAACCTGATTTCCGACGTACTGTATGGAACCGCAGATCCAAGAATCCGTTTAAAGTAGGAGGAGATTACTTTGTCCCTGGAGGCTGCACCTCTTGACACGAAAATCCAAGTCCCCGCAAAGCAGCCGGACTCTCCGTGGAGGGTGGCGATTCGACGTTTTACCCGAAACAGGCTGGCGCTGATTGGACTTTTCATATTGATTATCATGATTTTAATTTGTGTTTTCGGGCCGATGTTTTCGCCTTATAATATGTTGGAAACGAACATTAGGAATAAAAACCTGCCGCCGAGCGCCGAGCATTGGCTTGGTACGGACAAGCTGGGACGGGATGTTTTGCTCCGTCTGATGCTGGCCGGCCGGATTTCCCTTACCGTCGGACTGGTAGCGACGGGAATTTCTGTTGCCATCGGAGCCACTTTAGGAGCTTTGGCCGGTTTCTACCGCAAAGGTGTGGATACCGTCATCATGCGTACGGCGGATATTTTCATGGCCCTGCCATCCCTTCCGATTATGATCATTATGGGCGCGATCCTGTCCGACTTGAAGGTTGACCCTGCGGACCGGATTTACTTCCTGATGCTCATTCTCGGTATCCTTGCCTGGAGCGGACTGGCGCGCCTTGTCCGAGGCCAAATCCTGACCCTGCGCGAGCAGGAATTCATGCAGGCTACGGAGGCGCTTGGCCTTCGCGACCGACGTAAAATTTTCCGTCACCTGCTGCCGAACACCATTCCGATCATCATCGTATCGGCAACGCTCGGCGTGGCATCCGCTATCATATCGGAATCCGCTCTAAGCTTCCTTGGCATTGGCGTCGTACCTCCGACACCATCATGGGGGAACATGATTTCCGCTGCCAACAACTTGATCGATTTCCGAAAGAGACCTTGGCTTTGGATTCCGCCGGGCATGTGTATCCTGATCACGGTCGTTGCGATCAACCTGATCGGTGACGGACTCCGCGACGCTCTGGATCCAAAAATGAAGAAGTAGGAGATGCGACATGGCAAAAGATTTAGTTGAATTCCGAAATTTAAAAACGCATTTTCATACATCTGCAGGCATCATTAAAGCCGTTGATGATGTCAGCTTTAAGATACGAGAAGGCGAGACGGTATGCGTGGTCGGTGAATCCGGCTGCGGCAAGAGTGTAACGGCCATGTCACTCATGCGGTTGATCGATACGCCTCCTACGGGGGGAGAAATCCTGTTTGAAGGCAATGACCTGTTGAAATTGGACAAACGGGATATGAGCCGGATCCGCGGTAATGATATCGCGATGATCTTTCAGGAGCCGATGACCTCACTAAACCCGGTATTAACGATCGGCGAGCAAATTATCGAGCCGATTATGCTTCACCAGCTTGTAAATAAAAAGGAAGCGCGCAATCGGGCGATTGAGCTTATTAACTTGGTCGGCATTCCACGTGCGGAGAAGATTTACGAGTCCTATCCCCACGAGCTCAGTGGCGGCATGCGTCAGCGGATCATGATCGCTATCGCGCTGAGCTGCAATCCGAAGCTGTTGATTGCGGATGAGCCGACAACGGCGCTGGACGTTACCATTCAAGCCAGATTCTCGACCTGATGCGCGGCATTAAAGAGAAATTCAACACCTCCATCATGCTGATTACGCACGATCTGGGCGTCGTTGCGGAAATGGCGGATTATGTTGTCGTTATGTATGCCGGCAAAGTGATCGAGCAAGCGCCGGTCATCGAACTGTTCCAAAATCCGAAGCATCCTTACACCAAAGGTTTGCTAAAGGCGAAGCCGGTCATCAACCAGAGAAAGGAACGCCTGTATTCCATTCCGGGTCAGGTTCCGAACCCGATCGAGCTTGGAGACAACTGTCACTTCCACGACAGATGCGAGTTTTGCATGAATATTTGCGTTGAAAAAGAGCCTCCGCTCGGTACGGATCCGAACGGGCATAAAGTAGCCTGCTGGCTGTATGAAGAGGAGGGGAAAGCACAATGAGCCAAGCTCTGATAGAAGTGGATCATCTTAAAAAGTACTTTCCCATCACAGGGGGTATCTTTCAGCGCACAGTCGGCAACGTAAAGGCTGTTGACGATGTCAGCTTCACCATCAACAAAGGCGAATCTTTTGGCCTTGTAGGCGAATCGGGCTGCGGTAAAAGCACGATCGGCCGGACGCTGCTCCGCTTGCTTGAGAAAACGGAAGGAAAAGTTATCTTTAACGGTCAGGATATCCATCAGCTGCCCAAGGAAAAAATGCGTGCGCTGCGACCTAGAATGCAGATCGTCTTCCAGGATCCGTTCAGCTCGCTGAATCCGAGGATCAAAGTCGGCGATGCAATCGGCGAAGCTCTCTTGGATCACGGAATGATCAGTCGGAAAGAACTGAAACAGCGCGTCATTGAGACATTGGAAATTTGCGGGCTTTCCGGATACCACTATGATCGATATCCGCATGAGTTCTCGGGCGGTCAGCGCCAGCGGATCGGCATTGCCCGCGCCCTGATCATGAATCCGGAATTTATCGTAGCCGATGAGCCGGTATCCGCGCTTGACGTATCGATTCAAGCCCAGATCATCAACTTGCTCAGCGACCTGCAAAAGGAAAAACAGCTGACGTACCTGTTTATTTCTCACGATCTCAGCGTGGTTGAGCATCTCTGCGACCGCATCGGGGTTATGTATCTGGGATCGATGGTGGAAATGGCGAGCAAGGAAGAATTGTTCCGCAATCCGCTTCATCCTTACACCAAAGCGCTTCTGTCCGCGATTCCGGTTCCGGATCCGACGCTGAAGCGGGAGAGAATCGTTTTGAAAGGCGATATTCCTAGCCCGGCGAATCCTCCATCAGGCTGCAAATTCCATACCCGGTGTCCGCTTGCGTCCGATATATGCAAGCAGCAGGCGCCGGAATACCGCAATATGGGCGATAACCATTTTGTCGCCTGCCATTTTGCTTAATCTTGGAATGATGCCTTTATCATGATTCATAAACAGCGCCAGGGAAACCTGAGCGCTGTTTTAGCGTACGCCAGGCATGGCGTCATCTGTACGGTGAAAGTCTATCGGGCTCGCAAGTACGGGTGGAAAGATGACGTTTCTTAGGTGGGGAGACCTGTGGGAAGATATAGTCGTTTTACTGCCGGGATACGATGCGCCAATTTTTCATAAGCCCAATGTTTATTCATCTAAAAAAATAATTATTTTTTTGAAAAAATGCAGACCAAAAGGGCCTTTAAACCGTCTAATAGTATGGAGGGCTTTCATATGAAAAAACGGTGGTTATGGTTTGTTATAGTTATCCTTATAATGATCCCTGTAGGGCTTGTTTTTTCAGCGAATACAGAACGAATCGGCATCAAACCGAATGTAGAAGCCAAGGCGGTTGTCTTGAT
This sequence comes from Paenibacillus sp. DMB20, assembly GCF_000987955.1. Lineage (GTDB taxonomy): Bacteria > Bacillota > Bacilli > Paenibacillales > Paenibacillaceae > Paenibacillus_AQ. The sequence continues at coordinate 43,116 of NZ_LAZU01000020.1, forward strand.
GGACCTGAATACGGGACGCATCTTATTCAGCCGCAACGGCGATACTCCTTTGCCTCCCGCAAGCATGTCCAAATTGATGACCGAGCTTATCATACTGGATGAGATCAGATCAGGGGCCCATACATGGGACGAGAAGGTGACCGTGAGCCGCTATGCGAGCGGCGTCGGCGGGGAAGGCCTATCCCTGAACGAAGGAGACATATTGACCGTCGGCGAGCTGTTTCAAAGCATGGCGGTTTATTCGGCCAACGATGCGGCTGTAGCTTTGGCGGAGCATTTTGCCGGCTCCGAGGCTAAATTTGTGAAGATCATGAACCGGAAGGCAGAGGATCTCGGGCTGTCCACCCGGACGAATTTTATGAATGCAACAGGCATGGAGATGGGAAGCCGCTCTTCGAGTGAACCGCGCGATCCCGCGAAAGAGACCCGCATGACGGCGCACGATACGGCAAAGCTTGCAGCGCACCTCATTCATCAACATCCTGAAATTCTTAATACATCGAGCAAGACGCAAATGAAGCTGACGGGACGCGAGTTGTATTTAAGCAACACAAACTGGATGCTTCCCTCCCTAGCCGGTCCTTATTCATATGAAGGCACGGACGGATTGAAAACGGGCTATACCGAAAAAGCCGGATATTGCTTTACGGGCACGGCCGAAAAGGGAGGAAGCCGTCTGATTGCCGTGGTCCTCGGCACCAAAAGCAAGGAAGCGCGGTTTGAAGAAACACGAAAGCTGTTTGACTATGGCTTTTCCAAAACTCTTACCCTGAAAGAGCGGCTGAATGATTGGTTCCAGGTTATGGGGCCCAGAGCGGCTCTTTTTCATTAATATACCGAGAAGAATTCTTTGAACAAAAATGGTAGAATTATGGAACTGCTGCCTTACACTTCACAGAAAGTACCGATGTGGTTTACAATAGAGCATGTGCTGCTCAAGCCTGTACCCTAAAAAACAGGTCTTAGGTCGTGCGTCAGAAGAACGCATAACCGTTTAATAGGAAGGGAGGCGAGCCAAAGAGAGCAGTTGCTTCCGGTATCCTTGGTTTAATTCACTCCATCATTTTATTTAATATATTTTATAAAAAAGAAGGAATCTAACTCATGAAAAGGAAAGTAATATATATCACGCTTGCGGCAGTTGTGCTCGTTGGCGGTTTGGGCTATCTGTTCCGCACGCAATTGGCCATACTGGCGTTTGATCTGTTTATGGCGGATAAAGTGGAAAGCTCGCTGCAAAAATCGTACAAACCGCTGAAGAGCGAGCAGGCCCCCGAGCCTGTGGTGCTCCAAAGCGAACCTTTTAATGTCATGCTGCTGGGCAGCGACCAGCGGAAGGATGAGCCTGCCCGTTCGGATACGATGATTTTGGCGGTCGTTCGCCCAAAGGAATCCAACGTGTTGTTGGTTTCCATTCCCCGCGATACCTATGTCGATATCGTTGGCAAGGGAAAGAAGGACAAAATAACGCATGCTTATGCTTTCGGCGGCCATCAGATGGCCAAGGACACCATGGAAGCTTTCCTGGATGAAAAAATCGAATATTACGCATCGGTCAATTTCCAGGGGTTAAAGGATGTTGTTGATGCCATGGGCGGCGTGGAGCTGCCAATCGGCAAGGATATCGTGAACAAAGGGAAAGACCACGAGAAGTTTACCGTTAAAGCCAATCAGCCGATTTATATGGGTGAAGACGCCCTGAATTACGTGCGCTACCGGGAAGACAGCGATTTTAACCGCACCAAGCGCCAGCAGGTTTTCCTGGATGCGGCAGCCAAACGGCTGATGCAAATCGACCAAATCGGAAAAGTGCCGGAACTGATCGAAATTATGGGCGACAATTTCCAAACGGACATGCAGCCCAAATTTATCATCGACCTCGCCAAACAGCTCCTGTCCGGCGGAAAACCGGAGATCGCAAGCTTTACGATTATGGGCGAAGGCATGCGGATCAATGGCATTTATTATAATCAGGCTAACGAACAAGACGTTCGGCAGGCGCGAGAGATGATTGACAATTGGATGAACCCCGATACACCAGAAGCTCAGCTGATGAAACCGGAAAAATCCGAGGAGTCGGTCAAGTAAGGAAGCAAGACGCAGAGATAAACAGACTCCGGCATTCCGGATCGATATAGCGTGTAATCCTATTTCAATCAGCAGTCCGGATTGCCTGGCTGCTGATTTTCTGTCCTTCTTGGAACCGTATCCGCCGAATTACGCAAGAAAAAATAAAGCGCTTGCAATTAACGCTCAATATGTACGAGGCATATAGCATAGCTATCTAATGGCACCCTTTATCCTTGTCGCATTACTGACTTGTCACACGCTAAGGCTCATAAGGAGGATTCGAAATTATGAATATCGCGTTTTTTTTGCTGCCTAAACAGGAAGTCATCTGCTTGACGTTAGACTCCACGCTTCGGCAGACGCTGGAGCGAATGGAATATCACCGCTACACGGCTGTGCCCATCTTGGATAAGGACGGCCAGTATGCGGGAACCGTGACAGAGGGCGACCTTCTGTGGCACATGAAAAACTCGGATGGAAAAATTACATTTGAGAATGCATCCAAATTTTTGCTGAAAGACGTTCCGCTTTGCATGAAAATCAAGCCGGTGTCGATCGAAGCGAATATGGAAGATCTGATTAATCTGGCCAAGGTTCAGAACTTCGTGCCGGTAGTTGACGATATGAACCGGTTCATCGGCATTGTGAGGCGGAGCCAGATCATTGAATACTGCGAAAAATTTGTATCGAGAGAGGAAACGATGGAATCCCACGGGGCATCCTGACAGTGGCGGCAATCACATAAACCGGCAGCCCTGATCAGCATGCAGCAGGAATACGTTTCAAAGGCATAATCAACACGCATTTTTACATAGGCCTGCCGTCATTGTTTTATGGTGATGCGGGCCTGTGCTGTAGATAAAGAGGCCTCCATGGGGCTTTGTGTGGGCATCGGTCTTTTGTGCTATAATGGAGAATAAAGCTTTTTCAGGGAGAGATGGGACTTGCCAAACATGCCGAAGGATTTGGATGTGGCTAAACGTGCCAAAGTAATTGAGTGGCTCAAGACCGAATTGGTCGATAATGTATCCCGATTGTTTAAAGCGCTATGGGAAGGAAGCACGACGAAGGTGGGCGATAGTCTGGCCAGCCTGATGATGAGTTCCTACATACTTGGCCGCAGACTCGGAATGTCCTATCGCGATTTGGATGATCTCTTGATTGAAAAATTGAAAAAGCATAAGCAGGAAGGGCATCAGTTAGAGGATTGGTATCAGGATATTTCCACGCTTGAAGAACATTTGCGTAAGAGGTGAACATATTTGAAACAGCGTTGGACTACGGCGGCATGGAGTGTGATTTATCTGCTTCTGCTGCTCTCGCTACTCACACCATTTTCGATTGTAACCGCCTTTCTTCTCGTATTGCCGGTTGCAATCCTGTTCGCGGCACTTAATGTAAAATCCTTCATATTCCATGTAGCGCCTGTCTGGCTGGCGGTGGCTTTGATTCACCCGGTCTACGTCCTGATGGCCGCTTATTTCCTTATTCCCGGTCTGATGATGGGGTATGGATACCGTAAACGGGCACCCGCCATGCGCGTGCTGAAATTCGGGATGGCTACGATGCTGATTGAGCTGCTGCTTCTACTAATGATCGGAACTGCCTTTTTCCAGTTGAATCTGGGCCAATACGTGGATGAAATTGTGCAAGTGACGACAGCCCCTCTGAAAGAGATGGGGGTAAACGGCGGTTTGGCCGGGAAAATGACCTGGACTCAGGAACAGACGGACGTTTTGAGCGCAATGACGATGAGAATGGTTCCTTTCGCCATGATTATCAGCGCATTTTTGATGACGGTGATCACCCATGCATTGGCCCGTCCTATATTAAACAGTATGGGTTTCTCGGTGCCTGCCATGAAGAAGGCCCGCGAGTGGAAGCTGCCGCGTTCTTTGATCTGGTATTACCTGATCATTGTCATTCTGGATTTCGCAAGCCGGGGAACGGACAACGGATTCCTTCAAATGATCGTGGCCAATGCGACGCCGCTTTTGCAGATTTGCTTTATGATCCAGGCGCTCGGGTTTTTCTTTTATCTCACGCATCTGCGCAAATGGCATCCGATCGTTCCGTTTCTCGTAGCCGTTCCGATCGTGCTGTTCCCGCCGATGATCATTATCGGGATTATGGATCTGGCGTTCCCGCTTCGGCAGGCTTTTGATAAAAACAATAGATAGGGAGATAAGTCATGCCTAAATTTCTGCAGAAACGCTGGCACGGCTATCATACCGTCTGGGCGTTCGCGCTGGTGCTGCTGCTTGTTATATTTGTGTCTTTATATAACACTTGGCTCGGATTGGTGGGTCTGCTGCTTGCGCTCCTGAGCGGATACGCCATGCTGAAAGCGGAGATGAAATTCCGCAGCGATCTGGTGGAATACATCGGCGATCTATCTTTCCGGATCCGAAGAGTCGAGGGCGAGGCGGTTAGCGTTCTCCCATTCGGCATTGTGCTGTACAGCGAGGATAAAACGGTGGAATGGCATAACCAGTTCGTGGTGAATATGTTCCCGCATCAAACGCTGGTGGGCATGTCCCTGAACGAGCTGTTTCCCCAGCTGACGGATGCCCTGCGCGACAAAAAGGAATCCAAGGAAGGTTATCCGAAGGAGTTGCGGCTGGAGCTCAGCCATGATCAAAAGTATTACGGTGCTACCGTGATCCCCGAAGAGCGGCTTATTTATCTGGATGAAATAACGGAGCTGGCCGTTCTCCGTCAGCGTTATGAAGAGGAACGGCTGGCGCTTGGCATCATGCTGATGGACAACGTGGACGAAGCCGCCCAGGGGATGGACGATCAACAGCGGACGGCGCTTCTTGCCAAGGTCAGCAGTGAATTGACGGATTGGGCCCGGGAGTTCAACGTATATTTGCGGAGGCTTTCTTCGGAGCGGTTCTTGATGATGCTGAACAAAAGATCCCTGGACGCGCTGGAGAACAGCCGGTTCGTTATTCTGGACGAGGTTCGCGAGATGACTGCCGATCTAAAGGTGCCGCTGACTTTAAGCGTGGGTCTGGCATTCGGAACGGAAGATGTAACGGAGCTTGGCCAGCTGGCGCAATCCAGCTTGGATATGGCGCTTGGACGGGGGGGCGACCAAGCGGCCGTGAAGGCCGGGCAGCGGCTTTCCTTCTACGGCGGGAAATCCAATGCCGTCGAGAAGCGGACGCGGGTCCGTGCCCGCGTCATCTCCCATGCGCTGCGCGATCTGATGCAGGAAAGCGACCGCGTACTGATTATGGGCCACAAGATGCCGGACATGGACGTCATCGGTGCCTCGATCGGCGTGCTGAAGGCTGCGCAGTTGTACAAAGTGGAAGCCCATATCGTGCTTGAAGGCTTAAATCCGTCCGTGCAGCGCATTATGGACGAAGTACGCAAGGACGAGAGTTTGGCCAGCCGGTTTATATCGACGGAACAAGCCCTTCAGATGCTGACCGGGCATACCCTCCTTGTCGTCGTGGATACGCACAAAGCGTCCATGACGATGGAGCCGAGGCTCGTGAAACAGGCGGGCCGGGTTGTCGTGATCGATCACCACCGGCGCGGCGAGGAATTCATCAACGATGCCGTACTTGTGTATCTGGAGCCGTATGCTTCCTCCGCGTGCGAGCTGGTGACCGAGGTGCTCCAGTACATTCACGACCGGGTGTCTTTGTCGCCGCTTGAGGCGACGGCGCTTCTGGCGGGTATCACGGTGGATACGAAGCATTTTGCGCTCCATACCGGTTCCCGGACATTTGAGGCGGCCGGCTTCTTGAGACGCCACGGAGCGGATACGGTGATGATACAGCGGGTGTTAAAAGAAGACCTGACAGAATTTATCGCTAAGGCAGAGATCATAAAACATGCTAGAATGGTATATGGGCATATCGCGCTGGCGGTGACGCATCCGGGGCAGCAAATTCCCCAACTGCTTATTGCGCAGGCGGCGGATATGCTGCTGAATATGACGGACGTCCAGGCTTCCTTTGTCATCAGCGAGCGGACGGACGGGCAAATCGGCATCAGCGCAAGGTCGATGGGCCGGATGAACGTGCAGGTGGTCATGGAAAGGCTTGGAGGCGGCGGTCACTTGACCAATGCGGCCGTGCAGCTCGAAATGACGCTGGAAGAGGCGGAAGCCGCATTGCTGGAAGTGCTGGAAGACATTGAAGCGAAAGAGGGGTTATTCGAATGAAAGTCATTTTTATTAAAGATATGAAGGGTCAAGGCAAGAAAGGCGAAGTGAAAGAGGTATCGGAAGGTTACGCTACAAATTTCCTGTTCCCGCGCGGGGTAGCGCGTCCGGCGACGGAAGGCAACATGAAAACGCTGGAACAGCAAAACGCATCGGAACAGAAACGCAAGCAGCAGGAGAAGGAAGATGCCGTCGCGCTAGGTAAACAGCTCGAAGAAATGACGGTTACGCTGAAAGCGAAGTCCGGCGAGGGCGGCCGTCTGTTCGGCGCCATCACGAGCAAGCAAATTGCCGAAGCGCTGGCCGCTCAAAAAATCAAAATCGACAAACGCAAAATTGAACTGAGCGAGCCGATCCGCCACCTGGGCGTAACCCAGGTGCCTGTAAAGCTTCACCCTGACGTCAAGGCGACGCTCAAGGTTCAAATCACGGAGGAATAAGAATGGGCGGAGAACTCTATTTCGATCGGATCCCTCCCCAGAACCTCGAAGCGGAGCAGGCGGTGCTCGGTGCCGTCCTGCTGCAGAGCGAGGCGCTAATTACGGCGATGGAGCGGGTGCAGAGCGAGGATTTCTACGATAAGTCGCACCAGATGATTTATGAGGCCATGGTGCAGCTTGGAGAAGAGAGCCAGCCGATCGATCTGGTGACTCTCACTTCCCGCCTTCAGGATAAAGGCCAGTTGGAAGAGGTCGGCGGCGTCAGCTATTTGGCGAAGCTTGCCCACGGGGTTCCAACGGCGGCTAACGTAGATTATTACGCTCAGATCATTGAGGAAAAATCGATGCTCCGGCGTCTGATCCGCACGGCAACCCAGATCGTAAGCGAAGGATATACCGGCGGCGAAGACGTGTCCGGCATGCTTAGCGAAGCGGAGCGCCGGATCCTGGAAATCTCCAACCGCAGAACAGGCAGCGGCTTTATCGCGATACGCGACGTGCTGATGGAAGTGTTCGAGAAGGTGGAGGTTCTGCATCAGAACCGGGGAAGCACGACGGGGATTCCCTCAGGTTTCGTTGACCTGGACAAAATGACGAGCGGATTCCAGCGAAGCGACCTCATCATCGTGGCAGCCCGTCCGTCGGTAGGCAAGACGGCGTTTGCCCTTAACATTGCCCAAAATGTAGCCATTCGCGCCAAAGAAACGGTAGCCATCTTCAGTCTGGAGATGTCGGCGCCGCAGCTGGTCCAGCGGATGATCTGCGCGGAGGCCAACCTCGACGCGGGCGTGATGCGGAACGGCGACTTTAAGGGAGACGAGGATTGGGCCAAGCTTACGATGGGCATCGCGGCCTTGTCGGAGGCCGAAATCTACATCGATGATACTCCCGGCGTAACGGTTGCGGATATTCGCGCCAAATGCCGCCGTTTAAAGAAAGAGAAGGGGCTCGGCATGATCCTGATCGACTATCTTCAGCTGATCCACGGGCGCGGCAAGGCCGGAGAAAACCGTCAGCAGGAAGTTTCCGAGATCTCCCGTACGCTGAAGCAGATTGCCCGTGAGCTTGAGGTGCCTGTCATTGCGCTGTCACAGCTCAGCCGGGGCGTAGAGCAGCGTCAGGACAAGCGTCCGATGATGAGTGACCTGCGGGAATCCGGGTCGATCGAGCAGGATGCGGATATCGTAGCCTTTCTGTACCGGGATGACTATTACAATCAGGAAACGGAAAAGAAAAATATTATCGAAATTATTATCGCCAAGCAGCGTAACGGCCCGGTAGGAACGGTCGAGCTGGTGTTCTTGAAAAATTTCAATAAGTTTGTCAACTACGAGCGTACGCACGCCGATGCATTTGCCGCCGGTTAGCCTAACGGGACTCCATTCATTTTTTGGATAACAAAATATATAAAATATAAGCCAAGCATAAGCTCTTTATTTATGCTTGGCTTTATTGTTTCTATCAGACCTTCTTCGTCTTATGAGAGGAACGATGGACGTTTCTACTTCATTTTGGTAGCTTACCCAGGACGAATCTGCTGGTATATCTTCTAAATCCCGAACAATCGCACACACCCATGTGCAATTGTTCGTTTTTTATTTGACTTTAAAAAAGCGGACTGTTACACTAATATTGCTGCCTTGACAGTGGCAGTGACGACAGTAAACGTAGTATGTCCATGAAACGAATGCGAAATAATACAAGGTGGCCAATCACCGGGCGGAGGAATGAATATGTCAACGGTAGTCGTTGTGGGAACACAATGGGGAGACGAAGGAAAAGGGAAGATCACGGATTATCTGGCGGAGAGCGCTGACGTGGTAGCCCGCTACCAGGGCGGTAATAACGCCGGCCATACCATTCTGATTGACGGCAAAAAGTTTAAACTCAGCTTGATTCCATCCGGCGTATTTTATAAAGATAAAACCTGCGTAATCGGCAACGGCATGGTCGTGAATCCGGCTGCGCTGCTTGAAGAGATCAAATACATTCACGATAATGGCTTCAGCACCGACAATCTCGTGATCAGCGATCGTGCGCATGTCATCATGCCTTACCACATGGTGCTCGACGCGCTTGAGGAAGACCGCAAAGGACCGAATAAGATCGGTACGACGCGCAAAGGAATCGGTCCTTGTTATATGGATAAAGCGGCACGGAACGGGATTCGCATCGCCGATTTGATGGATGCGGAGGAGTTCGAGCTCAAGCTTCGTCATCTGATGAAAGAGAAGAACCAGGTGATTTCCCAGGTATACGGCGGCGAGGAACTCGATGTTGAAGAGGTTCTGAAGCAGTACCTGGAATATGCGGAACGAATCAGACCTTACGTGCGCGATACCTCCGTTGTTCTGAACGATGCGATTGATACCGACAAGAAGGTGTTGTTCGAAGGGGCGCAGGGCGTCATGCTGGACATCGACCAGGGCACCTATCCTTTCGTAACGTCTTCAAACCCATCCGCCGGCGGCGTATGTATCGGCTCCGGCGTGGGACCATCGAAGATTCAGCAGGTGATCGGGGTGGCTAAATCATACACGACCCGTGTCGGCGACGGACCTTTCCCAACCGAGCTGAACAATGAAATCGGCGAGTACATTCGCGAAAAAGGTCACGAGTACGGAACCGTAACCGGACGCGCCCGCCGCGTGGGCTGGTTCGACAGCGTCGTGGTTCGGCATGCCCGCCGCGTTAGCGGGATTACCGGCCTGTCCCTGAACTCGCTTGACGTGTTGTGCGGATTGGAAACCGTTAAAATCTGCACGGCTTACAAATACCGTGGCGAAGAAATTACCCATTATCCGGCAAGCTTGAAGATGCTGGCGGAATGCGAAGCGGTATATGAAGAGCTTCCCGGCTGGAGCGAGGACATCTCCGGCGCGAAAACGCTCGAGGATCTGCCTGAGAATACCCGTCGTTATGTGCAGCGGGTGTCGGAGCTAACCGGTATCCCGATTGCCATCTTCTCGGTCGGACGCAACCGGGAGCAGACGAACCAGGTACTGCCGATTTATTTGTAAAACCTCAAAGCTGTAGGAAAAAGCCTGCCGTTAGATCGAGGTCCTTGAAGACCTCGCTCGAATCGGCGGGCTTTTTTTACAATCCTATATAGAAGAAACGTCTAACGTATTAGAGGAATTTATCCTGTGATTGGAAATATATATCCCTTAAATCGTTGGCGCCAGACCCTATAATGTCAGTATAAACAACCTGCACGAATGTGCAGGGCAGACGTTGTCAAGCGGTCAGTTACAATGTTTTACGATGGATTTGGGGATCCCGCGGAAAGCCGCTTGCAGCGCGAACAGCATGACAAATAAAAAGATCGGCCCTTTCATCTATAGAGGGCCGATCTTTTTTTGCTTAAAGCAACTCGCGCTTCGTCGTTTTTAAGAAGGAAGACGAATTCGTCTCCCGCTTGTTTCAGGCCATCATCGGCCGCTCAGAGAGCTTGCCGTCTTCGATGTATACGATACGGTCGCACAAATCGAGCATTCGCTGGTCATGGGTAACCATAACCGCCGCCTTTTGCCGCAGTTTCACTTCATCCGCGAGCATTTGGACCACCGTGCGTCCCCGCTCCGAATCCAGGCTTGCCGTCGGTTCATCGGCCAAAATGAGCTCGGGGTCGTTCATCCACGCCCGCGCAATCGCAACCCGCTGCCGCTCACCGCCCGACAGGCTTTCCGGGTAATGGTTCATGCGGTGTGACAGCCCCAGCCGATTCAGCAGATCGTCCGCCAGCTTATCGCTATCCCGCTTGGATTTGCCGGCCAGCTTCGAAATAAGCAGCAGCTGGTCGCGAACGGTCAGATAAGGAATGAGATTGGACGATTGAAAAATAAAACCGATGTTGTCCAGCCGCACTTCGTTCATTTTCTTGGCGGATAACTTGTCCACTTCCCTGCCGCCGATCATAACGCGGCCGCTGGACGGCGACAGCAAGGCACCGGCAATCGAGAGGAACGTGGACTTGCCGGATCCGGAAGGACCGACGACGGCAACAAATTCCCCGGCCTTTACCGTGAGCGATACCTCATCCAGCACTTTAACCGAGACGTCTCCATCCCCAAATTCTTTGCTGACATGGTCGAATACCAATTTGTCATTCATTATGCAGCCCTCCCGATGGCTTCGATAGCATCAATTTTGACGACACGGTAGAGTGACAACAGGGAACCCGCGAGCGACACGAGCAGGAACAATCCGGCCGAGACCAGAACCAGCGACGGGGGCAGGTCAAACGGAATGCGGTTCCCGATTGCGGCGGCTGCTCCATAAGTCAGTCCGATGCTGACAAGCAGGCTCACGACCGACAGAAGCAGGACCTGCATGATCAGGTTTCGCGCCAAATAACCGGATTGTGCCCCGATGGCCTTCAGAACGCCAAACTGGTTCATTTTCTGAATCGTGATGACATAAAAGAATACGGCCAAGACAAACGCGGCAATGACAAACAGGAAAGCAATCATCATGATGAGCGATCCCTGCTCTTCCTTGTACCCCGGTATTCCCTTCAGGGCCTGGTCTTTGCTGATGACGTCAATGCCTTCAACCTTCTTGACAAGGGCGTCCGCCTTGTTTGGATCGGCATGGATCGCAACCGCGTTAAAGAACACGCCGCGCTTGGAATCCGACGGATGTATCGAGGCCCAGCCTTCATCATTCATATGAAGGACGGGCGCGTGGCTGAAGGATTGTCCCTCCGTAAAGCCGACGATGGTGAACGTTTGGCCGGATGCCTGGTCGATGACCTGATCGCCGAGCTTGAAATCCTCTTCTTTCAATGAGACGTCAGCCAGCACCTCATCGGCTTTGGTTTTGGCGATCATTTTGCCTTCCACAACCTTCGGAGCTAGCATATGGTCCGTATCGATCGCAAAAAAGGCGGCATCCACCTTGGCGGGCGAGTTTCCTCGGGTCAGCGTCGTCATTTGAATGCCGAGCGGAGTAGCTGACGACTCGCCAATGGCTTGACGGATGTCCTTCCAGTTATCCTCGGTCAGGATGGATCGGCTTAAGCGCTGATCCGATTCTTTTTCCAGGACAAGGTAGTCCGCTTTCATATTTTTGATGGAAGAGGCATTATCGGAAGCCAGTCCCTGGGCCAGTCCCGTTACAAAAAGCACCAGCCAGGCGATCAGCACCATAATGAACCCGATTAACAAATAACGCAGCTTTGCATGTTTGAGTTCGCGCAGGGCAAGAAACATACCATTTCATCTCCATTCCTTTATGTACTGTAAGCAGGTGATCCCTTCTTGTCTCGACCTTGATATCAGTATAAAAAGGTTATATGAACGGAAAATGAACGGGGGATGAGCCGAATCTTAAACGGCAGGAAGGCGTACCCGAAACGTCGTTCCTTCCCCGGGACGGCTTTTCACCTCGATATGTCCGTGATGAAGATCGATGATTTTCTTGGTAATGGAGAGGCCGAGTCCGGTGCTGTTCTCTTTCCGGTCCCGGGCGGTGTCCGCTTTATAGAACCGGTTAAAAATATGGGGGAGGTCGCTCTCCGAAATTCCAATTCCCGTATCCGAAATTTCGACGCTGCACAGGTTATTCTGCCGCGACAGGCGGATCGTAATGGTACCGCCCTCTTCCGTAAATTTGATGCTGTTGGTCAAGAGGTTGGTCCATACCTGATGCAGCAGCTGCGGATCCCCATGAACGTAGAGGGAGGGGAGCTCCAGGTCCATGGCCAGGTCCTTGCTGCGCCAGCTCCATTCCGTCACGGTCAGTACCTGTCTGATTTGGTCTGCCAAATCAAACGGGGTTTTGTCTATCAGGTTGTCTTCCTTATCGAGCGAGGCCAGCATTAACAGCTGTTTGCTCAAATGGGACATACGCCGGCTTTCCTCCTCGATAATGGATAAATAGCGCTGCTGCTGTTCCGCGGACAGGTTCTGGGATTGCAGCGTCTGCGAGAAGCCCTGAATCGAAGCGAGCGGAGACTGAATCTCGTGGGACACGTTCGAGACAAATTCCTGGCGCATCTGCTCCAGCTGTTCCAGACCTTTGGCCATGCGGGAAAAATGATCGGCCAGCTTGCCGATTTCATCCTGCCGCTTGACGTCCAGCTTCAAATCGTATTTGCCCTGGGAAATGTGTTGGGTCGCCTCCGTCAGTTTCACGATGGGCTTTACAATATGCCGCGTAACAATGCCGACAAGCAGAATGCAGAGCAGGATGGAAATCAGCAAGATGATGGAGAAAAAGATGCGCATCTCGCCGAACTGCACCGTGACGTCGGGGCGCAGAAAAAGAGCATGGGTCGCTCCGCCGATCTCAATCGGAACGCCGATGGAGTTATTCAGGTCATTGTCAAAAAAACCGGTAATAAACAGCCCGGATGGAAAGTTGCGGATGCCATGATACGTCTCCCCTCCGAGGACTTGCCGAATGATCTCCGGCGCAAGCTCCGTATTTCTGAATTCCCCGCCGTAATACTCGCCCTTGCCATGTTCGTCAACCAGATAAATCTGATAGCCCAGCTTGCCGACATGCTCCAGATAGTCCCGGGCTTGGACGTCCGGGTAACGGGTATAGAAGCGTTCGATATCATGAGCCATGGACGTGATTTTTCGGTCGTTAAATCCTTTCAGATTGTACTGGTAATACAAATTGGACAGGATGAACGCCGTAAAGCTGCTTAAGAGCAGAATGCCTATGGTCGTTAAGACGATTCGGGAGTAAAGTGTCTTCACTTTGCCTTGACCTCCAGCTTGTATCCGACGCCCCGGACCGTCCGAATCGTAAAGTCTTCGCTCCGGTCCGCAAAACGTTCCCGCAGACGCTTGATATGCACGTCCACCGTCCGGTCGTCTCCGTCGAAATCGGAGCCCCATATCAGCCGGATCAGCTCGTCCCGGGTAAAGGTCCGGTCCGGGTAGCTTGCCAGCTGGGAGAGCAGCTCAAACTCCTTCATCGGGAGCATCAGCACTTTGCCGTGTCCGTAAATTTCGTAGCTCTTGCGGTCAATCACGGTATCATGAATCTGGATCTTGTCGGCGCTGACCATCTGATAACGCCGAAGCAGCGCCTTAATTCGAAACAGCAGCTCTTTTGGCTCGAACGGCTTGGTGACATAATCGTCGGTACCGACGGCAAAACCTCTTTCTTTGTCGATCAGTTGGTCTTTGGCGGTAAGCAGAATAACGGGAAAATCATAGTCTCTCCGAATCTCTTCGCACAGCTGGTAGCCGTTCTTATTGGGCATCATGATATCGACGACGGCCAGGTGAATCTGCTCCCGCTCGAGGCAGGCGGAAGCCTCTTCTCCGTCGGCCGCTTCAAACACGGCATAGCCTTCAAGCTGAAGGTGGTATCTCAATAACTCCCGGATGTGGGAATCGTCATCTGCAACTAAAATATGAATAACCATAACGGAAATATCCTCCTTGATCGTCATATATGATCCTGCATGGCTGAATTCATAGATATCATAGCACGACCCTGGTTTTACCCAAAATAAGATAAGGCATAGCGGCGAAAGGCCGCATGGCAAGCAAAAATGAATATTAAAAAATATAAAAACCGGCACTTTAAGAGGTTGAACCATCTTCATGCCGTCCATACTGGATAAAGAAAGCAATGATCATTAAGGTCATTTCGGACTTGCTAGAAGAAGGAGGCAGGCATATGAAGCTGCTGAAATGGCTGCTAAAAATCAGTCTTACGGCCGTACTTGTCAGTACATTGACCATCCTCACGACGGGAATAGTGGTGAATGCCTACATCCAATCGGTGCTGGCCAGTTTTAATATCCAGCTGGAAGGCCAGCCGATGGGGATTGGCGGCATCATGAAGAATGTATTCGGCATGAACAGCTCCAAGGCAAAGGATACGGAAAAAAACGTAACGGGAGAGAAGCAGGAGGGGGCAGACCCTTTCGGCAGTAGCTTAGGGACGACCGGCACATCTGCGGATGATTCCGCCGCTGACGCCAAGGATGGTACGGCCGGCAGCAGCGACAACGGCTTGTCTTCCGATACGGGCTCCGAGGCGGACTCCGGTTCCGAGGCCGGCAGAGATGGCGGGACTTCGGGCAGCGTACGGGGTCAAAAGGACGGCGATCCTTCTGCGGAAGGGGAAAATCCTCCGCCGGAGGATTCCGTTCCGGTCATGGGAAACGCCGGAGAATCGGCGACCCAGGTAGACCAGCAGATGGTGATGACGCCGGACGAGCTTATGGACAAGAAGAGTAGCCTGACAATGAAAGAAAAAGAGGAGATTTTTACGCTGCTGATGAATAAGCTGCCCCAGCCGGAAATGCAGAAAATATCCGAAGCCATGGAAGACGGATTAACGGCCGAGGAGCTGGAAGAAATCGAGCGGGGGATTTCCAAATACTTGAGCAAAAACGAATTCGACAAGCTGCTGAACCTGCTTCAAAAATAACCTGAAAGCCGGTCTGCGCGCCGCCATGTCACCATTTTGTCATCAGCGACGAATCCAAAATGATAGGAAAATCGAGGAAACCCGCGTCCGACGCGGGTTTTTCGCTGTCTTGCGCAGACTTGCTTCGACAGTAAATGCTATGTTAAAGTAAACAGAGACTTAAAAGGTTAAGATTTTGATACTTTTTGAAAATATAAGCAAGCGTAAGATTCCATTTATGCTTGGATTATATTTCTCGCAGAAACGCTATCGTCCATGAGGAAGGACGACAAAGCCGTTTCTGCTTAGACGGATCAATTTGAGACGCAGCTTACGACATACCACAAGTGGTTCGTACATAAGGATACAGGTTGAAAAGGAGAAGAGCATGAAAGGTTTCAAAGGCAAGCGGTGGGTTGAAAACGTCATGAACGGCTTGAAGACCGGACGTTCCGCTAAACACAATGAAAACCCCATACACGAATCCGGCACCCAGACTGATGTAAGAACGGACAGATGGTACAAATCCCGCAAGTGGATCGTAATCCCCGCAGGTATTTTGCTGACGGCAGGCGTGATGTTTTTTGCAGGAAGAGCATATGTAAACGCGAATACGATACCGTTTTATCACGTTTACGTGAACGGTGAGCATATAGGCACGATCCAGGATGACGAGCAGTTGGACAAGCTGTTTGAAACGAAGCAGAAGTACTATGAAGAGAAATACCCTGACGCCATGATGGTGCTTTATACCGACGGCATTACGACAAAAGCGGCGCGGGACTATAAACCTGTGGTGACAACCGAGGAGACCCTGGCCAAGCTGGACGGCATGCTGAAGGCCTATGCCCGCGGCGTCGAGCTGAAGCTGGATGGTAAAACGGTGGCGATCGTAAAGGATCAGCAAACGGCCCAAGCCGTCGTTGAAGCGGCGAAAGCGAAGTATGTCCCCGATTCTGTTGGGACCCGCACGGTTGCCTTTAAGAAAACGTCCGCCTCAGCCGTAAAGGGCGGAAATGCACCGGCAAAGGGAGCCGAAGTAAAATCGGTCAACATTAAGGAAGACATATCGGTCTCCCCAACCAAGACGGACCCGAACAAAATACTGGATAAGCAGGAAGCCGTCAAGGCGCTCACCGCAACGAAGGAACAGCCGGTGGAGTACACGATCAAGGAAGGGGATACCATCTCCTCCATCGCCAAAGCCCACGGGATGAAAAGGGCCGAAGTGGTTGCGCTGAACCCGGGTCTGCAGGAGAAGTACATGCAGATCGGCACGATCCTTGAGCTGAGCCGTCCGGAATCCCCGTTGACGGTGCAAACCGTGGAGACGGTAACGGAGAAGATGGCCAGCAAGCCGGAAACGATTGTCCGCACGAGCGATAAGCTGCCGAAGGGCAAACGCAAGGTTGTCCGTCACGGACGCGACGGCGTGAAGCGGGTCAACTATGTGGTGACGAAGGAGAACGGCAAGATTGTCTCGAAGCAGTGGACAGGGCAGCAGGTTGTCGAGCCCGCTTTGCCGGAAGTCGTGTATAAGGGGACCAAGGTGAAGGTACAGAAAAAGGTGGTAAAACCGACTGTATCCACTGAGCGGACCAGCGGCCGCTTATTCGCATGGCCGGTCAGCGGCGCCCGTATTACAAGCGCATACGGCGCACGGTGGGGGCGGACCCATGAAGGCCTTGATATGGTAGGCGGACGCACCATTATGGCTGCGGCAGGAGGCAAGGTGGTATTTGCCGGAAGGCAGGGAAGTTACGGCAATGCCGTTATCGTCGACCATGGAAATGGTTACCAGACGCTGTATGGACATATGAGCAGCATTTCGGTCCGCAACGGCCAATCGGTGGGGCAGGGAAGCACGCTCGGCATTATGGGCAGCACCGGCCGCTCCACTGGCATTCACCTTCACTTTGAAATTCGCAAAAACGGAGCCCAGCAAAACCCTATGAAATATTTTTAATCTTGTGTTATACTGGGCTTACCAATGACGACATAAGCCATTATTGGTTCATATATCATAACAACAATGACATGGCCGTTCCTTTACCGGGGCGGCCATGTCATTGTTATAAGGAGATTATTCTTTCCCCCGGTGAACGGATGTAAGGGGGAGCCAGGTATGCTAAAATAGAACGATAGACCGTTCAAGTGAAGGTATGAGGTGAGAAGTGACGATGCAGGGGACCATTTTGGTGGTGGATGACGAACAGCCCATCGCCGATATATTGAAATTCAATCTTGAAAAAGAAGGCTATGAGGTCATTTGCGCATTTGACGGAATCAGCGCGGTGGAACTGGCGCTGTCCAAGCATCCCGACCTGATGCTGCTGGATCTGATGCTGCCGGGGAAAGACGGAATGGACGTGTGCCGCGAGGTGCGCGCCGCGAACCTGCAGATTCCGATCATCATGCTAACCGCAAAGGACGGGGAGATCGACAAGGTGCTGGGCCTCGAACTGGGGGCGGACGATTACGTCACGAAGCCGTTCAGCACGCGCGAGCTTCTGGCTCGCGTAAAGGCGCAAATGCGCCGGCAGCATAAACCGGGCGGTCCGGCGGATAACACCGGAATCGCGGGCGAAACGGACAAGCAGGGTCTGCGATTGTTCGAGCTGTTTATCGATACGGATATGTACATGGTGTACAAAAGCGGGGAAGCGCTCGATCTGACGCACCGCGAGTATGAGCTTGTTTATTATTTGGCCAGAAACGCCGGCAAAGTAATGACGCGCGAACATCTGCTGCAGGCGGTATGGGGCTTTGAATATTTCGGGGATGTCCGCACCGTGGACGTCACGATCCGCCGGCTGCGGGAGAAGATCGAGGAAAACCCGAGCAAGCCGGAATATATCCTGACCCGCAGAGGGCTCGGCTATTTGATGCGCAGTCCTAAAAATGGAGCATTGTAATGAAGTGGTTGTCCTTCTTCCGTACCATTCAGGCGAAGGTCATTATCATCTATGTATTGCTGATCCTCATCGCCATGCAGCTTATCGGCGTGTATTTCGTAAGCGCGATGAAGAACTCCCTGATAAGCAATTTCACGACCGATCTGCAGGAGCGTGCGGAACTGATGTCGGTGCTTGCAGCCAAAACGCTGGCGGGAACGGACCCCGACGAGGATCCGGTCGAGAATCTGCAGGTGATGGTGAATAATCTTTTTAACCTGGACGGCGCCGAAATTCAAGTGTTGGATGCTACGGGGAAAGTGCTGACAACTTCGGTCTCTTCCCATGCAGACTATGTCAATACCAAGAATACGCAGACGGTGGTCAGCCGGGCGCTTCAGGGCATTAGCGACAATGAGGAAAATATAATCGACGCCGACGGCATCCGTAAGAAGGTAGTCGCGAAACCGGTCATCCATAACGGGAAGAATGTCGGGGCCATCTATATCGCTGCCAGCATGAGCGAACTGTACGAAACGATGCAGTGGATCAACAATATTTTTATTTCGGGTATTCTTCTTGCGCTCGGCCTGACCGCGGTGCTTGGGGTGATCCTGTCCCACACCATTACTCATCCGATCAAGGAATTGACGCGTCATGCCCGGGCGGTGGCGGAGGGCCGGTTTACGGAGAAAACGCCGGTATTCGGCAGCGACGAAATCGGTCAGCTCAGCCAAACGTTCAATTATATGACAAGCCGGTTGCGGGAAGCTTTGGCGCAGAACGAGGAAGAGAAGGAAAAGCTGGCCTCGATTCTCACCAACATGAGCGACGGGGTGATTGCAACCGATGAAGCGGGACGCGTCATTCTGATGAACCGCCGTGCCGGGCAAATGCTCGGCGTCGAGGGCGAGGAGCTCGCCGGGCGCGATATCGGCTCCCTGCTCGGGCTTGAAGATCCGGAGGCGGAATTGCTTGCACGCGGCGGCGTCAGCGACTTTAAACTGTTGGAGATTACGCCCCGGGAGGGCGGGCAGCCGTTTATGATGCGTGTCACCTTTACGCCGATTCATCGGCGCGAGATTGGCATTACCGGAACGATCGCGGTGCTGCAGGACGTGACGGAGCAGGAGAAGCTGGAGGCTTCGCGCCGGGAATTTGTGGCGAATGTATCGCATGAGCTACGGACGCCGCTGACCACGATCAAGAGTTACACCGAAGCGCTGGAGGATGGGGCGCTGGACGATAAGCAGATGGCGCCGCGCTTTGTCAGTGTCATCCAAAATGAAACCGGGCGGATGATCCGGCTCGTTACGGATCTTCTGCATTTGTCGCGGCTGGACTCCAAAGAAGCCGCGTTGCGTCTGCAGCAGGTCGACATTGTCGAAATGCTGGAGGATGTAGAAGACCGGTTCTCTTTTCAGATGCAGCAGAAGGGCGTGCGTACGGTGATCGACATCAAGCCGGGGGTATCGACGGCGATGCTGGACCGGGACGGGATTGACCAGGTATTGGACAATCTCATTTCGAATGCCTTGAAATATACGCCTGATGGCGGCACCATTACGATGGAAGCGGCCATAACCGACAACAGCATGCTGTCCCTGTCGGTGGCGGATACCGGAATCGGGATTCCGAAGAAGGATCTGGATCGGATATTTGAACGCTTTTATCGGGTGGATAAAGCACGGACCCGCAATATGGGCGGCACCGGACTTGGATTGTCCATTGCCCGGGAAATTGTTCGGAATCATGGCGGCACCATATCGCTGCAGTCCGAGCTTGAAAAAGGCACAAAGGTGACCTTCACGCTGCCTCTGCATGTAGAAGGGGGGGAGACGACGTGAAGGAACGTTTAAAAACCGGACTGTTGACCGCTTTGGTGCTCGGCAGTTTGCTTCAGAGTTATTTTCTCATATACCGTCTCCCCGGCAGCGATTCCGTCGTCCAATCGGAAAATTCCTACATCAAGACGGAAGATATGGGACCGGAGGAAAAAACGGAAAACCTGATTTATCCGAAAAAGATGATTATCCATCTGAGCGGGAATAAACACACGGTGTTTTACCCGGGGCAGATGTTTTACGATTTAATATATAACCGGGTGAAGGGGCGGACGTTTGAGAGTTTTCAACGCCGTACCGTGAGCAACATGGACTGGTCCAAGCTTCGTTCCGAGAGCAAAGGGATCGAGCTGAACTTTGATTCCGGCATACCGGTAACGCTGCTCCAGCGGGTGATGCAGATTTCCCCCGATTCCTTGTTCGAGGGCGAAAGCATTCATAAAATGTGGCTGTACAGCATCGAAGGCGAGCCGATGGTACACGCATTGTTTTTCAGCACGGAGGGGAATGTCGTATACGAAGCCGCTCAGGTCGACTTGACGGTTCAAGACATTCAGCAGCTTGTGGATTTCGGCATGGATTGGACGCCTTATACGATGGATAACGAAGTCTCGTATTATATCCCGGAGAAACCTGTGCGTATGGTAAGCCTAGAGCTTCCGACAGGAATGTACACGGTGGAGCAAATGCAGCGCAGCCTGTTCTTTGATCCAAGCATAACGCGAAACATCCGCGAACGGGACGGCTCGGAAATCTATACGGACAGCAAGCGCAGCTTGCAGGTGGATCAGGGGCAGCACTGGATCAATTACACGGATCCCGCAGCCCCCCCGTCCGGCGAGAGCAGTCCGGGCAAGGACGTGCTGTCGGCCATTAACTTTGTAAACCAGCATGGCGGCTGGAACGGAAGCTACCTGTTGAGCGAATCGCAGGACACGGAGGACCGGACCTTGGTGGAATTTCAGCAATATCATCGGGGATACCCGATTCTGAATACCCTGGGTTTCAACTACGGACTGATGAAGCTGGAGCTTCAGAAAGGGACCGTTACTTCTTATGAACGATCGCTGCTATACGTGGAAACGGAAGAACGGCAGAAAAAAATGGTAAACCTTCCTGCGGGAGACAAGCTGCGGAAGAAACTGAAAGAACTGCCTGAAGAGTTCAAGATCTTGGACCTGCAGCCGGCCTATTTGCCTTCCCAAGTGGAAGGAGGCCTGAAGTTGACTCCGGTCTGGGCTGTGCTGCTGCAGAATGGAACGCTGAAGCCGCTGGAATAAACGATGCGATTCTCGTAAACAAGGGAGGCTGACTCATGGACTGGGGACGGGCCAAAAATGTATTGATCTACGCGTTCCTGCTGCTGAATCTGGTGCTTGGCTACCAGCTGTGGATGGACCTGCGCGAGCAGGCCGGCTCCAGTCTGGACTTTACCTCGTTATCCGAGAGCACCCAGCGGCTGATGGAGGAAAACCGGATTCAGGTACTGAGCCCGATTCCTCCCGACACCCCCCGGCTGCCGAAGATTGCTTATACATACCGTCCCGAGGCGCAGGGGAAACCTGTCAAGCTGGAGAATACGGTAGATACCAAGCTGATCTATGCGGATATAAAGGAGCTGCAAAATGCCATCGGCGGACAGATTCCGAACCTCGACCAATATCGCCATGACCCGCAGTCCGATCGGGAGGATGTCTTTGTGTTCCGTCCCCTCGTGAACGGGAAGTGGCCGCTGTTTAACGTGGAGCTGGAACTGTTCCACCAAAGCCAAAAGATCGAGTACTTCCGCGAACCGATCCTCGAGATCCAACCGACGGGAGATGTGGAGGAACAGAAGGTGCTGTCTGCTTCCAAAGCGTTGGGTACGCTGATCGAACGGAATGTGATTCCGCCCAAATCGGCCGTAAAGGACATCCAACTCGGGTATTACGGACAGATGTTTAATACCGAAGTAGAGCTGGCGGCGCCGGCCTGGAGGTTTACGCTGGATAGCGGCGAAGTTATTTATTTACAGGGCATCAGCGGAGACGTTTTTACGCCCAAGAGTGAGAAAGCAAAGGAGTAATCGGATTATGTCGATATCTTTTTCCGTGCTGTCGAGCGGTTCGACGGGCAACGCTACGGTTGTCCGGAACGAGAACGCGACGCTGCTTATCGATGCCGGGCTCAGCGCGCGGCGGATCGATGAGCTGCTGAAGGAGCGGGATATGTCAGGAGAGGAAATTGACGCGATTCTGGTCACGCACGAGCACTCGGACCACATTAAAGGTCTCGGCGCGGTTGCGCGGAAATACAATCTCCCGGTGTACGCGAACGAAAAAACGTGGGAAGCGATGAATAAATCGATCGGCAACATTGCCGAGGAGAACCGGATTGTCCTGGACAGTCATGAGGTGAAGGATTTCGGAACGCTGCGCGTGGAACCGTTCGAAATTTCCCATGACGCTGCCGAGCCTGTAGGTTACTGCTTTTATGACGGGGACGAGAAACTGGGCGTGGCGACCGATCTCGGCTATGTGAGCGATAAGGTGAAGAAAGCCATCGAAGGCTCTGACGTCCTCGTGCTCGAAGCGAACCATGATATCGAGATGCTGCGGATGGGGCGGTATCCATGGAATACGAAACGCCGGATTCTCGGCGACATGGGCCACCTCTCCAATGTTTCCGCCGGGGATGCCCTCAGCGAGCTGCTGACGGGGGATACGAAGCGGGCGTATCTTGCCCACCTGAGCCGGGACCATAACATGATGGATTTGGCCAAAATGACGGTGCGCGATACGATGGAGGACCGCGGCTGCTTCTTCAAGGAAAGCGAGTTTAAGCTGTGCGATACGTATTACGATCGTTCCACGCCGTGGGACAAGATCAAGGAATAAGGATGTATAAACATCGATTTCGTGTCACTCTATGACTCTAACGGACATGAGTTCCGCTAACCGTGCTTATTACCGTTGGTTGAAATTTTAACGGACCTCAGTTCCGTTAAAGGGCTATTTTGGTTGGGGGCGTACATTTTTTCGGTGTTTAACGGATCCTATGTCCGTTAGCAAGTCATCAGGAATTCTGCACTCCAAGGTCTATCGCCGTAAGGGCTCAAGCTGGCTGGGATAGGTCTGAATGGGAGCGGGTGGCTTGGAAAAACGTTGATCACCATGCACGTGTTAGCGCAAGGGACGTCAAGCACGTGGATCCGCGTAGTACCGTCAAGCACGTGGACCAGCATATCCTTCCCGCAAAAAAGCGGCCGCCCCGCAAAAAGGGCGGCCGCTTCGTTTCTAGCGCGGATCGAATCATTACCTTCCAAACACGACGCCGATCCTGCCGTCTTCGATCCTGACCTCGTAGGTTTTGACCCTTACCCTGTCGCTGAACAGAGATTTGCCGGTCTTGATATCGAATTCCCAGCCGTGCCAGGGACAGCGGATAATCTCGCCCTTCCGGGCATATTCGTATTCGTACACTTCCGAAGGCAGGTTGGTGCCGGATACGTACCCGGCACACATGGGCGCCCCCTGATGCGGGCAATAATTGTTGAGCGCATAATACTCCCCGTTAATCCGGTAGATGCCGATTTCCCGGCCCTCCACTTGAACGACCATGTGTCCGCCCTCGGGAACGTCAGCCGTTTCCGCCACAAAATGAACCGCCATGTTCGCCCTCCGTGGTTAGAGATGGTATAGTTTTTTCGCGTTTTCATAGAAAATTTTACGCTTGGCCTCGGCACTCAGCTTGCGCAGAATCATATCCGGCGCGTCGAAGTCCCAGTGTGGATAATCGCTGGAATACAGGAGCATATTTTCCGCGTCGAACATATTGAACAGATCGATCAGATGCTGCGGATTGTCCGGCTCCTCGATCGGCTGCGTCGTCAGGAAGCAGTGGTCGCGGATGTATTCGCTCGGCATCCGTTTTAGCCAAGGCACCGTGGACCGAAGAGCCTTGTAGTTCTTATCCAGCCGCCACATCAAGGGTGGCAGCCAGGAAACGCCCCCTTCGACAAGCACCAGCTTGAGTCCCGGCAATTTGACGAATACGCCCTCGGTCACGATGCTCACGAGGTGAGCCATGAAGGTCTGCGACAAATTCGTGTGCCATTCGATATATCTCGCCGGATAGCCGGCGCGGTGGGGGCGGTGGAGCTGCCCGCGCCTTCGGCTCCCGGATGGATGGCGACGGGCAGGCCGTTCCGCTCCGCCGCTTCGTATATCGGGTGATAGTAACGGTGGCCGAGCGGTCCCCGGGCCGCGCTCGAGATGACCACCTCGACGATGTCGGGATGGCCGCCCACGCGGTCGATCTCCCGTGCGGCCAGCACGGGGTCCAGCGTGGAAACCGCCACCGCTCCTTTAAAGGAAGGGTGTTTGCCGAGCCACTCGGCGATCAGAAAATCATTGTAGGCCGAGCAGATCGCCGCCGCAAAATCCGGGTCATGCGTGGCCGAGATGTTATAGACGACGCCGGTCAAAATGGCATATTCCACATCGTAACGCTCTACAAGCTGCTTGATCATCAAGTCCGGGTCGGAACCGGCCTTGCCGCCCCCCGGCGGGATGGCGTCTTTCTTCATCACCCCGACAGGCGAGTAGTAGCCGGAGCCCGCGTAACCGACGCCCGATTTCTCGACCCTGGAACGCCACGGCTCCGGCAGATAAGGCACAAGGGCAGAATCGTCCTGTTCATTGTGAACGTCCGCATCAATGACCTTGAGACTTTTGGACAAAGGGAATCCCTCCATTTCCGGCGGTATTATTTGCCGCCATACGTTCTGGCGTAGGCCGTATTGTACATGTTCAGCAGATCGTCCGCCCCCAGCTTTTTGGCTTCGTCGATAAACTGCTGGTACGTTTCGTCATTGATCGGCGTCTTGCCGGTCACGAACTCGGTCAACCGCTGCTCCAGGAATTTGTTCAGGTTGTTGAGCTTGGATTTTTCAAGCTCCAGCTCTTCCTCGGTTTTGACGATTTGCTTCGGTGCCGGGATAATAAACGGCTCGTATCTTTTGTTGATGTCCTTGCTCTTATCGCTTAAGCCCCGTTCCCACACTTCGCGGGATTTGGCATTATTCAGGGTGATCAGGTCATACCAGACGCCCCAATCCTTGCGCAGCGTATTAAACGGCGACGTGCCGAATTCCTTCATGTACACCGGCTTTCCGTTTTCCATGGTATAGGTTTTGCCTTCGATGCCGAGGGAGAGATAGTTCGAGCCTTCTTCGCTCACCAGGTAATCCAGGAACTGGACCGCTCTGTCCTTATCCTTCACCTTGGCCGAAATGGCGCGGCCCACGCTGCCGATGACCGGACGGGAGTATTGGTAATTCTTTACGTCGCCCGCCGCGAACATGGGGATGGCATCCAGCTCGTAGCCGGCCGTTCCGGCTTTGCGCGCTTTTTCCGTAAGCGACTCCAGGTCCGCCTTCCAGAAGTAGGTCACGAGCGATTTGCCCGTAAGAATCCGCTCCTCCCACTGGGCCTGGGTCAGCAGCGAATATTCCGGATCCAGCAGCTTCTCCGCGTACAGTTTGTTCAGGAACACCAAGGCATCCTTGTAGCCTTTATGGTAAGGCGCAAACGCGTACTTATCCGTGGTCGGGTCGATGTTGTAGAAGCCTTGGATGCCGGTAAACGCTCTGCCGAACACCGTATACAGCCCCGTATCGCCGACAATCGCGTTGGAAATGAGCGGATAGGAGTTCGGTTCCTTCTCCTTCAACGTCTTCAGGAACTGATAAAATTCGTCCATATTCGTCGGCGCCTTCAAGCCGTGTTTGTCCAAGATATCCTTGCGAGCGTACCAGATAAAGTTGAAGCCTTTGCCTTCGGCGTCTCCTTCGATGACGGGAACGGTATAAATGCCGCCGTCGGAGCCGGTTGCAACCGCTTTGGCCTCAGGGTAGGTTTCGTAAAATTTCTTGAGATTAGGGGCTTTGTCGAGGTAGTCGTTCAGGTTCAGGAAAACCTTGTCGGGACCATGTTCCCGGCCCTCCTGCGTATCGACCTGCATGAAATCGGTGACGGAATTGGTCGCGATCATAATTTGCTTTTTTTCGGGCAGGCCCTCCTGGCTCACGACCTGAAAGTTGGCCTTGACCCCGGTTTTCTTCTCGATTTCCTTGAAAATCTCCCAATCCGAGCGAACCTTTCCTTCCACGCGATCGTACACAAGCCAGGAGAACGTCACGGATTCGTTCGAATCCGTTCCCCCGGAACCGGCCTTTTTGTCGGAACAACCCGCTGCCAGCAGACCCACCAACGTTGAAACCGCCAGAAGTACGGCCCATTTTCTTTTTTTCACGTTCCAGCCTCCCTTTTCATTGGATTCCCATAGAAATTCATATAGCCATGGATCGCACGCAATCCAGAACTATCCTTTGATGCTGCCGATCATCGCCCCCTGGACAAAATACTTCTGGATAAACGGATAGACGAACAGGATCGGAAGCGTGGCAATCATGATCATGGCGTACTTCAGCGTTTCCAGATGGCTCAAATCGCCTTCGCCCTGCACGTTCGTCCCGGCAATCAAAATATTGCGGAGCATAATTTGCAGTGGGTACAGCGTACGGTCGTTCAGATAGATCAGCGCGTCAAAAAACGCGTTCCACTGATTCACGGCCGTGAACAGCCCGATCGTTGCCATGACCGGCATCGACAGCGGAAGCACGATCCGAAGCAGCACCTGAAAGGACCCGCATCCGTCAATCGTTGCCGCATCCTCCAGCTCCTCGGGCAGCCCCTCAAAGAACGTCCGCATGATGAACAAATACCAGGTGCTCACCAGGGAGGGCAGGACCACCGCCCAGATCGTGTCCAGCATGCCTAATTTTTGGACGACCAGGAAGGTAGGGATCATGCCTCCGCCGAACAGCAGGGTAAAGGCGGCCATCAGCAGGATAAAGCGGCGTCCCGGCAGCCATTTTTTGGCCAAGGGATAGGCCATGGCGGACGTGACCAGCAGCGTCAGCACCACCTGCGTCACCGTATAACGGATCGTATTCCAGTAGCTGATCCACAGATCCGGATTGTAAATGAGCTGCTCGTAGGCGATGAAGGTAATATCTTTGGGCCACAGCAGGACCTCGCCGCTTGCGACCAGGGCATTATTCGAGATGGATGCGGAGAATACATAAACCATCGGGTATACCATCACGACCATGAGCAGAACCATAAGCACGATATTAAGCACGTCGAATACCCGGGAACCGAGACTTTCCTTGATTTTCATCGTTATCCCCCTTTACCACAGACTGGTCGCGGAATGCTTCCGGACGATCCGATTGGCCGTGACGATCAGGATCAGGCCGATGGCCGATTGGAACAATCCCACCGCCGTGGCGAAGCTGAAGTCGGCATCGAGAATGCCGCGCCGGTAGACGAACGTGTTAATGACGTCCGAAGTCTCATAGTTCATGGAGTTGTACAGGAGCAGTATTTTCTGAAAGCCCGATTCCATGAAATTGCCCAGCGTCAGCACGAACAAGATGATCATCACGGGCAGCATCCCGATCAGCGTGATATGGCGCATCTGTTGGAACCGGTTGGCACCGTCCATTTTGGCGGCCTCGTACAGCGTAGGATCAATGCCCGCAATCGCGGCCAAGTAAAGGATCGTCCCCCAGCCGATCTTCTGCCAGATTTCCGAGCCAACGTAAATCGTCCGGAACCACTCGGGAAGGCCAAGGAACATGATCGGCTCCATGCCGAACACCTTCACCAGGAAATGATTGACCACGCCGGTCGTCGGGGACAGAAACGTGACGAGAATGCCTGCGATTACCACCGTGGACAGGAAATGCGGCATGTAGCTGATGCTCTGCACCAGCCTTTTGAAAAATTTGCTGCGGATTTCATGAAAGAGAAGGGCCAGCAGAATCGGGGCCGGGAAATGAAACAGAAGGTCATAAACGTTGAGCATAACGGTATTGCGGATCAGCTTCCACGCATCCGGCGTCACATAGAAGAATTCGATAAAATGCTTCAGCCCGACAAATTTGCTGTCCAGGATGCCTCTGCCGACGGAAAAGTCCTGAAAGGCAATGATGATGCCGTACATGGGCACATATTTAAAAATAAGGTAGTACAGAATCCCGGGAAGCATGAGCAGGTACAGGACCTTATGCTTTTT
This sequence comes from Paenibacillus sp. DMB20, assembly GCF_000987955.1. Taxonomy (GTDB): domain Bacteria; phylum Bacillota; class Bacilli; order Paenibacillales; family Paenibacillaceae; genus Paenibacillus_AQ. The sequence goes on from NZ_LAZU01000020.1 coordinate 71,053, forward strand.
AAGCATGATCCAGAATTGGGCGCGTTTGGACACAGCATCGACCTCCTTTTGAATGAGATGACAGCGTTTTCATAATGAGAGGACCTTCGTGGGTTTAACTATATGCAACCCTTCTCGGGCCGTAAAGCGCGTTTATTTAGCAGCCGATTCCTTTTTTGCGGACCTGAATGAACGGGGAAAACCGGCTTTTTCAGGAAAAAAGGAGACTCCGGAAAAAATGGAATCTCCTTTACTGCTGATGCAGCGTCCGGTACTTGGCCGGCGTAATGCCCTCGTATTTGCGGAACATGCGGATAAACGAGTTGCGTCCCCAGTAACCCACCTTTTCGGCAATGTCATCGATCTTCAAATCCGTCTCAAGTAACATTTCCTTGGCTTTCATGAGGCGGTAGCGGGCGATATACTCGACATATTTTTCCCCGACTTCTTCTTTGAAGGTCCGGCTGAAATGGCCGATGGACATGTTTAAGGTTCCGGCAAAATACTCGATGGACAGCTCCTGATCGTAATGCTCGTGGATATAGTTCAGGATATCCGCAAGCTTCTTCGGTTTATCCTCGCCCTTGCCCTCAATTGCAGGGAACAAGAGCCGGTGAATCTCTTCAAAAGAACATCGAAGCTCATCGATGGTCATGCAGCGGTTCAATGTATCGAACAGCCCGGCATAAAAGGGGACGTGGAAATCCTTCCGCTCCGTTTCGACGGCGCGGATCCAGGTGTTCAGAATGTCGGAGCACAAATGCTTGACCTGCATGGCGGTGGCATTCACCCGCACTCCTTCGTCCAGCACCTCAAAAGCCGACTGCAGCAGCTTGTCATGTTCCCGCGTCTTGTACTGGTTCAGCATCCGGTTGACTTCTTGTACGGATAAATAGCTGTCGTACCGGGCCGATTCCGGAGGGCTGTCCTGACCGCAGATTTCTACGCCGGAATGGAGCCTTCTGCGCTGAAGGACCGACAATGCATGCTCGTAAGATACGTGAAGCTCCTCCATCGCGTGAACGGTGCTTCCGATGCCGATGGTTGCTTTAAAATATTTGCCGTACAGCTGAAGTGCCAGCTTCACGATGTCGGCCTCTTCTTCCGGGTTCAGCTGAAGGAATAAGTCGCGGTGAACGATGCACGCCAGCGTATCCGGTTTGGTCTGGCACAGCCAGAGCGCGGCGGGAACCAGGCCGCGTATGCGTTCCTTGAGCTCTGCCATCAGGAAGGATTTCGAGGATTCCGACAGCTGTTCGTACTCCCGTTCGTAATGAAAGGCGATGCACAGCACGGTACGGGCCGTTTTTTTGCCGTACGCAAACCCGATTTCCCGGGCATAGGTTTCGATGGATAAGGCATCGCGGTATTGTCCCTGCAATATTTTGGCTATAAAATGCTCGTGGACGATCGGCGTCATTCCGCTCACCAGCTGGGACAGCTGTTCATTCTCGGACACAATCAACCTGGAGTAGCGCTTAATGACATCGAAGTCGTTGCCGTCCCGGGGATGGTCGTTTTCATTCCTGCGGGATTTCAAGCCTTCCTTAATCTCCATTACCGGTTTATAAATCCGGCGGCTTAAATGGTACGAAACGATACTGCCGATCAGCACGAAGAAGAGAAGAAACGCCCAACTGATCAAACGCGTTACTTCCGCGGGCTTCATAAGGGTTTGCATATCAATCATGCTGAGGTAAGACCACGAATCGTCGAACCCGGAAGGAACGAGGGAAACGGCCTTTTGCCCGGCTACGTTAAACTGGGGATTTTTCAAGCCGGACGCGAGCTGTGCCGCAACATTCCATTCTTTCATCGGTCCTGCCTGGCTGAGCACCTGCCCCCCGCTGCCGACAATGGCCGTGCCTGCGACCCAATCCTGCCGAACATGGATCAGGTTTTGCAATTTATCCCGGCGAATGTTTACCACCAGATACACCTCGGGCGCGTCGGTATTGAACGGATAGCTCATCAGGGCAGGAATGTCCTCTCCCAGCGGTTCCACGAAGCTCATCATTTTTTTGCCGGAAAATAACGCGAAAAACGGAGTCCGGTCCTTGTCTTCGAGCGGGTGCTGGATATTGAAGTAATACGATTTGTTCGTGTAGGTATCGCCGTCAATGACAAGATCATGGTGCGCAAAAACGAGATAAGCCTTTGAAACCAGTTCACTCGACTGGAGCTTGATGAGCTGCCCGCGCAAATCATGAATCATTTCGGAGCGCTGACGGTTCTCCGGCGAAGAATCTCCCGATTCCTTCAGCAGACTGCGGATGCCTGAGGTGCTCAGCATGTTGATCATGTTGGTTTTCAGCGCATTGAAGGCCGTGTCGGTCTGCTCCGTGAACCGGCTCATGACCACGTCGCTCAGTTTTCGTGCATCCTCCTCGATCAGGCGGACAACCAGCACATGGGCAAGAATGCTGGCGGCGATCACCGGGATGAGGATCAGTACGAAATAATTAGCGAAATGCCGCCAAAACATATTGGCCCGAAAGGACCGCATTTGGGGAAGCGGAAACATCAGTGGCACCACCTTTCAGTTGATTGCTTGGGACAGGAATGAAGGTTGGAGGTTTTTTGGAAACGGGGAGGGGAGGGGGCACTGCGCGGATGGAGGCTTGGGGAATAAAAAGGAAAGCGTTTTCAAACCAACATTATTTGTATTATATTTCCGCCTGAATATTACTTCAATATTTTATAATCTGAATTAAATATTATTTCGAATTGAAATGCCGTATATGGAAAATTTCGCCGGACTTGACGACGGCAAGTCTGCGTTCAAGGTCTCGCCTTTATTTTCCGTGGAACCACGCTTTTATTTCATGCAGAAAAGATAACGGAAACTCCGCCGTTATGGTACAATAAACGAAGGAAGCGGGCTTTCGTTCTATGAATCTGGTAGGCTCTAGAAATGCCTGTTCATAGAAGCTTGTTGCTCTTGTAGTCCCGTTTGTGGAAAAATAGTCCCGTTTTTTCGTAAAAAAGCTCTTTTTTCAAGCAAAATCGCCCAGGAGGCGCTTATGATCCTGGTTTTGGTGGTATAAAGAGGTAGGGGACTTACTTGGGAAAAATCGATGTACATAGCTTTTCGACGGATGCCTATGGATCCGAAAAAAAATGGCACGAAATAAGGGACTAATTCGTAAGTATAACCATTGTTTTCATGCAACTTTTTTGCCTGGAAAATAGTTTAATACTATATAGCATGTTTATTACCAATGAACATCCGGTTATAGCCTTAAGACCGGTGACAGGGCCTGCATATTACAGATAAAGGGTCCTGGGGGCAACGGTCGTTATATTCGCAAGATGTTTGGTCGAAAAGGACAGGGTTAACGTGACGGTAGGGCGTTTTGCGTAGATAGCGACGAAGGGGAGAGGGATCGCAATGGGATTGTTTGATGATGATTTTTATTCGACGAAGATATCCAGACGCAGCAAAAAAGCCAGCGAGGACCATCCTGCACGCGCCAAATGGCGCGCGAGCCGCCGCCGCAGAGGCCTGTCGACGTTCCAGATTTCGGCGATCAGCTCGGTCTGCAGCGCGCTTATTGCGGTTCTGTTATTCAGCTTGCTGACGGGACATCCGTCCAATTCGTCGAATTTGGCTATACTGAACGGGCATCCCGTTTCGCAGACGGACGGAGATCCCTATGAGCGTTTGGTGAATGCGGCCGCCAAGGTTCGCCCCGCAGTGGTCAGCATTGTAACCCATAAAGAGCCGGAGGAGATCGCTCCCGAGGAACAGAATCAGGAGGAGCTGCCGGAAGAAGAGATCCAGCCCGAGGACGAAGGGCCCGTAGAGGAGCTTCCTGAAGATTTTGACTTGGGCGAGGATTTCGATCTCGGCGATCAGTTTGATTTCGGCGGGGAGTTTGGAAACGATCCCGTTCCGGGATTGGATGAATCCAAGCTGGGATCGGGCGTGATTTTCAAGAAAATCGAAGGCAGAGCCTATGTGATTACGAACAACCACGTCATCGACGGAGCGGATAAGCTCGAGGTGGTGACGGTGAACGGGGAAACCAAGCCGGCAACGCTCGTCGGCACGGACCGCGTAAGCGATCTCGCCGTCCTGTCGATCGACAGCAAAGGAATCGGCGAGGTTGCCGAGATGGGCGATTCCTCGAAGCTTCGTCTCGGTGAGACGGTGATTGCGATCGGCAATCCGCTCGGGCTTGGGGATACGCTGACTTCAGGTATTATCAGCTACCCGAACCGGGTCATTCCGGTGTCGCTGAATCAGGATGGAATCTACGACTGGGAGACCGAGGTCATTCAAACGGATGCTGCCATCAATGAAGGCAACAGCGGCGGCGCCTGGTGGATTTGAACGGACGGGTCATCGGCATCAACACGATGAAAATCGCCGACACCGGCGTGGAAGGCTGGGTTTTGCGATTCCGATGAATGATGTGACCGGGATCGTAAAAGAGTTGATGCTCAGCGGTAAGATCGCTCGTCCATACCTTGGCGTCTATACGGTTGATTTAGGCAATCCGTATGCGCCGCTCAGCAAGCAGGATTTAAAGGACCTGAAGCTGCCGAAGGACGTAACCGAAGGCGTTGTGGTCCTGGATGCGCTGGGACCCGCAAAGGATGCGGGGCTGAAGCTGAACGACGTCATTACGAAGTTTAACGGCAAGCCGATTAAAACGACGCTGGAGCTGCGGAAGTACCTGTACTATGAGGCGAAGATCGGAGACAGCCTGAACGTCACGTTTTATCGCGGCGGCAAGGAGCAGAGCTTGAAGGTTGATCTGGAAGAAAAGCCGGGAGAATAAGGACGGTAACGTATTTTAAAAAGGGCGTGGGAACGCCCTTTTTTTGAATGTTAAGTTTTCATTTAGTGCCTGGCTTGTATTTTCGGCAGAAACGCTATGTCATAAGAAGGACGACGCAGTCGGATCTACTTCCATGTTGGTCATGGCCTGTCGTTTGCGTTATGTTCCTTGAGCGCGCGGGCCGTCTGCCGGACATCCTGAATCTGGGCCTTCGACAAAAAGCGTTTCTTTTTCTCACGGAGTGTGGTAGAACAGAAGAGTGGCCATACTGTAGCCATACAGAAGTGGACGCGATCAGGATAGGAAAGACATGTGAAAGACAGAAAGGGATGCTTAAGATGTACGTCGTATGCAAGGAACATGTGGAACTGGCCATCGAGAATTTCGTGGATGAGTATGAGGACGCGCCGGATGTTGTCGATCTGAAGGAGACGGAGTTTTCGGACTGGGACCCACCGGTGAAGTGCGCGGAGTGCGAGAAGCATGCGGAATATTTGATCGTGTAACGTATAGAAGCAAGCATAGATAAGAGCGAAGGAGAGCGTGATAAGCGCTCTTTTTGTTTTAATTCAATATAACTGTAAGGGAGTTTCATCTATGTTGATTCAAATTATCGGGGTAGGCAAGCTGAAGGAGAAGTATTTGGTGCAGGGTATCCAGGAATACGCGAAGCGCCTGGCTCCTTACGTAAAGTTTCAGGTGATCGAGGTCGCCGACGAGAAAGCCCCCGACACCTTGAGCGAAGCGGAGGTGTCGATCGTGAAGTTGCGCGAGGGCGAACGCATCCTCGCGCAGATCAAGGAGAGCGCGCACGTGATCGCGCTCGACATCGGCGGCCGGCTCTGGAGCTCGGAAGAGCTGGCCGCCGAAATCGACAGGCTCGGCACGTACGGGACGAGCCATGTCGCGTTTGTCATCGGCGGGAGCCACGGGCTCGCCGATGAGGTGGTGCGCCGCGCGCAGCAGCGGCTGAGCTTCGGGCGCATGACCCTGCCGCACCAGTTGATGCGCCTGGTGCTGGTGGAGCAGATTTATCGCGCGGTGAAGATTAATCGGGGGGAACCTTATCATAAGTAGGGCGAAAAATAGGGGGTGCCTGGCACTTCCTTTTTGCTGATATTGTTCTCTCATTAAAAGAAATCTTCGCGTTTTTTCAATAAGGCGAAGGTATAAAATGCTTATTTTCGGGGCGAGGCATTATATCGGTGAGTGTATACAAACCATGCAATGCTTGCTGTTAATAATGCCGACGAAATCAAAGCTGTAAGAACACTATATGTTTGCCAAATAAGTATCGTTGACCAATCTAATGCATAGCATATTATACACTGGACAATCGTAGCAATCAGCAAAATAGCTGTTACGATTATTCGCTTTTTTGTCATTGGCTGCCGCTCATTCGTTTTCCTTCTGCGTAATCCTAAGAGAAAGAACAGAACAGCCAATAGGCAAAGAAGAATTGTGGTAGACGACAAAATGATGTCCAAAAGCTGTGAGCCGCTTATTCCATATGACTGCGTCAGATTGCCGTCTAATATATCTTTAACTTTTAGTACCATGCTTCTATTGATATTTGCGCCGTTGGCCAGCAAGCAGATGGCTGTTCGTTCATTTGGCAGTATGACCACTTCGGTTCCGAAACTGGGATTGCCCCCTGGGTGCTCTATCATCGTTTGGTTGGCGTTTACCGACCAGCCCGCCGCATAATACATTTCGTTGACAGCCGGAACAGACCTATCACCCTGATGTGATTTTTCGATAACTGTATGGAATATTTCGGGTATGTCCTGCACAATACCCATCTGTATGCCCATCCAACGCGCCATATCTTTTGTACAAGAAATGATGTAGCCTGCGGGTTTATTCCCGGAATAATCCGGCGCGTTATATGGAGTTGTCATAAAAAAGGAAGAACGGTAGCCCTGTGCCAACAGTCCGGTGGCTTGAGCATCTTCTTTATAAACATACGTCTGGTGAAGACCCAACGGCTGAAATACCTGTTCCCTCATAAAGTCTTCATAGCTTTGTCCCGACACCATCTCAATAACCAGACCTAATACGTCATAATTAACAGTTCCGTAATTATACTGCTCACCAGGATAGAACGACAATTCAGAATCTACGAGCATTTCTACGGTTTTTTGCAACATATCCGGCGTATTGCCTTGTGGAATGTTTTGACTGTGACTGCCATTTGTTAAGCCGCTAGTATGGTGTAAAAAGTTATTGAGTGTCATACTTTGCATATCAACGTGTTTCCCCTGATACTTTAACGTAAACCAAGGCAAATATTTCTGGATAGAGTCTGACATTGACAGCAGTCCTTGTTCTTCCATCAGCAGAATACCCATGCCTGTAAAAGCTTTACTTACCGAAGCCAGCTCATATAGAGTATTTTCACTTGCCGACAGTCCCTTTTCACGATCTGCGTACCCGGAAGAAAAGTAGAGCACTTCATTGTTCGCAAGTATTGAGATTGACATTCCCGGTACACCTGATATACGGCTTGCATCATCCAACAATGTTTGTATTGAATCAGATTGCGAATCTGATAATGCATAACTTGGTGTTGCGAATCCGGTGAACAGTATAAGTAATACAATCATAAAGACAATATTTTTTTTCATAGTCTCTCCATCCCGAAAAAACTCCCGTACGGAAAATAAATAATCCGCAGTACGCCTTATTCCCCAAAAGTGTAATAAGATATATATTATGAAGCTTATTATTGCAAAATCTTATTGTATGTGAAGAATCATACGATATAAAAAATTAGATTGCTATCATAATCTTCTACTTACTACGAACTATTTTGCTAGGAACACAAAAAGCCCCCTCTGCTTCATTAGCGGAAGGGGCAATAGTTTGGAAGTATTCCTCAATCTTCTCATCAAAGGTTAGCTCGATCTCTTTGTGATGCACTTATTTACTGCTACAGTCAGATAGAAACACTGCATTTAGTCAAACTTGAATAGCTCAGAAGACTCCAATTGTGTTGATGTCGACCTTTTTCGGTGATATTCCAACTGTAAACAAGGTTGATAGTCAAGCATTTTGAGGCGATTTCCGAAAAACAATAATAATATGGGTAATTATTACCTTATGGACGAGTTCTTTTGATAGGAGTTAAGTTCGCTTTATAGATGATATGGTGAACCGTATCATAAGTAGCGGCAAGTTTTTTGGAGATAAACTCGCACGAGCCTGTATTTACATCATGCCAACCATGGACTAAAATTGGATCACGTTCCATGTAAAAGGTTGCGTAAACAGGCTTTTTCGAGTTTGTTTGTTGTACGAAACAATAAGATACCAAAACTTCTGTATACTTACCGTAAGAAACTGATCTGTTGCTGTTTTAGCCGGAATAAGAAAACAAAAGATCATATTGACATTTTGCTGAAACAATAATAACGTATGTTACATAACAAACGTTATTTTATATACTTATTGTATGGGGAGTTGGAAAAAATGCCTCCAAAAGCAGAGGTCACTAAAGAACAGGTTTCCAATGCAGCGTTTGAGTTGACCAGACAAGAGGGATTCGAGATACTGACAGCCAGAAATATCGCTCTAAAACTGAAATGCTCTACTCAACCGGTATACCGATTGTACAGGAGCATGGAAGTGGTTAAAGAGGATGTTTTCAGACGTGCTGTCGATTACGCTTTAGTAGGGATCAAAAGCTACAACAATGAAAAGAATGAGCCTGCTATGAACTTGGCGGTTGGTTGTTTGCTTTTTGCTCAATCCGAAAAGCAGCTTTTTCGTTTATTGTTTTTGTCCGATTACAGCAGTGACTACACCAGGAACAATAATGACATCATTTCGGAGGAGATCTATAATGCGTTCTTACAGCTCGACCCACAGTTATGTGCGATGAACACAACCAAGGCTCGGGAACTGTTTAAGAAGCTTTCGGCGTATTGGCTCGGAATTGGGGTCATGATCCATATGAATTCGCACGAACTGACCATTGACGAGGCGATAGTCATGCTGGAGGAAATGTATCATGTACTGAAGCATAGTGCACAAGGCTGGGAGTAGTCATTAAGGAGGAACAATCATGATTACATATCTGACGCATTATTACAGACAAGGTGACCCGCCGTTCCGCAGCTTATCCGCATTATGCGATGCAGAAGCGATTGCCGTTATGGAATCTCTGTATGAGGATAACCCATTAGCTGATAGATTCAAGGAGCCGGCTCAATATATGAATAACAGAAGACAGGTTGAACAATGGGTGAAGAATGAATTTATAGCAAAGGGAGGAGAACCCAAGGAAAACTATCCACTCTATGCAGTACTCGGCTACTCTCATTGGATGGAAGAAAACTTGTCCTTCTTTGAATTAAGCAGCCTGCGTGTTCCACTTACAATTTTTTCGCACGGAGATATTAGCTTCACGTATCCGGATAGTATGGTTACCTGCTGGCTTGGAATGGACAAGGAATCTGCTCATTATCAATCCCAGTATCACGGTAAAATCTTTACCCTCTCCGACTTGGATAGGCTGGAGCATATTTACGGTGTGCCGGAAGATAAGGGGAGAACGGCGCTTTGGGAAGGCATGGGCCCCTATATTGAATATATCGAAGCTCAAATCTGGAACCAACAGCCACTGTCTGATTACTTGAAGACAATCTAACCTGAGTTGGGGAACTTTGAAGTTGTTGGTTGGTTTGGGTTCGATGGAAAAAGGATGCTTCTTCTCTTGTTCGAGCTGTTATCAAGAATACGTACCACAATATCAACTCCTCTTTTTTAATGATCAAAATCAAGCGCAAAAAAGCGCCAGCGAAAACACCTAGAATCAGGTTTTTCAACTGGCGCTAATTATCCTTTACCAGAGCGAGACACGATCCTCCGGAGCGACAAACATGCCATCCCCAGGCTTAATTCCATAGGTTTCGTAGAATTCCGGGAAGTTCACAATCGTGCGGTTGACTCGAATTTTATTGGCTGAATGCACATCGTTTGTGCTTAGAGTCGCTGCAAATTCTTTTGTGGTTGTGGATTTCCACATTTTTGCATTGCTTTCGAAATACGCTTTATAATCCGGATTGCTCATTTCGGATACAACTTGCAGTGAAGCGGCCATTCCACCTAAATCGGCGACGTTCTCGCTTAGTGTAAGCAGACCGTCGTTCACCACACCCGGAACAATCTCAATTCCATTATAGAATTTAATCAGTTCCTGGTTTTTCTCATTGAACTTCTTAAAGTCCTCTTCCGTCCACCAGTTATTTGCATTGCCATTCTCGTCGTATGCCGATCCGTTGTTATCAAATGCATGGCTGATCTCATGACCGATGATCATGCCAATGGCTCCAAAGTTTTCTTCAGGTTTAGCGTTAACGTCATAGAAAGGCGCTTGGAGAATACCGGCAGGCAACGTAATATCGTTATTAAGCGCATTGTAGAAAGCATTTACTGTATAAACGCTGGTTCCCCATTCCGTTCGATCCACCGGTTTTCCCAGCTTTGCTTTCAACTTATCAATGGATGCTGTGGTTACTGCGAACGTATTAGAGAACAGCGAACCACCTTTGTCGTACGTCTTGATAGCTATTTTGTCTAATGTCGTATCCCACTTATCCGGATATCCGATCTTAACAATCATCGTATCCAGCTTCTTAATCGCTTTAGCTTTTGTTGCTTCTGACATCCAATCAAGTGATTTTATTCTTTTCTCATACGTAGTGATTAATTTCTTTACCATTTGCTCAACATCTTTTTTAGCTTCCGGCGAAAAATGTTTCTCGGCAAACATTTGCTCCAAATATCCGCTCATCGTGCTCTTTGTCATGGATACTGCAATTTCCTGGTCGGTTTTTTTCCCTGAAACGCCGTATAGTGTTGCGGAAAAGTCGTTTGTGGCGTTTCTAAACTCATCCGACAACAAATCGCCTGTTGCCATAAGCAGTTGTACTTTGGAGTAAGCTTTAAGCACTTCAAGATTAGATTCAGTCAAGAACTCCGCACCTTTTTGCGCCAGTTTCACATCGGATACGATCACTTTATCGGTATTGTCGACTTTCATCGATTTCAAGGCCTGTTTAATATCTACTTCTTTAAATAGGTCGTCGAATTGTTCGACCGTATACGGATTATAGTATTTATTGACGTCACCTTGTTCATGAGGTTCAAGCGACACGGAAGCTAAGCTTTTCTCCATTTCATAAACCTTCTCGGCGCGAGCTTTTGCTGCAGACTCTTCTTCACCCGTCAGCACGAGAATTTTGGTTAAATATTGACAATAGGTTTCTTTCGCTTTCGCGTCTTCCGTGACGAAGCTGTTTTTATCCAGACCCGTGGTAAATCCAGTGTAATACAAAGCATTTTTACTACTGTTCTTGGCATCGCCCATGATTGTAAAGCGGAATAGCATGCTCAGACCTAGTTCTTTCTCCATGGCAAGATCCGCTTGAACAAGCCCGTCAAAAGTTTTCGCCCCGTCAATTGCCGTTAAATATTTTTGAATGGGCTGAACCCCTTGTTTATTTCTATTTTCGGTATCCAACGCCGTCGCATAGAAGTCGGCAAGCTTCTTTTCTTTTGTTCCTTCTGCGTATTGTTTGCCAATCAGTTCATCAATTATTTTTGCTATTTTATCGTTATTTTGTTTGTGCAGCTCCGGAAATCCGCCACCTATGATTTCTCCTGCCGGAATTGTCGACTTGTTTAACCATTGTTTATTGATTGCTTCATAAAAATCGTCATTTAAATGGGAGCCTTCAAGCGCCCACACTCTGGCGATAATGGTCTGGAACTCAGTGATCGTCATATTGTCGTTTACGCCTAATGTGCCGTCAGGTTTGCCCGTCAGCACGCCTGCTTTGGCCAGCTTTTTGATATCTCCCTTAGCCCAAGCAGGTACATCGGTGAACTCGACGCCAAATGTCCCACTGCGCAGATCGTTTCCGACAGGCATCGGCAATTCGCCGAATGCCCTGCTCAACATGACTAATGCTTCAATCTTCTTAGCCGGCTCCTTCTCTCGCAATTGTCCATCTTTGTAGCCTTGCATAACGGCTTCTTTATTAATTCCGGATGTATAAGCGTCGGCTGCTGTCAACAAGGTATTAACGATCTCTCCTCTTGTCGCTGGCGGCTTTGTTTCATCAGCATATACGGATACGCTGACTGGCAGGATCATTGAAATGGCCATGAGTAGGGATAAACACTTCTTTTTCATCGTTGGGCTCCTCCATGGTGTGGTTTTATGTATAAAACAGATAAATGAACAGGACTTCTCCCATTCATATCCTTTCATTGTAACATGGACGAAAAATTTTTGTTAGAAAATGTTGTAAGGAACCTGTTCATTTTCTAGGGGCTGTCGCGCCGCGGCAAGCTCCTTTCGTAATTTTCGCCGAAAAAACCCGGTAAGCTGAACCGTATCACAAGTAGCGGCAAGTTATTGGTGAGTGATTGGGAGGAATTGCTTAAGATGCATGGAATTTAAAGAACTAAAGCTCATTTACGCTCAATATCGATTAGAAAGGTTGGCTTTAAATGCCGTCAACGACTGAGAAGCAATTAGTGGACGAAATCGCAAGTTGGCTGAAAAAGCATTTTTCGGTTGAGTTGCTGTCTACCAAGCGTGTAAGGCGTGGGCTAAAGAACGAGAAGTGGATCGTCGAGACGAACAAGGGGTGGCTGTTCGTCAAAAGCTATCACCCCAAGCGGTTTAAGATGCATGATCCGGAGTTTCGAGGCAAGATTGAAAATGCGCTGCAACTGCAGCTTCTTTTTTATCAGTCGGGAGGACCGTGTCCTGGGCCGTTGACGCTGGAAGGGCGCTGCATGCACATTTTACCGTGCGGAAGGTATATGACCGTCATGACGTGCTGTCCAGGCGCTATGGTGCCCGCTGGCATGATCGATGAACATAGGATGCACTCACTCGGGCGAGCTGCTGCGGATATGCATGCTGTATGGGATTTAGCGGAGGCATCAGGATTCGGAGCAGCAGTGCCGCCGGAGGAACCGGTCTGGAGGTTGTCTCGCGAGGAGATGGAGCACACCTGGGAGGTAAGTTGGGATGCGGCTCGTGACTCGTCCGAGCGTGTCCGGAACGCAATGCAATTACAGAAAGCGACTATTGATTCACTTGGAGATGATGAATTTACGCCTCTGACTGCGGGCTGGGCACATCTCGATCTGTGGGCAGACAACCTGCTTTTCGAAGGAGACTCTTTGGCAGCTATCGTTGATTTCGACCGAGCACGCTACTCGTTTCCTGCGATGGACCTCGGACGGGCTGTCCTTTCCGGCACGCTCAGCGAGTGCGGGTTCCGCAAGGATGCGGTGGTCGCTTTCACTGAAGGCTACCGTAGTATGCGGCCGCTGCCGCCGGGCTCGCTTTTGAGGGCAATCAAGTACGTCTGGTGTATCGAATCGTTTTGGTGGATCCAGCCGTCGCTCGAATCGTCCAGCGTGGTCCCTGTCCGTTTTGCCGAAGAAATGATTCACACTGCGGAACGTTGGGAGCAACTTGATGCTCTGCTTGGGGGCATCTAGCTGGAGGTACACTAACCTAGTTCATGGATGCGGTAATCAAACAAAGTGATTTTTGAAGGCTATTCACAAAGGATTTATATATCCCTCCTGAAAATGAAAATGACCCTCTGAAAGGGGGCTTTGTGTTAGTAACAACTATGATATATGTATAAAAGTTCACTTAATACGAGTTTTGATGAACAAAAAAACGACACTGCAATAGTTCCGTTTGGGTATTTTTGGTGATTTTAAGCGGAAGGTACCTATCCCGATTTCCTATAATAATGTTATAAATCCATGAATTTTATAAGTCTATACTTTGGTTAGGATTTTCTGATTTTTAACTATGCTGACCGGCTAATCATACGTTGGAGGTGTTTGAATAAATGTTTCCTGAACTGACAAAGCATCCAGAGTATCTTAAAGAGCAGACTTTAGATTGGTGCAACCAATTAGCAGCCCAGACGGGAAAATATGAATACACTTGGAATAGTATTTTTGAAGGGCAAACAGCAGAAAACATCTTGACTGAAAAACTTTCTTCTTTGTTACATGGAAAGGTACTGGAAGTTGGCTGCGGCCATGGAGAGTACACCGTGCAATGGGCAGACATGGCGGAAGAAATTGTCGGTTATGACATGACTGAGGGGTTTATTGAAACAGCTAATCGAAATCGGAAATCAAATGTCCGGTACGAATTAGGGCGCACTCACGACGGATTGCCTTTTCCTGATGATTATTTTGATATAGCCTACACCAAGAAGGGGCCGACAAGCTGGTATGAGGAAGGAAACAGAGTTGTTCGGCCCGGTGGAACTCTTCTATTGTTTCATCCCGGTGACGCCAATGGCAAAGGAGCAGAGCTTGGGACATATTTTCCGGGATTATTCGGACCTCTTTCAGTAGGTACCCCGATACTTGATAAGATTCAAGAGAGGTTAGAAACAAGTGGTCTAACTAACATTGAAATGTCTGTCTTGAAAGAAACCGTTTGGATCCCAACTCCTGAAGATGTGCTTGAAATGGTTTGCTTTGGGCAAAGTGACGGATTTAGAAAATTTGTTATACACGAATGTTACAATTGGATCGTTTCACAATTTGATAAACACTCAAGTGAAAAGGGAATAAAGACGACAGGGTTCTACTATTTAATTCAGGCAAACGCATCCTAATTTTTGGGGCTATCCGTTAGGGTGGCCTATTTTTCTTAAAACTTGCCGTTACAGACAGCACGGTGAACCGTATCATAAGTAGGGCGAAGTTGTAAAACAACAAGGAATTTACCTGCATCATACAGAAACAACTATAGCAAGACAATTGTTATTGAAAGAGAGGAAGTCGTAATGACAAGTTCTCAAGACCTAATGCGTTTGAAAATATTCTCGATGCAAAGTTTTAGTATTCGCTCCATGCAAAGTCTAAGTGACAAACGAAAGCGGTTATCTGCATGGAGCAGTATTACCTAACCGAACAAGTTCCGTGAAGAGTAGGTTTGTCATATGGGCTTTGCAACCTGGCCATCTCTATTCAGATGAAGGGGCGAAGCCAATGAAATATGTATCAGCGAGTGAGATTTTACCCGAGTATTTACTCCATGAAATTCAAAAGTATGTACACGGCAGTGTGCTCTATGTTCCTTCTCCGGAAGGGAGCAGAAGAAAGTGGGGGCAGATTTCGGGGCAGAGAGAGTATCTGCAGAAGCGAAATCTAGAGATAAGACAATTATTCCGAATGGGCCATAGTATTGATCAGCTTACGGACTCGTATTGCCTATCTGAAGATAGCATCAGGAAGATCGTGTATAAAAAAGAAAAATAGTGATAGGCTCGTGTCGGGATTAAATCCGATGCGAGCCTTTTGCTTGGTAGCTAAATGGTTATAAGCATTGTTTGCCTACTTTTTAATATCGAGGGCCTGTATACTAATCGTTACGGCGTGTTTGAAGAGGATGATACCCGGACATTAACCGAACAAAATCGGATTTTTGATGTATGGTGGGAACACCCGGGCGTTCTGTTCCCCTATCTCATCAAGGTGGACGATCTCCCTGCGGAACTTGCCTTTGTGGCAACACCGCCCTATACGCCATGTGGATAATCCCGAAATTGAAATGACCTAACCGGGCAGTGGCGGCATGTCTGAGGTTTATGTGATACTAATTAAACGGGTAAGGGGTTAGTATTCGTCCCTTTACCCGTTTAATTTTTTCCCTCTTTGTGCTTCGTGATGCGTTCAAATCCTCAAGCACGGATTTGGGCTGTGGAGCACGCCATTCTTATGATCCCGACGGTACGGCAAGCCTGGCTAACAACGCAGCGGCTTCTTGGCGAAGCATTGGGCGCATAGGTTCATAATTTATCGCTCCATTCGCCCCAATCTTTACTTCAGGACCAAACAGTTTTGCGGCAGCAACAAATTGTACGGCATCCCGGGCCCAAGATGATGGTTGTTTGCCACGCAGCTTTGCTTTTTGCGGTTGGTCCGTTCCATACGTCTGCGCAAATCTCCATGCTAATAAAGCAGCTTCCTGCCTCGTTATCGCTCGATTCGGTTCAAAACGACCGTCCTGTAATCCTGCGACACCTAAATGCTCAACGGCTGTCTGAATTTCCGGTGCAAGCGGATGGCCCACCGAATCGGTGAATCGAACAGGCTGCTTGCTTAATTGAAATCCGCCAATCTGCACCAGCATTTGAATGAATTCCGCCCGGGTTACAGCTTTTTTAGGTCTGAATGTGTTTGGGCCGTCATCGCTTACATTTTGAAGTTTTCTTAACAGATAAATAGAAGAGGCATACGGATGATTTTTAGGTACGTCACGGTATTGCTTAGGGTTTGGCAATTTCTCGAAAAAACTGTCCGGGGCGTTGTAATAGAAGTAGTTGATCTCCCCGTTGCTATCCTCTTTAAAGCCCGCTGTCATGCCGTCCTCGTCTTGAAACAATAAAGATTCTAGCTGTTTCAGCTTATGAGTACCCATCTGATCTTTTACCGTAATTGTACCGTCCTTACCTGCCGTAATACTCGAGATCGCCATCGGATTCCGCAGGTTTCGGTATGTACCTTCAAATCGAGTCAACGATTTCTGTGCCGGCTTAAGTTGAGCCGTTGCGGCAGAGCGTTGATCGGGATAAAACTGCTGCATGAAGGCGGCGAACAGTTCGATTCTCGGATCGATCATCTCGCCGTTCACGATAACCAACGCGCCTACTTTGTGCTCGGGCAGCATCCACATCCAGGAATGAGCTCCAGCAAGATCCCCGCCTTTCCCGATGACAACCTCTCCATTGTGAAGGTGCTTAAGGAAAGATTCGAACCCATATGACATTACAGGCAGTTTCGAATGAATGCCGTATTGAAAGGACTCCATGGTCCGGGTCGTTTGTTCCTTCAATATTCGATTGTCCCCGAGCTTGCCTCCATTTAACATCGCAGTTATGTACTTGGCCATATCGCTTCCGGTTGAGAATAATCCTCCGGTTGGGTCAATATAGGGGGTATTATCGTAGAGAGCAATCTCGTTGCCTTCAGGATCATAGCCTTTGGCGAGATTTGCTTTGACATCGGCACTCATTGTAAAATCGGAACTATTCATACCGAGCGGTTTAAATATGTGCTCTTTCATGTAGCTTTCAAACGGGAGCTTCGATACATTTTGTACGATATACCCCTGTTGTACGAAAGCTATATTGTCATAACGGTAGGCCTCTCCAGGTTTGCGAATGACAGTCGGTATGTTTTCTTTTACATAGCGATCAAGAGATGTGCTGCTTGCTGCTTCGGAACCATCTGTGTAGTTATACCCGGTTGTATGGGTCATCAGATGTTTCATCTTAAGCGGGAAGCCTGTTTTATTAGGGATGGTGATGCCCGCCATATATTTGGATATGTCATGTTCCAGATCGATTTTGCCTTGCTCAACGAGCTGCATGACTGCCGTTGCTGTGAAAACTTTGGATATTGACGCCATTCTGAATACAGTCTTATCGGGGTCAATAGGCTTCTTGGCGGCCACATCGGCATATCCGTATCCTTTATTGAGCAGTACCTTATCATCTTTGACGACAAGAAAGAGTGCGCCTTTGAGCCGCTTCTTGACATCGGGACGCGAGAAATAAGAATCCGCAAATCTCTCTACCGATTCGGTTGTGATTGGAATGGCCTCGCTCGAAGCGGTGGCTGTTTTCTGCGCCGATGCGCTGTGATCTTGTGTGGCATATACCGGTATGCCGGGCGTCATTGCAGTCAATCCAATGAGGATTGCAGTAGCAAGGACAGCAGGTTTGAACCCTTTGCGAACTATGGTTGTCATCTATTTCTCCCCCTCGAAATGTATAAGCGTTGGCTGTTTCGTAGCCCGCTTCCATGTTGAGCAATATTAATATATCAAATAGGAATCCACGGCAAATCCGTATCTGCCGCATGATATTTGCGTGATCGCGCAAACATCAATCTCAATCGATATTGAATACTCATGATAAAGAGCTTGCGTTCCAGCTGCTTGTCGAGAGCGAGAATCATATTCCCTCCAAACTGTGATGGGTACCTAAATGGGTGCCTTTCGATTTCGCCGTATTTGATGTTACGGTGAACCCTACCATAAGGTGACGGCAAAAAATTTTTGTCGTGGGTATAGCGGGAGAGGGGGATGTTAGTGCGGTTGTTGATAGAAAGGATTTGTAGAGCCTCTGAGATTGTAGTCCTTCCTGATTAGAAAAGCGCCATAAAGCCCTTTTCAGCTAAAAGGCAGGGAGGATAGTGTTACTGCCATGTTGAATAATGGAGAACAGCAATGCCCCACTGGAGGGAGACGCTGGATAGAATAGTTCCTTTTTTAGTGTGGAAATAATCCAATACGACCAAGCCCACGTTTTACCAGCGTATAAAGGAATACGAGATGGAGACCAGGCTATAGCGAGGAGGAATCTGCATGGAAGCTGTTAAGCTAACCGGTACATATACAGTAGATAATTGCGGCAAAAAGGAATTTTACGGCACGTACTATTCATCCGAAGTATTGAATGAAGGCAAGGGCGGCAAAGCTCCGAAATTGGTTCAAAATCACGGAGCATCCGACGAAGAAATCCGGAATATGGAACAATGGTTGAAAACCTTAAGCTACATCGTTCATGGCAATGATATTTCTCTTGGCTGCACGGAAGAACAAATCGAAGACGCGGAAGAAAGGTTAGGAATTTCATTGCCAGCCGAATTGCGCATATATTATCGTACTGCCGGCAACGATCCACTGCTGACGACCGACGGAAATTCGAAAAAGAAAGACCGCTACTTGCCGATTGACGAAATCCATGTTTCGGACGGAAATATCGTCTATCGGATGAGAAAAAAAGATCCCTTTGCGTTATCAGCGGTCAAAAGACAAATTATGTTCATGGACGATGAAGCATGGTACTGCGAACCCAATATGGAATCTTTTTGTGAAAACGTCATGATTACTGCGGCGATCTTTGCCATCAGCCACATGAAGCATTCCG
>NZ_LAZU01000011.1 GCF_000987955.1 Paenibacillus sp. DMB20
CGCAGCCGCGCTTGCGCGCTGCTGCCTGCAGGGTGCAGCGCAACCGGCCGTGCGGGGCACGGCCGGGGTTTCCCCCACCGTGGCCTTGGGCCGGTGGGGACTTAGCGCAGCGCAGGGCTCCGCGGCCGGCGCCGCGCTGCGGTTTTTGGCGGAGCCGGCTGCCGTAGGCTCCGCGGCCGCCCGCTTTCTGATCTGGGCGGTGACGGGGGCCGGGAAGACCGAAATGATCTTCCCGCTACTGCAGTCCGTCCTGGAGGCCGACGGGCGGGTGCTGGTGGCGGCGCCGAGAAGAGACGTCGTGCTGGAGCTGTCGCCGCGGCTGGCCGCCGCTTTTCCATCGGAGACCATCGTGACCTTGTACGGAGGCAGTCCGGACCGCTGGAAGCGCGGAACCATCACGCTTGCGACGACGCATCAGCTGCTGCGATTTAAAAATGCCTTCGATTTGGTGGTCATCGACGAGATCGATGCTTTTCCGTACCACAACGACCCTATGCTGGACTTTGCCGCCAAAGGAGCATGCAAGCCCGGAGGCAAATACATTTACCTGTCGGCAACGCCTCCCCCCAAGCTGCAGCGCGAGGCGGCTTCCGGCAGGCTGCCGCATGCCAAGGTGCCGGCCCGTTTTCACGGGTACCCGCTGCCCGTCCCCAAGCCCGTTAAGATGCCGTCGGTAAAGCAATGTCTGACCCGGAAAAGCCTTCCTTCCGCCTTGGTTCGTGAGTTGAAATGCTCTCTCGAGAGAGGGGCGCAAGTGTTTTTGTTCGTATCGCGGATTCGTCATATTGAACCGTTCTTAAAGCTGCTCTGCCGTCATATTCCCGGTATCTCCATGGAGGGAACCTCTTCTATAGATCCCGAAAGGGCCAGCAAGGTTTTAGCTTTTCGTAAGAGGCAAATCCGGCTGCTGGTCACCACCACCATATTAGAGCGAGGGGTTACCGTACCCATGAGCGACGTTTTTTATCGTCGATGCGGACAGCGAGCTTTTCGATGAGGCCGCCTTAATCCAGATGGCCGGACGGGCAGGGCGTTCCAAGGATGATCCTGCGGGGAAGGTGGTATTTGCGGCTCCTCAGCGGACCCGGTCCCAACGTTCGGCCGTGAACCAGATCAAGCGTATGAACCGGATCGCCGCAAAAGGCGGTTATTTGAAAGTTTGAGAACTATGGCACGATGACAGCGCATGTGGTTGACCACCGTCATGTGAGGCGAGCACCGCGCGCTGGGAGCTTCGCTCGGTGCGGAAAAGATTCTGAAGCCTCAATGTTTGGGTGGCTGTTACGCACTTGCCCGGTGAGTCGTTTACAAGAACTGCGGGATCTCCTTTCACTTTTGGTGCTTCAACGTGATTCCAGCCATCAAGGAAGGAGCTGCCATAAAAATAGGAGGGGACCTTGCATATGCTTTTCGATTTTTTTGGACAGGCTTTTAAAACCGTTTCATACGCTTCTTGCTCCTGCCGGGGGAGCTTGCCTTGCCTGCGGCAGAACGGCTGAACTGCACAGGGAACATTTCGGGGTATGCAGGTCTTGTTACCGGTCCATTTCCTGGATAATGAAACCGAGGTGTCTATATTGCGGCAGACATTTCGGTTGCCCGGACTGTACCCGTTCCGATGCCGGTCCGTGGCATTTTGTCCGAAACCGCAGCGCGGTGGCCTACAATGGGGATATGAGGGAATGGTTGGCACAATATAAATACCGCGGAAATGAAAAATTTGAATTTTTGCTGTCCAGGATGCTCACTCAAGCCTATCGCCAAATGCAGCAGGAGTTTGATGATCAGCTCCGGCAGGGGATTCGTTCTCAAACGCTGGCCGGTTCCGGGACCCCTATGAATCCATACTGGCAGGCCCATCTCGTGACATCCGTACCGATTAGCGAATCCCGGCTGAGGGAGCGCGGTTTTAACCAGGCGGAAAAGTTGGCCCGGGGTTTGGCTTCTGCTTGCAGGCTTCCGTATGCCGAGCTTCTTGTGCGGGCACGCCACACGGATAAACAGAGCTTTAAAGGCAGAATGGACCGTTTGAAAAACATGGAGGGGATTTTTGATTTATCTCCGGGCAGCGGGGGCCATATCAGCAGATTCTACAAAGAACATATCAGGTCGGAAACTTTGTTCAACCCCCATGCCCCGCTTAGAATTCTGCTGGTCGACGATATCTATACGACGGGAAGCACGGTGAATGCCTGCTCGGGGATAATTAAAGCTGCGGGAGAGGCTGCAGGGACTCCCGTTGAAATATACAGCCTGACCTGGGCCAGGTCTTAATAGAAATAGGAGAAAACACATATATTTTTCCTCTAAAAAAGATAGACGTAGGGCCTAATATAAGATAATCTATGGGTATCAAGGATCTATGCGTCATGGAGGGCGGTCAGTATGAATCTGGGGAATTGTCCTCGGTGCGGCAAGTTGTATGCGTTGAACTTCCGGGATATGTGCTCTGATTGTATGAAACAAATCGAGGTCGAGTACCAGGATTGCGCTAAATTTCTGCGGGAAACCAAAGGGGCGACCATTCACGAAGTTTCCGAAGCGACAGGAGTTTCGATTCGACAGATTACGAAGTTTATCCGGGAAGGCCGTATTTCGATTGCCAACGCACCGAATATGTCGTATCCCTGCGAGGTTTGCGGCACGCTGATACGCGAGAATAACATGTGTGAATCGTGCAGGGCTAGGTTGACGAAGGAGCTTAGAAACGCGGCTTCGGACGAATCCGGGGAAGGCCGTGATCAGGATAAGAAGCAAGGGCAAACCACCTATAGAGCTGTAGACAAATTACGCAAATACTAAAACGCTACAATCGAACTATTAACTATGTTTCATTTCCGGCCGATAATCTTAGTAAAGGTTATCGGTTTTTTCACATTATGATCCGAGAAGCGTGAGTTTTCAGGTATCCGCAGCTTGGATCGACGGAAAAACTTCGCTAAACGCGCTCTGTCTTCCGGGTAGTATGTCGATGGATGTTTTTTCTTAGAATATAAGAAAGTATAATTCCTTTATACTTGGCTTATATCCTCGCGGAAATGCTCCTTCGTTATGGAAGTATTATGCCGTTTCTGTTTGTCAGGCTATTTTTACAAAATGTTTGTATAGGTTTTTTTCTATATAAGAGGAAGGTGAACGTTATGAAGATCAACGAAACCGGACGTGTAGGCGCAGTCCAATCGTACCAGCGAAATATGGAGACCCCAAGGCAGGAGCAGCATCAGAAAAGCCGCCGTAAAGATGAGGTTTCCATATCAACGGAGGCGATGGAGATGCTTCATGCTCAAGAGCGTGCCGGAGATCCGGAGCGTGCACGAAAAATACAATCTTTGAAAGAGCAGGTGGCTTCGGGAACTTATCAAGTCAGTGCCGATAAGCTTGCTGAGAAGCTGCTGCCTTACTTTAAGCAGTTTCCCGAGAATTAAGGTGAGATCATGGGCGTACAGGTTTTGATCGATTCCTTGGAAAGACTGGAAGCCGTTTATACGGAGATGCTGGCTTTAGCCGATTTCAAGAAACAAGCGATTATGGATAATGATGTGGACGAAATCATCAAACTTCTCAACCGTGAATCCAAAGGGATGAAAACCATCGAGCAGTTGGAACGAAAGCGGGCGGATGCGGCCTATGCGTTTTTGCAGGGCCATGGCGTTAAATCGCAGTTGGAGTTGACGGTTACGGAGCTCTCCCGGCTTGTTTTTGACCCGGAGGAGAAAAAGCGCCTGCTTGATGTGCAGTCCAGATTATCCAGTATCCTGCAGCAGCTGAAGCAGAAGAACGATTTGAACCAGCACTTGATACAGCAGTCTTTGGAATTCATCGATTTCTCCTTGGACATGCTGACCGGCAAATCCTTGCAAGAGGAGGCCATTTACCACCATCCGTCCGACCGTGGCGGAAGCACAGGACGACCGGGCCTGTTCGATACCCGAGCGTAAACAGGAGGATTTTGTCATGCGATCTACTTTTCATTCAATAGAAACGGCCAAGCGAAGCCTGTTTACCCAAACAGCCGCTCTCGGAACGACCGGGCATAACATCGCCAACGCCAACACGGAAGGATATTCCCGCCAAGTGGTAAAAATGCAGGCATCCATTCCAATGGAGGCTTACGGAATGTTCCGCTCGACCGCCCCTGGTCAGTTGGGTACAGGCGTGGAATTTACGAGCATCGAGAGGATCCGCGAAAAGTTCCTTGATTTTCAATACCGCGGCGAGAACAGCGCTTTTGGCAGCTGGAACGTTCAGTACGACACGCTCGATAAACTGGAAGCCATCATTAATGAGCCTTCCGAGAGCGGAATTCGCAAGGTCATGGATAAGTTCTGGAATTCATGGTCGGAGCTTTCCAAAAGCCCGGACGATCCAACCTCCCGTAAAATCGTGAAGCAGACGGCCGAAGCGCTGACCGATGCTCTGAATCATATGAGCACGCAGCTTGATAATCTGAGCAATGACCTGAATTCCAACATTGATGTAAAAGCGAGGGAAATTCAGGGCTACTTAACGTCCATTGCGGATTTGAACAAAACGATTACCCGCATCGAAGGGCTGGGAGATCATGCGAATGACCTTCGGGATCAGCGCGATTTGATGGCCGACAAGCTGTCCAAAATCATCGACATTTCGGTAACGGATGGCGAAGACGGCTATAACATCTCCCTTGGCGGGCAAAACCTCGTAGAGGGTGAAACCGTTACGGCGGTCGTGGACAATGCGTTTCTGAACACTGCCTTTGCAAGCGGCGATCTTAAAGGCGGGGAAGTTCATGGAATGATCATCTCCAAGGATCGGCTGGTGGAAGACTACCGGAACCAGATCGATGTGTTGGCTAACACGCTAGTCAACGGTGATGTGGAAGTGAAGCTTCCTGCTGGTGTTATGCCGCCGGAAGGAACGGTCCTGACCTCCGACGCTGAAATCTCGGTTAATGGAGTTGCGAGCACATTGCCTGCCGGTCAACCTATGCCCCTTGGAGCGGTGCTCCAAAAGGACGTATCCACTGTGGTTAAAGGGTTTAACGGCCTGCACCAGCTTGGATACACGATGGATGGATCTACCGACAAGGGAGTTCCTTTCTTTACGGCGGCAGACGGCGGAACGGCGATAACCGCCGGCAACATCCGCCTGAATAAGGTCATTTCCGGTAACCCGGACAAAATTGCGACGTCCATGCGTCTTTCGGCGAACGGCAGCTCCGTCATTAAAGGAAATAATGACCTGGCGAAGCTTTTGACCAACCTGAAAGGCTCTCCGTTTACCATGCCAGGCGGAACCAGCAAATCGACCATTGACGGTCTGTTCAGCTCCATGGTCGGACAACTGGGCGTGCAGGCGCAGGAAACGCATCGCCAGGCGGAAAACTCGTCGTTTCTCGTTACGCAGGTCGAAACCCGCCGCATGTCCGTCAGCGGCGTTTCCCTGGATGAAGAGATGACCAACATGATCAAGTTCCAGCATGCTTACAGCGCGTCATCACGGTTTATGACCACCTTTGACCAGTTGCTGGACAAGCTGATTAACTCCACCGGCGTGGTAGGCCGTTAAAGGAAGGTAGGTAGAATAGCATGCTAAGAGTCACCTCTAATATGATGAGCAGTCAGCTAATGATGAACCTGAACCGGAACGCCAGCCGGATGAACGATACCCAGCTTCAGATGTCTACCGGCCGCAAAATTAACAAGCCGTCAGACGATCCCGTCGGCATTACGTATGCTCTTCGCTATCGAGGAGAGCTGTCCTCGAACGAGCAGTATCAGAAAAATGTGGACAATGCCATGTCGTGGCTAGATTTTACCGATAACATGATGGATCAGGCGGGAAACGTGCTTCACAGACTGAAGGTGCTTACGGTTCAAGGTTCCACGGGGACCAATCCGCAAGCTGCGCTGGACAGCGTAAGCCAGGAAGTGGCGGAATTAAAGGAGCAGCTTGTCGATATCGCGAACAGCCGATTGAACGGTAAGTATGTATTTAACGGTCAACAGTATGATAAAGCTCCTTATTATTTTCCAAATAATCCCGATGGTTCGACCGATACATCAAATGCCGGCTCGATCATGACCGATACAGGGGCGGTAGAATACCTTGTAGGCGAGAATGTAAAAATCGGGATCAACGTTTCGGGGAATGACGCTTTCGGTACAGGAAACGAAAACGTATTTGTAATGATGGACCGGATTGCCCAAGCGCTTTCGGCAGGGAATCAAAGCGCGGCAAGTGCCGAATTGGCCAACATTGAGGCGAGTATGGACCGGATCCTCAACATGCGTGCCGAAGTGGGGGCAAAGACAAACCGCGTTGAATTAATTGAAGGACGGCTCGGAGATCTTGAACTTAACCTCAGTAAGCTCCAAGCTAAAACCGAGGACGCGGATTATGGCGAGTTGATCATGCGCTCGCAAATCCAGGAGAATATATATAACGCATCCTTGTCGGCCGGTGCAAAAATCATTCAGCCGTCACTGGTTGATTTCCTGAGGTAATTGAATAACCGGATGGATGTTGTAAAATGATTAGAAGATGGGTATGAAACGCAGGAAGCCGTAGATGATCGTATAAGCGTCTATGGCTTTCTTTTCATTTATTTTAAGCTTAGGAGTGATCCCCCATGTTAATAAATACCTTTATGTTCGGCGAAATCGATATCCCTGAAGACCAAGTTTATGATTTCCCCAAGGGAATTCCGGGGTTTGAGGATGAGCGCCAGTTTGCGCTGATCTCGGAAGAGAACAGCCCTTTTTATATACATGCAGTCTCTGCAAAACAAAGACCTTTCGTTTGTTGTAACGGATCCTTTTTCATTCTACCCGGACTATGAGTTCGAGCTTCCTGATAGTGAGGCGGAAGAGCTCGGAATCAGTGATGAATTATCCGTAAAGTGCATCATCACAGTTAGAGAAAAAATAGAAGAATCCACCGTAAATCTCTTGGCACCGCTGGTATTTAACCTTAAAGAGCGGCTCGCGAAGCAGATCGTTCTCCATAAAGTCCCTTACCAGACCCGGCACCTGTTATGGGAGCAGACCCAAGGACTGAACGAAAAGGAAGGTGTGTAGGCATGCTGGTGCTTTCTCGCAAGGTAGGCGAATCCATTGTGATCGGGGATCAGATCGAGGTCACGGTTCTTAGCGTGGAAGGGGAAACCGTGCGCGTGGGAATCAAAGCCCCAAAGCATGTCGATATTTTCAGGAAAGAAGTATATCTTTCCATTCAGGAATCTAATCAGGAGTCTGCAAAACCGACCCAAGCCAGAATGTCAGCGTTAATGAAAATGGTTGACGATAGAAAATAATTTGATAAAAAATCGATTTTGCTATTAAAAGTCGATTCCACCTGACGATATATATAATAGAGCGGTAATTCTTCAGGGCGGCCGACCTGTGAAGACGCTACTACCACATGGACGTGGGAACAAACCATTTCAGGGAGGAAATAAACAATGATTATCAACCACAATATTCCAGCATTGAACACACACCGCAACATGGGTCTGAACACAAACGCTACAAGCAAAAACATGGAGAAACTGTCTTCCGGTCTTCGCATCAACCGTGCGGCTGACGATGCTGCAGGTCTCTCGATTTCCGAAAAAATGCGCGGTCAAATCCGCGGTCTTGAGCAAGCTCAACGTAACGTTCAAGACGGTATCTCTTTTGCTCAAACAGCTGAAGGAGCAATGAACGAAGTCAGTGCCATGCTGACTCGCATGAAAGAACTGGGCGTTCAACAAGAGAACGGAACATACAGCGTTGGCGATAAATCCAATATCAAAGCCGAACTTGGACAATTGGGCGCACAGATCGACAGCATTCTGTCCAACACGAAATTTAACGGAATCAACATTTCCGGCGGTTCCGTTTCGATTCAAGCAGACGATGCTTCTTTCAAAATTACAATCAACGGTATCAACTCCACAAACTTCAGAGGTCTGAAATCGGACGTAAAACTTTCTGCAACTACTGCTGCTATCGAAGCTGTTGCTAAGCAACGTGCTCAGTTGGGTGCCGTTCAAAACCGTCTGGAATACACTTCCAACAACCTGGGCACAACCGTTGAGAACCTGTCCGCTTCCGAATCCCGTATCCGTGATACTGATATGGCGAAGGAAATGGTTAACCTGTCCAAAAACAATATCTTGCTGCAAGCTTCCCAATCGATGCTCGCGCAAGCGAACTCTGCGCCTCAAGGCGTACTGTCCCTACTTCGTTAATTTTGGACAAAGTATACTCCTTCAAAAGATCCTGCTATTGGCAGGGTCTTTTTTTTTTATATTTTCGTAAATATCTGAAATATTTATCCGATATATAAGATAACAGCAGTAACAATCTGACTCTGATCGGACATACAACGTTTATTAATTCTTATGTGGAGGTTTATTATATGGATCCGATGATCTCATCCAGCACAGGAAGTGTTCCGGCAATTTCGCAAACATCCGTTAACAAGCGCGATACTTCCTTGGAAACGGAAAAAAATCAGCTTACCACCCAAGCTGTTCCTGTAGCATCTGGCGCAGGAGGAAAACAACAGCAATCGATGGAGGAAGCCATCGAACAGCTACAAAAGGCTATCGATGCGATTCAAGGTCCGCAGAAAACGCTTGAATTCTCGATTCATGAAAAGACCAATGCCGTTATGATTAAAGTTTTGAATAAAGAAACCGGTGATCTTATTCGGGAAGTGCCGCCTGAGAAGATCCTGGATCTGGCAGCCAAAATGATGGAAATTACAGGGGTCATTATCGACAAAAAGGTATAAGGAGATGAACAAATATGGTAAGCAGAATTAGCGGTCTAGCTTCTGGAATGGATATTGATGCAGAGGTTAAAAAAATTGATGACAGCGCAACGAAAGCCGCTTGATAAACTTAATCAGCAGAAACAATTGCTAGAGTGGAAGCGTGAGAGCTATCGTGAAGCCAGTACAAAACTGGTATCTTTCCTGCAGGACAAGCTGGGAAAGTTAAGTCTGAGTAGTGCCATTAGTGCCCAAAAGGCAAACATAACAGGCAATACGGAAGCTTTATCCGCCGTTGCCTCGTCAACGGCTAGCGGTGTTATGGAGATTACGGTTCAGAATCTCGCGACGGCTTCCCGTATGGTGAGCACAAGTGATGTTAATAAAACCGATGACACCAATCTATTGAGTTTAGGAATTACTGCAGGAAAAGTGAAGATCGGTGGCGCCACTATTGAGGTGACTTCAACGGATACCATCAACTCATTTGTCCAAAAAATCAACGAGAGCAAGGAAGCCGGAGTCACCGCCATTTACGACGCAAAATCCGGCCTGTCTCTAACAAGCAAGACTACAGGAGCTACTGAGATTAACTTAACAAATGAGGACGGATCTGCAGGCAGCGGAATAGCTAAACAAATAACGGATGCATTTAAATTAACATCAGTGAAAGGTACGGATGCCGCTTTGACAGTTAATGGTCTTGCGATCACGAAACCGTCAAATTCCTTTGAACTTAACGGCGTATCGATCACGCTTAAGAACCCTACACCGACTGGGGGTGCCTCAACCCGGGTGGAGGTTACCAAAGATACCGATAAATTGGTGGAGAGCGTTCAAAGCTTTGTTGATGCATACAATGATGTTTTGGGACTATTAAACGGCAAAGTAAATGAAGAGCGTTATAAGAAATATACGCCTCTTAGCACGGAAGAAAGAGCGGGGATGAGTGATGAGGAAGCAAAGCTCTGGACTTCAAAAGCCAAGAGCGGCATGCTGAAGAATGACAGCATTTTGGTGGAAACCATTTCCCAAATGCGTACGGCGATGTTACAGGGTGTAGACATCGGGAGAGTAGTCGATGGAGTGAACAAGCCGTTAATGCTCACCGAGCTTGGGATCACGACGGGCACCTACGATACCCGTGGCAAGCTTGTCCTGGATAAGGATAAACTTCGCACAGCTCTTGAGGCCGATCCTGAAATCATTAACAACTTTTTTGGGAAAAAAGATCCTGCCACTTTGTTATCCAATGAATATACACAGCAGGACGGGGTATTTGCTAAATTAAAGAAAATATCAAATGTCAGCCTTCAGAAGATGGCGGAGACGGCAGGAACTTCGCGGGTCAGCAGCGATCTATCCTCAACGTTTATATCGACAAGCTCCATGGGTGAGCAGTTAACGAGTCTCGAACGTCGGATCAAAGATATGACAAGTCGTATGAATAGAATCGAAACCAACTATTTCAAGAAGTTCAGTGCGATGGAAACAGCGATTAACCGCTTCAACAGTACGTCGTCGAGTCTTGCGGGCTTTATGAAATAAAGGAGGTTTTTACCATTGATTAACTCCCCCTATCAGAAATATCAGCAGATACAAGCTCAGACCGCATCGAAACCCAAACTTCTAATCATGCTTTATGATGGGGCTATCCGTTTTGTCCGTTCCGGAATCGAAGGAATAGAAGAACGGAATATTGAGAAAACGAATACGAATCTATGCAAAGCGCAGGCCATCATCCATGAGCTTATATCTTCACTAAATTTCGATTATCCGATTTCAAACGATTTGGTGCGTATTTACGATTATATGGTTAGTTTACTTATTACGGCTAACGTAAAAAAAGAACGCGGCTCCTGCCAAAGAAGTGCTGGAGCATTTAAGCGAACTAAGGGAAGCTTGGATTGAAGCAAGCAAAATGCCGGGAGTCGGTGGTGCTGTATGAGCGCAGAAGAAGTAACCAAGCTTATTCAAGAACTGGAGACGCTGACAAGGCATTTGATCGACAACCTGTCCAATACCGATGAAGAAGGTTTTGAACAATTTACAAGCAAAAGGCAAGACATTGTTGAACAGATGGAAAAAAACCGTACTGCAATGAGCGAGAACCATAAGCAGCAAATAGGAGAAATTTTAAAGTGTGATCCATTCATTCTTGAACGGATGCAGGCTTTGAAAGATGAAGCCGGCAATTGGATGGAAAGAAGAACATCTATCCGCGTACAGCAGAATGCATACCTTCAACCTTACTCCCATGACAGTTACTTTATAGATCACAGAAAATAGGATAGCGGTTGTTTCGCAAGAAAAAAGATGCATCGCTTGGTGATAGTTGGATCGTTACTTGATTCGATTATTGCTAAGAGGTGCATTTTTTTATTAAGGACAGAGGGGGTTTTTTTTGAAGAAATGTTCACTCCCCTCTAGTAAAGACCGATATATTTATTAAAGAAACAATTTACCTTGGATTGGTGGTATCTTCATGTCTAACTTACTATATAATAGCAGTTTCCTAGAGAAAAGATTTCCGCATATCAAGATTAAGCTAGAAACTTTAGAAACGGAAAAACGGACCCAATTGGGTTTATGTGAGGAGCCGATTGAAAAGGACGTAGCGTGGCTTCAAGCGGTGGAAAACTCAATCAAAGATTGCAAAATCGTTTTTGTTTATGGATTTGGAAGAGGACTCGGCATAGCGGATTTGCTTGATCAGTATCCGGATCGATGGTTTTTCGTATATGAGCCGAATGAAAGCCTTTTTTTACCAGACAATTTCAGAATATGATGTCAGCCTTATATTGGAACACCCCAATTTTTACTGGTTGTCTGTTGGAGAGTCGCAACTAGAGAAGCTGTTTTATATGGTATGCAGTTACATGCAGGATGAAATGGCTTTTGTGGCATTGAGACATTACTTGCAATACGACATGGAACTTTTAAGAGGAATTAAAAAGAAATTTTTAGAATACAGAGATACATTTTTTGAAAATAAATTTACCGAAAATCGTTTTCGCGAGGATTGGACTCAAAATTTCTTGTACCATATTTCCGACACGCTTAACACCCCATCGATTGAGCAACTATTCTATGCTTTTGAAGATACTACCGCAGTTGTCGTGTCATCAGGTCCTTCCCTCAATGAAGATATTGAATATTTAAAGAAATTACAGCCGCACGTACTTATTATTGCAGCTGGCTCCAGTATACAGGCACTTATCAAGCAGGGGATTCGCCCACACCTAGCCGTTATTTTGGACGGACATCCGATTAATATGGACATTTTCTCCAATTCGGAAACCTTGAAATGTCCTTTGTTGTTTACGACCTCTTCTTATTATGGAGTGTCTGATTTAAAAAAAATCCGAGAAAATTCATAGCATCATGAAGAGTGACGCTGTATCTCAATACTTTTTACAGATAAATAGAGATAGCCTCTTTATTTATCCCACTGCAACCGTTGCTGGTACGGCTATCCAAGCGGCGGCTTGTATGGGAGCCAAGAGAATTATATTGGCTGGTCAGGATCTATCTTTTTCAAATCAAAAATTTTATACTGACGGAATTACCCACTTTAACAATGAAAACCTAAATTCAACGATAAAAGCTGCCAATCAAGAAGTGCCGAATGTAAAGGGCGGCTATAATTTAACTGATATTAGTTTCCTCTCCATGAAAGAGAATATTGAAAAATTAATTACCCTGCTTCCCAAAATCGAATTTATAAACACCAGCCGCCATGGAGCGATCATTGAAGGAGCCCCCTTTAAGCCAATAGAAGAGATTTATGACCAGCTTGTATCCGGCAAAGTAGAACCTAATGCGGTCGCCGATTGGATTAACAATAACTATCGTGCGATGGACCATGATCGTGTGCGTTACGTTAAAGAAAAAATGGATTTAACGCTTGTGGATCTGTTAAAGGTTCGCACGGAGATTAAGGTAATACAAAAGCATCTGAGCAAGGTGCGTGAACTAAGCCGAACCAAACCTGTCAAAGCTCAAAAGGAATTGGAAGTCATTGAGCTGTTGTGGGGCCCTATAGCAAAAAGAGATTGGTTTGCGCCTCTGATAGAATCAATTATGCCTCTGCAAATTGCCAAGTTTGATCAGCTGCTGCCAAACATCATTACAGAACAAAATCTAATCCGTAAAACCGACTTGATTTATGATCATCTGGGAGGGCTGCTTGTTGAAATTGATGAGCGCATCCCGCTGCTTCAAGAGATGTTTTTGGAAGCTATCAATCGAATAAACAGAATTTGTGAATCGGATTTGGACGGAACATGTTAAGGTATTACATCAGAATGTCTTATATCCGGAGGTAAGTTATGTTTACAGATAAAGTGGTATTGGTAACCGGTGGGACAGGCTCCATCGGCAGCGAGATTGTTCGAAAATTATTGGCGTTTAATCCCAAGGCTTTAAGAATATACAGCCGGGATGAAAGCAAACAGTTTAATATGCAACAGGAGCTAAAAGAATTCGATAATGTCAGATATCTGATAGGGGATATTAGAGATAAACAAAGATTAAGCTATGCCATGGAGGGAGTGGATTATATTTTCCATGCGGCGGCTCTGAAGCATGTTCCCTCTTGTGAGTATAACCCCATGGAAGCCGTCAAAACCAATGTGATCGGCGTACAGAACTTAATCGAGGCTGCTATTGAGAACAATGTTGAAAAGGTTATTTCAATTAGTACGGACAAGGTTGTAAACCCTACGAACACGATGGGGGCGACTAAACTTTTGTCCGAGCGGCTAATCTCTGCAGCCAGCTTATACAAAGGGAGTAAACGAACCATATTTTCCTGCGTACGGTTTGGCAATGTGATGGGTTCCAGGGGCTCGGTCATTCCGTTGTTCCGGGATCAGATCACCAAGGGGATGCCGGTCACGGTTACGCATAAAGACATGACCAGATTTATGATGTCCATTCCCCAGGCAGCCCAGCTGGTTATTGACGCGGCTCATTATTCCCAAGGAGGGGAAGTGTTCGTGCTCAAAATGCCGATCCTCAAAATCACTGACCTTGCTCAGTGCATGATCGAATCCTATCAGGAGGCCTCAGGTAGAATGTACTCCGGAGAAGTGGTTGAGACAGGGATCCGCCCGGGAGAGAAGTTATACGAGGAGTTGATGACGCTCGAGGAGTCGGAAAGGGCACTGGAGAATGAAAGAATGTACATCATCCCCTCTTCTTTCATAACAAAAGAACCGCGGTATGAAGGATTCAAGAAAGCGCCGCGCCAAGAATATTCATCGATGACGGCGACCCAGATATTTGCAAAGGATATCAGGGAACTAATCGAGAAAAACGGCTTGGGTTTCAACAGAGGCGTCATATGAAAAAGCATCTCGAGTGTTTAGCGATTATCCCGGCCAGGGGCGGT
Source organism: Paenibacillus sp. DMB20 (assembly GCF_000987955.1). Taxonomy (GTDB): domain Bacteria; phylum Bacillota; class Bacilli; order Paenibacillales; family Paenibacillaceae; genus Paenibacillus_AQ. The sequence continues at coordinate 14,135 of NZ_LAZU01000011.1, forward strand.
TCCAAGGGGGTCCCCCGCAAGAATCTGCGATTGGTAAACGGAAAGCCGTTAATACAGTATACGATTGAAGCTGCTTTAGGCAGCTGCTGCATAGATGAAGCGGCGGTTTCCACGGATTGCCCCGAAATCGCGGCGGTATCGGCACAAGCCGGAGCGAACGTGCCGTTTATGCGGCCGGCCGCTCTGGCCGGGGACCATTCCACAACCATCGATGTATTAAAGCATGCCGTTGAATTTTATGAGCAGGAGCTCCATATCTATTTCGAACATATTGTACTCCTGCAGCCGACCTCGCCGCTTCGAAATTCCAAGGATATCGAAAAAGCCTACGGCATATTTCTTCAGAATAACGCAGACTCGTTGCAAAGCGTGTCGCCTGCAGCTCAGCATCCTTATTTACTGAGGAAATTCGAGGATATGCAGTTGAAGCCTTATCAAGCGGTCGAGGACGAGAGATTAAGGCGTCAAGATCTGGAGGAGCTCTATGTTTTAAATGGGGCTATATATATCGTGAAAAAAGAAATCCTTATGAATGAAAACTCGCTGGTAGGACGTAAAAACTGCGGTTATATTATGCCCAGAAGCCGATCCATCGACATCGACGATGAACTGGATCTGGAAGTGGCGCAAGTTCTTTTGCAAAAAACGACGGATCTTTAATTAGGATTGGGAGGAGTGGTTAGCCATGCGTAGAACACGAATTGGCGAAGGCGGGCATTCGGCTTACATCATCGCCGAAATCGGCGTCAACCACAATGGCTCGCTTCAACGGGCAAAGGAGTGCATTGATCAAGCCGCCGCTTGCGGGGCGGATGCCGTCAAATTTCAAACCTTTAAGAGTGAGAAGCTGGTAACAAAACAAGCGAGGAAAGCTGCTTATCAAACGGAGAATACACGTTCTTCCGAAAGCCAGCTTGAGATGCTGCGGCAATTGGAGCTGAGCTTTGGGGACTTTATTTCTCTCAAGGAATACTGCAAGGAAAAGAATATCGATTTTCTCTCCACGCCGTTTGATGAGGAAAGTGCCGATTTTTTGAACCGTATCGAGGTTGACGCCTTTAAAATCGGTTCTGGAGATATGAATAACCTGCCTTTCCTTGAAAAAATCGATCGGTATGGCAGACTGGTTATTTTGTCCACAGGAATGGCGGATCTCAAGGAAGTGGAGTTATCCCTTAGCGTATTTAAGGAGAGCAGCGTGGCTCTCCTTCATTGTACCTCGGACTATCCGGCTCCCTTGGAGGACGTAAATCTGCTTGCCATGAGAACGATGGCCGAGAAATTCGGTAAGGTCACGGGATATTCCGACCATACGGACGGCATAGAGATTTCTATAGCGGCTGCGGCATTAGGAGCAAAAATAATTGAGAAGCATTTTACCTTGGATCGTTCGCTGCCCGGGCCGGATCACAGGGCTTCCATAGAGCCTCAGGACTTCAAACGCATGGTTCAAGCCATCCGCAATGTTGAGTCAGCCCTCGGTGACGGGATAAAGAGGTGCATGCCATCGGAAGAGAGCACCAAACAGGTGGCCCGAAAAAGCATCGTCATGTCACGCAGCAAGAGGGTGGGGGAAATCCTGCAGGAGGGTGATCTGACCATAAAGCGTCCGGGAACGGGAATCGAGCCGAAATTTTATCGCGATTTATTAGGCAAGCAGTTATTGAATGACGTTCAAGAAGACCAATTGCTTCAATGGAGCGATCTCAAATGAAAAAAGTAATGGTCGTTACCGGAACAAGAGCCGATTATGGCATTTATTATCCTATATTGGAAGCTATCGAAAAGGACCCCGCTCTGGATTTGCACTTGTTAGTTACTGGAATGCACTTGTCTCCCCAGCATGGCTATACGTTGGATCAGGTGAAGAGGGATGGATTCAAAGTTTCCGCCCAAGTGCATTGCCTCCTTCAAGGCTCCACTCATTCGAATATGTCTCGGGGAATCGGTATGGCTGTCATGGGAATGACGCAAGCCATCGAGGAACTGGAGCCAGACAGCGTAGTCGTCCTTGGAGACCGCGGGGAGATGCTCGCGGGAGCTATTGTTTCCTCTTATATGAATATCCCGTTATTTCATTTGCATGGCGGTGAGGTTTCCGGAACCATAGACGAATCGGTCCGGCATGCCATCAGCAAGCTGGCCCATATACACCTTGCTGCTACGGAAGGAAGCAGGGAGCGACTGGTCAAGCTCGGGGAAAACCCATGGAGAATCCATGTGGTAGGTGCGCCAAGGTTGGAAACCATAACAAAAGCAACGTTCCCTGAATGGGAGAATGTCGCTCAAAAGTATGGATTACCCTCGTCCAAAGAATATATTCTGTTTGTGTACCATCCAGTCACAACCGAGGCGGAAGACCTTTTGATGCTTCGGAGGATGCTGGACGCTCTTTTGGACAGCAATAAAGAGATCGTCTGCGTTATGCCGAATTCGGATGCGGGAGCTGATGCAATCCTTGACGTATATGGCTTTTATTCCTCTCATGAAAGAATGCATACGGTAACCAACTTTGACCAATTGGATTACCTGTCAGCGTTGAAAAACTGCACGGCTCTCGTTGGGAATTCCTCCTCTGGGATCATTGAAGCTGCTTCCTTTCATATTCCGGTCATCAATATCGGAAACCGGCAAAATGGAAGGGAGCGCTCCGCCAATGTGGTGGATATCCCGGCAAGCGAAGCGGCCTTATCCGCTGCACTGGGGGAAGTTCTTGATCCTTCATTCCAGAAAAAAAATGAAGACGGTCCATAATGTGTACTTTAAAGAAAATACAAGCAAAGCGATCATTGACATATTAAAGCGCACTTCGTATTCTCAAGAGCTTATTCAGAAAACCATTACCTATTAGGAGGGCGACCCTTGAGTTATATCGTTTTCGGGGCTGGTGGTCATGCCAAGGTCGTGGTAGAGATTTTGCGTTCCCGCTCCGAGACCATCCTTGGCGTCATGGATGATCATTCTGAAGAGAAAGTGTGGAACGGACTCCCGGTTTTGGGAGGGGCCAATCGTATATACGAGTTAAAGGTGCGATACCCAGATGCCTTGTTCTTGGTGGCTATCGGAGACAATTCAACAAGAATGAGTATCGTTGCTCAGCTGGATAAGGCAGGGATTCGTTACGGGACAGCCGTTCATCCGAGTGCTGTTGTAGCATCGGATGCAGCGTTAGGGGAAGGAACGGTTGTCATGCCAATGGCAGTCATTAATTCAGCCGCTGAGATCGGGAATCATGTGATTATTAACACGGCTGCAACCGTAGACCATGATTGCCGTATTGCGAATTTTACGCATATCTCTCCCGGCGTAAATCTGGCGGGCGGCGTAAAGGTGGGAGAAGCAGCCCACATTGGAATAGGCGCTGCTCTTATTCCGGGTGTCACGGTAGGGGCCGATACCATTGTCGGAGCGGCCTCATGCGTGATTCGGGACCTGCCGGACAGAGTAGTGGCTGTCGGTTGTCCAGCCAAAATCATAAAAAATCGTAAGGGATGAGACAGGATGTTAAATCGCGACAGAATCTATCTATCGTCTCCACACATGAGTGGATTGGAACAGCGGTATATCTCGGAAGCGTTCGAAACGAACTGGATTGCGCCCTTGGGCCGAAATGTGGATTGTTTTGAAAAGGAACTGGCTGAATACGTAGGAAGCAAAGGAGCCGTCGCTTTAAGTTCCGGAACAGCCGCTATTCATTTAGCTTTGCTCTTGCTTGATGTAGGAAAGGACGACATCGTATTCTGCTCGTCCCTTACTTTTGTTGCGAGTGCGAACCCGATTTTGTATCAAGGGGCTATTCCTGTATTCATAGACTCGGCACCGGATACCTGGAATATGTCGCCGGAAGCCTTGGAGAACGCGCTTAAAGATTATGCAGCCAAAGGACTGAAGCCCAAGGCCGTCATAGTAGTCAATCTTTATGGTCAAAGTGCGGATTATAAGCGATTAAAAGACATCTGCGACGAATATGAGGTGCCGATCATAGAAGATGCTGCCGAATCGTTGGGGGCTTCATGCGGTACCCAAAAGAGCGGAACCCTTGGCAAATTCGGTACCTTTTCTTTTAACGGAAATAAAATCATAACGACTTCTGGCGGGGGGATGCTGGTTTCGGATGACATGGATCTGTTGTCCAAGGCCAGGTTTTACGCAACGCAAGCTAAAGACCCTGCCCGGCATTATCAGCACAGCCAGGTTGGTTACAACTACCGTTTGAGCAACGTTTTGGCGGGAATTGGACGGGCGCAGCTTCAAGTGCTTGATGATAGAATCTCCCGGAAGAGAGAGATCTATAATTTTTATTGCGAAGCTTTGTCGGAAATCGAAGGAATATCGTTTATGCCTGACGCGGTCTATGGTAAGTCAACACGGTGGTTGACGGCCATGATGTTGGACCCGGACAAAATAAAAGTATCTGCCGGCGATATCGTAGATTACCTCGAGCAATATAACATTGAATCCCGCCCGGTATGGAAACCTCTCCACATGCAGCCGTTATTTAAAGGCGTTGAGTATTATAAGCACAGTGACAACGACGTAAGCCGCGAGTTGTTTGAGGGCGGTATTTGTTTGCCATCGGATACCAAAATGAGCCAAGAGGATCAAATGTTGGTTATAGGCAAAATAAAAGATAGATTAATTTAATCAACAGGGAAACAAACATAACGGTTCATAGATTAAACAGTAAGGAGAGCGGTAATGAGCATAAATTCGCAACTTAAGGAGATTAAAGATTTTGTTTCGGCAAATCAGTTCGTGGACCTCAACTGCATCGTAATGTTAGAACAGATGATGAATTCATTAAAATCGACCTATGAAAATGGTAGTCTAAACGAAAGATTTTTTTATTGTTTCGGAGATAGAAGACATACAGTCAAATGTCCCGGGATTAGCATTATATTTTAATTCCTTTTTACTTTCATGTACACATGAGCAACAATATTTAACTTTTATTTTTGATAGCGTTGAAGCGGAAGGTGTTGGGATAACCCCGCTTCATTTTGTATATTGGCAAATTACCAGGCTGCTGTTTGTAACACCTGAATTAAAAACGGAACTAAATAAAAATAGACTTAGGAAACTGTACCATAAATATTTTGAGTTTTTTAACAGCCAAATCTCCCATGAAAACAACTGGATTTCATTGGAGGAAAGACGGCAGGATTTGATTGTCGTTATTGTTGGCCAATTTCTTTCCTTAGATCATAGCCCGACCAAAGTAGCTCTTGATCAATGCAAAGCAATTCATGACATGAACAAAAGAGTCATGCTAATAAATACAGCGGATATGCCCAGGTCTTTAGCGACTCCATTTTACGATGCTGATTTTTTTTAATTATGTAAAAGAATATAACACGTATGACTCGATCCCATATGAGAATATAGAATTCTCATTTTATCAGTTCGAGAGGGAAATGCCTGATGCTGATCATATAAGCGAGGTATTGCAAACGGTTAAACAATTAAAACCTTTGTTTGTATTATCAGTTTCGGGTTCCAACGTAACTGCAGATTTACTGTCAAATATAGTACCGGTTGTAACTTTATCGCTCTCATATGATCTTCCAATATCCAAGAGTACCTTTTCAATATTACCGAAAAAATTAGAAGAATCGGATCTTGAAACACTTAATGTATTTGATATAGATAAGGAATCAATCATTGAGAGTGTATTCACCTATAAATATGATCCTCCCAGATCTAAGCTGGCAAGAAGTGAATTTGGGTTTGATAACAGTAACTTCATAATAGCAGTGGTTGGAAATAGGCTCGACCTTGAATTAACGGATGAATTTTTGTTTGAACTTGAGGAATTGGTCAAGTCCAAGGACCATGTTCGAATTTTGTTTATTGGCGATTATGATAATTATAACGAACATATGGACAGTTATTCCTCGTTAAAGAAACGTTCTATATTTATAGGCTTCCAGCCAGATCTGGCTGCCGTCTTTGAAGTATGCGACGCCTATTTAAATCCATTTCGAGCTGGAGGAGGAACATCCGCCGCCATTGCATTGAAACAAGGCCTTCCCATTTTCACATATGCCTATGGGGATGTGGCTTATACTGCTGGAGAGTCCTTTCATATTACAAGTTTTAATGACATTAAAAAATTCGTTGATGATTGGAATGATCTCGTGTTTCGGGAGAATGCCAGGATTTGTGCGTTGAATAGAGCTGATGAAATTTTCAATAGTCAGAAAAAGCTTAAAGATATCATGAATAAGATGAGTCAATCTCACTATTTTTTTATGAGATAGGTTCATCATTATTTCGGAAGTGAGAGATCAGATAATGATTAACTTCAATGTACCTGCAATTATCGGGAAAGAATCAGAGTATATCATGGAGGCAATATCAAGTCAGTATTTGTCAGGAGACGGGAAATTCACCCGTTTATGTGCCGAGTGGTTTGAAGAAAAATTTGATGCAAAAAGAGCCTTATTAACGACTTCTTGTACTCATGCTTTGGAAATGGCAGCCATCCTGCTGGATATTAAGGAAGGCGATGAAATAATTATGCCCTCCTTTACATTCGTTTCTACCGCTAACGCTTTTGTATTACGAGGTGCAAAAATTGTCTTTGTGGATATTCGTCCGGATACGTTGAACATAAACGAAGAGTTAATCGAACAAGCTATAACAGATAAGACAAAAGCAATCGTTCCGGTTCATTACGCGGGAGTACCCTGTGAAATGGACAAGATAATGGATTTAGCCGGAAAATACGATTTAATAGTGATAGAAGATGCTGCCCAAGGGATATTAAGCAGGTATAAAGGAAAGATGTTAGGTACGATAGGACATTTAGGATGTTTTAGTTTCCATGAAACTAAAAACGTTCATTGCGGGGAAGGGGGGGGCTTTATTAATAAATGATAGTAAATTTGTTGAGAGAGCAGAAATAATTCGTGAAAAGGGTACGAATAGATCTAAATTTTTTTAGAGGCCAAGTGGATAAATACACTTGGGTCAGTATAGGTTCATCCTATCTTCCAAGTGAATTAAATGCCGCCTTTTTTATTGGCACAGCTAGAGTCTGCAGAGTCCATTATTAGAAACAGATTGGACAGTTGGAATGTCTACATGGATAAATTGAAGCCTTTGGTTCAGAAGGGGTTAATTGAGGTGCCTTCTCTGATGTCCACTTGCACTCATAATGCTCATGTATTTTATATTAAAGTTCAGGATTTAGATACTAGAACAAAGTTGTTGAAATTTTTAAAAGATCACCATGTCATGGCTGTTTTTCATTATGTACCTCTTCATAGTTCAAAAGCGGGGGAGCAATATGGAAGATTTAATGGAGAGGATGTTTTCACCACGAAAGAAAGCGAACGATTGATTAGACTGCCTCTCTACTATGGAATCAAAGATTCAGAAATGGCACACATCATTGATTGTTTGTATACATTCTTTGCTCACTTTGATGAATCTAAATAAGGGGGCCAGAGATGATTCATTACCTGGAGTGGGATTCTGAATTTTTTGGCATAAACATGGCTGAGATAGACCCCCGATTATCGTTTTCCCCGGCATGCATGTATGAGTTTATTAAAGAGCATAAATTGGATTTTATCCAGGCACTATGCGAGATAAACAATTTATCTTTCATTCACATGCTTGAAGCTAATCATTTTCATATGGCTGATCAAAAGGTTACCCTTAAAACACATTTACAAGATGACCACATTAATGAATGTACAATCGAGGCGGCTCAAATAAGTGACATCCATCTGTTAAGGGATATTGTTAAGGATATGTTTTTGGAAAGCAGGTTCTACGGCTTTGATCAAATTTTTTAGCAGAAACAAAGTAAATTCTTTTTATCAACTTTGGATCGAAAAGTCGGTAAAGGGTTCATTTGATGATTATTGCTTGCTTTTTAAAAGTAATGGGAAGATTTTGGGTTTTGCGACTATAAGAGAACATAAGGATGAAAAGACTGCAAGTATCGGGCTTTTAGGGATCACCCCCGAATCTCAAGGGCGGGGTTATGGTACCCGATTAATTGAAGATTTGAAAGTGTTTCTGGTCCGGAGACAAATAAAGCAACTTATGGTTGCAACCCAAGGGAGAAATTATAAAGCATTAAATTTGTACATTAAGAGTGGGTTCAAGATTAACAAAATTGAGAGCTGGTTTTATTGGTCGAAGAAATTGACTGGGTCCTATGAATATAAAGACTTTTCTAGGTGACAGGAAATAAAAATAACTCCCCCTGTTTCACCCCCTCCCTTTCGGGTTAAATAAAAAAATGATAGCCTTTACATTTCTGCCGGAACTGATACTTTTGTCTGGATTGACAATGGATATCTTTGGGTGTTATAGTCGGAAATGTGGACAAAAGGTGTCAACACACTTTTATTTGATGATGAAGGGAATGTTAGTGCATGCAAGGTAAAGTTAAATGGTTCAACGCTGAAAAGGGTTATGGCTTCATCGAAACCGAAGAAGGCGGCGACGTATTCGTTCACTTCTCCGCAATCCAGTCCGAAGGTTTCAAAACTCTGGAAGAAGGACAATCCGTTGAGTTTGAAATCGTTGAAGGCGCTCGCGGACCGCAAGCAGCTAACGTAATCAAATTATAATCATCCCGGCCCAGCCGACCTACATATACGGTAAGATGGTTAACAATTGAAGATTCGGTAGCGACAAGACTCTGGTGTTTCCAGGGTCTTTTTTTTATTTCACCCTCAGCAAAACCGTGCATTTTCGCCCGTTCTTGAAACCGCATACACCAAATTAACATACATAAAATCGTCTTTTTACATCAGCTTAACAAAGTGTTATAATGAAGGTGCAAAGGAGGAGTGCCCTATGCAATTCAGTATTCGAGGTCAACAAATTGAAGTGACCGAGGCTTTAAAGGACTACGTTGACAAGAAACTTGCAAGACTTGACAAGTATTTTGATGCACCCCCCACCTCTGAAGGATACGTAACGTTAAGTGTCATTCGAGGATTGCACACGGTGGAAGTGACGATTCCGCTGACGGGCGTAGTGCTCCGGGCAGAGGACCGAAGCGATGACATGTACGCTTCCATTGACGCTGTTGTGGACAAGTTGGAACGCCAAATCCGCAAGCATAAGACCAAGCTGAACCGCAAATTCCGCGAGAAGGGCAGTCTGAAGACGCTGTTCGTGGAGGACGGATCGGCAACAGGCTCCGTAGCTGTGGAGCAGGAAGAAACCGATGACGATGAATGGAAAGTGGTGCGTACCAAGCGGTTTACCATGAAGCCGATGGACGTGGAAGAAGCCATTTTGCAAATGAACATGGTTGGGCATAATTTCTTCGTATTTACCAACATTGATTCGCAGGAAGTTAATGTCGTCTACAAACGCGATGACGGAAAGTACGGTTTGATCGAGCGGGATTAAACCCACGGTCCAAAACAAGCGTACTCGCAAGATCCGGATTTGCGGCTTAAACCCAGAAATGCGTAAGATGAGCCTTCACCCGTGAACAGCGGGTGGGGCTCTTTGTTCTTCCATATATAAGATGTGATGCCTTAATGTTGCGGCATCTCTTACAAACTGTTACAATTTATGAAAACACGTCATCTTGCGGGCAAGGCAACTCTTGCTGTCAGGAGTGAAAAATTTTCAAATATAAGAAAGTATAGTTATCATTTACACTTGGCTTATATTTATAGCAGAAACACCGTTATCCTACTGAGAGGACGACGCCATCGTTTCTACTTGTTAGGTTTCAAGAATCGATTTCATCAACCGACCCTTTTATTCCCTTTAATGAAGTTGATTCTATCATCTGTTTTGCACGAAAGGGGTTAACCATGCTAGGACTTGTCAAAAAGATCTTCGGCGACACCAACGAGCGTGATGTCAAACGTCTGATGAAGACGGTCGATGTAATCAACAAAATGGAACCTGAATTCGAGGTGCTCTCGGACGAACAACTGAAGGCGAAAACCGAGGAGTTCCGCGCGCGGCTCGAAAAAGGCGCAGAGCTGGACGAACTGCTTCCCGAGGCATTTGCAACCGTCCGCGAAGCTTCCAAGCGTACGCTCGGCAAACGTCATTACGACGTTCAGTTGATCGGAGGAATGGCCCTCCACGAAGGCCGAATTGCTGAAATGAAAACCGGTGAAGGCAAGACGTTGGTCGGAACCCTTCCGGTTTATTTGAATGCCCTTCTCGGCAAAGGCGTTCACGTCGTTACGGTCAATGATTATCTGGCAACGCGGGACAGCGCCGAAATGGGGCAAATATATAATTTTCTGGGCATGACGGTCGGGGTGAACCTGAGCGGCATGGAGCATCCGGAGAAACAAGAGGCCTATGCCTGCGACATTACGTACGGAACGAACAACGAGTTCGGTTTCGACTACCTGCGCGACAACATGGTGCTGTATAAAGAGCAGATGGTACAGCGTCCGCTGTATTTTTGCATCATTGACGAGGTGGACTCGATCCTCATCGACGAAGCCCGTACGCCGCTCATTATTTCGGGCCAAGCCGCGAAATCGACGGAATTGTATTACGCGGCCGACCGTTTTGTAAAACGCCTGGTCGCGGAGGAAGATTACACGGTTGATATCAAGGTCAAGGCCGTTTCCCTGACCGAAAAAGGCGTGGCCAAAGCGGAACGCGCGTTTGGCATCGACAACCTCTATGACCACAATCATGTGACCCTGAACCACCACGTGGTGCAGGCGCTGAAAGCCAACGTCATTATGCGCCGCGACGTGGATTACGTGGTGACCGAAGATGAAGTCGTCATCGTCGACGAATTTACGGGCCGTCTCATGGCGGGACGCCGTTACAGCGACGGTCTGCATCAGGCGATCGAAGCGAAGGAAGGCATCGAGGTACAGAACGAGAGCATGACGCTTGCAACGATTACATTCCAGAACTATTTCCGGATGTACCGCAAGCTTGCCGGCATGACCGGTACGGCCAAGACGGAGGAAGAAGAGTTCAAGAAAATTTACGGACTCGAAGTGCTTCAAATTCCTACCAACAAGCCGAACCAGCGGATCGACAAGCCGGATGTCGTGTATAAAAGCGAAGAAGGCAAATTCAGAGCGGTTGTCGAGGAAATCGTGGAGCGCCATAAACAGAACCAGCCGGTTCTGGTCGGTACGGTATCCATCGAGAATTCCGAACGCCTTTCCGAAATGCTGAAGCGCAAGGGCGTCCAGCATAAAGTACTGAATGCGAAGTACCATGCGGAGGAAGCCGAAATTATTTCCCGTGCGGGTCAGCCGGGATCAGTAACCATCGCCACCAACATGGCGGGACGCGGTACGGACATCCTTCTGGGCGAAGGCGTACAGGAAATCGGCGGACTTCACATCATCGGTACGGAGCGCCATGAATCGCGCCGGATCGATAACCAGCTGCGCGGCCGTGCCGGTCGTCAGGGCGACCCGGGTTCCACCCAGTTCTACCTGTCTCTTGGCGACGAACTGATGAAGCGTTTCGGTACGGACAACGTGCTGAACATGATGGAACGCCTTGGCTTCGAGGAAGACCAGCCGATCGAAAGCAAAATGATCACCCGTGCGGTGGAATCGGCCCAGAAGCGCGTTGAAGGCAATAACTTTGACCTGCGTAAGGTCGTACTTCAGTATGACGACGTCATGAACCAGCAGCGCGAGATTATTTACAAGCAGCGCCGCGAAATTTTGGAGTCCGGGGATATCAAGCAGATCGTGCTCGACATGATCAAGCCGGTCATTGACCGCGTGGTTGAGGCGCACTGCAGCGACGATATTCCGGAGAACTGGGAACTGCAAGAGGTTGCCGACTACGTTAACAACAAGCTGCTCGACGAAGGCGCGGTGACTCGCGATGAGCTGTGGGGCAAGGAAGCTGACGAAATTTCCGAATATATCTTCGAGCGGGTTCTGAACAAATACAACGAACGGGAACAATCCATCGGCGAAGAGCTCGTACGCGAGTTCGAGAAAGTGATCGTGCTTCGTGCCGTGGACAGCAAATGGATGGATCACATCGACGCGATGGATCAGCTGCGTCAAGGCATCCACCTTCGCGCTTACGGCGGTACGGATCCGCTTCGCGAATACCAGTTCGAAGGCTTCGAGATGTTTAATGCCATGATCGCCAGCATTCAGGAAGAAGTGTCGACTTATATCATGAAAGCACACATCCAGACGAACCAGGAGCGTCAAGCGGTCGTGGAAGAGAGCAAGGTGTCCACGAACGGCGAGCCTGCGGAGAAACGTCCGGTTCAGGTCGGCGATCAGATCGGGCGCAATGATCCTTGTCCTTGCGGCAGCGGCAAGAAGTACAAGCACTGCCACGGACAGAACGAGTAAGAGTATCCGCAAATACTGAAACAGGTTCCGCCGATAAGGCGGCACATCCCAAACTCCCTTGAGTCGGGCAGGGGACACCGGAGGCATAAAGTCGAACCGGTGTTTCCCTGTCTGCGCTTAAGGGAGTTTATCTGAATACCGGCCGGAACCGGGCCATCCGTCGAACTTCAAGCACGGGACACGGGTTATTTCGGTATGAACCATTTACTGCCGCTGAGGGGAACGTTCTTGCCCCCTTAAAGGATATAATGAATATAAGTGCCAAAAAGAAAGGAAGAAGCGTGATGATCGATCCAAGCATAAAGCAAGACCTGCGCGAAGTCAGCAAGAAACTTACCAATCTTAGGGGGTCTCTTTGACTTAGATCTCAAACAGGAAATGATCGCGAATTTTGAGGAGAAAATGGCTGCGCCCGACTTCTGGGACGATAACGAAAAAGCTCAAGGCATCATCTCGGAGATGAATGCCGTGAAATCGGCTGTGGATCAATACGAAAAGCTTCAGCAGGAATATGACGACACGGTTGTCATGATTGAGCTGGCCGATGAAGAAGGGGACGATTCGCTCACGAGCGAACTTGGCGAATCGGTCAAGGATATCGTCAAGCGCGTGGAGGAATTCGAGCTTCAGCTGCTGCTCAACCAGCCGTACGACAAAATGAGTGCCATTTTGGAGCTTCATCCGGGTGCGGGCGGCACCGAGTCCCAGGATTGGGGCCAAATGCTGCACCGCATGTATACCCGCTGGGCGGAGAAGCGAGGCTTCAAGGTGGAAACGCTCGATTATTTGCCGGGAGACGAAGCGGGCATCAAAAGCGTCACGCTGCTCATTAAAGGCTACAACGCCTACGGTTACTTAAAAGCCGAGAAAGGCGTGCACCGCCTTGTGCGGATTTCGCCGTTCGATTCCTCGGGACGCCGGCACACCTCATTCGTATCCTGCGACGTGGTGCCGGAAATTACGGATGACGTGGAAATCGAAATCCGGACCGAGGATTTGAAAATCGATACCTACCGCGCCAGCGGCGCGGGCGGACAGCATATCAACACGACCGACTCCGCGGTGCGGATCACGCATATCCCGACCGGCGTGGTGGTAACCTGCCAGAACGAACGCTCCCAGATCAAAAACCGCGAGCGCGCGATGACCATGCTCCGTTCCAAGCTCTACGAGCGGAAAATCGAGGAGCAGCAGCAGCAGTTGGCCGAAATCCGCGGCGAGCAGTCGGACATTGCGTGGGGCAGCCAAATCCGCTCCTACGTGTTCCATCCATACAGCATGGTCAAGGATCACCGTACCCAGGTGGAAACCGGGAATGTGGGGGCCGTCATGGATGGCGACCTGGATCCCTTTATCGACGGATACCTGCGCAGTCAGATCAAACAGGACGTTGAGTAAGGGGAGTAGGATATAACATGGCGAACACCGCGAACAGAAGACGAAAAGAGCCGGTGATTCCGATCAACGGCCCGATTCGTCAGCTTGTCGATACGCTGTTCATTATAGCGGGCTCTTTCCTGATGGCCCTGTCGTTCAACCTGTTCTTTCTCCCCAACCAGATCGCTTCCGGGGGAACCTCGGGCTTATCCGTCCTGGTGGAGGCCTGGCTCGGTATACAACCGGCATATACGCAGTGGATGCTGAATATTCCGCTGCTTGCTCTCGGGTTCTTGCTGTTGGGAAAAGAGTATGGAATCCGCTCCCTGCTCGGCAGCGTCCTGCTGCCGATGTTTGTATACCTGACCCAGGACTTTACAACGCCGACGTCCAATCCGCTGCTGGCTTGTATCTATGGGGGAATCGGCATCGGAGCGGGACTGGGGCTTGTGTACCGGGGACGCGGCTCGACGGGCGGAATGGCGATTTTGGCCCAGATCGTGCAGAAGTACAGCGGTCTCACGTTCTCCCTCTGCGTCGTGCTGCTGGACGGCATCGTCATTTCGACGGCCGCGATGGTACTCTCCTTGGAGAAGGCGCTTTTTGCCCTGATCGCGTTGTACGTTACCGGTAAAGTCATCGATGCGATCGAACTGGGCTTTAGCTTTACCAAGGTGGCGTACATCATATCTGAGCATACCGAACCGATTACCAAGGCTATTCTTGAAGATTTGGACCGGGGCCTGACGAAGCTGAACGCGGAAGGCGGCTATACCGGCGAAAACCGGACCGTGCTTATGGTGGTCGTCGGCCAAAGCGAAATCCCCAGATTGAAGACGCTTGTCCAGTCTGTCGACCCGAATGCTTTTGTCATCATCAGCAATGCGCATGAGGTGCTTGGCGAGGGCTTCCAAAAGATTAAAGCATAGGAATACTAATATTCATAAATCAGCCTGACTCCTTAACTGTTAAGGAGTCAGGCTTTTTTTGTTAGAGCGTAGCCAGCGGCTGCCCTGTTAACGAAACGACCATCGACCAACTGATGGGAAGCGCAGGGTTACCTCTTTCATTTTCGCCGCAAGCCGATATAATGGAAAATAATCTATGGGGGTGTAAATATGGAAACGAAGGAAATATACGGGGATTTGCCGAGACTGGAGACGGAGCGGCTGGTTTTGCGGAGAGTTACGGACCGCGATGCGGATGATATGTTTGCTTACGGATCGGATGAGGACGTGGCCAGATACGTAACCTGGGATACCCACCGCACACTGGAGGATACGAAGGAATTTATCGCTTTTATCGAACGGCAGTATGAGAACGGAGACGTGGCACCTTGGGCGGTGGAATACAAAGAAAACGGCCGGATGATCGGTACCGTCGATTTTGTGATCTGGCGGCCGCAGCATCACCTGGCGGAGCTCGGCTACGTTTTGAACAAGGCTTACTGGGGCAAGGGGATCATGACGGAGGCTGCGGGCGAACTGATGAGGTTCGGCTTTGAAAAGATGGACCTTGTCCGCGTCCAAGCACGTTGTTTTGCGGAAAATACAGGCTCTGAAAGGGTAATGGAGAAGCTTGGCATGACCTATGAGGGAACGCAGCGGAAAGCCATGAAGGTTAAGGGACGGCACTGGGACTTGAAAACCTACGCCATATTGAGAGAGGAATACGACCAGGGTCCGCGGGATTCCGAGGAATCCCCGATTATGGAATGAGCCTGCTATCAATCTCCTCACAAAAGAGGTATTTTAGCGGGGAACCTGGCCGATCAGCGTCTATTATAAGATTTTACAAAGATACCTGTTGTATTAATATGAATACGGTCGTATAATAATACATATTTAAATGAGACGGGATGCCATGCGGCTGTCGAAACAGTGAAGTAGGAGAGAGGGGTGGGCAATATGTTTGAACAAAACAAACTGAGAGTTGCGATTGTCGGTTCAACCGGCTACGGAGGGGTGGAACTGATCCGGTTGCTCCAGAACCATCCCCGCGTGGAGATCACATCGGTCATTTCTTCCTCCGCTTCAGGAGTACCGATATCGGACGGATTTCCGCATTTGACAAACATTGTGGAAAGGAACTTGGACGGTGTCGAACCGTCGGAAATTGCCGAGCGGGCGGATCTGGTGTTTACGGCGACGCCGTCGGGGGTTAGTTCCAAGCTTGTTCCGCAGCTTTTGGATGCGGGCTTGAAGGTCATCGACCTATCGGGGGACTTCCGGCTCAAGGACGGCAGCGAGTATGAGAAATGGTATAAACATGATGCGCCGGAGGCGGATGTGCTTGCCAAAGCGGTGTACGGCCTGTGCGAGGTGTACGGGGAAGAGGTGAAAGGGATCGACTTCGTTTCGAACCCGGGCTGTTACCCTACGGCCACGCTGCTTGGTCTTATTCCGGCCATCAGCGCAGGCTGGATCGATCCGGAAAGCCTGATCATCGACGCCAAATCCGGTGTATCCGGCGCGGGACGGGGCACGAGCCTGACGGTGCACTATGCCGAAATCAACGAAAATTTAAAGGCCTATAAAGTGAACAAACATCAGCATATTCCTGAAATCGAACAGGTTTTGGGCGAAGTGGCCGGCCAGAAGGTGACGGTAACGTTTACGACCCACCTGGTCCCGATGACGAGGGGGATTATGAGCACGATGTACGCTACGCTTCTGGGCGCATATACTGATGAGGATTTTGTTGATCTCTACCGGCAGTACTACAAGGGACGCCGTTTCGTGCGCGTCCGCGATCAAGGCATCTGGCCGGCCACCAAGGAAGTGAGCGGCTCGAATTATTGCGACATCGGATTTGCGGCGGATTCCCGTACGGGAAGGGTCACGATCATTTCGGTAATTGACAATGTGGTGAAGGGCGCGGCAGGGCAGGCGATCCAGAACCTGAACTTGATGATGGGATGGGAGGAAAGTCTCGGGCTTACGTTTACACCTGTGTATCCGTAAAGACGGGGCGCTCATATGGGAGAGAAATTATATACCATTGTGGACGGCGGCACGATTGTATCCCCTAAGGGTTTTAAGGCGGGAGGTCTTCATTGCGGGCTGAAAAAGACGGATCGGCACGACCTCGGCGCCATCGTCAGCAATGTGCCGGCGGTTGCGGCTGCGGTGTATACAACGAATGTATTTCAGGCTGCGCCGCTGAAGGTTACGCGGGAAAGCCTGCAAAACGGCAAGCTTCGCGCCATCGTCGTGAACAGCGGCAACGCCAACGCGTGTACGGGCAAACAGGGCGAAGAGGACGCTTACGCCATGCGGTCCGCCGCGGCATCGCGGTTTGGCGTAGCCGAGGAGGATGTGGCGGTAGCGTCCACGGGCGTTATCGGAGAGCTGCTGAAGATGGAGCGGGTGATGAGCGGCATTGCCGGACTTCCGGAACGGGTCAACGGGGAGACAACGGGGGCCGAGGCATTCAGCCAGGCGATTTTGACGACCGACCTCGTTAAAAAAGAAGCCTGCGTCACGGCCCAAATCGACGGACGCACCATTACGATTGCCGGAGCCGCCAAAGGATCGGGCATGATTCATCCGAATATGGCGACCATGCTCGGTTTCGTGACGACCGATGCGGTCATCGGCCGGGAGGCGCTGCAGTATTTGCTGGGCAGTACCACGGACCTGACGTTCAATATGATAACCGTGGATGGGGACACAAGCACGAACGATATGCTGATCGCGATGGCTAGCGGCCTTGCCGGAAATGAGGCGTTGAAGCCGGAACACCCGGATTGGAACGCTTTTGCGGAAGGATTCGAGTATGTGTGCCGGATGCTGGCCATGGCGATTGCCAGGGACGGCGAAGGCGCCTCCCGGCTGATCGAGGTGCGGGTGCTCGGCGCGGAATGCGACGATGATGCCCGGGCGATTGCGAAGACCATTATCGGCTCCAGTCTGGTGAAATCCGCGGTGTTCGGAGCGGATGCGAACTGGGGGCGGATTATCGCCGCGGTCGGCCGCGCCGGAAGGCCGGTGAATCCGGAAACGGTCGATATCGCGATTGGACCGATCGAGGTACTGAATCAATCCAGGCCGGTTCCTTTTGACGAAGATGCGGCGCTCGCTTACTTGCAGGGAGACTCGGTGACCATTGACGTGAAATTGCATAACGGCCACGGCACGGCAACGGCATGGGGCTGTGATTTGACATATGACTACGTAAGGATCAACGCGGCTTACCGTACCTAAAGGCCGCCCGTTGTGAATGGACTTAGGAGGGGAACGGGATGGAGAGCATTGCCGAGAGCAAAACGGAACAGCCGCTGCAGGCGGCCGTGACGAACTTTGTGATGAAGTGCGGAGGGAGCACGCTTGCTGCACTGCCCGACGCGTTTTTCAAAGATTTGAAGGATCTCCAGGATAAAGGCATACATCCTGTTATCGTACACGGCGGAGGTCCTGCCATTTCCGGCAATCTAGAGAAGCTGGGAATCGAGACGGAATTCGTGAACGGTCTGCGTAAAACGACCGAAGAAGTGCTTGATGTGGTGGAAATGGTACTGGCAGGCAGCATTAACAAGCAGATCGTACGGCGGATCCAGAGCGCGGGCGGCAAGGCGCTTGGGCTGTCGGGTTCTGACGGCGGTCTGATTCAGGCCAAACCGGTAGCGAACAGCGCGGAGGTCGGCTGGGTCGGGGATGTCACGGAGGTGGCTTCACCGATCATAACCGGCGTCCTGGAGATGGGGTATATGCCGGTGATCGCGCCGATTGGCGTCGATGCTTCAGGCCAGCGTTACAACATCAACGCGGATACGGCGGCGGGAGCGGTGGCTTCTCATCTGGGCGTGGACCGAATGATTGTGGTGACCGACGTTCCCGGCATCCTGAAGGGCGGCGGCAGCGAGAAAAAGGTTCTCCCGTCCGTCACGGTGCAGGAGATCGAGGACATGATCGGAACCGGAGAAATTTACGGCGGAATGATTCCGAAGGTAAGAGCGGCGATCAGCTGCATTCACGGCAAGGTGCGCGAAGTCGTCATCGTGGACGGCAGCGAGCCCGGCGTGCTCAGCCGGGTGCTGTCGGGCGAAGTGATCGGAACGCGCATCGTGCGCATGCAGAAAGGAAGCTGACCGGGGATCTTGGGGAAGACCTGAGTTTCCTGCGTCGAAGCAGCCATCATTTTCGTTATCCGGCCGAGCGATCTCGGCCCATCATGCGTTATGGCACGTGAGAAAAAAAACGGATTTTTAGAAACAATCCCTTAAAGAACAGGAGCGTGGCACGAATGGGCAATGGACAGGAGACACCGTTCAATGGTGAAAAAGGAACCGATCAGGCAGCGGAAAGCTCCCTTTTTCCGACTTACGCAAGATATCCGATCAGTCTGGTCAAAGGGGAAGGCAGCTGGCTGTGGGACGACAAGGGCAATAAATATCTTGATTTTATGTGCGGACTCGCCGTGACGAACCTCGGCCATGCACCTGCGAAGGTGAAGGAAAAGCTGAAGGCCCAGCTGGATGAGCTGTGGCACGTGTCCAACCTGTTCCAGATTCCGGGCCAGGAAAAAGCGGCAGCACTGTTGACCGGCAATACGTGCGCGGATGCGGTGTTTTTCTGCAACAGCGGCGCCGAAGCGAATGAGGCGGCGATTAAACTCGCCCGTCGTTATCACCAGAAGGTGAAAGGTACGGGGCGGCACGAGATCATCACCTTCACCCAATCGTTCCACGGCAGAACGCTCGCAACGCTAACGGCTACGGGCCAGGACAAGGTGAAAGAGGGCTTTCTACCGCTCCCTGCCGGCTTCAAAAGCGTGCCTCTCCATGATCTTCCGGCCTTGGAGGCCGCGATCAGTCAGGATACGGCGGCCATCATGATGGAAATGGTGCAGGCCGAGGGCGGCGTGTATCCGGTGGAGACGGAATTCGTGGAAGCCGTTCAGGCGCTGTGCCGCAAGCACGGGCTGCTGCTGATCATCGACGAAGTGCAAACCGGCATGGGACGCACCGGAAAGCTGTTTGCGCATGAGCATTACGGCTTGGAACCGGATATTTTCACGGTGGCCAAAGGCCTGGGTTCCGGATTCCCGGTAGGGGCGATGCTCGGCAAAGGATATTTGCGCGAAGCCTTTTCAGCCGGCAGCCACGGTTCTACCTTTGGCGGTACGCCGCTGTCCATGTCCGTCGTTGCCGCGACCATCGAGAGCATCCTCGAAGAAGAGGCGCCTCAGCGCGCGGCTGAGAGCGGACATTATTTGATGAAACGCCTGAACGAAGAGTTGGGCGGCAATCCTTTCGTGAAGGGGATTCGCGGCAAAGGGCTGCTGATCGGGATTGAATGCGCAGGGCCGGTGAACGATATTGTCCTGGAAGGACAGCGCCGCGGCATTTTGTTCGTGACGGCGGGACCGAACGTCATTCGCCTGCTGCCGAATCTGCTCGTCACCAAGGAAGAGATCGACCAGGCGGTAGGCATGATCGCGGCGCTCATTCAGGAGCACGCCGCGGTGAAGCAACTGTAAAAGCAGATTAGCCGTGATACAATAAACAAATCAAGCTAAAAGCAAGGGGGACGTAGGCAATGACCGTAAACGGACAGGTGCAGGAGATGACGTTTAAAGGACGGGATATGATCGAGCTTGATGATTACACGCCGGAGGAGATTCAATATTTGCTCGATTCGGCGATCGAGCTCAAGCATAAGCACAAGAACGGTGAAGTATTCCAACCGCTGAAGGGCAAAACGATCGGACTGATTTTTGAAAAATCGTCCACCCGGACAAGGGTTTCGTTTGAAGCCGGAATGTATCAGCTGGGAGGACATGCGCTCTTCTTGAGCAAAAATGACATCCAGCTCGGCCGCGGCGAGCCGATCAGCGACACGGCGCAGGTCATGTCACGCTACTTGGACGGCATTATGATCCGTACGTTCGGTCACGACAATGTGATCAACTTGGCGCGCTATGCCTCGATTCCGGTCATAAACGGCCTGAGCGACATGGCGCATCCGTGCCAGGTGCTCGCCGATCTCCAGACGATTCTGGAGCATAAGGGCAAGCTGAGCGGACTCAAAATGGCCTTTATCGGGGACGGCAACAACATGGCGAACTCGCTCCTGATCGGCGGTGCCAAAATGGGCATGCATGTCGCCGTGGCCAGTCCGGAAGGATACGAGCCGGATGAGCGGATCGTGCAGCTGAGCCGGGAAATCGCGCGGGAAACCGGGGCCGAGATTACGGTGACGCACGATCCGGTTGCCGCCGCGAAGGATGCGGACGTGATTTACACGGACGTGTGGGCGAGCATGGGCTTTGAGGAAGAGCAGAAGCAGCGCGAAGCGGCGTTTGCGGATTACCAGGTCAATGAGGAACTGGTGAAGGCGGCGAAGCCGGATTACCTGTTCCTGCACTGCTTGCCGGCCCACCGGGGCGAAGAGGTCAGCGAAGGCGTCATCGACGGCGAAAACTCGGTTATTTTCGACCAGGCCGAGAATCGTCTGCATGCCCAAAAAGCGCTGATGGTTGCGCTCATGGCATAAACGGGGCCGCAGTTTTTATAAGGAAATCATGGCTTCGATCATACCAACACACAGGATCCAATAGCGACAAAGAGAGAGGAAGTTAACCATGGCAAAAGAAAAAATCGTACTGGCGTATTCCGGCGGTCTGGATACGTCCGTTATCCTGAAATGGCTGAAAGAAACATACGACGCGGAGATCATTGCGTTCACCGCCGACATCGGGCAAAAAGAAGAGCTTGACGGTCTCGAGGAAAAAGCTTTGGCGACCGGCGCTTCGAAAGTATATATCGACGACCTGCGCGCGGAGTTTGCGGAGGACTTTATTTTTCCGATGTTCCAGTCCGGCGCGCTGTATGAAGGACAATATTTGCTCGGTACCAGCATCGCCCGTCCGCTTATCGCGAAGCGCATGGTGGAAATCGCGCGCGCGGAAGGCGCGACGGCGATTGCTCACGGCGCTACCGGCAAGGGTAACGACCAGGTTCGCTTCGAGCTTGGCGTAGCCGGCCTGGCACCGGACATTCAAGTCATCGCGCCATGGCGCATCGAAGAATTCCGCAACAAGTTCCCGGGGCGTGCCGAAATGATCGCTTATGCGGAAGAGCACGGCATTCCGGTCACTGCATCGGCCGCAAAATCCTACTCCATGGACCGCAACCTGCTGCACATCAGCTACGAGAGCGGCGTGCTGGAGGATCCTTGGTTTGACGCAAGCGCGCCGGAAAGCAAGGACATGTACCTGCTAAGCGTATCTCCGGAAGATGCGCCGGACGAACCGGAATACCTGGAGCTCGAATTCGAAAAGGGCAACTGCGTCGCTTTGAACGGCGAATCGCTCAATCCGCTGCAGGTGATGGAAAAGCTGAACGAACTCGGCGGCAAGCACGGCATCGGCCGCGTGGACATGGTCGAAGACCGTTTCGTCGGCATGAAGAGCCGCGGCGTATACGAGACGCCGGGCGGTACGATCCTGTTTACCGCCCACCGCAAAATGGAGTCCATCACGATGGACCGCGAGGTCATGAACCTGCGCGACAGCCTGATCACCCGCTACAGCACGCTGGTTTACAACGGGTTCTGGTTTGCGCCGGAACGCTTTGCGCTGCAGGCGCTCGTGACGGAAAGCCAGAAGAACGTCATCGGTACGGTTCGCGTGAAGCTCTATAAAGGCAACGTGATTTCCGCCGGCGTGAAAAGTCCGGTCAGCCTGTACAATCCGGATATCGCAACGATGGAAGCCGATCCGACCCAAGCTTACGACCAGGGGGATGCTACCGGCTTTATCCGCCTGAACGCGCTGCGTTTGAAAGTGGCTACGGGCGTGAACCAAAACCGTTAATGGTAACGGCTGACGTGAACTAAAACCGTTAAAAGTGGCGGCTGAAGTGTATCGGGGCCGTTAATTGTGAAGGCAGGAAAGATTCCCGGCGCTTTAATGAGATGAACAATTAATTTTATGAACTTAACTTAAGCGAATTTCGGCTTACGATATGGGAAGCGGATTTCGGGAGATCTAACGGTGTATGAAGTTACAACAATACTTAACAGGCGAAGGCCGTTTCAAGCCGGTTACGCACCATGGGCTTGTCTTCCAAAAGGAGATGAGCGGTGCCGTTCTCGGCGGGAGACGGCCCTCTGCCTTAAACGAAAGAGGGGCAACAGCGTGAGCAAGTTATGGGGAGGCCGCTTTACCAAACAGACCAACGCCTTGGTGGAGCAGTATACGGCATCGATCGGGTTCGACCGGCAGCTGGCGGAGGAGGACATTCAGGGCAGCCTGGCGCATGTGACGATGCTGGGCAAATGCGGCATCGTGCCGCAGGAAGACGTGGAGACGATCAAGGCCGGCTTGAACAAAGTGCTGGAACGGATCCGCAAAGGCGAAATCGAGTTTTCGGTTTCCGACGAGGATATCCATATGAACATCGAGAAGAACCTGATTCAGGAGGTTGGAGCGGTCGGCGGAAAACTGCACACGGGACGCAGCCGGAACGACCAGGTGGCGACCGACATGCACTTGTATTTGCGGGGCCGCGTCGTGGCGCTGACGGGGATGCTGCATGAGCTTCAGAACGCTCTGATCGGACAGGCAAAAGACAATCTCGATACGATTGTTCCGGGATATACGCATCTTCAGCGGGCGCAGCCGATCCTGTTCGCCCATCACCTGATGGCGTACGTGTCCATGTTCCAGCGGGATATCGACCGCTTGATCGACAGCTATAAGCGCATTAACGTATTGCCGCTCGGCGCTGGAGCGCTTGCGGGAACGACGTTCCCGATCGACCGCCATTTCGTGGCGGAACAGCTTGGTTTTGACGGTGTGTACGAGAACAGCCTGGACGCGGTAAGCGATCGCGACTTTATTCTGGAGTTCCTGTCGGATGCGTCCATCATCATGATGCATCTGTCCCGCCTCAGCGAGGAACTGGTGCTGTGGAGCAGTACGGAGTTTAGCTTCATCGAGCTGGACGACGCCTTCTGCACGGGCAGCAGCATCATGCCGCAGAAGAAAAATCCGGACGTTCCGGAGCTGGTGCGCGGGAAAACCGGACGCGTGTACGGCAACCTCATGGGCCTGCTGACGGTCCTGAAATCGCTGCCGCTCGCGTATAACAAGGACATGCAGGAAGACAAGGAAGGCATGTTCGATACGGTGGCTACGCTGGAGGGGGCCCTGCAGCTGTTCGCGCCGATGATCGCCACCATGAAGGTGAACAAGGGCCGGATGCGCGAAGCCGTGAACACCGACTTCTCCAACGCGACGGATATTGCCGACTTCCTCGTCGGCAAGGGATTGCCTTTCCGCCAGGCGCATGAAGTGATCGGCAAGACGGTGCTGTACTGCATCCAGAACGGCAAGTTCCTGCTGGACCTGTCGCTGGAGGAGTTCCAGCAGTTCTCGCCGCTGTTTGACGGCAGCATTTATGAAGTGCTCAAGCCGGAGACGGTAGTGGACGCCCGCAACGTATACGGAGGCACCGCTTCAGCGCAGGTAAAAGCAGCCATTGATCGGGCGGAAGCGCGTTTAGCGGCGGCCGAGGAGTGGATCAAGGCGCACGGTGCCGAAGCGGAGTAATTGGAGTATTTTTAATATGGTATCGAAAAAACCGACGTAAGAAAGACTTAAACATTGAAAATCCCCTCTAAGCTGTACCGTATCGAAACTGCCACTCGGCTTATACGGACGCTTAGAGGGGATATTTTATTGCGGTTGTTCCTTCCAGAAAGCCAAAATCGGCATGCGCCGCCCGGGTACTCCCGATGGGGAGGCCGGACGGCGCATGCCGATTAATCATTTGTTTTGCGTGGCCCGTCGAATGTCGATTGTCGATTGGCCTAGAAGATCGTTTAGGCGTCGGCCCGAGCGAATGACTGCAGCAGGTTGTACACCGCCTGTGCGGCTTCCGCGCGAGTCGTAAGCCCGTTCGGTACGAAAAGTCCTTCCTTTCGACCGGACAGCAGCTTCGCTTCCACGGCCTTTTTCACATAAGGCAAGGCCCAGCCGCTAATGAAGTTTTCATCTTTCATTTGTGCCGATGCGGCACCCGTCTTCGATGCCATTTGAAGCTCATAAGCGCGAACGAGCATGACGGCCATCTCTTCCCGGGTAATCTTCCGGTTTGGCTCGAACAGCTTTTGTCCAGCCCCTGTCACAATACCCGATTGATAAGCAGCGGAAACTTCTTTCGCGTACCAGGCATCGTCCGCTACGTCGCTGAACGGCGTCGAGCCGGTCCGGGACAGATTCAGCGTCCGGGCAAGCAGTGCCGCGAATTCTGCGCGTGTGACGCTGCCGGTCGGCGCGAATCTCGTTTCTGTCATTCCATTGATGATCTGCTTGGCGGAAAGTTCATGTATGGTTTCGTATGCCCAATGGTTGACATCGACATCGGCATAGGATTTATCCAATGAAAGAAGCGCATATTCGCCAAAATGGCTGAGCTCAACTTCCATCGCACTGCGGTCGGCATTAAGCTTGCCGCCAACATGGATTGCGCCATTGCCTGCCATTTGATAGATGCCGGCAAGCTTCGGATTCATACCCGCCGGAATCCGGAACGTAAGCTTCGCAGGCTTCGGGAATGGATCCAGCCGGTGTTGTTTTCCGTTTCCATCGATAGCTGCAAGGGACAGGGTCAGCATTTTTCCGCCCAGTGTATAGCGTGCGTTGCCGGAGCCGTTCGCTTTTTGCAGCAATTGCTGCGCCTTCGTAGTCTCGACGGCTTCCAGCCTTATGACAATGCTGGCCGACTTTTCGGACGCGGGAAGAGACTTCAGCAGCGATTCGACCAAAGCGGCCGGAACGTTCAATTGAGCTTGTTCGGATTCTACGATCAGGCCGCGTCCCATTAATTTTTGAGCTTGTTTATCCGAAAGTATGACGCTTGTCTTGCCGTCCGGCAGTTTCACATGGACGGCCTTCGTTTCACCGCTCAACGCTTCGTCTGGAACGGTGACGGCATTAGTCGGCAGATCCGGCTTCTGTGCCTCTTCCTTCTCCGGCTTTGTTGGTGAAGTAGGTGAAGGTGTCGACGGTGAAGTGGACGGAGGTGCTGTCGAAGGCGGGTTCGGTCGAATGATCGATTCTTCGGCACGCCGCACGATAATGATGTATTCTCTCGTTGCTCCATCAACCGTTACAGTCACGGTAATTCGGTTGTCGCCTACTTGCAGGTTTGTACCGCCCCGGATGGTGACTGCAGCAGTCGGATCGGCGGCCGTATAGGTCACGTCCACTACCGTCACTGCATGAGGCACCTGGACGGTGTAACTCAGGTTGTTGCTTGCAAAATTGCTTATTGTTTTACCGTTAATTTTCAGATCGGTCAGCGCGCATTCTCGGTCGCCGATTCTTCGGCACGCCGCACGATAAYGATGTATTCTCTCGTTGCTCCATCAGCCGTTACAGTCACGGTAATTCGGTTGTCGCCTACTTGCAGGTCCGTACCGCCCCGGATGGTGACCGCAGCATTCGGATCGGCAGCCGTATAAGTCACGTCCGCTACCGTCACTGCATGAGGCACCTGGACGGTGTAATTTAACTTGTCGCTTGCAAAGTCGTTTACTGTATTCCCGTTAATTTTCAGATCGGTCAGCGCCGCATTTTCGTTCAAGCCGGTCTGTCCGGTGAAGTCAATCTCGCTCATGCTGGTGTAGGTGCCCGAGCTGTTGTACGTGCTGGCGACAACGAACTTGACGTATCTTCCTTGAACGGGTTTGTCAAAAGCCACGTAGTCCTGGTATACATTGCCGGTCCACGTTTTACCGAACGTGCCGCTCGTTTTATTTGCAGGATCTGCTAGAAATGCGGGATTCTCCAGGTCGGCGAGATTATCGGAGACGTACAGTTCAAATTCTTTAGGAAATTCCATCGAACTTTGTGCCATCCGGCTTTTTCGTTGAATGCCGCTAAGCTTATGAGTGCTTTTCATATCAATAATGACCCAATGTGGGAAATCAGCTTCACCATCCTCCCACTTCGTATGCCAAATCGTAGCCTCGGAACCGTCCAAAATATAAGGCGCCAAAGCATTATCTTTTACGGCATCTGTGCTGAAGGAATCGATCGTAAAGTCTGTTTTGGGGATAAAGGAATAAATGACCGAGTCTTGCGCTTCTTTTAATGCCCGCATCAAATCGATATAAGTGCCGTCAATTACCGCCGGCTCGCTCTCTGCCGTTATCGCCTTCGCGAGCGTTAATTGATCCGCGAGGCTCTTTAGCTTGTCAGCCGGGTAAGAAACGCCAATGATATTGCCGCTCTTGGTCTGGAATTGATCGGCTTGGCCAATCAGTTCGGTTAGCTGTTCAAACGTATAAAGCTTCACCATTTTGTATGAATCGGAGAGTGCCTTGACTTCAGTAGCGGTAAGCGCCCGTTTCCAAATTTTCAATTCGTCCATTGTCACATTAGCGCCGCCGTTGCCTTTGTTTCCGTCCGTTCCGATGTGAATGTTATAACTGTCGAGGCTATTGCCTGCGGGAGCAGCAATCGCACCTTTTGCCTTCTCAACGCCATCCACATAGACCTTTGCCGTTTGGCTCGCTCTATCCATCGTAACGGTGAATAGATGCCATTCGTTCCCGACGCTTTCAGCTCTGGTATCGGAACGGTTTGTACCGTCGCTTGCGTTGATTGTCATGCTATTAGCGACTGCAGGGCCGATGTACCAGCCGACATTTTTGCCGCTATTCCAGTTTTTATTGGATATAACGGTCTGGTCGCCCGCGAGATCGCCGGTATGCCAGAAGGAAGCCGTAAAATCGCCACTGCCGACTTTAAGGTCGTCGCGATTGCCCAGGTCGATCGAGTTACTGTTTCCTGCAGGAATTTGCACCGCTTTATTCGATTTGCCAGGTACGTAGTTGATCTTCCCGTTCACGATAGCCATGCCTGTTACGTCTTTTGCGTCATCATTCAAGTTTTCATCGAATTTCATATCGACGACGAGTTCTTTCCACATGGTTTCATGGTCGATCGGTGTCGGCTCGGGAGCTGAACCGCCCGTCTTGAACGACTGTTGGAGCGTCGAGGATCTGTTGCCGTAGCTGTCGACCGCCGTCACAAGGACGGTATAGGCCGTCGCCGGTTCCAGGCCTTCAAGTTTGATGTTTATTTTGTTCGGAATCGGGGAGAAGAAGAAATCAGATAAGACTTTAAGCGACTTAACGACTGCTCCCGAACGTTGTTCAAGCAAATTGACTTCATAATGATGCGTGTTCTGGTCGTCTTTTGCTTGAGTGAAGCGGAGGACAGGAACGTCGTCCGAAGTTGCAACCTCGATGGGGCCAGAGAAGACAGGCGATGTTTTATTTCGTGTCGTGTACTTGAAGTTGCTTTTAATTTCTTCGTTGGTATTGCCTTTCAGCTCAATTACCCATTTCTTGCCGGCGGATACGGCTTGGCTGGTGTACGGGGGAACCGGCTGCCAGTCATCGTATACATCACCTGAGTCCGCATTCATCGTAATCCGATCCACTTCTACCCGGTCCTCATACACTTCGATAAACTGGGCTTGGGAGATCGGCATCTCGAAGCGTCCGACAAGGCCCTTTTCTGTCGATTGCATATAGCCTCGCTCCGATTCCACATACGACATGGACCCGAGATTAATGGACGTAAAATCTTTTTGATGAATTGATCGTTCATCGTTGATGTTAAAGTGTGAATGGCCGGAGAGCACAATCGCTTGCGGATAATCTTTCAAATCCGCGTACAGGTTCGGATTGGATGCTTGTAGACCGTCCATCACCGTACCTGAAACCGGCTGATGCACGCCAATGAATATCGGCTTATTCTTGTTCTCCGGAATAGCTGCCAGCTCAGAGAGCCGGCCTTTCAGCCAGTTGCGCTGAATTGCGTCCCAGTTGTAGTTGTTTCCGTTAAGGAAAAAGAAATGGTAGCCTCCGATTTCCGATTCGTAATAGCCGTTTGGCTGACTCGTGAACCATTCTGTCGGATAATGCTCCTTTACTTTGGCAACGGTGGCGTCATGATTGCCGATCGCCATCCGTACCGGAATGTCCGTCCAGTTTTTTCGAGTCAGATTGTTCTGGAAGACTTCCCGTACCATAACGTGGTCATTTGGCTTATCGTTCCCGTTATCATTGATCATGTCTCCGATGCTGAGAATCGCATCCGGCTTGGAAAAGATCGACTCTATCGTGTCGAAGTAGTTGAGATATCGTGGATCGGCAGTGCCGCGCGACCCAATATGAACGTCTGACATGGCGACGAATTTGAGCAGCGGCTTCTCGTCAGTTTTGATGATATAGCCGTATGTGGCCGCTTTGCTCCAGACGCCGTTTATAACGGCAGCGACCGAGAGGTTGGTCGATTCCTTCAATACGATCGGATTCCCGTCGAATTTCAAACTCGTTTCATCCGGCGACGTGCCGTCCTGAGTATAGTAGATTTCCGCGCCCGGCGTTGAACTGCTCAATGTAACGCTGACGCTCCCGATATAACGGCCGGGCTTTTCCGATGGGGTAGGGATAGCGATCTCGGTGGCTGTCAGTTCGGGTGCTGCCGCGTTGGTCGACGATTGAACCTGCATCTGCGTTTCTGAAGCTGTATCATCCGCGTAGACTTGTATCCCTGTGACCGGGCCTAAGACCGGCGTCGCCGTAAAAGCGATGGAACAAGCGAGCAACGAAAGCCACGTTTTTTTAGACTTCAACAAAGCCATTACCTCCTCCATGTTTGTCACCGAATGAGCATTGTTGTATGGTCAGTCTCTTTGGATAGAGCCGCCAAAAAACTTACTTGTGTTCAAGACGACGGGAGGCTCTTCAACCGCTTCACGCCGCCGGGGTTGATCCCCTCGGACAACAGATCGTTGATGCTATCGATCAGCGATGGAAGCTCGCTCATCGTATGAATCGTAAAGTCCGCCCCGTGCTGCAGGAAGGTCTCTTTTGTCTTTGCGATCGCTTTTTCTTGATCGGATGCTGACAGGCTCTCAAATTCCTCCTGCCTGAGCCCCATTTCCGAGCTTCCGATGACGACGCCGACCGACCATACGCCCGCGTTTACGCCTTCTTTAATGTCGGAAACCGTGTCGCCGACCTTGACGACCTTCCGGCACGCCGACAGCTTCAGCTGCTCCATGTTGCGGTAGATCATGTAAGGGTAAGGTCTTCCGAGCGAATGCGTATCATCCGGCGTTACGTAAACATCCGGGCTATAGCCTTTTTGGCGGGCATTGGAAACGACGACCTCCATCATGGTGCTGGTATACCCTGTGGTTGATCCTATTTTAAGTCCGCGGGTCCTAAGGTTGTCCACCGTCTCAACAACACCGGGAATCGGATCCGTATATTGGGAAAGGGAAGCCATAAGCGCAGGCTCGAATTCGGCGTAAAGCTTCTCCACATCCTGTTCCGTAAAAGAGCGCCCGTACTTATTCTCCCACAGCGCCGACACTCTCGGCATGGACAGCATCGCACGGATATGATCAATCTTTAACATGCCCATGGGGGCTCTGGCTTCGTCCATCGTAACGCCGATGCCGGCATTTTTAAAAATATCCACGAACACGTTGACGGGTGCAAAACATCCGAAATCCACGGCGGTTCCCGCCCAATCCAAAATAACGCCTTCTATTCTGCTCATTTTGCGGTCACTCCCATATATTCTTCGATAATCTCGCATAATTGCTCGATGTCCTGCCGATGAATTTCCCCGATGTTGCCGATGCGGAACGTATCCACTTCCGTCAGTTTGCCGGGGTAGATCACGTAACCTCTGGCTTTAACATAAGCGTAGAAATCCTGAAAGCTGAACCGTTCATTCGGAAACAAAAAGGTCGTAATGATCGGCGATTGTTTATCCGGTGATATGTAGGCATGGATGCCAAGCTGCGCAAGTCTTTCTCTTAACATAGCATTGTTGTCACGGTATCGTCTGGATCTTGCGGGTATGCCGCCTTCCTGAACGAGTTCATCCATCGCTTTGGAGAACGCAGCCACCACATGGGTCGGAGAAGTGTAGCGCCATTTCCCGTCTTTGTCCATTTCCTTCCATTGATCAAACAGGTCTAACGATAGGCTGCGTGCAATGCCCTTGCAGGCTGCAAGCTTCCCGGTCTTGGCAATAACAAAACCAAACCCGGGAACGCCCTGAATGCATTTGTTAGCGCTGCTGATCAAATAATCAATTCCGAGACCGCCTACGTCCATCTCGATTCCGCCAAAACTGCTCATGGCATCGATGATTAAGGTTTTATCATATTCATGGGCAAGCCGGGAAATCATTTCGAGCGGATTCAATATACCCGTTGTGGTCTCGCAATGAACCATGACGATATGCGAAATATCAGGGTCTGTTTCCAAAACCGATCGGATGCCGGCTTCGTCGGGCTGCTGGTCATAGCTCACGCGGTATTCCGCAAACCGCAGGCCGATGTACCCTGCCATCTGGACGATGCGTTCGCCGTAAGCGCCGTTCGATACGATAAGCAGCTTGTCCTCATCTGCGATCGTGGACGTGAGGACCGATTCCACCGCAAATGTGCCGCTTCCCGGCATAAGCACCGCCGTATACTGAGCCGGATCGACTCCTGCAAATGTCAGCAGCTGGGATCTGATTTTTTGGGTAATCGATTTGTAGTCGTCGTCCCATGTGCAGCGGTCCAGCAGCATTTCCTCTTTCACGGTGCTGGTCGTGGTCAGCGGTCCGGGCGTTAACAATTTATAGTTGTTCATCTTGCTTCACTCCTTGCCTTCATTATTTGGACGAATTGAAAAATTGTTGGTGCTTCTCAAGCAGTTCCACGGTGAGCGGCTTCTCAAAAGTCTTCGCATGCTTCGGTTTATTGATATCCTCGACGGATTCACCCTGGTACAAGGCAACCGGATAGTTGACGATCAGATCCTTTCTTGCGTCCTTGATGATCGTCTCCGCCATTTTCATGGCAAGGTCGGTCGCTTCATTGTCCTTGTTCACTACAGCAATGGATTCCGTCAAGGAAAAATTACCTTCAATCGGGTCCACGAAGTCAATCGGGGCTCCCGATGCTTTGGCGGCAACAGCCTGATGGCGGAGGCCAAAACCGGCTGCGACTTCTCCGGCCTGTACCTTTTTGATGGGACCGGAGCCCGAGCTTTCAAGATGAGGACCGACATTGGCAATGAGATCATGCAGCACGGTTTTTCCCGCTTCTTCCCCGTATTGGGTAATGATGGCCTGGATCAGAAGCCATCCTGTGGAGGAGTCCATAATGTTCGGGATCGACACCAGACCCTTGAACTCCGGCTTCGTTAAATCGGAAATGGATGTGGGCATAGGAAGCCCCTTTTGCTTTAGCACTTCCGTATTGACAAAGATCGAGCCGGTGTTTGCCAAGACAGGCGTGTAGTAAGCAGGATATTCTTGAACGGCGCCCGTTTCGAACGCAAGGTCTTTAAACATGGAGTTTTTGCTCTGAGAACTCTCAATAAAATAGGAGCTCATCGTAACAAGATCGGCTTCGATTTTGTTGCCCTCGGCGATCAGCTTTCCGCCGAGCTCCGAGGTCCCGAACGACTGCAGAACGTACTTGCCTTCAAAACCGCCACTTTTGAGGGATTTTTCCATGGCCTGCACCGCTTCTTCATCGCCGTTTGTGTAGATGACCACTTTTTTCGTACCTGCATCACTTTTGCCGCATCCTGCCATGGCAAACACCAGACTGACGGCCAATAGTGAGAGCAGCATACATTTCAACGTTTTCTTCATCGAAATTCACTCCTTGAACTTGGTTTATTGGTTAATGTGCAGCTTTTCGTTTTTGCATGTAATCACACAGAATTTTGATGATCAAATTGGTGAAGAAGATGAGCAGGGACAGCACGAAAATTTCGTTAAATTTGGCGAAGTGCTGAAGCTCTTTGATCTTGCTCGCAACAACGGACGTCTGGGCGGAGACCAGAAAGATAATCCCGCTGACCGTCACCATGGCGTTGATGAAATAGTAGCCGACCATCTCAATGACCGTTGAGGCCGAGTTCGGCAGTACGACCCTCCAGACGGTTTTGAACCAACTGTCCCCCAGAAGCTCGCCTGTCGTTTCCCAGGACGGATTCATTTTGGAAAGGGAGTTCTTGGCCATCAGGTACGGCGTCGTAAAGAAATGCACGATATTGCACAGGACGAGGATCGCGAAGGTCCCCTTTAAGGTGCTGCCGTTAAAAAGAAGCAAGTACGAGATCCCCAGCACCATGCCGGGCACCGTATTTGTGATCATTGAAACGAGGTCCATGCCGGACTTGCCCCTTAAGGAGGTCCTTACGTTCAACAGGGCCGAGGAATATGCCGTTAACGTGCCGAAAAGGGCGGTTAATATAGCGACATATAACGAGTTAAGATACACCTCCGTCAAATCGCCGGATTGAAAAGCGTCGATTACATGCTTGAACGTAAAGGTAAGGTCATACGGAAAGCCGTTTAACCATGGAGCGATAAACATAACCGCAAAGATCGACAGCATTCCGAGAACGATAACGGACGAGGCAATGCCGAAAGCCATATCCCGGGTTCGGTGACGGGGCAGTTCGGTGTTGGTCAGCTTGTCATAGTGAAAATTCAGTCTCTCCAGCCGGTTTAGCAACCAAATGCCGAACACAGCCGGGACAAGCATCAATATAGCAATGACAGCCCCCTGATTGAAGTCGGGAATCGAGCCAAGCATCACCTGGTACAGCTGCGTTGCCACAACCGGGTAGGTTCCGCCCACCGAAGCGGGGATTCCGAAGTCCGTAAAGCTGAGAATGAAGGAGAGCACGAAGGCCCCGCCCAATGCCCCGGCGAGCGGCCGAAGGATGGTGTTCGCAAAACTTCGCAATGTCCCGTCGCCCATGAGTTTGGATACGATGATGAATTTTTTGTCAATGTACTTAAAAGCGTTATGAATCAGCAGAAAAGCCGGCGGCAGCGTGTAGATGACATATCCAATGAGCAGGCCGTTAAACCCATAAATATCGAACAAGTTCCGCCCCGCAAGTTTCGTGATCAATCCCTGGTTGCCGAGCGAGTACATGATCGCAAAGCCGTAGGTGATCGTCGGAAGAAGCATGGGAACGACAATGGCCGTTCTCATCACGCCTTTGAGGGGGCCGCATATTTTGGTGCAATGGATGGTGTATGCAAGCGTGAACCCCAAAACGGTGGTAATGAGGGCCGTTGCCGCTGACACTTTTAAGCTGTTAAAGACAGCTCCGACCAAATCCCGTTCCGACCAGACCGAACTGTAATTCGCCAATGAAAACCCTTGGCCGGTTTCAAACGAACGGACCAGCAAAATCAGAATCGGCAGGAACAGGAAAGCCGCAAACAACAAAAAGATGACCGTGAAAATAACCCGCATTTCAGGTTTGACGTTATGCATACTGTTCTCCAAACAAGTTATAGATGTTCTGTCTTTTGATGTGCAGCTGCTTGATAATGAACTGCTCCACAAAATCGTTGCCGGGCTGATGGACGATTTCCCGGGGCGTGCCGAATTGCGATATTTTGCCCTGGTGAATGATCAGGATTTTGTCCGACAGCGTTAGAGCCTCTTCCGGGTCGTGAGTCACGATAATCGTCGTCAATTTAAATTCGCGCGCGATCGATTGTATACGCTGTTTGATCGATTCCTTAATGACCCCGTCCAAAGCGCTTAGCGGCTCATCCAGCAGAAGGATCTTCGGCTTGGTTACCAATGTTCTTGCCAGAGCCACCCGCTGCTTCTGCCCGCCCGATAGTTCCCCGATTCTCTTCATCAGGTGAGGCTGCAGCTCCAGGAAATCGATATATTCCTGAATCTCCCGAGCGTTAACGGCGCCCTTCTTGTTGCGCAGGCCATACACGATATTGTCGTAAGCGTTCAAATTCGGAAACAGGGCGTAATCCTGAAATACAATGTTGAACCCCCGCTTCTTCATCGGTACACGAGTCAAATCCAAATCATGAAAGAGGATCTTCCCCTGATCCATCTGCGTCAATCCAAGGATGATGTTCAGCAGCGTAGTTTTTCCGCTTCCGCTTGGACCAAGGAGCGAAACGATTTCGCCTGTCCCGATCTCAAGGCTGATGTCATCCAGAACCGTTTTCCCGTCAAATTGTTTGCTGATATGCTGAAGCTTCAGCACATGGTTCACCTCCTTAAACACAACCCAAGTATAAAAAGGCTGTGTAAATCCCGATCAGGAGGTATGTAAACATTGCGTAAATTATGCATATATTTTTCATGATTTATATCTAATTCTTTCGTGTGTTATGACCATGTCTGGCGGAGGAGCAAGTAAAATGTGTTGAATGTACGGGACGTAATCGGTACACTGATGATAAAACCATGACAAAAATAAACGGGTGAGAATATGCTGCCGCTTGAAAGGCAAAAGAAAATCATCGATCTGTTAACGATTCGGAAAGTTCTCAAAATCGCGGAGCTGACGGAAGAGCTGGATATTTCGGTGGATACCCTCCGCAGGGATTTGAACCTGCTGACAAGCCAAGGGAAAATTCAGAAGATTTATGGCGGGGTGAAGCTCGCGGAACCTGGTTTCGGGGAATCCTCGATGGATGAGCGCATGGTCAGCCGCCTGGAAGAGAAGGACAGGATTGCCCGCAAATGCAGCGAGTATATTAACGACGGCGATTGCATTTATATTGACAGCGGATCGACAACCTATCAGATTGCAAAATACGTGAAGTTTAAAAAGAAACTCACGGTCGTTACCAATTCGATTCCCGTCGTGAACGAGCTGATGCATAGCGACGTGGAGCTGCTCATCATCGGCGGGAAGATAAGAAGGGACGAGCAGTCGGTTGTGACGTATGATTATATATTTAATTTTCATCAGCTTAATGTTCTGAAGGCTTTTATCTGCTGCAGCGGAATCACGATCGACAAGGGAATCTCGGACTATAACCTGGAGGAAGCGATCACCCGAAAAAAAATGATCGAGCTATCCAAGGAGGTTTACGTCGCGGCCGACAGTTCCAAATTCGGCAAAGACGTCACGGTCTCCATTGCGCCGCTTGACCGGATCGATGCCATCGTGACGGATTCCGGCATCAAAAAAAGCTTTATCTCCGCATTCAAAAAAACGCGCACCGGTCTCGTCGTGGCGGATATTTAAAATCCGCCGGGCTTTTTTGCAAGGTCATGGACGTTCGTGCTGTTGTCGTTATAAAAACGTAAAACCGGACATTTCACTAGTCTTGAACGATCTAGTCGATGTCCGGTTTTAATATAGGCGCGTGACCCGAAACAGGCTCGGGCTTGCAGTAATGGAGTGCGAAATTACTTCTCGCGCAGCGGCAGCCATTTCAGCACGTCTTGAATTTTGGCATCCCAATAGCCCCATTCATGAGCGCCCGGTCCCTCCGAATAAGTCAGGTCGAGCGAGGTTTCCCGGCAGGCCTTCAGGAACGTTTGGTTGTTGTCGTACAAGAAATCCTCCGTTCCGCAGCACTGATACAGCTTCGGTTTGGGGCCTTCGGACCGGTCCAGCCGCTTCACGAGCTCCAGGAGGTCGTTGTCGCCGCCCTGAATCGGGCCTTCGCCAAAAATCAGCTTTGAATCTCTTTCGAAGGTTGCTTCTATCATTCTGTCGGCCACATCCAAAGCGCCGGACAAGCTTGCTCCCGCGGCAAACATTTCGGGCTTGCCCAGCGCCAGCTTGAAAGCGCCGTATCCGCCCATGGACAGCCCGGCTACGAAGTTGTCCTCCCGCGCATGGGACAGCGGGAAGAAAGAGCGGGCGAGCGCGGGAAGCTCCTCGCTGATAAAGGTCCAGTATTTGCCGCCGTACTCCATGTCCGTATAAAAGCTGCGATGCACCTGCGGCATGACAACCGCGATTCCCATGGAAGCCACATACCGCTCGATGGATGTCCGGCGCAGCCAGATCGAGTCGTCGTCGGACAATCCGTGAAGCAGGTAGAGCGTCGGATGGCGATGCGAGCCGGCACGGTTTTCCATGCCGATTTGGGTTGTCGTGTTTTGCGGAAGAATGACGGTCATCGTCGTGCTCAGCCCGAGCGCTTCCGAAAAAAAGTGACATTGCATGAGTGCCATGCTATAAAATCCCCCTTTATGTCCTTCTGGTCGTTACCTCCGATGATAGCATATTCAACTATAGATATATATCATGAAAGTCATATTATGCCTTTCAGATGGACAACGACAGCGTATATCCCTGGATGCGCGAACGAATGCCGTCACTGTACAGCAGGTACTGCGTTCCCTTTTTATCGGGGGAAAGCATTTTTCTTGAATTATGATATATCCGTATGATTGGAACGAAGCTGCAAGGAAATCTCTCTTTTAACCACGGAGCCCTCGGTCCGAGGACGGAGCAGCCCTTCCGCCGGAAGCCTGTTTGCCTGAGGACCGGTATGTGTTACATTAACAGAAAGGAAAGCATTGCGAACGGATTTCGGGCCAAAGCATCGGCGGGAGACTTAAGAAACGGGGGATTCGGGAAATGGAAGAGTTTACTGGAAAACGGGAAGATTTGCATATCACCGGCGTTGGCAAAACGGCGGGCGGAGTATACGGAAAGGTTCAGCTGGATGGCATGGGAAGCGTCGGCGGCGACCTGGACTGTACCGATTTGATCGGAAACGGCTCGGTAAGCGTTAAAGGGGCGCTCACAACCAAAACCGTTCGCATTAACGGCAACGGTTCGATCGATGGGCCGATGGATGCATTGGAGCTGTTTGTCGGGGGAGCCGTCAAGATCAAGTCGGACGTACGTGCCCGAAGCGTGAAGGTGGGGGGAAGATGCCGCATTGACGGACGGTTAACGGCCAAAAAAATCGAACTCAGCGGCAGCCTGAAAAGCGAAAGCATCCAGGCGGAAATCATGGAGGTGAAGGGCGGCTTCCAGGTGGACGGTCCGCTTTACGGAGACAGGATCGAGATTAAGCTGTGCGACCGCTGCGAGGCCAGGGAAATATACGGGAACTCCATCACGGTGCAGAAGAAAGGAAACAGGATTTGGGAGCAGCTTACCTTTTCCATAAGACCGATTCGTCTGTTTGCCCGGATTCTGGAAGGCAGCACCATCGACGTGGAGTATACGGAGGCAGAGGTCGTCCGCGGCAACCGGGTCGCCATCGGTCCGGGCTGCAGGATTCGTCTGGTGGAATACAGGGATGAGCTGATCCAGGATCCGACCGCGGAAATCGGCGAAGCCCGGCGGGTGTAATCCTGGGCCGATAAACATCAGGTTTTGATATCGGCGCTGAATATGGTTGTTGGAGAAAGGAGTGTCATGATATTGAACTACAGGACGGGGGCCAGACACGATGTTTCCGTAATGGGCAGCGGCTCTTCCGCAGGCGGGCTGCTCGGAAAAGTCAGAATCAACGGGGACGGCCGTATTTACGACAGTGCGGATTGTTTCGTTTTTCGCTGTAATGGGAGCGCTGGCGTGGAAGGCAGCATGCGATGCGAGGATGCCCGGGTTAACGGTCATTTGAGCGTAAGGGACGATCTGGAAACGGAACAGATAAAGGTTAACGGAGGCCTGAAGGCCGGCGGGAGCGCGCGCATAAGAGTGGGACATATCAACGGAGACCTGGACATCGGGGAAACGCTGTCGGCGGTCAGGCTCACCGTTTACGGAACGCTGGAAGCCGGCGGTGAGATCGGAGCCGAGCATTTGAACGTACGGGGAGCGGTGGAATCCGGAGATGCGCTGTACGGAAGGGAAATCCGATTGAAGCTCGTCAGCTCCTCCCGCGTGAAACGAATGATGGGAGAGCACATTTCGGTAACCGTCTCCCTCCTGGCCAGAATGATCGGTCGCACCAAGCTGGAAGTGGACATGATTGAAGGCGACGAGATCGTGCTTGAGCATACAAGAGCGGACATGGTCCGCGGACGGCGCGTGAAAATCGGACCGGGCTGTACCATTGGAAGAGTCGAATACAGCGAGGTATTCGACAGCGACAGGGACTCCGACGTGGCGGATGTGATCCGCACGTTCTAGTCTACGAATCGGCTGATCGCAGACATTTTCCGACGCTAGCCGAAAATGATTAAAATGATTAAGCAAAGCCAGGGACATCCGTCCCTGGCTTTGCTGTGTTGCACGAACGCGGCAGCTCCTATGGATTGCTGACTCCATCCTCTATGATCGGGGCTTTCGGTACCCCTCTCGAGCCGGGAATATCGCCGCTTGTCGGGTTCATGCCGACGATGGTGCTTTGGCCGCGATAGACGTCCCGCGAAATCCGGACGCGTTCCATCACTTTTCCATTCACTTTTTTGACCCGGTAGGTTTCCACCACATATCCCGGCTTTCCCCGTTGGATGATTTTTTGCTTGCCCGGAGACAGGGAGGAGTCCCGAACGTATTTCAACGGGGCCGGAATGCTTTCGACCGATTTGGATTCCAGCTCGTAAACCGTATCTTTGGGAAACGTGCCGAAAAATTTCAAGGTCAGCGTCCGTCCGTTTACCTCGGAGCGGATAAGGAGATGCTTGCCCGTGTTGTTGCGGAACCGGAAGTTAATCGCCCCTTCGGCAAAAGTGGCGTCCAGCCCTTTCGGCAAATAGTTGACGGGAAGGGAGTGGCTGCGCCGCTCGGTCACTTCGAGTCCGGTCAGAAGCACGGCATTGTATACGGTGCTGGACACCTGGCAGATGCCGCCGCCGATTCCCGGCACGAGCTTTCCGCTTACGATGACGGGTGCTTGGCGGAAGCCGTATTCCTTTTTCGCTTTGGCGATCACTTCGGCATAATTGAATTCTTCGCCGGGCTTTAAGATCATCCCGTCCACGGCCTTTGAGGCGGCGGTGATATTATGTACCCTTCCCGGTCCGCTTGCACCGAGGCTCGTTGAGAATTGAATGATTTTCCGCTCGATTCCTTCGGCCTTCAAGGACTCGACGGTGACCTCCGGTTGAACGGGTTTCAGCGGGAGTTCCAGCTCTATTTTACCGGATGACTTGGAATCCAGGGGGGAAAGATCGGCAGGCAAGGCCGCAACGAACCGCTCGCCCAGGATCGTCCAATCGATGCGAAGAGCGGTTTTCCCGGGGATGTACCGGACGATATCGTTCGATATGCTCCGGACGGCATTTACCGGCTCGCCCAATCGCTCTTTTTCCCATTCCGGGCTCAATATCCGCTTCAAATCCTCACGGTTCCACTCGGCGGTGATGCTCCAGCTTTTTTCAAAGCGGTTCCTGTGGACCGCCCGTTCCCACAGCCCCCCTTCCATCAGATTCCGGATGGCCTCCCGGAAAGCATCCGCCCGATACTTCACTCCGGCCTGCCTCAGGCTCAGCACTTCCCTGCCTCCCGGGATTTGCGGATGCCCGAATTCGACTGTCGTTTTCTCCATGGACTCCAGACGTTTGTCCAATTCATGCAGGATTTCGGCTGCCGGCCGACCTCCAACCTCCCAGCCGGACAGCGTGACCCCTTGCGGAAGCTCTTTTTGATTGGCATATAGAGTCAGTCCTCCGTAAACAAGCGAGCCGACCAGCATTAGACTGATGATCACGATGAGACTCAAATGAATTTTTTTCATGAGAAACCACCTTTTAACTTCTTGTTACTCGGAGTTCAAGCACCTTTTCATATATATGCCGCTGGGGCGCCAAACTTTCGGGTACTCAAAAGGTAACAAATTTGTTACAATAGGTGATGTCGTGAGGATTTTTCATGGATTATAAAGGAATTCCTTGGAAAGTGTCGAAAGTATAAGGGCTAATCAAGTAATGGGAAGTGATGAAGTGATAGAGATGCAGGACGTGTGGAAGACCTATCCGAACGGCACCCATGCGCTTCAAGGGGTTTCGGTAAAGATCGACCGCAATGAATTTGTTTACGTCGTCGGACCGTCCGGCGCAGGCAAATCGACATTTATGAAACTCATTTATAGAGAAGAAGTGCCCACCAAGGGGCAGATTTCCGTTAACGGATTTAATATCGGCAAGCTGAAGCAGCGCAAAATCCCCTATGTGCGCCGAAATATCGGGGTTGTTTTCCAGGATTTTCGCCTGCTGCCGAAGCTGAGCGCTTATGAAAATGTAGCTTTTGCAATGGAAGTGATCGAGGCGCCGACGCGCCTGATGAAGAAACGGGTCATGGAAGTGCTTGACCTTGTGGGCTTGAAAGGAAAGGCCAACCGTCAGCCGGCGCAATTGTCGGGCGGAGAGCAGCAGCGGATCGCCATTGCCCGGGCCATCGTGAACAATCCGTCGGTCATAATAGCGGACGAGCCTACCGGCAACCTGGATCCCGAAACATCGTGGGGCATCATGCAGCTGCTTGACGAGATCAACTTCCGCGGAACGACGATCGTCATGGCTACGCATAACAAAGATATCGTCAATACGATGCGCAAGCGCGTCATCGCCATTGAGCATGGACAAATTGTGAGAGACCAGGTGAGAGGGGAGTACGGATATGACTTTTAGAACCTTCCTCCGGCACTTGCGGGAAGGGGCCAAAAGCGTATTCCGAAACGGCTGGATGTCCGTGGCTTCAATAACCTCGATCGTAGTGTCATTGTTTATTCTGGGGGTTTTCATTTTATTGGTGCTAAATGTAAACGCCTTGGCCGATAAAGCCGATAGTAAAGTACAGGTAAGCACGTATTTGAACCTGAACGTGAGCCAAAAGCTGAGGGAAACGATCCAGAAGGAAATCCAGATCATGCCCGAGGTCAAGAGCGTCCGCTTTGTGTCAAAGGACGAAGGCATGAAGGAACTTACCGAGAACTTCGGCGAGGAAGGAAAGGATCTGCTGCAGGGGTTTACCGACAAGGATACCAACCCGCTGCCGGATTCCTTTGTCGTTGAAGTGTTCGAGCCGACCACGGTTCCGTTCGTCGCCGATAAGATCAACGCTTTGAACGAAACCCATGCGGAAAAACCGATCATGAGAGTGAAGTACGGGGAAGGCACGGTGGAGACGCTGTTTAAAATCACCCGTACCGTTCGCAACATCGGATTTATTTTTGTGGCAGGCCTTGGATTGATGTCGATGTTCCTGATCTCCAATACGATCCGGGTCACGATTTTGGCGCGCCGCCGCGAGATCAGCATTATGAAGCTGGTCGGCGCAACCAACAATTTCATCCGCTGGCCGTTTTTCGTTGAGGGGGCCTTGATCGGGTTTATAGGCTCCTTGATCACGATCGGCGTTTTTATTCTTTGGTTACAGCCGCCTTCATGCTTCAGTCATGAGCGACATTACCTTAAGCCAAAGCCTGATCCCGCTCGGGGATATATGGCATCTGCTGGGAGGGCTTATTCTTCTGCTCGGCATGCTGATCGGCATCTGGGGCAGTACGATGTCCATCCGCAAGTTTTTGAAGGTTTAAGAGGCACCCTAAGCATCTTTTGATCACGAACTTTTATGGACAAAATCGTTGCTGGATCATACGTTCTCGGGATCGCAGGATTCCTTGATACAACAAATCGCAAAAGGATGGGGAGTGCACGTTGAAAAAGATCGCCGCCGGATTAGCCGCCTTACTATTGGCCGCAGTCGTATTCCAACCCTCTGCCGGATCAGCCGAAAACAAAACGTCTGCCGATGTGGACCGTCAGCTTAAAGCGCTGCAGCAGCAGGTCCAGAAGGCCCGCGAGCAAAAGAGCAAGGCAGCGGAGGAAAAGCAAGAGGCCCAGCACTATAAAAACAAGACAAACAAAAACCTTAAATATGTCATGGAACAAATCGGAATCGTCAGCGATGAGCTTAGCAAAATCAGCGTGAAGATCGACGAAACGGAGGATTCACTCCGCGTAACCGCGAATGAGCTGAAATCGGCCGAAGAACGCATCGCGGCCCGCGAGAAGCTGTTGGAATCGCGTATCCGCCTGATTTACATGGATGGGGAAGTATCCTACCTGGATGTGCTCTTGTCCTCGACCAGCTTTACGGATTTCCTGGAACGCGCCGACTCCCTGAAGACCATCGTCGATCAGGATCAGGACCTGCTCGTTCAGCATA
Source organism: Paenibacillus sp. DMB20 (assembly GCF_000987955.1). Classification (GTDB taxonomy): domain Bacteria; phylum Bacillota; class Bacilli; order Paenibacillales; family Paenibacillaceae; genus Paenibacillus_AQ. The sequence goes on from NZ_LAZU01000011.1 coordinate 56,748, forward strand.
AGCAGGACAAAATCCTGGTGCTGGAGAAGAAAAAAGAGCTGGAGAGCCAGTACGCAAAGGCCAAGGATTTATACGCGCAGATGGAAGACCGCAAGAGCGAATTGGCCGACAAAGAGAAGGAAAAAAGAGTTCTCATTGCCAAGTATAATCATAAAATCGAAGTTTCAGACGATATATCCACAGAACAGGAGCAGATGCTCGTAGCCCTGGCTACCAAGCGCTCCCAGCTCCAGCAGGAAAGAAACAAGCTTGCCGCCGAAGAGGCTGCCCGCCGGGCCGCGGCCGCCAAAGCGGCTGCGGAAGCAAGAGCCAGAAAGGCCGCCGCTGCGGCAGCGAAAAAACGTAATCTGGTCGCTACTTCAAGCCCTTCGGGAAGAGCCGCCTTCAACGGAAACGGCGGACCGTTCGCCATGCCGGTATCGGGGGCCTACCTTTCCTCCGGTTTCGGATACCGCACGCATCCGGTTACCGGACAAGCTCTGTCCATGCACACCGGACAGGATTTTGCCGTCTCCGAGGGCACGGAAATCCGGGCCGCCGACAGCGGAACGGTCATTCTCGCCGAGTGGTGGAGCAGTTACGGCAACACGGTCATTATCGATCATGGCGGCGGCGTATGGACCCTCTACGCCCATATCCGCAGCGGCGGCATCAAAGTGTCCGAAGGGCAGCAGGTCAGCCGCGGCCAAAAAATTGCCGAAGTGGGTTCGACGGGCCGGAGCACGGGTCCTCACCTGCATTTCGAAGTACGGATTAACGGATCGGCCGTAAATCCGACGCCGTATTTGTAATCCGCCAAGCCAAACAGCCGCTGTATAAATATTCCCGGAGAGTCAATCATATACTAGGATGACCGGGAAGCTGCGAAGTGGTATGCTTAATCGTACAAAGGCGGTGAAAACATGATGAAAAAAAGAACGGTTCTATTCCTGGTCGCAGCCTCGATGCTGTGCGGCGTTCTGCTGACGATGGTGTTTACCCAGCTTCCGAACCTGGCGGGGTCGGGGGCGAGCGGGGAAGGCCTGCTGGCCAGCATCGCCAAGAACGGTCTGGAGCAGGAGGAAGCCAAGAAAATAGGTACCGCCCTCGATTTAATCGAAAGCAATTATTACAAGGATGTTGACCGGGACAAGCTGGTTGACGGCGCGATCAACGGAATGATGGAATCATTGGGTGATCCGTATTCCAACTACATGGGTAAAGTGACGGCCGAACAATTCGAAGAGAGCATTGAAGGCTCCTTTAGCGGAATCGGCGCCGAGGTTTCATCCGTGGACGGTTATGTCGAGGTTGTTTCTCCGATTAAAGGGTCTCCGGCGGATAAAGCCGGAATCCGGGCGAAGGATGTCATTTTGTCCGTTAACGGGGAATCTTTGCAAGGATTGGACCTCAATGCCGCGGTCGCCAAGATTCGGGGACCGAAGGGCTCCAAAGCGGTATTGAAGGTAAAGCGTTCAGGCACCGCGGAGCCGATCGAATTCGTCATCGTCCGTGATGACGTGGACCTTGAAACGGTAACCTCTCGCATGGAGAGCAATGGTGTCGGCATTATTGAAATCTCGCAGTTCTCCCTGAATACGGGGGATCGGTTCAAGGAAGAGCTCAAAAACTTGGAAGACCGGGGAATGAAGGGGCTCGTCATAGACGTTCGCAACAATCCCGGCGGCGTGCTTGCCGTCGTCATCGATATTGCGGAGCAGTTCGTTCCAAAAGGCAAGCTGATCGTCCAGGTGGAGGATAAAGAACAGAAACGGGAGAAGCACCCGTCGCAAGGAAGTTCCAAGCCGTATCCGGTCGTGCTGCTGATGAACAAAGGCAGCGCCAGCGCCTCCGAGATATTGGCAGGAGCGCTGCAGGAATCGGCAGGGGCCATATTGATCGGCGAGAACTCTTTTGGCAAAGGGACCGTGCAAACCAGCTTCGATAAGCAGTTTGGCGACGGAAGCCTGCTGAAGGTAACGATCGCCAAATGGCTGACGCCGAACGGTACCTGGATTCACGAGAAAGGGATCAAGCCTGACATGAAGGTGGCACAACCGGCTTACTTCTCGGTGGCTCCGCTGGATAAGAAGAAAACTTTAACATATGATTCGAACAATTCCGACGTGATGAACGCCCAGATCATGCTGGACGCCATCGGCTTCAAGCCGGGGCGGAAGGACGGCTACTTTGACCGGGCCACGGAAAAAGCGGTGAAGAGCTTCCAAAGCAGCCGGAAGCTAAAGGCCGACGGAAAAGTTAATGCGGCAACGGCGGAAGCCCTTGAGGCGGCGTTGATCAAGAAGATTCAAGATCCTGAAAATGACAATCAATTGAATCGCGGAATCGCCGAAGTCCGGAAGGAAATCGCGGCTAAAGCGTCGAACAAATAAGAAGGCTGAACACAGCCTTCTTTTTTTCGATCTACATGCCGGTTTACTTCATGTCAAAAGATGACTTTACGTCTTGAAGGGAGAGTGACGGACTTTTGGATTTGGCCAAAGAATGGTTATGGCTGGGATTGGATGCCGGAATACAGCTGCTGACGCAGCCGTTTTATTATATTTCGATTTTATTGATCGCTTTGTTTTACCGGAGACAGGTGCTGCTGGAGCGAAAGCTGTTCCATGTCCGTTTGAACGGCTGGGGGCTCCAGACCTGGAGAACATTTCTTGGAGGGCTGGCCGCAGGTTTGGCGGTTTCGGTCATCATGGCGTTTTTGGGGGTATCTTTGACCCTGGATGCCGTGATCTGCATATGGGTGACCGCATTCATACTGATGCTGTTTGGCGTGCGGTTTCTATGCTTCGCTTATTCCATCGGCCTTCTCGGGGTTCTGCAGTCCATTTTAGGCTGGTTTCCCCAGCTGCGTCTGGAGGGCTGGCTCGGCAGCGTTCAGTCAACCGTGGCCGGGCTCGACATTCCGGCACTGCTCGCTTTGGCCGCAATACTGCATTTTGCAGAAGGGGTGCTTGTACGGGTACAGGGCGCGAAATTCGCGACCCCGCTATTTCTGGAAGGGAAGCGGGGAAAGATGGTGGGCGGTTATCACATGCAGAGCTTTTGGCCGCTGCCGCTATTCCTGCTGGTACCGGCTGCAGGCGGCGGGCCGATACTGCCGTGGACGCCGTTTTTCGGCGGCGAAGCTTGGAGCGGCGGAGTCGGCATGGTGGCATTGCCGGTACTTATCGGGTTTGGCGAGATGACCCAAAGCATGCTGCCCAAACAGAAAGCGGCTGTTACGACGAAAAGGCTTGTTTTGTACAGCGCGATCGTGCTGGCGTTAAGCCTGCTTGCCGAGTGGTGGGCCCCGCTGGTCATCGCTGCCGCCTTGGCGGCATTTCTGCTGCACGAAGGGCTGATATGGTATAGCCGCGATGAGGAACGACAACGGAGCCCTCTCTTTGTCCATCCGCCTCGCGGTTTGCGGGTACTGGCGGTGTTACCGGGCAGTCCGGCCGAGGAACTTGGCATCTTGGCGGGCGAGACCATCCTTCGCGTGAACGGAACGATCGTTCATGATAAGGAGCAGCTGCACGACGCATTGAGGCAAAATTCAGCTTTCTGCAAGCTGGAGGTTCAGAACCACCAAGGCGAAAGCAAATTTATGCAGCGCCCCATTTATGCCGGGGAGCACCACCAGCTTGGGGTGATCATAGCACCCGATCCTGACGGCGATTTGGCAGTCATGCTCAAGCCTCTGAGCATCCTTGCCGTTCTTGGCATGAAGCTGAACGTGAAAAGGAAAAGCGCGGGGAATACGGACCGGGCGAAAACCGAGCCGACTCCGGACAAACCCGAAACGATAGAGGTTTAGGGTCTACCGTCCAATCATAAGAAGCCCGGCCAACGCAGGGTTACAAGACAAGCGTCCTCCATTCGGAGGGCGCTTTTTTGGCATATAATACGTACTCCGTCTATGTTACCGGCCCGCCCGCCCATATTCATCCGCATCATTTTCTTCTTCTATTTTGAGTACTCTTCCGGACTTCGCAAGAATCTCCACTTCGAATATCCGTTGATCGGGTGTTAGAATGAACACCTCATATACCAATACGCCGTTCTCTAAGTCCATGTCTACATGCTGGATTTCTCCGGGGATGTGGTTAAGCGCGATTTCTTGAGCCTGCTGCTTCGTAATTCCTTGTCTATGCGTCGGCATGGAGTTACCGGGATAATAGTTCTGATACATGCAAAGCTTCCTCCTTATCCATTGATTTAACTCGTTTATCCATATGTAACGGGCGCATGGTTGGTGCCTAAGAATCGTACTGTACGGTAATTCCCCGTACATGAACCAAATTCATGATTCGTTATCAATTTTCATGAAATCCTATTCATGCTTTTTAAAATCGGTATATTGTAATTAATGTCACGGCCAAAGCTTATTACAATCCACATGAAAGGAATGAAGGTATGGGGGAACCGATTTCTTGCGCAAAAAACGCAAATTCCAATCGCATGTCCGTATTCGTCACGCTGCTGTTGTCCTATATCGTGGTGCTGTTGATCCCGGTGGCGGTCTTTGGAGGGCTGTACACGCAAATCGAGAAAATCATGATCGAGAACGCCAATACATCCAACATGGCCCTCATCGAGCAAGCCAGACAGGTCGTGGATGGCCGTTTGGACGAAATGCACCTGATTTCCCGAAATACCACCTCCCACCCGAAGCTTGACTCCCTGCTTAAATTGGACCCGCCTCAAAACGGGACGGAACAGTATAACTTTTTCAGCTTTATGCAGGAGCTGCAGCGTTACCGAAACAGCAGCGGCTTTATCACCGATTTTTATGTATACCTCAGGAAAAGCGATACGATCTTAAGTCCAAGCCTGAAAACGAGTTCTTCCGTCCTGTTCTCCGAAATTTATGGGTATAACCATATGACGTATGAACAATTCCGATCGCGCATACTGCATGGGGTTCACTTTAACGGCTTTCTCCCGGTGACCGAGGTCGGAAAAGGGCTTAACCAGAAACGGATGTTGACTTATTTGCAAACGCTTCCATTCGGAGAAAAGAAAAACTCGAAAGGATTGCTTGTCATGCTGATCGACGAGCAGAAGATCGTCGGTTTGCTTGAGGAAATTGTGAAAGCGAACCATGGCACCATTTATATCAAGGATGCAAGCGGACAGGTGATCCTCAGCGTGGGGGACGGGGCGAATCAGGTCGAGAAGAACAAAGGCGGAAGCGATATGATGACCGTAACTACGAAGTCGGCCCGTAACGGCTGGGAGTATGTGTCCGTCGTGCCGGAAGAAGTGTTTATGGGGAAGGTGAACATGGTCAAAACAATGGCCGCCGGCCTGCTCGGCATCTGCTTTGCGGCCGGAATCGGCGCTTGTGCTTTCATGACCTACAGGGCGTACCATCCTTTGCGGGAAATTATCCGGTTCATCCGGCAATCCCACCCGGTGAGGGAGGGAGACGTCCGCAATGAGTACGATTTTATAAAAAAGGCGATGGCCGCATCGTTCGGCAAGCAGACGGAAATGGAAGAGCAGCTGTACCAGCAGACGCCGGTGATCCGTTCCAATTTTATGCTCCGTCTTCTAAAGGGTCACGTGGATATCGGGGATGTTTCGGAACATGCCCTGGGCTTTATGGGAATATCGTTTCCCCATCCCCATTTCGCCGTCGCGTTGATTGAATTGAGGGATGCGAGCAGCTTTATTCATAACGACCGCGAAAGCGAGTGGGCGTTGATCCGTTTTGTCACGGCTAAAGTAGCTGAAGAAATACCGTGTTACACCTCTTACGCCGTGGAGCTTGAGAAAAATTTAGTGGCCCTGATCCTCAATATTCCTCAAAACGGCGACAGGGGGGAGGAACTGCTTCAATGGGCGGAGCAGGTGAAAAGAGTGATTGAGCAGCGTTTCAAAACGCTGACGACCATAGGAATCAGCGGGGTTCATACGGGGCTTGGCTCGATTTCAACCGGTTACGGCGAAAGCGTAAAGGCCCTGGAATATTCCACATTTACGGTTTATAAGCCGGTACTTCTGTATGAGGAAATGAAACGCAAAACGGAGGTGTATTATGATTTTCCCATTGAGGCCGAGGTTCAGCTGATCAATGCGATCAAAACAGGGGACATGGTGAAAACGGAATCCATTATTCGAAGTTTGTACGAGAACAATTTTAAAGGAAAATCAATAACCCCCGGTCTCGGGAAACTTCTCTTTGCAAATCTTTTAAGCACGTTATTCAAGCTGCTGAACGCTTTGAATTTGAAGTATGAGGAACTGTTCGGCACCACAAGCAGTCCTGTCGAGAACTTCACGGAAGCCGGATCGGTCGAAGAGATGTACAAGGAAATCCTGTCGATGTTCGAAACGGTTTGCCTTCACGTCAAAGAGCAGAGAGGGGACGCTTCGAACCAACTGCTGGAGAAGATCAAGATGCACCTCCGGGAGCATTATGACGATTCGATGATCAGCCTGGCCTCCATTGCGGATCGATTCAACATTACGCCGCCTTATTTATCCGCCTTTTTCAAGAAAAACAGCGGCACCAACCTGACGGATTATTTGGCGCAGATCCGGATCGAACGCTCGAAGGAAATGATGCGGGACCCAGGGAATACCATATCGCACATTGCCCGGTCGGTGGGCTACACCAGCGATATCGGATTCATTCGGGTATTTAAGAAACACGAAGGGATCACGCCCGGAAAATACAAGGACTCGCTGCATTCCGTATCATCCGTCGTAAGGAATGATCATGCGAATTCTTAATCCCGTATCATCCATCTTGAATGTGTACGATATACGATGAAGGCGCTTTCTCTCTAAGATTTAGTCAAGGCTGAACGATCAGCTGGAGAATCCGAAACCATCATTCATTTTAGGGAAAAAGGAGGCGCATGAAAGGATGGCAAAAAAGAAACGTTTGATCCGGACGATGATGTTCGTACTGCTGATTGCGATGATCGCCGGATGCAGCGGAAAGAGCACGGCGGGGGAAGAGCCTGGCGGCGGCAAAGGAGAACAAGGGGGCGAAAAGGCGGCGGGAATCGGGGAAATCGGATATCCCGAAAAATTATCGTACTGGGTAACTTTGAATGGAAACGCCTCGGCAACGATGCAGAACATGAACGGCATTGCGGCTTACCAGGAGCTTGAGAAGATCACGGGGACGAAGGTGGAATTTCAGCACCCGCCGGCAGGCCAGGAAGCGGATGCTTTCAACATCATGGTCTCGTCGGGCAATTTGCCGGATGTCATTGAGTACGGATGGTCCAATGTTTCCGGAGGGCCGGATAAAGCGATTGCGGACGGCACCATCATCCGGCTCAATGAACTGATCGAGAAGCATGCGCCCAACCTAACCAAACTGCTGAATGAAAAGCCGGAGTACAAAAAGCTCATCACGACGGATGACGGGAATATTTACGTGTTTCCTTTCTTGCGGGGGGATGACTATCTGCTCACTTTCAACGGTCTGATCGTCCGGAAGGATTGGCTTGACGCGTTGAAGCTTCAGATGCCGGAAACGATAGACGAATGGTACGAGGTTTTGAAAGCGTTTAAGACCGGAGATCCCAACGGAAACGGAAAGGCGGACGAAATTCCGCTGCTGCTCGACATCGATATGACCACTTTGAACCAGGCTTTTCTGGGTGCATGGGGGATTACATCAGGATTCTATCAAGTGGACGGCAAGGTGAAGTACGGTCCGATCCAGCCCGAATTCAAAGCGTATCTGGAAACGATGAATAAATGGTATACCGAAGGTCTGATTGACCAGGACTATGCAGCTACGGACGCGACGCTGAAGGATGCGAAAGTGACAAACCATCAGTTAGGCTCGTTTTCCGGCTATATGGGAAGCAGCCTGGACAGATACACCGAGCTGATGAGAAAGAGCAATCCGGGCGTGAAGCTCGAGGGGGCTCCAAATGTCGTGTTGAAGAAGGGAGACACGCCTATCATCGGGCAGGTCGAATCCCCGTTTAACGGATTTGGCGCAGCCATTACGAAGGCCAATAAATTTCCGGAGGAAACGGTGAAATGGCTTGATTACAAGTATGGCGAAGAGGGGCATATGCTCTTCAACTTCGGTGTTAAGGGCGTCAGCTACGAGATGAAGGACGGCTACCCTGCGTTCACGGATGAAGTGATGAAAAATCCGGAGGGGCTCTCGATCACGCAGGCCATGTCCAAGTACAATCTGGCCAGCTATTCCGGCCCGTTTGTTCAGGACCGCCGCTACATGGAGCAGTATGCAGCGCTTCCGGAGCAAAAGGCTGCCATCCAAACCTGGATGAACGCCAAGAACGACCGCTGGATGCCGATCATCTCTCCGACGACGGAAGAGAGCACGCGATATGCCTCCGTGATGAACGATGTGAAGACCTACTACGACGAGATGGTCAACAAATTCATCATGGGCGTTGAACCGATCAGCGAATTCGATAAGTTCGTGGACACCATTAAAGGTATGGGGATCGAAGAAGCGATCAGCATTCAACAAGCCGGCCTGGATCGTTTCAACAGCCGCTAACGGATTATTGAATCATGCCGGGACGTTCGCGATTGTGATCGTCCTCGGCGTGCTTACTCTATCTGCGTCATAGGGAGGGCTGAGGATGCAGCTTAAGGAAAAAAGGAAGCGGTCGACGGTTCCAGGCAGGAAAGAGAGCTTTGGAGAAAGAGCGGTTAGGGACTTCAGGAAGAATTCAATGATTTACCTGATGCTGCTTCCCGTGGTGGCATTTTACGCCGTTTTTCATTACGGGCCGTTGTACGGCCTTCAAATCGCTTTTAAGAATTTCTCGGCAGGACTGGGCATCTGGAACAGCCCTTGGGTGGGATTTGATCATCTTGCCGATTTCTTTAACGGTTTTTTCTTTGAACGGGTTGTTTCGAATACGATCATTCTAGGTTTGTACGATCTGATCTTCGTGTTCCCGGCCTCCATCATTCTCGCTCTGCTCCTGAACGAGGTGAGACACCGGGTTTTTAAACGGACGGTGCAGTCGATTACCTATATCCCCCATTTCATTTCCGTCGTGGTCGTGGTCGGCATGCTGGTCGATTTTCTGGCGGTCGACGGCTTGATTAATCACCTCATTACGTATTTTGGGGGAAAGCCGATTTCGTTTATGCGGCTGCCGGAATGGTTCAGAACGATCTATATTTCCTCGGCGATCTGGCAGGGCGTCGGATGGGGCTCCATTATCTATCTTGCCGCCATGGCCAACATCGATCCATCCTTATACGAGGCGGCCAAGGTGGACGGGGCCGGCCGGTGGAAGCAGGCGCTGCGGATTACGCTGCCCGGCATCATGCCGACCGTGATCATTTTGTTTATTTTGCGGATCGGATCCTTTATGGCGCTGCAGGATGAGAAGATCCTGATTATGTACAATCCGGTCATTTATGAAACGGCCGACGTGATCGGCACCTACGTGTACCGCAAGGGGATATTGGAAGCCAGCTACAGCTTCAGCACCGCGGTCGGCTTGTTTAATTCCGTCATCAATTTCGGGCTGCTGATCGGAGCGAATTTTCTAAGCAAACGGTTTACGGACACGAAGCTGTGGTAAAAGGGAGGGATGCCTATGCGGTCAGCCAGATCTGCCGGTGAAGTGATATTCGATACCATTAATGTGGTTGTGTTATGCCTGTTGTCTTTCATTACGCTGTATCCGTTTCTGTACGTGTTGTTCGCATCCATCAGTACCCCCTCGGAATTCGTCCAGCACAGGGGAGTTCTGCTGTGGCCGAAAGGGTTCTCGATGGACTCCTACCGGATGGTGTTCGAAAATCCGAATATCATCCGAAGTTACCTTAATACGATCTTTTATGTGGCTGTCGGCACGACGCTTAACATTTTGATGACGGCCCTTGGCGCTTACGGTTTATCCCGGCGAAACGTGATGTGGGGAAGCACCATTATGCTGCTCATCGTGATGACGATGTTTTTCGACGGAGGATTGATTCCCAAGTATCTGCTCATGAAAAACATCGGATTGCTTGACACCTACTGGGCGCTGATTATACCCAGTGCCATGACGACATGGAACCTGATCATTATGCGGACGGCTTTTCAGGGCATCCCCGTAGCCCTGGAGGAGTCGGCACGGATTGACGGAGCGAACGACTGGACGATTTTGTTCCGGATCATCATTCCTTTATCCCTGCCGGTCATCGCCGTCATGGTGCTGTTTTACGGGGTGTGGCACTGGAATAAGTGGTTCGACGCTCTCATTTATTTAAGAAACCGTGATTTATTCCCGCTGCAGCTGATCCTTCGGGAAATCCTGATTCAGAATGATACCAGCAGCATGATGACCTCGGTCGGGGGCGGGGACCGCATGCCGGTAGGCGAGACGATCAAATACGCAACGATTATCGTGGCAACGCTGCCGATCCTGTTTATGTATCCGTTTCTTCAAAAGTATTTCGTGAAGGGCGTCATGATCGGCGCCGTCAAAGAATAGGAGGTTGCGCCAAGTGTGGATTCAAGCGATAGAGGACGCCGTAGAGAAAACGAGAAGGAATATGAGCCGGTTCGACATGAAATTTCCCCATATTACGGAGCATAAACGTTACGAGTGGGGGGAGAGCAATGACTGGATCGAGGGTTTCTACACCGGGATGATCTGGCTTTGCTATGAATATACGAAGGATTCGCTGTTTAGGGAAACCGCCACTCGCCATGTAGAGGACTTCCGGCAGCGCCTGATGGAGAAGAGGAGTTTGGATCACCATGACATCGGTTTTCTGTATTTGCCATCCGCGCTCGCTTCTTGGATTGCGGACCGGAACGAGGAAGGAAAGCGGCTTGCGCTGCAAGCGGCCGATCATCTCATGCTGCGCTGGCGGGAGGAGGGACAATACATTCAGGCTTGGGGGCCCAAAGGGGATCAGAAGAACGGCGGACGCATCATTATCGATTGTTTGATGAATTTGCCGCTGCTGTACTGGGCGCACGATCAGACCGGAGATAACCGGTATTTGCATGCGGCGGCCGCCCAAGCGAAACTGAGCCGGAGATATCTGATGAGGGGGACAACTCCTCCTACCACACGTTTTATTTTCATCCCTCAGATGGAAAACCGATCGGCGGGGGGACGCATCAAGGCTATCATGACGGTTCGACCTGGACCCGGGGGCAGGCATGGGCGATATACGGGTTTGCGCTTTCCTACCGATATACGCGGAATCCGGATGATCTGGAGACGGCACGGCGTGCCGCGCTATATTTTATCAAGCATCTGCCAAGCGATCATGTCGCTTATTGGGATTTTGACGCTCCGATCGGAGCGGACACTCCGCGTGACAGCTCCGCCTCCGCCATCGCCGCTTGCGGGATGTTGGAGATCATGGAACATCTGAAGGAGGGGAATGAAGATCGGGAAGCTTTGTCCGAGGCCGTTAAGCTATCGATGACCTCCCTGGTCCAAAACTATGCTACCATCGGCGAGCCGGAAGAGGAAGGCTTGATCAAGCATGGATCTTATCATGTCAGGGGCGGCGCCGGGCCGGACGATTACATGATCTGGGGCGATTATTATTATCTGGAGGCCCTGATGCGGATGGTCCGGGGGATCCCCGGATACTGGTACGAAAGGGCGTGACGGGCTTAGTTGAAACAATGGTTTAACGATTGGACAGGTGCGGTTCGATCGTTATAGCGTTCAGCGTTTTTGCGGCGTCTATTGTCGCTTTACTGACGTATATCGATGCAAAAAAGAAGTAACCCGCCACAGGTTGACGGCCTGACGGGTTGCTTCTTTGGGTTCATCTGAGGAGGTTATCCCACCGCAAATGCTGTACGGGGATGAGGAATATGCCTCAAGCTGCTTCAGCCGCTGTTTCCGAGCGATCCCTGCCCGTTTTTGAGGTAAAAAATGGCGATTTGGGTCCGGTCCCGAAGATTCAGCTTGCCTAAAATCTCGGTTACGTAATTCTTGACGGTACCTTCGCTCAGAAACAGCCTCCCCGCAATTTCCTTGTTCGAAAGGCCGTCGGCAATCAGAGAGACAATATTTTTTTCAGCCGGGGTGAGACCATGCTCTTCCAGGACAGCGGTTTCGGCCGCAGCCTTGGCAGGAACGGGCCGAAGCATCCCGGTCAGCTTGCGGGCGATATCGGGGTGAATGAGCATGTTGCCGTCATGGACGGTTTTGATGCCTTGAATGATGCGGTCCGGCGGAATGTTCTTCAGCAAATAACCGCTGGCTCCGTTCTGAAGCGCTTCGACGATATAATCGTCATCGTCAAAGGTGGTCAGCATAAGCACCCTCACATCCGGAAACTGTTCACGGATTAGCTTCGTACCCTCGACGCCGCCGCATACCGGCATGCGGATATCCATCAACACCACGTCCGCCGGAGTCCCGCCTTCAAGCATATCCAGCGCCTCGGCTCCATGAGCCGCAGTCCCCGTTACCTTCACTTCGGAATCCATGCCGATGAGCAGCTTCAGGCTTTCCCGGATAAACGGATCATCGTCCACAATCAGTACAGAAATCATACAAACACTCCAATCATTCGCTTAAGCTATTCAGGCTAAACAATTTCGCTTTTCCGGTACACAGGCAACCGCGTGATGACTGTAAATGGAGCCTGCCGGCGGACGTCCAGGGTACCGCCGACAACTTTGGTTCGCTCCAGCATGCCGCTGAGACCCATGCCATGCTTTAAGGTACCGGAGCTATCCGCAATCAAGGCCTCTTCAGGCACGACTTTCCCGTTGTTGGAAACCTCCATACAGATCTCCTGATCTCCGAATATGAGCAGCACCTCCACCTGATCGGCATGACCGTGCCGGATCGCGTTCGTAATGGCTTCGCGCGCGTTTTTGTACAGGACAACCTGTTGGCTCGGATAGAGCGGATAGGGCAGGCCCTCTGTACGAAGCCCTGTCCGGATGCCGGTTTCCCGTCCCGTTTCCTCGAGCAGCCGGTCCAGGGAATAAGCATCCGTCATTTGCTTGCCGGGATTTAACCGTTTGACTGCGGAACGCATCTCATCCATGCTGGCCCCAAGCTGGTCGCGAATCTGGTGCAGCATCTCCATTCCCTTTGCGGTATCCTGCGGGATGGTGTGGATGACGGCTTCCATCATCATTTTCACCCGAATCAGCCGGTGGCCAATGTCATCGTGAAGCTGTCTGGAAATGCGGGTTCTTTCCTCGGCCTGCGCGGCCCCTTCAACCTGATGGGCGAACTGCAGCACCCGGCTGCGGGCGTCTTCCAGTTCATAATGCTTCCGTTTGAGCTCATCGTACAGGCGGAGCGTTTCCTCCCGGCTCCCCGAAGCATGAACCAGAATTCCGACGAAAGCCGCCATCATGAACAGTAAAAGGTTGGCTGTCGTGATCCATAACGTATCGTCATGCTGGAGCGAGACATTCAGCACAAAAAAATGAACACCAAGCAAAAGGCAACGAATCGGAGTATTGGATAAGACAAGATAAATGCAAGCTGTCGACAAAGAGATAAACACCATCAATAGACCGTACTGTTGGCACAACCATCCGGAAACCATGAACTCCAGCAAAACGCCGGCCATCATGACAGGGCTTGCGCTAACGAAGCGTCCGAGTACCGCCAGAGCAAGAAACAGCAGAATAAAAAGGGTATACCGGCCATAATGGTCGATCGGAATCACATACAATCCGGCTGCGGCGGGGATGAGGATCAGACAGAAACGAAGCGGTGCAAGTGAGTTGGGCATCGATGAAGCAACATCCTTTTCCAGAAAAATATACCGTCCCTTGAATCGGCTTCATTATATCACAAGGCTGCATTCGGACAAGAGATGACTTTAGTCACCTCAGAAGGATGACTTAATCTACCTTTGCAAGAAATACGGTTCAGATACAATGAAATCAGAACATGGGAAACGGAAACGGAGCGATGAACAATGGCATTTCTGCAAGCGACGGATGTGGTCAAACGTTATGGAAGTAAGCTCTCTGTAGATCACCTGAACTTGAGCATCAATCAAGGCGAGATTTTTGGACTGCTGGGCCCCAATGGAGCCGGTAAAAGCACGACGATCAACATGATCTGCGGGCTTCTCGACATCGACCAGGGCCGAATTGAGGTAGACGGCATCTCCATTAAGGAACGGCCGCTTGAGGTGAAGAAAAGGATCGGGCTCGTCCCGCAGGACCTCGCGCTGTACGAAAATATGCCGGCTGCCGATAACGTAGCTTTTTTTGCCAAACTTTACGGCCTTCGGGGCAAGCTGCTCAAGGAGCGGATCGAAGAGGCACTGACGTTCGTCGGCCTGCTGGACCGGGCGAAAGACGCTCCCTCAACTTTCTCCGGGGGCATGAAGCGGAGGCTGAATATCGCCTGTGCGATCACCCATCGTCCGAAGCTGATCATTATGGACGAGCCGACCGTCGGGATCGATCCGCAGTCGCGGAATCACATTTTGGAATCGGTCAAGCAGCTTAACGAAACGGGATCCACCGTGATTTACACCAGCCACTACATGGAAGAGGTGGCCGCCATCAGCGACCGCGTGGCCATCATGGATAAAGGGCATGTGATTGCTTGCGGCACCCAGCAGGAATTGAGGGAGCGGGTTGCCCACGAGGAGAAAATATTGCTCAGCGCAGATGGCATCACGCCGGGCATGGTGAACGAACTGACCTTGCATCCAAGGATTACCCGGGTTCATCGTGAAGGGGATGTGCTGGAAATTTATCTGCCAACGGCCCAAAATGACCTGCAGGATATTTTGTTTATTTGCGGTAAGCATGAGGCGGTGATCCGGAGCATCCAGTGCGAAGAGCCCGATCTGGAGACGCTCTTCCTCAGCCTGACCGGCCGGACGCTGCGCGACTAATTCCGAAAATCGATTGCGAGAGCTATGAGTAGGGGGACACCACTGTGAATATAAGGACCATTGCATGGTTTGAATTGAGAAGATTGTTTCGCAACCGGACGGTATTATTTAACCTTTTCCTGCTGCCGATGATATTGATTTTTATATTGGGTACGGCGCTTTCTAATTTTTTCGGCGGCAAGGAGGACTTTGTTCCTGAGCCGGTGAAGGTGGGAATCGTCGGCGCGGAGTCCGCAGGGAAGCTTCCAGCCAGCTTGAAGGCCTTCATGGAGGCACCGGAAATTGCCGATATGCTGGTTCCGTCCATGGGGCTTTCACGAAAAGAAGCGGTAAGCAAGCTTCGGAGCGGCAGCCTGGATTTTGCCGTCATGGTACCGGAGGATTTGGATAGTCGAATACACTCGGGGGCGAATGTTCAACTGGAAATGCTGCTTGGAAAAAGTCATATGCGCAATGTGATTGCGGAATCGATGTTCGGCACGTTTATGGATGAAGCCAACGGCAAGCAGGCTCAGGCTATCGTTGCTGGGCCGGAATCTGGCGAACAGCCGTAACGCAGTGAACGAGCGGCCTTCCTATGCGGAGAAAGGAAAGCTGAATGACCGGGGGGACACTTACACATCCTCTCAGTATTATGCTGCGTCAATGCTCATCATGTTTCTGCTCTATTCGGGCTTGACGGTGTGCAACAGCCTGTTTGGGGAGAAGGACGGCCATACGTTATACCGTCTGCAGTCGATGCCGGTCTCGAACGCGGCCATTTTCGGCGGTAAGGTTTTGGGCTGCAGCTTTGTGACCGTCATCCAGGCAATTCTGATCGTCGCTGGTTCAAGCATCCTGTACGATGTGGATTGGGGAAATCATGTTTGGCTTCTCATGCTGGTATGCGTTTTGATCACGCTGGCCTCCATGACGATTGCGATCATCGTTTCGCTGATTTCCAAAACCTCCTCGATGGCCAGTTCCCTGATTCAGGCAGCGATTATCCTGATGACCTTCCTGAGCGGAGGATTTACGCCGCTGCATGGGGATTTCTTCAAGACTCTGGGCGAGTTTACGGTCAACCATTGGGCCCTTCAAGGCATGCTTCACATGATGCTGAATGCGGAAATCCCACAAATTATTACGTGTATCGGGATCTTGGGCGCTATTTCCCTCGGTTTGTCCGCAGCGGCCATGATCGCTTATCGGAAGGTGGGTTACCATGCATAGTCTTACCATCGCTTGGCAGATGATCAAACGGACGCTGGGCCACAAAAAGGGATGGATCTCTTATGTCATCATCCCGTGTGCCGTCGTCACTTTGG
Organism: Paenibacillus sp. DMB20; assembly: GCF_000987955.1. Lineage (GTDB taxonomy): Bacteria > Bacillota > Bacilli > Paenibacillales > Paenibacillaceae > Paenibacillus_AQ. Next base: position 72,854 of record NZ_LAZU01000011.1, read on the forward strand.
CCGTTGCGCTTCTCGGAAGCGAGGGATCGACAAACTTATCGATCCTTTACGTGAACTCGGACACCGGTCCTGCCGGAAAACATCTGATTGAAGAATTAAGCCGAACAAAAGATTACACGCTGAAGCCGGTCGCTTCCGAAGGGGAACTGAAGGAAAGCATTATCGAGCTAAACGGCAGAATTGGCGTTACGATCCCTGAAAGCTTCAGCGAATCCCTGTTGGCAGGTGGAGTACCCAAAGTGCAAATCTATGAATTGTCCGCCAGCGAATCCTCCTATACCGTCAACATGAAAGTGGAGGGAGTTGTCGGAAGGATGGGGGAAGCGGCGGCTGCCGCAGGAAATGCCGGCAGTGATTTTCGGGAGCGAACGGCCGCCCTGGAGCAAATACTGAATCAGACGGCTAAACACCAGGTCGAGGCCATCAGCACCGATATGGGCTTGTACGCCAAGCCGGGACTGAACAACGTCACGGGTTTTACCCTCATGTTCATGATGGGGCTTATCTCCAGCACGGTCATGCTGATTGTGGAGGACCGGAGAATGCGCACCATGTCCCGCATTTTTACCGCTCCGGTCCGTCCTTATCAGATCGCGCTGGGGAATTTTCTCGGGAGTTTTGCCTTGGGCGCTCTGCAGGTCGTTGTTGTCCTGCTCCTGACAAAATACGCGCTTGGTTATGACTACGGGGTTCCGTTCCTTACGCATTTGTTGATCCTTACGGCGTTCATGCTGGTTTCGATGGGCATTGCGAGCACGGTTGCAGGGATGGTCCGCAATCCGCAAAATGCGGGAATGCTCAATTCCTTGATCATGACGCCGACGTGCATGCTCGGCGGATGCTTCTGGCCGGTGTCGGTCATGCCGGATTTTCTGCAAAAAATCGCCAACTTCGTTCCCCAAAAATGGGCTATCGAAGCGGTGGAGACGGCAGCCAGCGGAGGAACGCTAGCGGATATACAGCTGCCGCTGCTCATCCTTGGCTTGATGGCGCTGATCCTGCTGGCGCTAGGCTCGGTCATTCTTCGGCCCGGCGAGTCGAGCGTGAATGCGTGAGACGTAGATGCGATCGCGGATTTTCCACACCGCGCCAAGCTCCCAGCGCGCGGTGCCTGGTGTCACATTGACGATGGTGTCATCACATGCACGAAATACACAGCATTCGCTTAACTTGTTCGTTTAACGGACCAAGAGGCGAATAGAAGAGACGGAGCGCGGAAATGCAGCAAAATAAAGCTGGGTCGAAAACCCGAAACCGTCGCATACGTGGCAGGCGTGATGCCGTGGCAAGGACAAAAAAGGATCGGTTCCTCGCATGGAGGAACCGATCCTTTTGTAGTGAGGGCAGGTTAATGATCCGTATTTACCTGACCTGCTCCCCGTAAGTGCCGCTTAGGTACGGGGAGCATGATTTTATCCGGCAATAACGTTATTGCCGAAGCTGTCTCAGCACGGTGATCTCGACCCGGCGGTTTTTCTGGCGGCCCTGAGAGGTGGCGTTGTCGCCGGCAGGCCTTGTATCCGCGTAACCGGCGTACTGGAAGCTGTCGGGGCTAAGCTTGCTCACGTCGAGAAAATAACGCAGCACGGACATGGCCCGCGCGCCAGACAGTTCCCAATTGTCCTTATACCAGGGGCCTGCGGGAACATTGTCCGTATGGCCCTCGATGCTCACCGTGGCATCGAGATCCTTGAACAGGCTGGCCAGTTTGCCGAGCACCGGTTCGGCGCCGGTCTTCAGTTCCGCGTATCCGGGGTCAAACAGGAAGCGGTCGCTCAGCGTAATGGCGATCCCTTGGGGCTCGTCCGAAATAAAAATGTCGTTATCCAGTTGATTGTCCCGTACATATTGTTTAATAACTTTCATAAAGTCCGCAAGCTCCTCCTCCTGCTTGCGGAACGCGAGCTCCCGCTCGCTCATCGGCGCCTCGGAGTCTTTGGCGCCGGTTTTCGCGGGAGGCGGGTTTTTATGCTTCTGGGTATCGGCCGATCCGGTTAGCCCCGATCCCATCTCAAGCAGCGAATCACCGCTTTGGAAGGTCGCCTGCAGCGAATGGGTGACGATTTTGTATTTTTCGGTATCGAGCCGGCTCATGGCGTACATGATCACGAAAAAGATCAGCAGCAGCGTAATCAAGTCGGCATAGGTAATCATCCAACGGTCCCGCTGGTCGCCGACTTCGTTTCTCTTGCGTCTCCTCCTTCTAGTCGGCTGTCTCATGTGCCGCCCCCCTTGCCTCAGGGATGGTGGAGAAGCCTTCGGAAAGGTAGGTGGCGAGCTTTTTGCGGACGATCAGGGGATGCTCTCCGTTCTGTATGGCCATAATGCCTTCCAGAAGAAGCTCCATATTTTGAATTTCTTCCTCGCAGCGTGCTTTAATCTTGGACGCAATGGGAAGAAAGATAATATTGGCGCTGGCTACCCCATACAGCGTGGCCGTGAAGGCAACGGCGATGGAAGGTCCGAGTTGGGTCGGCTCCTGCAAGCTGCCCAGCACATGAATCAGGCCCATCACGGTTCCGATGATCCCCATGGTAGGGGCGTAGCCTCCTGCGGATTCGAATATTTTGGCATAGCCCTCATGCTTTTGTTCCGCAGCATTGATTTCAAGCTCCAGAATCTGGCGGACGAGCTCCGCGTCGGTACCGTCGACGACCATCTGAATGCCTTCCCGCAAAAAGGGATCGGGATGCTCCGAGGAAATCCGTTCGAGTGCCAGTACGCCTTCCCTGCGGGCAACCGAGGACATGTCCACGACATCCTCAACCAGATCGCGCGAGGACCGGCTGCCACGTCCGAAGGCTACGCGGAGCGCAGCGGGAATGGTACGCAGACGGGACGCGGGAAAGCTGACCGCCACGGCGGCAAAGGTGCCGCCAAACACGATCAGTGCGGCGGTGGCCTGCATCAGCCCGCTGAAGTGGCCGCCTTCCCATAAAAAGCCCCCGATCAGGGCGGCAAGGCCGGCAAGTATGCCAATGATGATTGTAAGATCCATAAAACTGAACCATCTCCTTTTGTATATACAAGAAAGTATATATATTGTTTGCATCCAAAAAACGAAAAGAGTATAATTGTAGGGGAACACGTATTCTTATGTTTTGGATATTCAGGCATGAATTTCCCTTTATATATCATCGGGTTTTTTCGACAGAACCTTTAGCATACTTATTTTAGACGATGAGGGTGATATTGGACAAATGAGCGATTTAGTTGTCAGCACCAAGTCCTTCGAAATCGAGTCGGAATTTCAGCCTCAAGGCGATCAGCCCCGGGCGATTGAAGAGCTGGTGAATGGGGTGCTGCAAGGCAAGAAGCACCAGACCCTGTTGGGCGCTACGGGGACGGGCAAGACCTTTACGATTGCGCAGACCATCGCCAAGCTCAACCGGCCCACGCTGGTCATTGCGCATAACAAGACGCTTGCCGCGCAGCTGGCAAGCGAGTTCAAGGAATTTTTCCCTAACAATTCGGTTGACTATTTCGTAAGTTATTACGATTACTACCAGCCGGAAGCATACATTCCTTCCTCCGATACCTATATCGAGAAGGATTCAAGCATTAACGAAGAGATCGACAAGCTGCGCCACTCCGCGACCAGCTCGCTGTTCGAACGGCGGGACGTTATCATCGTGGCGAGCGTGTCCTGCATATATGGTTTGGGCTCACCGAAGGAGTATGGAGAGCTGCTCCTCTCCTTAAGGGTGGGCATGGAGAAGCCGCGCAATCAGATTCTGTCGCGGCTTGTTGACATTCAGTATCAGCGCAACGACATCAACTTCGTTCGCGGCACGTTTCGCGTACGCGGCGACGTTATCGAAATCTTCCCGGCCTCAAAGGGGGAGCACGCGGTAAGAGTAGAATTGTTCGGAGACGAAATCGAGCGGATTACCGAGATCGACGTGCTGACCGGCGAATTGGTCGGCGAACGGGAGCATATCGCGATTTTCCCGGCCTCCCACTTCGTTACGCGGGAGGAGACGATGCGCGTCGCATTGATTAACATCGAACGGGAGCTGGAGGAACGGCTGGAAGTGCTCCGCTCGGAAGGCAAGCTGCTGGAAGCGCAGCGGCTGGAACAGCGTACTCGCTACGACATCGAAATGATGAAGGAAGTCGGCTTCTGCTCCGGGATCGAGAACTATTCGGGACCCCTGACGTTCAGGGAACCCGGGGCCACGCCTTACACGCTCATGGACTATTTCCCGGACGACATGCTGATCGTCGTTGACGAATCCCACGTGACGCTTCCGCAGCTCCGCGCGATGTACAATGGCGACCGTGCCCGGAAAACGGTCCTTGTGGAGCATGGTTTCCGCCTTCCGTCCGCGCTTGATAACCGGCCGCTGAGGTTCGAGGAGTTCGAGGAGAAGGTAAACCAGATCATTTACGTCTCCGCCACGCCGGGTCCGTACGAAATGGAGCACTGCGACACGATGGTCGAGCAGATCATCCGTCCGACCGGACTGCTTGATCCGCTGATCGACGTCCGTCCGACCGAGGGCCAGATCGACGATCTGATCGGCGAGATCAACGAGCGGGTTGAACGCGATGAGCGCGTGCTCGTTACGACGCTGACCAAGAAGATGGCGGAGGATTTGACCGATTATTTGAAAGAAGTCGGCATCAAGGTGCGTTATATGCACTCCGATATCAAGACTTTTGAACGCATGCAGATTTTACGCGACCTTCGGTTGGGCGCATTCCACGTGCTGGTGGGGATTAACCTGCTCCGGGAAGGCCTTGACCTTCCGGAAGTGTCCCTGGTTGCGATACTGGATGCGGACAAAGAAGGCTTCCTTCGCTCGGACCGGTCGCTGATCCAGACGATCGGGCGCGCGGCGCGGAACGCGGATGGCCGCGTCATCATGTACGGTGACAAGATTACCGATTCCATGGACCGGGCGATTAAGGAAACCGAACGCCGCCGCAGCGTCCAGGTGGCCCATAACGAGAAGTTCGGCATCACGCCGCAAACGATCCGCAAGAAGGTGCGCGACGTGATCGAAGCGACGAAAGTCGCGGAGAGCAAGGCGGATTACCTTACGGGCGCGGCAGGCAAAATGTCGAAGAAGGACCGCCAGTCCGTCATCCAGCGGCTGGAGGCCGAGATGAAGGAAGCGGCCAAGAACCTGCAGTTCGAGCGTGCGGCCGAGCTTCGGGATGCGCTGCTTGAGCTGAAGGCAGAGTAACGCCATCATTAAAGAATACCGTGCACCGCTTTTTCGAATATGACTTAACGGTGTGAAAGACATAGGGAACGGCCTGGCGGTCGTTCTCTTTGTGAAGAATGGCTGTGTGAAGCAGTGAGGAGATGAATCTATTGGCAAGTGAAAACATAGTGATCAAGGGCGCCCGCGCCCACAATCTGAAAAATATCGACGTAACGATTCCGCGGGACAAGTTAGTCGTGCTGACCGGCCTCAGCGGCTCGGGCAAATCCTCGCTTGCGTTCGATACCATCTATGCGGAGGGACAGCGGCGCTATGTGGAGTCATTGTCTGCGTATGCCCGCCAGTTTCTCGGCCAGATGGAGAAGCCGGATGTCGACTCTATCGACGGGCTGTCCCCCGCCATTTCCATCGACCAGAAGACGACAAGCCGCAACCCGCGGTCCACGGTGGGCACCGTAACCGAAATTTATGACTATCTGCGCTTGCTGTTTGCCCGCATCGGCCGGCCCCACTGCCCCGAGCACGGCATTGAGATTACGTCCCAGACGGTAGAGCAAATGGTAGACCGCATCATTCAGTACCCCGAGAAGACCCGACTGCAGATTTTGGCTCCGGTGGTCACCGGACGCAAAGGCGAGCACAAGAGCCTGTTTGCCGATATTGCCAAGCAGGGTTTCGTCCGGGTGCGCGTGGACGGCGAGCTGCGGGATTTGTCGGAAAGCATCGAGCTGGAGAAAAACAAAAAGCATACGATCGAGGTCGTTGTGGACCGGATCGTGATCAAGCCGGACATCGAAGCCCGTCTGGCGGATTCGATCGAGACGGCGCTTAACTTGTCCGGAGGGCAGCTTTTGGTGGATATGATGGGCCATGAGGAGCTTCGCTTCAGTTCCAATTTCGCCTGCCCGATCTGCGGCTTCAGCATGGATGAGCTGTCTCCGAGAATGTTCTCGTTCAATACCCCGTTCGGGGCTTGTCCGGAATGCGACGGCCTCGGCGTGGAAATGATCGTGGATCCCGATTTACTTGTTCCTGACGGCGACAAGAGCATTGAAGACGGAGCTTTCCAGGCCTGGGCCGGGGGCACGTCGAACTATTACCCGCAATTTTTGAAATCGGTCTGCGAGCACTACGGCATCCCGCAGGACGTGCCGGTGAACTCGCTCCCTCAGGAGCAGATGGACAAGCTGCTGTACGGGACGGGCAATCAGAAGGTGCATTTCAAATACGAAAATGATTTTGGGCAGCGGAAGGAAGCCTACGTCACGTTCGAGGGCATCATTCCGAATTTGGAACGCCGTTACCGGGATACCAATTCGGAGGGAATCCGCGAATACATCGAAGGCTATATGAGCTCCAAGCCATGCGACGGATGTAAAGGGCATCGTCTGAAGAAGGAAAGCCTCGCGGTTACCATTAACGATCAGAACATGGCTTACGTGACGAACCTGTCCGTCGGGGACGCTTCGCGCTTCTTTGACAGCCTCGAATTAACGCCGAAAGAAAGGCAGATTGCGAACCTCATTTTAAAAGAAATCAACAGCCGCCTTGGCTTCCTGGTCAATGTCGGCCTGGATTATTTGACCCTGAGCCGATCGGCAGGCACGCTTTCCGGGGGCGAAGCCCAGCGGATCCGCCTGGCTACCCAGATCGGATCAAGCCTGATGGGCGTCCTGTATATTTTGGATGAGCCCAGCATCGGCCTTCACCAGCGGGATAACGACCGGTTGATCTCCACGTTGGAGCATATGCGGGATTTGGGGAATACCCTTATTATCGTCGAGCATGACGAGGATACGATGATGGCAGCCGACTATATTATCGACATTGGTCCAGGTGCAGGCATTCACGGCGGGAAAGTCATTGCCCAGGGTACGCCGAGCGAGATTATGGAGGATGAGAACTCGCTCACCGGCCAGTACTTGAGCGGACGCAAGTTTATCCCGGTCAACAGCAAACGGCGGAAACCGGATAACCGCTGGCTTGAAATCCGCGGCGCCAAAGAGAACAACCTTAAAAACATCAACGTCAAAATCCCGATCGGCGTCTTTACGGCGGTGACCGGGGTATCCGGTTCCGGCAAATCGACGCTGGTGAATGAGATCCTGTACAAAACGCTGGCCCGCGATTTGAACAGGGCCCGTGTCCGTCCGGGACAATACCGCGAGATGAAGGGGCTTGAGCATATCGAAAAGGTCATCGATATCGACCAGTCCCCGATCGGGCGGACGCCGCGGTCGAACCCGGCCACGTACACCGGCGTGTTTGACGATATCCGCGATATTTTCTCCCAGACCAACGAGGCGAAGGTGCGCGGATACAAGAAAGGGCGTTTCAGCTTTAACGTGAAAGGCGGACGCTGCGAAGCCTGCCGCGGGGACGGCATTATCAAGATCGAGATGCACTTCCTGCCGGATATTTACGTGCCGTGCGAGGTATGCAAGGGCAAACGGTATAACCGGGAAACGCTGGAAGTGAAATATAAAGGAAAAAGCATTTCCGATGTGCTGGAGATGACGGTTGAGGACGCCACGGAGTTTTTCCAGAACATTCCGAAGATCCATCGCAAGATGCAAACCCTGATGGACGTGGGCCTTGGTTATATCAAGCTGGGCCAGCCGGCGACGACGTTGTCGGGCGGTGAAGCCCAGCGGGTGAAGCTCGCATCGGAGCTGTACCGCCGCAGCACAGGGAAAACGATGTACATTTTGGACGAGCCGACGACCGGACTCCATGTGGATGATATCGATCGGTTGCTTGTGGTACTGCACCGGCTGGTGGATTCCGGGGAATCCGTTCTCGTGATTGAGCACAATCTCGACGTGATCAAGACCGCCGATTACCTGATCGACCTGGGTCCGGAAGGCGGCAGCGGAGGCGGTACGATTATCGCCACCGGTACGCCGGAGCAGATCGTAAAAGTGCCCGAATCCTACACCGGCAAGTATCTGAAACCGATTCTGGAGCGGGACACCAAACGGACGGAAGCGATGAACAAGGAAACCGCGGCAGCGGAAGAGTCTGCGGTGAAGTAAGGTCCGGACGTGAAGAACGTTTGAGTATAGAGAGCCCTGCAGCTCCCCCATAGGGGAGAGGCAGGGCTCTTTTGCGGGGCACATTTTATCTGACATCAGGAAGGAATTCGCGGGAGTTTGCAACTGAACGGTCAGGCGGACAAGTGAATGATATTTTCAGATTATCGTTCCATGGGATCGGGTGCCGGCAGCTGTGATTCGTCCCCTCTTTACTCCACGGTAATGTTGCCGGACCTCGTCTCGATGTTCACCTCAACCGAACCGCCGCCGGTTATCCCTTCCGTCCGTCGTTTTTGCTCACTCTGCTTGTCTAATGGAAAGGCAATAGAACGTCTACCGCTTGTCGATTGAAGCCGCCAGGATGCGTTAGGCTTACTGTCGTCCAATTGCACATGCACGTTGCCGCTATGGACGGATACATTCAGGTCATTGTTCAATTCAGCGAATTGTAATTTGATGTTTCCGCTTTTCCCTTGAATGTCCAGACTATGGGAACGCAACCCGGTCCCTGTGACGCTGCCCGATGATCCTTGCACGACAACTTTACCTTCAAAATGGGAAGGAATTAAAATACGAAGCCGGGGCTTTTTTCCGAGATTGAGCAGCTGTGAAATATTACTTTTTAAACGGATATCTACTGAATTCGGACTTTCGTCCAGTACGAGTCCGTCACCGCCGCGCGGCAGCACCAGCGAAGCCTCAAGCGAATCGATATCGGCTACTTCAAGCTGGAGCGGTGTGCTGCCGTGATCAATATGCACGGTATTCACGTCTTCGATTGACGCATGCCGGGACTCTTCGGTTGCTTCGTCGCTGCCGCAGGCACTAAGAAATAGCATGACTGGAAGCATGAATACAAGCCCAAAGCGTCGAATGAATGGTTTATGGTTCATTGGTAGCCACCTCCTTTCCTACAGGATAACGAGTGACGCAGCGTCATTTTCAAGCAGAAATTTTAAGGGTTGAAAGTGACGCAGCGTCATTTTGTATACTGATGAAGGGAGAGAGCTCCACAGGCATTCAGGCTGCCAATAACGGGTGAAGGGGAATTCGAATTGAACAAAGGAGATGCGGTTATCTACGTCTGTGTTATTATCGGGGCGGGTGTTGGTTTGTATTTGGGCAATGCGATCCCCGGGGTCTTGATCGGCCTTGGCGTTGGCTACCTCATCAAAGAAGGTATAAAGCCGAATAACAATCGGTAGTACATCAAGGAAAGGGGCGGGACGAGGGTGATGATCTCGATATGTCAGGTGGCTAAACAGATGGACATTGCTGTCCGAACGCTGCGCTATTATGGACAAATCGGATTGCTGCCCGCAGCATCCTTGCTTCTTATTTTCAAAGGTCTGGATTATTTGCAGCTTAGTTATTACAAAAAAGGGGAACCTTCCAAGATCGAAAATCGTTGGAGGATTCCCCTGATTTTATTGTTTACCGGGAGTTCATTAGGACGCCACAACTTCGGACGCCAAAATCTCGGTCAGCTTCTCCTGGAATGCCGGGATGCCGACGCGATGCACATAAGCGAAGAAGCTTTCTTCCGGCGACAGCCGGTTCTCTTTATAGAACAACAACAGCCGGGCAAGCACCGGTCCGACGTCGTCGCCTTTAACGCGTCCTTTCAGCGCTTTGTTCAGCTGGGCGCCGGGGCCCAGCGATCCGCCGACGGCAATATCGAACGCATCGACCATGCCCTCCGGCGTTTTGATCAGGGAGCCCTGCAGGCCGATGTCCGCGATATGCTTCTGTCCGCAGGAGTTCGGACAGCCGATGAAGTGAATGCGCACCTTTTCGTTCAACTGGACGTGCTCATCCAAATATTCCGCCACCATCTTGGCCCGGCGTTTCGTTTCGACGATGGCCAGATTGCAAAACTCATTGCCCGTGCAGGATACCGTCCGGCTCATGAAGTGCTTCGGATTCGGCGTGAGACGCTGAAGAACCGGAGCCCGCAGCAATTCCTCGACCGCTTCATCCCGGACGCCGCTTAGAATAAGGTTCTGGGACATCGTGGTGCGGATTTTTCCATCGCCGTAAGTATCCGCCAGATCAGCGAGTTCAACCAGCTCATCCGCATCAAGACGTCCAACCGGGACATTCAATCCGATGTAGTTCAGGCCTTTTTGACGCTGCGGGTGAACCCCGTCGAAGTAGGCAGCCTGCCAACCAAGGGTTTTGTCTTCGCCTCGGGAAGGAAACTCGCCGACCAGCTCCGCCAGCTTCTCCTTAAACTTGTCGGGACCCCAATCGGCTACGAGGAACTTCAACCGGGCATGGTGGCGCTTCTCGCGGTATCCGTAGTCCCGGAAAATGGTGGTGACGCCGACAGCTAACCGCAGCGCGTCTTCCGGGTGGACAAAAATATCCAACGCCTGCGCCAGATGCGGCTTTGCCGAAAGGCCTCCTCCGACCATGGCATGAAATCCGATCACCTCTTCGCCGTCGATCACCTTGACGGCCGGTGTCAGCGCAAGATCGTTAATCTCGGCGTTAGCGTTATTATATTGGTTGGATGAGATGGAGACCTTGTATTTACGCGGAAGGTTGGAGAAGTCGCGATTCAGCAGAAAAAAGTCGTTGATTTCCTCCACCAGATCGGTAGTGTCGAGCAGCTCGTGCGGATCGATGCCGGCCAGCGGATTTCCGACGATGGTGCGGGGACAGTCGCCGCAAGCCTCGTAGGAGTATAAGCCGACAGCTTCGAGTCTTTTGAAAATATCCGGAAGGCTTTCAACGGTGAGCCAGTGAAACTGAATCGCCTGGCGTGTGGTCACGTCGACAAGACCCCGGCCGTACAGCATGGCAATTTCAGCTAGGCCGCGGGCCTGAGCCGATGTCATGATCCCCGTATTAATGCGTACCCGCATCATGAAATGACCGTCCTTCGGTTTTTGCTGATAAACGCCGGCCCATTTAAAACGGTCCATATCGTCCGCGGGAATAGAGTCAAAGCCCTCCACTGCGTATTTTTCAATGATTGTACGAATCACGTCCAATCCGTCTTTTTCCATCTTGACGAATTCAAACTTGTTCAGCTTGTCGGGATTGGCCATCCATACCGGTTCGTAAGCCATGGGAATAACGCCTCCTGTGATTTCGGATTTAAGGATAATGGTCGCTGGCGATGAGTATCTTGATGAAATAATTTAATTCCGATTTGAATAGTATGATATTGAATTAGATATTATCACATCAGGTCTTCTCCGTAAATGAAAAAATGGATTTTTAAGTTCAAAAATATAGTTATTTGTTAAACGAATCTATTCAGCACATCGGTCGCGTGGAAAAAGCGGGTCGCGGAAGAGCTCGGGTCAAGGAGGTTGATCATAAAAAAAGAGGATTAGCTGGTTGAATATGAGAATTTTTTATGACATTTTCGCTTTTTTTGAGGCGGAGGGCTTGCATCCGGGCGCAGGCGAGGATAACATAGAAGAAGATATGTAAAAATGCCCGAGAAATCACGAGGAGGTACGTTCCATGTTCCTTGCAGCAGCTGCGGAAGCCGGTTCCAACTTTAAAACATTCGATATTTTCATGATTTTGTTTACGATTTTAATCTTTATCGGTGTGGTTCGACTGTTGACTGCACGTCAGAAGAATAAATTCGCCATTGCTTTCGGCATTGTCAGTCTGCTCGTATTCCTGTACTCGGACTATGCGATGGTTACCAACTGGTTTAGCAGCAACTAAACGGACAGATTCGTACATAAGGAGGCGCCCCGCGTTTGCAGTGGTTGGCGTCTTTTTTGCGTCTGTATACTAAAATGAGTTAATATGGAAGATTTTTTTACAAGGGCTTGGCGCCAGATTGCGTATCTTGCAGGAAAATAAAGGGATAATTTAGGACTTACAGCAATTGTACAGGCCGTTGCCCTGTGTTACATTGAGGGAACACGTATCCGTGTAAGTTAACGTTCGGAGAGGAACGGGTGAAAAAAGATGAAACAAATGGGAAATAAAAAAGCCGCAGGAATACTGCTTGCTGCCGCATTGCTCCTGAGCGCCGGCATCCCGGCGGATTCAGCGAACGCAGCGGGAGTCAAGCCCGCCAAGAGCGGCACGGCCAGCAACGGCTATACATACAATCAGGACCTGGTACCGCAGGTCATCAAAGAAGTGTCGCCTTCGGTCGTGGGCATTATCGGCAAAACGCCGGGAGGAAGCAGCAAAGGGGAAGACCGCTATAATTTGGCTCACGGTACCGGCGTCATTATGAAATCGGACGGGTGGATCGTAACGAACGCACATGTCGTCAGCGGACTGACCGGCATTACGGTCGTGACTTCGGACGGCAAAACCTACAAAACGCACAAGATCTACACCGATCCGGTCAGTGATATCGCACTCGTAAAAATAAACGCCAAGTCTTTGAAACCAGCCAAATTTGCGGCGAGCAGCGAAAAGTCCCGGGTCGGCGAGAAGGTCATTGCCATCGGTACGCCGATCTTCTTCTCTCTCCGCAATTCCGCCAGCGTCGGCGTTGTCAGCGGACTAATCGGAGCGTCGACGGCTCATACCGCCTGATCCAAACGGATACGGCGATTAATCCGGGCAACAGCGGCGGGCCGCTCGTTAATTTGAAGGGCGAGGTTATCGGGATCAACAGTATGAAGTTTTCGGCCGTAGGGATTGAGAACATGGGCTTTTCCATTCCGACGGAAACGGTGCAATACATCGTTAAGCATCTGTTGAAATACGGCGAAGTAAAGCGCGCCGGACTTGGACTTGAATTGGAGGAAAGCTGGTCCGCTATCGTGGGGCTTCCCAGCGATGATCCGCTGACCGTAACCAAGGTTCTTTCCGCCCAAGCCCAAAAAGCGGGCATTCAAGAAGACGATGTGCTCTATGCGATTAATGGCAAGCGCGTGTACTCCGTCGTCGATATTAACGAAATGCTGAAGGCGTACATGCCCGGCGCGAAGGTGAACGTGCTGATGCAGAGCGGCGGCGATATCGTGAACCGCAGGCTTACGCTCAGCAAGGGCGTAGGGATGCCGGCATCTGCAGACATTCCCGTCGCGGCAGGGGAGGGAGAAGAATAATGACGAAAGAAACCGCGGTATTTTATAACAAAAGGTGGCGCACTCCCGCGGCACTGCTCGCAGCCGTTGTCCTAAGCGCGTCGTTGTCTTTGCCGGCGTGGGCGGATACGACCCAGAAAGTGGTGCTGACGGTCCAGAAGGGGAGCAGCTCGGCGGTCGTGAACGGCAAATCGTATACGATCGCCAAGCCGGTCAGCCGGAATGGGATCGTTATGGTTCCGTTAAGCATTTTCAAAAAAGCTTTCGGAAGCGAAATCAGGCTGGAGGGCACAAGCCGCGTCCGGCTCCTGCAAGGACCCCATGCCGTTGTCATGATTATGGGAAGCACGACCGCCTGGATCGATGGGAAAAAGGTGAAGCTGCCGGCGGAACCGCAGATGGTCTCCGGTACGTTGATGGTTCCGCTTCGCCCGGTGGCGGCAGGCATTGGAGCAAAGCTCAGCACGGACAAGGACGGAAAGCTGAGCATCAGCCTGAAGGTTACGGACAAAAGCGGTTCCGGGAACAGCACGGACCCGGACGGCATGTCCGGCAAAAGCCGTGTAGGCAACAGCTATTATCAATGGAGCATCAATTATCCCGCAGGCATGGTAATCGGCAGCGGCTCGGATAGTGAAAACGTGGCTTCGTTTACGGATGCCACCGGAAGGTACTACCTGGAGGTGCATGCCGATCCGCAGTCCGTCGAGCTGGATACCGAAGATTTGCTGCAGCAGCTCATAAAGGACGCGCGTCTGACCGGTGACGTGGTGCTTGATCAGGAGACGGTTGCGCAGGCACCGGTACCTTATGCACGGATTGTCTCGCGGGATGCCGACGGCGTACTGTGGGAAGGACGGCTGTATTATGCCAATAAAAGGTTGTACGGGCTGTATTTTGCCGATTCCGACGCAATCCATTACAAAGATCTGGACAAGTATGCCGACCTGCTCAATTCCTTTAAGGTTTCTTTTAACGCGGGGGACAAAAATCTAAAAGATTTATCTTCCATGGAAAACGGGCTGCGCAGCATTACGAATGCCGATTACGGCATTACGGCAGCCGTTCCGGCCGGCTGGCAGGTAAACAACCAGGAAATGTTCTACGGCAGCGAGGAGGAAGGATACCTGTCGATCTACGTGAACTCCGCCCCGAAGGGAGTGGAAGGAACGCTGTCCGGATGGGCCGACCGCATGAAGAAGTGGCTTGAGGAGTCGTTTGCGGCGGACGCTTACCAAATCGTCGGATTGACGCCGGTTGAGATTTCGGGAGTGAAAGGACAAATCCTGGAGGTCCGCTACAATTTTGGGGACGGGTGGACAACCGAGTATGAAGTGATGGTTCAGAAGAACGGCTACCGCTATTATCTTGAATATACCGTGCCGGAAGGTAAGGAAGAAGCCGCTAGGGCTTGGAAGAATGTATTAAAATCCATCCATATCGACTACGAAGCGGTTCCGGCAAACTTCGGCCGGATCGGGGATGCGGATTTCCTGACGGACAAAACCAAGATGGCAACCAAGACATCAAACGTCTATAAGTATCACGTCGACATTCCCCGTTATTGGACTCCGATCAGCGATCGGTTTGATTCGGGCAGAGTGGAGTACGGCTTTGTAGGCGGCAGCTTCGCCGTTGAGTCGGTGAAGGATACGCCGGCGGAGTACATTGTGAGCAGGCTGAAGCAGTACTACAATGAAGCGGCTTCGGGCAAAAGCAAGCTAAAGGTGCTTGGCATCGAGGATACGACGTTTGCCGGCGTTTCGGCGGTGTCGTTCCGCGTGCATCAGGTGAAGAATGGGATCGGGTATACGACGAGGCAGATTGTTTTTGAAAAGGACGGTGCGACGCATACCGTGACGGCGGTATTGAACGATGCGAACGCCACGGATGTGCAGAAGCAGGCCATCGAGCGGACTCTGGCATCATTTCAGACGGTAGAGTAACAGGATTATGCGATAAAGAGACGGCTTCGTTGTCCCCAAGGGACGGCAAAGCCGTTTCCATTTTGGAGCCGCTTCTATTCGGGAACAGGGGGATTATGCGATGAGAGAAACGTTGAAGGATTTATATTCGCCGCTTTTTATAGAGTCGTTTGCCGGCAGGGTGAAAGGGGCTTATACTCCATTTGACAAGCCGAAATTTATCGGACTGATCCATGACGGATCATGGGCGGAGGAGGAGTTCAAACAGCGCATCCGGCACGTGACGAGAGCCCTGACGGAAACGCTGCCTTCCTCATATGAAGAGGCACTGCGCATTCTATATGCGATTGCCCCGGAATGCCGGGGGATTGAGTATTTGTTTATACCCGATTTCGTAGAATTGAACGGAAGGGGCGATTTTGATCGGTCGATGGAGGCGTTGGCGTTTTTCACCCGGTTCTCCACTGCGGAATTTGCGGTCCGCCCTTTTATCATGGAGGACCAGGAGCGGATGCTGGGCCAGATGGAGGAATGGGCACGAAGCGACAACGAGCATCTTCGCCGACTGGCCAGTGAGGGCGCGCGTCCGCGTTTGCCTTGGGCTCCCCAGCTGCCTGAACTGATCCGGGATCCGCGTCCGGCGCTTCCGATTTTGGAAAAGCTTAAAGCAGACCCGTCCCTCTATGTACGCAAAAGCGTCGCCAACCATCTGAACGACATTTCCAAGGATCATCCAGAGCTGGTACTGGAGCTCGCCCGCCAGTGGATCGGAACCCATCCGCTCACGGACTGGATCGTAAAGCACGCCTGCAGGACGCTGTTAAGAAAGGGCGATGCCCGGGCGTAGCTTTGTTTGGATACGAGCAGATGTCGGGCATTGCGGTAGACTCGCTCAACATTGCGACGCCGATCGTTTCGGTTGGGGGAGAGCTGGAGTTCTCGTTTGAATTAGTGAACGGCAGCGAAGACACGCCCCGTCTGCGGATCGACTATGAAATCGGCTATATGAAGGCCAACGGCAAACAGGCGCCGAAGCGGTATAAATGCTCGGACAAACCGTATGCTCCAGGCAGTTGGACGGTAGGGAAAAAGCATTCGTTTAAAGTCATTTCGACGCGCCGCTTTTATCCCGGCGAGCACAGCCTTCACGTTTTGGTAAACGGCGAGAGAATGGCTTCGGGAACGTTTGTGGTGGAGGAGTAGTAAGAGTAAGAGTAAGAGTAAGAGTAAGAGTAAGAGTAAGAGTAAGAGTATTTCCTTTGCGATGTTTGTCTGAGAATACTTGCGAACTTGCGAGGCCTTGCCTTTTAGGATGTGCATACACTTCGGGTGCAAGCATTTCTCCAAATAGCCAAAGCATGTTCAAAGAAGCTGCCTATTTGTAGAAATGCTTTTTATATACTCCCGTTTTTGGTACACTGGATAAGTTAAAGAGATATATGCTTTTGGGGGCAACGAATGCTGATAAACGGCTGATCGTTGCGTGTGAACCGGGTATTTCTCGTGGAAGCGGTCATCCTCTAAAGGGGACGATGCCGTTTTTGGCTTAAAGCTTTAAAATAACAGTTACCGGCCGGTTCCGGTTTGGGAGGATATAGATGGATACAACGATTTTGCGAAGGGAAGATGTGGAGCTGCTGGCGCCCGCGGGCGATTGGGACTGCATGCGCGCCGCCGTGGCGAACGGAGCGGATGCGATCTTTTTCGGTGTGGAGAAGTTTAACGCGCGAGCTCGCGCGAACAACTTTCGGATGGACGAGCTGACGGAAATCATGGCGTTTTTGCACAGCTATGGCGTGAAAGGGTTTTTGACGTTTAACATCCTGGTTTTCGAAAATGAGCTGGAGGATGCCAAAGTTTTGATCGACGCCTGCGTGGACGCGGGGGTGGATGCGGTCATCGTGCAGGACCTCGGTCTTGTGAAGATGATCCGCGAGATTTCGCCGGACTTCCCGATTCACGGATCGACCCAGATGACAATAACGTCGCCGGAGGCGGTGGAGTTTACGAAGCCGTTCGGCATGGAACGGGTTGTGTTGGGGCGTGAGAACAATCTGAAGCAGATCCGAAAAATCGGGGAGCAGGCCAAACTTCCGATGGAGGTGTTCGTGCACGGTGCCCTGTGTGTATCTTACTCCGGCCAATGCTTGACGTCGGAAATGTGGGGCGGACGTTCCGCCAACCGCGGGGAGTGCGCGCAGGCATGCCGTTTGCCGTATGACCTGATGGTGGACGGGGAGCAAAAGCCGATGGGGGACGTGGCCTATCTGTTGTCCCCAAAGGATTTGGCTGCGATCGATTTGATGCCGGAGCTGATTGAGGCCGGCGTCACGTCGTTTAAAATCGAAGGCCGTCTAAAGAGCCCGGAATACGTAGCGAATGTGGTCAGCAAATACCGGAAGGCGATTGACCGGTATTTTGACGGTGACGATACCAAGCCGGACAAGGAAGAGATCCGCGAGCTGCAGCAGAGCTTCTCCCGGGGCTTTACGCACGGCTTCCTGGAAGGAACGAACAATAAGAAGCTGGTAGACGGAACCTTTCCGAAAAGCCGCGGCGTGTATCTTGGCCGGGTGGAGCAGATTTTGCGCGACGGCGTCGTCTGCAGGCTGGAGGCGCCTCTGAAGCGAGGCGACGGCATCGTGTTTGACGCCGGAGATCCGACGAAGAAAGAAGAGGGCGGACGCGTGTACGATGTGCGCCGCAAAGGCGTCAAGCTGGAAGGGGAAGCCGAAGAAGGCTGGATCGTCGACATCGTGCCGGGGCGCAGCGACGTCGATCTCCGCAAGCTGCATGTCGGCGACCGGATCTGGAAGACGAACGATCCTGCGCTCGATAAGCGCCTCCGCCAGACCTATGAGACGGACAAGCCGTATCGGGTATTCCCGCTGCATGTTCGCGTCAGCGGCCGTCCCGGCCAGCCGCTGTCGACCTGGTGGACCGACGTGCAGAAGGGTACGACGGTCCAGGTCAATTCGGAGCTGGAACTGGAAATCGCCCTCAAGCGGCCGATGAACCGTGAACTGCTGGAAGAGCAGTTCGGCCGCCTGGGCGGGACCGTGTTCCAGCTGGAGAAACTTGACGTCGAGCTGTACGGCGACGTCATTGTGCCGATGCGCGAGCTGAACAGCATCCGCCGCCAGGCGGTGGAGCTGCTTGCAGGCGAGCGGCCGAAGCCGCCCGTGTACGTGAAACGGGCGGTGTCGGTTTACGGCGATGCGGCGGTGCCTGCAGCGCCTGTCAAGCGCGGTGAAGCGCAGCTTACCGCGCTGTGCCGCAGCCTGCCGCAGGTGCAGGCTGCGCTGGAAGCCGGCGTGGGGATGATTTACGCCGACTTCGAGTTCATCAAGCAGTTCCCGGCGGCGGTGGAGGCCGTTCGGGCCGCCGGCAAGCAAATTGCGCTGGCGACGCCGCGCATCCATATGCCGGGCGAGAACGGCTACCACAACAATATTTTGCGCCTAGAGCCGGATGCCGTGCTGGTGCGCAATACCGGGGCGCTGTATTACTACCTGCGCCACCGGATGGAAAACCCGGACAAGAAGTTTCCGCGCCTGATCGGCGATTTCTCGCTGAACATTGCGAACCATAAGGCGGTGGATCTGTTCACCGAAGCCGGCTGTGATATCGTCACTCCGTCGTATGACCTGAACATTCAGCAGATGGTCGATCTGCTCCGAAGAGCCGACACGTCCAAGCTGGAGATTGTCATCCACCAGCATCTGCCGATGTTCCATACGGAGCACTGCGTGTACTGCACGTTCCTGAGCGAAGGAACGGACTTCACGAACTGCGGCCGTCCGTGCGAGGAGCATCGCGCTTCCCTGCAGGATCGGATCGGCATGTCCCACCCGGTGCGGGTGGACGAGGGCTGCCGCAATACCGTCTACAACGCGATTGAGCAGTCCGGCGCCGAGTATCTGGCCAACTTCATGGAGCTTGGCGTATCCAGCTACCGGGTGGAATTCCTGGAAGAAACGCCGGAACAGGTGCACGAGGTCATTGATCTGTATAACCGCGCGCTGCGCGGCGAGATCAGCGGCACGCAGGTCTGGAAGCAGCTGAAAGCGACGAACCAGCTTGGCGTAACCCGCGGTCAGCTGGTGAAGTAAGTCTAAAACAGTAAGTTTTAATAGAATCGGTGTAAAAGGTAATCTGATCAAGAACATGCCGCGATTAAAAACGGCATGTTCTTTTTACTTTGAAAGGGTGGTAATGGCTTAGTTGGTCACTTAGAACAATGCTTATAACTACTGGATCGCGAAAAAAGCGACTTTTTAACCAATGCTTACACTGGGGAAATATGGAAAATAAGACTCCGGAACCTTTTTCAATCATCTGGAAATTTATAAAATGAATTGTTAGAAGAAATGACGGAGAGGTTGATCTATGCCAAGGATCCTTGTTCCTCCAGAAGTGCTGCTGGCCGTGTCGGATCAGTTTAGTAGTGCCTCGGAGAAATTGGAAATGAACCAAAACACGCTGAATCAGCAAATCATGATGATGATGCATTCATGGGACGGAACGACGAAGCAGCGGTTTTTTGAGGATTTTCAGCGGGCGCGCAGCGAAGTGAAATTGACGGTTGAGCATATGCAGGTGGTCAGTCAGGAATTAAAGCGGATCGCTTTTAAATTCATTGCGGCCGATGGTATGAATAAGCTGGGGGATCCTAACGGGCTAACGGCATTATTAGGCGTGCCTCCCAACTCATGTCCGGCGGTTTACCCGGAACCTGAGTCTACCAAGACAGTATTAGAACAGCTGGAAGAACAAGGGGAAGAGTTGTGGGATGGCATGGTGTCGGGCGCCAAAATTTTGGGCGATTCGATCGCGGATACGGCAAGCGCCCTCATTGAGGACCCGATTGGAACCGGTGGACAGATGTTTTACGATGCCACGGTGGGAACGGCTGAGGAGATCATCGATACGACCGTATGGGGAACCAAGATGATTTTTGATGTCGGCGATACCCGCGAAAAGTTTGACGAAAGGCTGAGTGCGGAGCAGGAGAAGGTCAATGATATGGCATGGCCGAATATATTGGCGAGAAGGGCGCCCTTATCCTTGGAGGCGTTGCGCTCAACAGAATCGGGGTGAAGAGTACACCTCGCTTGAAGCATGACTCGGGTGGCGATGGAGGCGGGCCTCCTAAGGAAGTTGGAGGGACGGGAAAAGCTTTCGATGTCGCAAAGAGTGGAGGTAAGCATTCAGGCTTTTACAATCAATATGTTGGCAAATCAGATGACGAAATTCGCAAAGGTATACAATCAATTGAAAAACAAATAGCTGAGCATCAAGATAAAATTCGCAACCCCGAGGCACATATACCTAGTTTCAGGGAGCTAGACCCAAGGCAACAGGAAGCACTAATAAATAAAAAGTGGCCTTCTGATATTCAAAGGCAGATGGAACAAAAAGAGATTCTTGAAGGCATTTTAAGGAGTAGATGAAAATGGATAAACAGTTAAAAGACTTCCTAGGCGATTTAATTACACTTATTCAGGAGAAGTACAACGAAACCTTAGTTGTGCCGGAAGACGAATGTGCAGAGGATAAATCCTACAGGTTGGGTTCAAACTTCGCATATTACGATGTCTTAGATTTAGTGGAGTCTCAATTATCAGCACAAGGCTTTGATCCTGATTTTTTTGGGAAGATATCCCCAATAATAGGTGAAAAAATTTAAGTGTTCCTGGCTCTGATGGAAGTTTAACCTCTTCAGAGTCTCTTTTTTGTAGGGGGTTGCTCAATAAAGTGAATTTTCTGGGCGGGATGATTTTTGCCTGGGCCTATGAACGGAGCAACTCGATTTGGCCCGGAAGATCGTGCACGGGCTTACGAACACGGTAGGCGTTTTGTTGACGGTGATGGGGTAAATGTTCGTTTAGACAGAAAATGTAGAGTGAGAATACAAAGAAGCTAGAATAAAAGCCGGGTATCTATGAAAAGGAAGGTGAAGACTGATATAATAAACTACTAAGAGAGGGTACTGGGGGATTTTTCCTTCCCATTCTGAAAGGAGCCCACATATGAACATTCGCAAAGCGATTATTCCGGCCGCCGGGCTCGGCACCCGATTTCTCCCGGCCACCAAGGCCATGCCCAAGGAAATGCTTCCGATCGTCGACAAACCGACGATTCAGTATATTATTGAAGAAGCGGTAGCTTCGGGGATCGAAGATATCATCATCGTGACCGGTAAGGGGAAAAGAGCGATCGAGGACCATTTTGATTCTTCGTTTGAGCTGGAGCACAATCTGGCCGAAAAGGGAAAATGGGGCTTGCTTAAGGAAGTGCGGCGCCCCTCGGAAATGGCTGATATCCATTATATCCGGCAGAAGGAACCGAAAGGCCTTGGCCACGCGATCTGGTGCGCCCGGAAGTTTATCGGAAATGAACCGTTTGCCGTTCTGTTGGGGGACGATATTGTGGAATCCCAGGTGCCGTGCCTGAAACAGATGATGGATGTATACCGGAGGTACGAAACGGCAATTGTCGGAGTTCAACCGGTGAGTTGGGAGGAAGTGGACCGATACGGCATTGCGGAAGGGCGTGAAATCGCAGATCGTATTTTCGAAACCTCACGGCTGGTGGAGAAGCCGAGCATCGATGAAGCTCCTTCGAACCTGGCTATCATGGGCCGATATATTTTGCCGCCGGACATTTTTGATATTTTAGAGGCCCAGGAGGCCGGGAAAAACGGAGAGATTCAGCTCACCGACGCCCTTTCCAGTTTATCCCGACAAGACAGGATTCTGGCCTACCATTTTGAAGGAATTCGTCATGACGTAGGAGAGAAGTTGGGATTTATCGAGACGAGTATTCATTATGCGCTACAGCATGAGGATCTACGCGAAGGGCTATTGAAATATATGAGAGATGTAATCACCAAGGAATTATAAAGTAGAAACCATACCAAAAAAGCGGGGCAGTTCTGGCAGATCTAATCTACCGGTACTGTCCCGCTTTTCTTTACAATCCTAGCTCAGTCAACTGTTTAATTTGCAACTCGGCATTCGGATTCACTGTTTTCAATTTACCCAAAAGCGTTTGGTCACTTTGACCTTGTTTTTGAAGCGAAGCCAGATACCATGTTGCGATATCCTGGTTGGCCGGTACTGACAAATCGTCCTGAAGTCCGATTTTCAGCGTGGCGGCAGCCTTTTCAGGCTGGTTCATCAATAAGTACATCTTACCGGCGTTCAGAATCATGGTCGGGGAGTTCTCAAATGGACGGCCCTGCATCTGACCTTCCGGGAGAGTAGCCAGATATTTAATGCCGGCCTGCACTTCCTCGAAGACCTCCGTCCCCCGTTTGAAGTATTTATCCTTCGTCGCCGTATCACCGGAACCCAGCGCCTGATAACCAAGCTCAAAGGCCTGGGTGATCATCCGCTCATGCCATTCTATGTCCCATTTAAACTTATGGGCATTATCTGCGAGCATTTCAAAAGCTTTGTCTTTCTCGCCCTTCAGCTCATACCCCTGAATCATGCGGTTAATCATGGCTTTATTGTATGGTTCTTTTTTGCGCGCTTTATTCAGCAGTTCAACTGCAAGGTTGTAATAACCTTCATCCTGCGACTGCTTATACGCCGAATGATACAATGACGACAGCAGAAGGACGGAGTCTGGATGGCTGGGACGTATGCTAAGGTCTTTATCGAGCGGCGCTTTAATCTCATCGAAGGACTGGCTGGTTTGCGCGACTTTGCGGGCTTCCATGGCCGCGCTGCTCGCCTCGACATAGCGGATGGAGGTGATCAGCAAAACAATTGCGCCTAATCCTGCGACCGCACTGAAAACCCCTTTTGCCGTGGCAGGTTTGACCTTCCATTTTGGCAGCGGTTTGCTATCCATGACGGCCGCCATTCCACCAAGTCCAAGGAATACGAGAATGCCGATAAATACGTAACTCATGTTAAAGTCCATTATGCTGTGTATCAAAATCGATAGAACAAGGATGGCATACAGAAAATGCGAATTCCGGTTCTCCTCATCCGTCTTCATATATCCACGGATATATTTATAGATAATAAATAGGATAAACGACATGAAAATCAGGAAACCGACAATCCCTACTTCAATCAAATATTGCAAAAAGAAGTTATGCGCTTGGCGGCTAGTATACGGGTTGTTCTGATATTGCTCATAGAGTGATGCCCATGCCCCCCACCAGCTCCGATGACTGGGTAATCTGCAAGCACCTTCATGGCATCCTTATAGAATGTAAAACGTTCCAGAACACTGTGCTGGTTAAAGTTATATTTTCAAGCCGCGTGCTGATATTTTGCGGCAAAATACTTTTCAGCCCCGTACCAATCATGAGGAAGATCAGCAGCCCGCCCAGGATGGCTGAGCCTAACGGGATCCACAGGCTGGAGCCTTTTTTGCCGGACCAACTGTTTAATCCTTGCTCAAGTTTTGGTGCGACGAACCGCTGAATGGCCCATCCCAACAGGCCGACAACGACCGAAACGCCGAGAACATAGCCCCAACCTTTTAAAGCTCCGCCGCCGCTGAATTTTTCGTTCAACTGCAGCCCCAGCTCCGTAACGGGTTTCGAGATCAGAAGGGAAGCTATACCGGCAATGGCGCAGTACAGGATCCACAAAATCTGCTGTGCTGGCTTCAGGAACAGAAGCAAAAGAACGAACACGACCGGTAACAGTACGAGACCGCCCCGGGACAGCGTCAGGAGCAGCGATACAATGATCGGAACCAGCATGAAGCTGTGGAAAAACTGGCCGTACCATTTTCGGGAAATCGTCACGAAAAACACCGCCGTGAACAAGAACGCCATCAGGAAAGCCGCGTATGTATTGGCATATTGAAACACGGAAGTGAGGCGCAGACCGTTCGAGTCCGTCATAACCGCGTTCGTATAGATGCCTTTCAGGACCGTGTTGGAGAACCATTTTGCAATCGCGCCTGCGGTCTTACCTTGACCGAACCAATGCAGCAATCCGAATCCTACGATGAGATAAGCAACCGCCATAATGGTTGTCTGGATGATTCGGTTGTTCTGTTTATCACGTAGAACGTAGAGCCCGATGATAAACATGATCGCATACACACACTGGATAATGACCATGTTCATGGCCAAATAGTTCGAAGCCGCGCTGATTAACGATACAACATACGTTAACGGTAGCAGCAGGACACCGACCATGAGCCAATCCCGCTGGTCTTCCAGGCGGATGCTTTTAAAGTAACGGGCAATCCATAAAAACATCAACACACACGCAGCGGACGCTGCCCAGAAGAGCGGCTTCTCAAACTCTAGCATCTGGCCGTTAAACAAAGCAGTCTGGAACGGAGTCCAGGCTAAGAACAGAATGATACCAATAATTAACACCCAATGAAGCCCCGACGTTTTTTCGACTTCTATCGACCTTTTAGCCTGTTTACCGTATACTGGATTAGACAAAGTTTCCATTCTCCTTTATGTGAAATACGACAATATTTTACCATAACTAAGATTGATGTAACATAAATAATGACTAGTTTTATTTTTGGGGGAGTTGAATTGAGAATTTTAGTAACGGGTGGTGCCGGATTTATTGGTTCCAATATCGCAGATGAATTATTGTCACAAAATCATGAGGTTGGTGTTGTTGATAACTTATTAACTGGAAAGAAAGAAAATGTAAACTCAAAAGTAACTTTTTACAATATTGATATAAACTCCCCTTGTTTGGATAAAGTTTTTGAAGTATTCAATCCAGAAATTGTTCTGCACCTTGCAGCCCAGGTTAATGTTGCATTATCAATTCGCGAGCCAATACTTGATCAGGAAATAAATATTCGAGGAACCTTAAATCTACTGGAAAACTGCAAGAAATATAATGTAAAAAGAATAGTTTACTCATCTTCTGCTGCTGTTTACGGTACTCCATTAAGTAACATCATTGATGAAAATCATCCTACAAATCCTATTTCTTTTTATGGCATATCAAAACTGGTACCCGAATTATATATAAGAACTTTTTCTAAGCTATATGGCATTAAATATTCAATTCTAAGGTATTCAAATGTTTTCGGTCCAAGACAAGACCATCTAGGCGAGGCTGGGGTGGTTGCTATATTTGCAAATCAAATAATAAACAATATGGGAATTACCATTTTCGGAGATGGTGAGCAAACCAGGGACTTTATCTTTGTTAAGGATGTAGTGAATGCGAATATTGCAGCTATTAACAGTGAGGAAAATGGGATTTTTAACATTAGCACAAAATGTTCAGTCACACTCAATGACATGGTGAGAACAATGCAAAATCAAGTCGGTAAATCCACAGAGATTTATTACGGGGATGAACGTGTCGGTGATATAAAGCATAGTTGTTTGGATAATCGATTGGCTTTACAAGACTTAGGGTGGCGTCCAATTTATTCAATGGAAAATGGATTAAAGGAACTGTTTGATTATTACAATTACATTGGCCAAAACTTGGTTTGAAGGAGTGTAAAGATGAAGGGAATTATTTTGGCAGGTGGATCTGGGACAAGACTCTATCCTTTAACGCGTGCTGTTTCAAAACAAATACTACCGATTTATGATAAGCCGATGATTTATTATCCATTGTCTGTTCTTATGCTGGCAGGGATCAAAGAGGTTCTGATCATTTCCACTCCGAGAGATTTACCTTTCTTTGAAAGTCTTTTGGGTGATGGCTCGCAACTAGGGATGAGTTTTGAATATCGCATTCAACTTGAACCTAAGGGGTTAGCTGAGGCCTTCATTATTGGAGAATCCTTTATTAATGGTGAACCTGTTGCAATGGTATTGGGAGACAATATTTTTTACGGTCAGAATTTTAGTCAGATGTTACATAACGCTTCCAAATTGCAAGATGGAGCTGTTATATTCGGATGCTATTTCAAAGACCCTTCCGCATATGGGGTAGTCGAATTTGATGAGAACTATAATGTTCTTTCTATTGAAGAGAAACCGCAAAAACCAAAGTCAAATTATGCTGTACCAGGGCTTTATTTTTTTGACGGGGATGTAGCCAACGTTGCGTCCAGGGTAATCCCGTCTGCTAGAGGAGAATTAGAAATAACTTCGGTGATTGAGGAATATAGATCTAAAGGAAAGCTCCGTGTTGAGATCATGGGAAGAGGCATGGCGTGGCTTGATACAGGTACCCATGAATCTTTGCTTGAAGCCAGCAACTTTGTGGAGGCTATTCAAAAAAGACAAGGATTGTACATTGCTTGTATTGAGGAGATTGCATTTAGGATGGGGTATATCTCAAATCAGGAGTTGTTATCATTAGCGGAACCTTTGCTCAAAACACAATATGGACAATATCTGATTGAATTAGCAGGTCATAAATTGAGGGAGGAAATACATGGGTAATTTTAGTTTTATTCAGACCGGCATCGACGGATTAATTGTTGTTGAACCTAAAATTTACGGAGACCACAGAGGATATTTTATGGAGACCTACCATCACGAGGAATACAGAAAAGGTGGGATAAGCGTTAATTTTGTCCAAGACAATCAATCACTATCGAAAAAAGGCGTTTTAAGGGGATTGCATTTCCAAACGCTAAGGCCTCAAGGTAAATTGGTCCGAGTCCTTGAGGGCGAAGTTTTTGATGTGGCTGTGGACATTAGACAAGGCTCTGCCACCTATAAGCAATGGTACGGCATTAAGCTCTCTGGAGAAAATCGAAAGCAACTTTATATTCCCGAAGGGTTTGCCCACGGATTTCTTGTTTTGTCGGAACAAGCGGTGTTTTCATATAAATGCACTGATTTTTATGATCCTGCAAACGAATCTGGACTGTTGTGGAATGATCCGGAAATAGGTATCGAGTGGCCATTAAATGAGGTGGATAATGTTCTACTATCTCCCAAAGATGAAAAATGGAAAGGTATTACTGAGTAGGAGCAGTTGAAGGGAAGTGAACAATGAAGGTTTTAATTATCGGTGGATACGGGCTGTTGGGAACCGATATTTATAATTATTTCAAAAACTCTGGCCATACCATCTGCAGGTTAAAAAAAGAAGAATGTGATATAACCGATATTTATTCACTGAAACGATCAATCACTGGATTTGAACCGGACTTAATAGTACACGCAGCCGGCTATACTAATGTCGAACTTTCAGAACAAAAACCAATGGAAGCTTATAATATCAACAGCGTTAGTATGTACAATCTTTTATCTAGCGTTGCAGAGAGTGAGCCTACAATCGTTTTTTTTAGTACCGATTATGTATTTGACGGGGAGAAGGGCTCACCATACACTGAAGAAGATCGTTGTCATCCTATAAACGCTTATGGATTCTCGAAACTGATAGCTGAGGATATTTTAAGAGCAAATTACAAAAAATATTACATTGTTAGAACATCTTGGTTATTCGGTAAGTCCGGGAAGTGTTTCCCGGAAGTTATACTTAATAAACTGGTTAGCAGCACGCAAACCTTAAATGTTGTTAGCGATCAAATCGGAAGTCCTACTTATACGGAAGATCTCGCTAAAGGCCTAGTTGATCTGCTGAAATGCCCATACGGAACTTATCATGTGACCAATAGCGGCTCAACTTCATGGTTTGAACTGGCTTGTTCTATTGCACAAAAAAAAAGGTTTCTCGGGCGAACGTATTCGGTCCATTGTATCAAGTGAGTTTAATTCGTTGGTGAAGCGTCCTCGATACTCGGTTTTAGATAATTCAAAATGGGGAATCTACAATCGACCACTAAGGCATTACAGCGAAGCTCTAACCAGTTTTTTAAAATCTAAATAAACGGAGAGTGTTTTTGATGTCAATTCAATTATTCATGCCAACCTTCAGAATAGATGAATGCCTGGAGCAGATCAGAGAATGCCTGGAAAAAGGTTGGACTGGACTCGGTTTCAAGACCGTCGAGTTTGAAGAAAAATGGAAAGAGTATACGGGGCTTAAGAATGCTCATTTTTTAAATTCTGCAACTGTTGGATTAAGTTTAGCATTTAAAATTCTGAAGATGCAGAATAGTTGGGATGACGAAGCTGAAGTGATTACTACCCCTCTAACATTCGTCTCAACAAATCACGCAATCTTATATGAAGGTTTGAAGCCTGTGTTTGCTGATGTCGATGAATTTTTGTGTCTTGATCCCAAGGATGTCGAAGCAAAGATAACGGCAAAGACAAAAGCAATATTGTTTGTTGGAATAGGTGGGAATACAGGCAGATACTTAGAAATAGTCGAACTTTGCAAAAAATATAATTTGGCTCTAGTTCTTGATGCTGCCCATATGGCAGGTACAAGATTGAATGGCAAGGTTCCCGGCAGTGAAGCAGATGCTGTCGTATATTCATTTCAAGCGGTCAAAAATTTGCCTACCGCTGATTCCGGCATGATCTGCTTTAAAGAGAAAGACAATGATGAGCTTTGCAGGAAGTTGACTTGGCTAGGAATTAACAAAGATACTTATGCTCGCTCTAACGATAAGGGTGCCTACAAATGGAAATACGATGTTGAATATGTGGGATATAAGTATCATGGGAATTCTATAATGGCTGGAATCGGTCTTGTACAATTGAAGTATTTGGATCAAGACAATGCTTATCGGAAACAACTTGCTAAGTGGTATGATGACGGCTTCCGAGGTAATACACATATTAAACCTGTGGTAATGGCCCCGGGCTGTGATTCTTCCAGACACCTTTATGTAATTGAAGTTGCTAAGCGTGATGAATTGTTGCTGGCTCTGAACGAATCCGAAATTTATCCTGGAGTACACTACAGAGATAACACAGAATATAGAATGTACGAATATGCAAAAGGAACCTGCCCTATTTCTCATAGTATTAGCGAAAGAATTATCTCTTTACCGATGCACCTTAGAATGCAAAAGGCAGATGTAGATCGAGTGGTCGAACACGTGATTAGATTTACAAGTATGTGAGGGAGGTAAAGTTGTTTGAGACACAATTATACCATTCAGTCTGGGGATATCCTTCTTACGCCTATTTGTGAAGATGACATCGAAATTATGAGGGGATGGAGAAATTCCCCTCTTAATAATGCAAGTTTCTTAATGAATTCATATATTGATGCTGAGCAGCAGAAATTATGGTACCGGAGGTATCTCGAAAAATCAGATGATATTATGTTTATTATCAATGATTTAACTGGAAATAAAACCAGGATTGGCATGGTAGGCTTATACGATATAAATAACGAAGAAGGAACTGCAGAATTCGGTAGATTATTAATTGGTGAAAGGTCTGCCCGAGGCAGGGGTTTGGGCTTTGTAATTACATCTATGCTCTGCGATTTTGCTTTTAATCAGCTAGAACTTAAAGAAATTAAACTTGAAGTTTTAAGCGAAAACAATAAAGCTTATGGCATCTATAGAAAAGTAGGCTTTGAATCAGTTAGACATTACTCTAGGGAGGGTAAGGAAGTCATTAAAATGTTGCTGGTTAAGGAGAATTTGATATGCGTTTGACGAAGGTGGTTTCTTTTTGCCTTGGGGATATCCCTTCTGCCAGAATAGGAATAGTTGAGCCAATGCTTGAGCTTCAAAAAGAAGGCAAGATCGATTTCAGTTTTTATTTAGCGGCCGAATTGACTCGTGAAATACTTGCGGACGCTGATATTATTATCAGTATTAGATCGGCTGATTCATATGAATTAAATATTGTTAATGAATGTAAAAAAGCAGGGAAACTTATTATTTATTATTTAGATGATGATTTGTTGAATATCCCTCTGAATGCGGCAAGTTCCGAGTATTTCAATAGTGAGTTAGTCAAAAATAATATTGTTTCAATTATTGGACAATGTGATTATCTTTTAACAAATAACGTTAGAATTAAAGAGAAATATCAAAAATATGTTCAAAAGGGAGCTTATATTATTAAAGCTCCTGCTTTGCTTTTGAAATCTATTAAACCTAAAGAGACTTCCGGTATCTCTAAACCTGTCATTAAAATTGGATTTAGTGGTGGAACCGATCATAAAGCTAACTTGGAAACCTTATTAAAGTATCCACTCTATCAATTGAAATCTAAATACGGCGACAAAATTGAATTCGAATTTATGGGTGCAAAGCCTGACTTCGGTGGTGATTTCGAGTATAGGTACATCCCTTATCAATCGGAGTACGATAATTATATTAGCCAAATGAGTAAAATCGATTGGGATATTGGGGTAGCTCCATTGCCTGACAGTGATTTTCATGCATGTAAATACTACAATAAATTTCTAGAATATGGAGCCATAAATGCAGCTGGGATTTATAGTGACGTTGACCCGTATAAACAAATAATTAGAAATGAAATTAATGGCCTCCTTGTTGAAAACACAGAGGATTCATGGATTGCTGGTTTATCTACCCTCATAGAAAATGAGGAACTCAGGTTAAAAGTTAGTTCATCAGCTCGAATTCAGTTAGAAAAAGAATTTACTACTCAATGTATTGCAAAAGATATTGAAACCAAATTGGGAGAGTTGACGCTCTATAAAGCCCCTTATTGCAAACCGAGTAAACTAAACTTATTTTTAGGTAGTAAAGTGTTAATAACTAGCAAGCTATATAATATTGTTAAATCCATGGGGCTTCGGGCACCACTGTATATTGCAAAAAAAGTTTATCAGAGACTGGGTAAAAAGGATTGATTATATTGATTAAAAATTTAATTTCTTTTCGCTTTGTTCTACTAAGTTTGGTGAAACAGGATCTAAAAAATAAATATCGTAACTCAATTCTAGGAATAGGATGGTCTTTGCTGTACCCATTAGGTTTGGTTTCAATCATTGGGTTGGTATTTTCGCAAATCATGGGCCAACCATTAAAAGAATTTATCCCATATCTTTTTTCGGGTCTTATTCCTTGGATGTTTCTTACCCAGTGTGCAGATGCAGGGACAATGACCTTTCTTAATGCTGAAGGTTACATAAAACAGACAAGAATCCCAATCGCAATATTTCCTTTGCGTACAACCCTAGGAGCTTTTATTCAGTTAATGATCTCCCTTTCCGCATTTTTGATAATTGAATTGTTTATTGATATTAATTCTTTTAGCTATAAAATGCTTTTGGCTATACCGGCTCTCTGCTTATGGTTGCTATTCGGTATTGCAGTCTCAATGTTATCCGGTCTAGTCAATACCTATTTTAGGGATTTTATTCATATTCAATCTTTATTAATGCAGGGCTTATTTTATGCAACGCCAATTGTTTTTCCTGCTAAATTGCTACAAGGCGGTAGATTCGAATGGCTGTATCAGTGGAATCCATTATTTTATATATTAGAAATTATCCGTCAACCCTTATTAGGAAATTATCCTTCCACATTGGCTTGGCTGGTCTCATGTATAGTTATTGTTAGCATGCTTATAAGTGCAACTCTGATGATGAAGTATGTCGGTAGAAAAATTACGTTTAGATTATAAAAGGGGTTAAAATTTATGAGCATTGTAGATCTAGATTCGGTAGATTTGACATTTCATATCAGAAAAGACGCTAGTTTGAAAGATGTTTTATTTCGGAAAAACACTGTTCAATCCCCAGGACAAAAAATTAATGCGTTAAAAAAAATAAATCTAACTATTAGAGATGGTGAACGTGTTGGAATTATTGGTCATAATGGGGCTGGAAAAAGTTCATTACTTAAATTAATTGCTGGTATTTACCCACCTACAGGAGGAAAGTTGCAAGTTGAGGGGAATATTGCATGTTTATTTGAACTAGCCACAGGTTTTGAAATGGAAGCTACGGGATGGGATAACATATATCTTAGGGGACTAATGCTAGGTGAACATCCTAAAAGTATAAAAAGTAAAACGAAAGAAATTGCGGAATTCAGTGGGTTAGGTGATTATCTGAACGTTCCAGTTAAGTACTACTCCTCAGGCATGTTTATGAGACTGGCTTTTTCCATATCAACAGCTATTAAACCGGACATACTACTGTTGGATGAAGTTATCGCTGCTGGTGATGCCGCGTTTTTAGAAAAAGCCGAAAGAAGAATGAAAGAACTAATGGGCAGTGTTAAAATTCTAGTGTTTGTAACGCATTCTATGAAATCGTTAAAAGATTTTTGTAATAAATGTATTTGGTTGGAGAAAGGTGAAGTAAGAATGATCGGGGGCACTGAGGAAGTATCTCGGGCATATCTCGAAGCTATGCTGCCAAACGGCTGATGGAGGGAAAGAATTTTGTTGAAAGCGGATATATTTTTAGAAGATCAAGTTATTAATTATCCTGAAAATTTTATAGAAAATCCTCTTGTTAGTGTAATCATGCCTACTTATTGTCGGGGAGATAATGGTATGCTGGCAAGAGCTATTGAGAGTGTGTTAAATCAGACTTACGAAAATTTCGAATTAATAATAGTTGACGATGGTTCAATTGATAGCACATCAGGCGTTATTAAGAAATTTCAAGAGAGTGACGACAGAATAATACACATAAGACATGACTTGAACTGCGGTTTGCCGGCTTTACGGGTCAACGAAGGATTAATGCTTGCCAGAGGGAAATATGTAGCATATCAGTTTGATGATGATCAATGGGTTAAAGAGACACTCGATATTTTATTACAGGAAAGTGAAAGTTGTACAACGCCTACTCTGGTTTATGGTAACTGCATTTATAGACAGGATGGTAATGAATATATTTTTGGTGGGACTTTCAGTTATTCAACATTAATTGAACAAAATATAATTGCTAATAATACGGTAATGCATCCAATCACTTTATTTAAACATTTTGGCGGGTATGATTGCCATGTCTTAATGAGGAGATTATGTGATTGGGATCTTTGGATAAGATGGGCTAAAAAAGTTCCATTTAAACATATTAATAAAACTGTTAGCATCGTAGAAGCTGGAGAGGAATTCTCTTTGGGCCAAACAGTTCCTTATGACTTGACGACCTTTAGAGTGGTAAATAATCTAAATAGGGATTATAAATTAACACCCGAAACATTAAGGTCTTATGAATGTTTTTCTGTAGAACATTTAAAGGATTATGTTGGACGTACAGAACTTAATAAAATATATACACAACAAATATTACCCTGGGCTTTAAGGCATCGGGCCATATTGAAGGAAAATGGAATTGAGGTATCATACTCATTAGACGAATTAAAAACTATGTTAGTAACGAAATTTCAATATGATACAAATATTGATATTACAATTAATAATTTTAACGATTTTTGGAGCAATTTATTATTCACAACTTTTGTTCCTGAATCACAATTAACATCCAAGTTGCATGATAAAATTGATGTGGTTCTCTTAAACAGAACATGTAGTAATAATAGTAGTTTATTTTTAAAAGATAGCATAAATTATGGGAATGCTTCAATATACTCTCTTGATGATGATTTACTATCTTTTCACAAATTAAGTGAATCTTTTTCTTATCTTGCCCCAGGATCAGAAATGTACAAAGAATTGGAGGGACAATTACAGCAATCAGATATTGTTGTTTCATACTCTCCTCATATAACAAGTTCTATAGAAAAGTATAATTCGCGAGTAATAGAATTAAAAACTAATATCCAGAGTAAGTTTTTAAACAAAGAATATAATGAGCAAGATGAAAATGTTATTAAGATTGCATTTGCTGGAGGTAGCGCTAGGAATAAAGAATTTATGACTCTTTGGCCTGCTTTGGAGCGAATCTCGATTGAATATAAAGATCAAGTTGAATTTCACTTCTGGGGAATAGATATATCAGAGATGCAACCGTTAAACTCTCCTACTTATACAAAGCCATTTACTACAAGTTATAATGAATATCTAAATTGTTTAACTGATGCTTGTTTTCAAGTAATGCTGGCCCCTTTGTTTGATGATAACAATGTTAAACTTTCAAAGAGTCCTATTAAGTATTTGGAGATTACCGCAGCAGGAGCAATAGGAGTATATTCAAATGTATTTCCGTATAGAGATATTACTGACGGATTGACGGGTATAAAAGCTAGGAATACCGCTGAGGAATGGTATTTGGGCATAAAGAAAGCTCTAGTAATGGGCCAAAAGAATAGATCAAGATTATTTGAGAATGCTAGAAAAGATGTAATAAAAAATTATTCTAGTGAAGAACAAGTATATGGTATGTTAGCGGCTATTGAAGCGGCCGTGTTTCATGCTAAAACTAGAAGTAAAAGAAATGCTGAAGGAAAGCCCAAGGTGGCCTTTTTCTGCCATTCTCCCTACTTGGGAGGAGGAGAGAATCATCTGTTGCGACATGCTCAACTTATGCTCAAATATGGTATCAAGCCGATTTGGTGCTTGCCGGATTATTTTAGTAGTATTGAGGAGAAAAACACTGAAATAGCTAGAAAATTAGGTTTTGATATTGCCTATCTGCCAATAAGGGTAATGACAGAACCCGAAAACTTTGAGCTAAATAAAGAAAGTGTTTCCATACTATCAGCTTGGCTTCAGACTCAAAATATCTCGCTTGTTCACTCAGTTACCCTTATGCCGGAACTATCTGCCGCTGCTAAAATTCTCGATATTCCCTTGGTGTCTAGTTTATATGCAGTTAACTTAAGAGAGGGGCATGGGGACTGGAATTCTTTTAGTGATGTTGTTCATTCAGACTCAGTTCTTTACTCCAATATTTGGTCGAGAATATTCGATGTTCCTAGTAAATGTATACGCAGTTGGATTCCTCAGGAATACTTCGAGATTGGACAAGAGAAGTTAGATGGTACTTTGCGCTTTTCTAAAGAAAAAATAAAAATTGTAATATCCGGAACACTTCAAGCAAGAAAAGGCCAACTACAAGCAATAACGTCTGTAGGTGAGTTGAAACTTAAAGGTATTAATGTTGAGCTTCACTTGTTTGGTTATAAAAACTTTTTTCCAGAATATATCGAGGAATGCTATAAGGAAATACACAAGTATAATCTACATGACAATGTATTTTTACATGGTTTTAAGGATAGACCAGTAGAGTATTTACGAAATGCTGATATTCTATTATGTACAAGTGATTTTGAATCGTTACCTCAGGCAGTTCTTGAGGCTATGGCTGCAGGCGCTTTAATTATTTCTACTCCTGCTGGAGGAATACCGGAGATGATTATAGACAACTATACAGGAATAATTATTAAAGATAACCAGCCTTGGAATATTTCAGACGGAATTATGAGAGCATTATCATTTGATGAACAAAAAATCTCTAGAATATTAAAAAATGCGTATAAATTAGTAAGGAATGAATGCAAATCAGATAGAGTGGCTTACGAGTTGATAAGCTTATACAATAAGGCATTTAAAAATAAAATTTTAAATCTCATGACGAGTAAGGGTGAAAATGAAAATATAAATAAATATGATGTCGGACATGAAAATTATATCTATGAAGATAAAAAGTTGGATATTGAAAATGATTTTTTTAATCCGGTAACATTAATTAGAAACAGACGTTCTTACGATATTAAAATACAAAAAAACAAGTGGTGTGGTTTCTCTTTTATAGCAGGAACACATGGTGAAATTCATGATGGGTGTATTGATATCCTTGTTTATTCGACGAACAACACTTATAGTCCTATGAGAACCGTCTCCATAGATATGGGTACACTTAAAGATAACGAATTTCATGATATTATATTTGAACCGATCTTAAATTCCAAAGAACAGCAATTTCACATTGATTTTGTTTTTCATTATAAGAAAAAAAAGAAAAAAATAGCTTTATATGAGCAGGGAATCAGAAGTAATAGAGTAGCATCTATTCAAAAACAACTTAGACGTAAAGGTGAACTTTTAGTAGGTAGGTTAATATATAAAAGCTAGGAGTGCATTCCATAATGAAACTGGATTTAGGATGTGGAACTAATAAACAGATGGGATTTATAGGAGTAGATCGTTTTCCTTTACCAGATGTTGATGTAGTAGCAGATATAGATAAGGGATTACCATTTGATGATAATTCGATAGATACAATATTTGCTTCCCACTCATTGGAACATGTACTGGACTTAACAGGTGCAATGAAAGAAATTTATAGAGTATGTAGACACGGGGCACAAATCTGTATCGTGGCTCCTTATAGTGAACAGAAGTTGAATATTTCCAATCCTTATCATTTACACTGCTTTAATGAGCATACACCTAGGTTTTGGACTACATCACCGAATACTTTAATACCCCAAGAACAATGGGTCCATCCCCATGCATCGGCCTGGGGACTAGGCGAGAGTGATCATCATGAACTTAATATCGATTTAAGATGTGTGAAAATGGAGTTTTTTTATTTTCCAGAATATATTAATTTATCTCAGGAAGATCAAATTCAAGCTAGAAAACACCAAATTGATGTATGTGATCAGATTATGTATCATCTACTTGTTGTCAAAGAGGAAATAGATGAAAATCAACTATGTAAAATGGTAGAAGAAATATCATGGTATGATCCTCCACTAATAAGTAATAGAAGACTAAAAGATAAAACAACAGTACAATCCAATAAGTTAAATGCTTTGGCTGAGGAAAACATCATACTGAAAGAACAACTGTTAAGCATAGAGCAGGCTAAACAAAAGATTGAGAATAAGTTAAATGAAGGTCTTGAAACTATCAAAAGCACAATGGAGAAAACTGGACAACTTACACAGCAAAAGGAAGAATTATTAAGAGAATTTAGGACGATGGATCAATCGTATTCCGATCTCAAATGTAAATACCAACAACAAATTAATTCAAGTAAAATTCTTGAGGAAGAGTTAGAATCGTTAAAAGCAAGTAAATATATGAGGTTTAAACAATTTTTTAATCCTGCAGCAGATTTATGGCCATTGGTGGGGTCTCCGTTTCAATTGTTTAAAGATCAATCTTTAATTTATGGATACAAATCAAAAAAATCTCGATTAGTTTTAGGAGAATGTGTCCCAAATACTAACTATATTTGGTTTGAGTTAGGTAAACTACCATCAGGGTGTTTAACTGGCATATCTTTAGCTATTAGTTGTAGAATTCAGCCTCAAAACGGAATGATGGGTATTGAAATTGTTGAAAATGCTAACCGAATAATTGCTTCTTCGTCAGTTGAGGCGTTGAAAATTAATAACCACCATCCTGTTTCGTTTGAGTTTGATCTGGTTAGTATCGACACTAGTATTAATAATTATTCATTAAGAGTTTTTCTTAAAAATGTGGACGTGCCAATAAAAATGTATGTTTTTCAAAATAGAATTAAAAAACATAGTAAACCTTTTGTTTATTTCAAATGGGAGGAATTAAATTGAAATTGCTGGTTACTGGCGGTGCTGGTTTTATTGGAAGTAATTTTATTCGATATATGAGCATGGCTTATCCCGAGTACACCATTTTAAATGTTGATAGTTTAACGTATGCAGGGAATCTAAACAATTTGAATATTGTCGAAAATTCACAAAACTACCATTTTTATAAATTGAGTATCACTCAAAAAGATGAATTGGAAACACTGTTTCAGCAAGGGGTAGATATAGTAGTCAATTTTGCAGCCGAATCGCATGTAGATCGCAGTATTATGGATCCTAACATTTTTGTAATGACTAATATCGTAGGCACTCAAACCTTGCTTGAGTTATCCAAAACATATAATGTACAAAAATATGTCCAGATCTCTACAGATGAGGTCTATGGTTCTCTGGGGAAAACGGGTTTATTCAGCGAAAGCACTCCGCTTGCTCCTAATAGTCCTTATTCTGCAAGTAAAGCGGGAGCGGATTTACTTGTAAGAGCTTATCATGAAACCTATGGCCTACCTGTAAATATTACTAGATGCTCTAATAATTACGGACCTTATCAGTTTCCGGAAAAGTTGATACCGTTGATGATAATCAATGCATTGAATGACACAAAACTCCCAGTGTACGGGGATGGACTTAATGTAAGGGACTGGCTCCATGTGAAGGATCACTGTCGTGCGATTGATCTGGTCATTCATAACGGTGTTTCGGGTGAAGTCTATAATATAGGCGGGAATAATGAGTATACGAATATAAATATCGTTAAACTTATACTGGAACTGCTTGATAAACCGGATTCTCTAATTGAATACGTGGAGGACCGTTTAGGCCATGACAAACGTTATGCCATTGATGCAACTAAAATTAAATCTGAACTTAACTGGCAGCCACTATATAATTTTGAAACGGGCATTAGAGAATCTGTTCAGTGGTACCTTGAAAATGAACAATGGTGGACTGAAATACTCAATGGTTCTTACCAGAATAAAAATTAATACATTTTAAATTTAAAACCTCTTTGGAAATGAACAATCACCCAATGAATTGGATATGCATAATTTGTATGGTGATTGTCTTTGTTGATATGGAGCTTAGACTCCGTCTGCATTTCTCAGGGAGGTTTCTTTCATGAAGATGCTCGTCACCGGCGGTGCCGGCTTTATTGGCAGTAATTTTGTTTTATATATGATGCAGCAACACCCGGAGTACAAGATCATCAATATGGATGCTCTCACGTATGCAGGAAATCTGGAAAATCTGAAAACGGTTGAGAATGAATCAAACTATACCTTTATTCAAGCGGATATTGCGGATAAAGAAGCTGTGGATCGGATTTTCCAACAGGGAATTGACGTAGTCGTAAACTTTGCAGCCGAATCCCATGTGGACCGCAGTATTTTGGAGCCGGAAGTGTTTGTGAATACGAATGTACTCGGCACTCAAGTACTTCTGGATGCCGCAAAAAAATACGGAGTAACCAAGTTCGTTCAGGTATCTACGGATGAGGTGTACGGTTCGTTAGGCGAAACGGGTTTGTTCTCGGAGACAACGCTGCTTGCACCGAATAGTCCATATTCTGCTAGCAAAGCAGGCGGTGATTTGCTCGTTCGGGCTTATCATGAGACCTATGGCTTGCCTGTTAACATTACCCGCTGCTCCAACAACTATGGACCGTATCAGTTTCCAGAGAAGCTTATTCCGCTGATGATCTCTCGTGCCCTGAACGACGAGGCATTGCCGATCTATGGCGATGGCATGAATATCAGAGACTGGTTGTACGTGGAGGATCATTGCAGCGCGATTGACCTGGTTATTCATCAAGGCCGGAGCGGGGAAGTATACAACATCGGGGGGAACAACGAGCGTACCAATCTGCACATCGTGAAAACGATCCTACACGAGCTTGGTAAGCCGGAGTCGCTAATTACGTACGTTGAGGATCGTCCTGGCCATGACCGTAGATACGGCATTGATCCTACAAAAATTACGGAAGAGCTTGGCTGGAAGCCGAAGTTTAACTTCGAGACCGGTATTCAGGAAACGATTCGGTGGTATTTGAACAACAAAGACTGGTGGACCCGGATTCAATCCGGTGCTTACCGCGAGTACGTATCCAAACAATACGGCAGCCGCTTGGGTGGAAATCAATGAAGGTACTCGTAACTGGAGCCCGGGGACAGCTTGGCCAGGATGTCGTTACCATATTTCAAAAGGCTGGCCATGATGTTATCGCTTGCGACCGGAAGGAGTTAGATATCACGGATCTGGAACGGAGCCGGAAGGTTGTATCCACGCATGGCCCTAAAATCATTATCCACTGCGCTGCATATACTGCCGTTGATGCAGCAGAAACCGACGTCGACGGTGCTTATCTGGTGAACGCCGTGGGGTCGCGGAATATCGCGCTTGCCGCTGAAGATGCTCAGGCGAAGCTGGTGTATATCAGCACGGACTATGTCTTTGACGGCAAGGGCGAGCAGTCTTATCACGAGTACGACAATACCGATCCGCAAAGCATTTATGGAAAATCCAAACGTGCAGGTGAGATTTTGGTGCAAAACCTTTGCTCCAAGTGGTTTATTGTGCGGACCTCTTGGGCATTTGGTTTGTACGGCAACAATTTTGTCAAAACGATGCTCCGCTTGGGCCGGGAGAAGCCGTTGCTGCAGGTGGTCCATGACCAGACAGGCTCACCGACCTATACCGTCCATCTTGCCCGTTTTTTACTGGACCTGGCAGCTACCGAGAAATATGGCGTCTACCATGCTTCCAATAGCGGCGCTTGTACCTGGTATGAGTTCACCGAG
Source organism: Paenibacillus sp. DMB20 (assembly GCF_000987955.1). Taxonomy (GTDB): domain Bacteria; phylum Bacillota; class Bacilli; order Paenibacillales; family Paenibacillaceae; genus Paenibacillus_AQ. Next base: position 113,034 of record NZ_LAZU01000011.1, read on the forward strand.
GCGATTATGGAAGAGGCACGTGAATTGCTGGGATGGCCAATTACAGCTACGCTGGAGCCATGCACGACGGACCAGTTCCCAAGGCCGGCTCCGCGCCCGGCCAATTCCGTTATGGAGCATTTATCTATTCGTACGAACGGTTTTGAGGATTTGCCGCACTGGCGTGAAGGGTTGAGACAGTTTTTGCTGGCTATGCGACACGACCCTGACTTATACTTACAGTAATACAGCGATTGATGAAGCCGGATCTGTATGATCGGGCTTTTTCGTATGAGCATGCTCGTTGGTTTTAGGGAGGTCGCCTTATCATGAAAAGAGTACAGGTCTTGCTGTCCGCCTACAATGGTGAACTATACATAGCAGAGCAGTTGAAAAGCATTATGGGGCAGAGCTGGCCCCAGGTCACGGTGCTTGTCAGGGATGATGGATCGACTGACGGCACTGTGGACGTCGTTAAACGTACAGCCGTAGAGCACCCCGGCAGAGTTGAGCTCATTCAGGGCTCTAATCTCGGCGTGGTCGGTAGTTTTTTTGAATTGTTGGCGAAATCCGATTCACAAGCCGACTACTACTGCTTCTGTGATCAGGATGATGTTTGGCTCCCCCACAAAATTGAGACTGCCGTTTCGAGGCTGGAAGCAAGTACCGAGACCGAGCAGCCAGCGATGGTGTTTACTTCTACTGAGCTTACAGACGGTGAGTTGAATCCAAAAGGGATCTGGCCGAAACCGCAGCAAAGAGAGCCGTCCTTTTACAATGCACTCTATGAAAACGTGGCGATTGGGGCTACGATTACGATGAACAAGGCGGTCCGTAATCTTTTCGTGGATCATGATCGACCAGACAGCCGAAAGATACTGATGCACGATTGGTGGTTTTACTTGCTCGTATCTTCGTTTGGACAGGTGATTTACGATCACGAGCCATCCATGCTATATCGACAGCATGGCAGCAATGTGGTAGGGGGCAGCAACTCTCCGATCGGGAAATTAAAAGGCAAACTTAGAAGCTTTCAAAAGCATACAGGTAAAGGCTTGCTCCATCTCCAAGCCTCGGAGTTTAACCGTATATATGGGGAGCTACTAAACCCTGATCTGAAAGAGCAGTTGGACTTGTTCCTAAGGCCCCGGCCCCGGCTTATCCAACGGATCAGGTATGTCCGAAACAGCAAATTGCACAGGCAATCCAAAGCAGAGAGCCTGTTATTCAAAATTTTAATTATAATAGGCTTTATATAGATCTACAGTTGCCAAAATACACCGATATATAAGCTCCCATTATGCTATAATGTCGATAGATTGAACTTTTTGTCAGGAGATCTGAAAAACCATGGATTTAAGCATTTTGATCGTCAACTACAATACTTGTCAGTTAACGGTGGACTGCCTGCGGTCGGTATTCTCGTCCAAGACGGAATACGACTATGAGGTCATCGTGATCGACAACCATTCGAAGGACAAGTCGGTGGAGACGATACGCGAGCTGTTTCCGCAGGTGAGACTCATCGTGAACGGGGAGAATACGGGATTTGCCAAAGCGAACAACCAGGGGATGGCTATATCCCGAGGACGTTATATCCTGCTGCTTAATTCCGATACGGTCGTGTTGGAGGACACGCTCCAAACGATGGTGGCCTTCATGGACAACAATCCGATGACCGGAGCTTCGGGCTGCAAGGTCGTCCTGCCGGACGGCTCCCTGGATAAAGCGTGCAAAAGAGGCTTTCCCACGCCATCGGCTTCCTTTTATTATGCCTTCGGGTTCAGCAAGCTGTTTCCGGACAAGCCGAGGTTTAACCAGTACCAACTCGGTTACCTGGACCCGGATCAGGAATATCCCGTCGACTGCCTGGTCGGGGCTTTTATGCTTGTACGCCGGGAAACCATCGAGCAGATTGGCGGGCTTGACGAAGAATTTTTCATGTACGGGGAAGACATCGACTGGTGCTACCGGATCAAGGAAGCGGGCTGGGGCATTCACTATTATCCGCGAACGCAGATCATTCATTATAAAGGCGGCAGCGCCCGCCGTCGGCCCGTGAAAATCATTTACGAGTTTCACCGGGCCATGATTTTGTTTCACCGCAAGCATTATCGCAAGAAATACAACATATTCGTTAACGGAGCGGTTTACCTGGGCGTAGGGCTGAAAATGTTGCTAGCGCTGCTGTCCAACCGCATCAAACCCGCCCGTCCGGCCGTCAGGCCAGCCGCATCATCATCGGGTGTCGAGGTGAAATCATGATCCGCAAGAATCAAGGCTTTCTGACCAAACTGTATATGCTGACGGATTTCGTCTTTATCCAGCTGTCGTTTCTGCTCGCGTGGTGGATCAAGTTCGAAAGTGCCTGGTTTCCTTATGAGAGACCGCTGCCGATCGAGACGTATGCGATGTGGAGCATCGTGTACGGCATCGTAGCCATCACGGTGGGGGTCATGGTTTCGCTCTACTCGCCGAAGCGAAAGAAGCGGTTTGCCGATGAGTTTTTGAAAATTTTCCAGACCCACTTCATTGGCATGTTCATCCTGCTCAGCTTGATGTTCTTCGTCAAAGAGGTCAATATTTCCCGTTGGTACCTGGCCATTTATATGGTCCTTAACGTGATCAGCATCATTTTATACCGCTACTTCCTCAAGAAAACCCTGAAGCATTACCGTGAAAAAGGCTATAACCGCCAGTTCGTGCTTATCGTCGGAGCGGGTACGCTCGGCAAAACCTTTTACGGCAATCTTAAACAATACCCCGAGCTGGGTTACGAGGTCATCGGGTTTCTGGACGACTATCAGCAGTGGAGCGAGGAAGAGGCGAAGCGCTATAAGCCTATCCTCGGCACGGTGGACGAATTGGATGCCATCCTGAGCCAAAAACTGATTGACGAAGTCGTGCTGGCGCTTCCGCTGAATGCCCATCATAAATACCCGGATATCATTAACGCCTGCGAAAAAGCCGGCGTCCGTACGCTGATCATCCCGGATTTCTTCGACTTTTTGCCGGCCCGGCCGATGTTCGACAACTTTGCGGGCATGCCGATGATTAACGTGCGCGACATCCCGCTCGATTTGGTGGGTAACCGCCTGTTTAAGCGGATGTTCGATATCGCTTTTTCCTTGATCGCGATCTTGATCACGCTGCCGGTGATGATATGCATTTATATCGGGGTGAAGCTGACCTCCCCGGGACCCGCGATTTTCAAGCAGGAACGCGTAGGGTTAAACCGCCGGACGTTTTATATGTATAAATTCCGCTCCATGAAACCTCTTCCGGAGGGCGTGGAGGATACGGGCTGGACGGTCGCCAATGATCCGCGCCGCACCAAGTTCGGTTCCTTCCTGCGCAAAACCAGTCTCGACGAGCTGCCGCAGTTTTTCAACGTGCTGTTCGGCCACATGAGCGTGGTCGGTCCGAGGCCGGAACGTCCATATTATGTCGAGCAGTTCCGTGAGGAAATTCCGAAATACATGGTGAAGCACCATGTGCGTCCGGGCATTACGGGCTGGGCGCAGAGCAACGGGCTCCGCGGAGATACTTCCATTGAAGAGCGGATCAAGCATGACATCTTCTATATTGAAAACTGGTCTATTCTGTTTGATATCAAAATCATTTTGCGCACGATCCGCAACGGCTTCAAAAACGCATACTAACCCAAAAACGAACAACCATCATAAGCCCGTTTCCTATTTCTATGGGAGGACGGGCTTTTTCGTCCATCTATGCCCATTTGTAAGAAAAAATGTTCGCATTTTATGCGAACATCAAATTGACTTGATCCCCGTGCTATCATAGACTTGTTTTAGTAGGTTACCCGTTAACGTGGAGGAATGACGTTGAAAGACTTAATCAAGCCCTGGAGGCATGTGTTCAAACTCGATCCCGAAAAAGAAATCCATGACGAAACGCTAGATAGGGTATGCATGTCGGGAACCGATGCGATTATGGTAGGAGGTTCCACCGGAGTCACGTATGAAAATACCGTGGATCTGCTGTCCCGCGTCCGCCGCTATGAACTGCCGTGCGTGCAGGAGGTATCCGATTTGGAAGCCGTCGTGCCGGGTTTTGATCTATATATGGTTCCCGTAGTACTAAATACGTCCGATACGACCTGGATCCTGGATCGACACCGCGAGGGCATCGAGCGTTATGGCTACATGATCCCTTGGGATCTGGTCGTGGCCGAAGGCTATATCGTGCTGAACCCGGAGGCTACCGTGGCGAAGCTGACGAAGGCCGAATGTTCCTTAAGCGAAGAGGCTGTGGCGGCGTATGCACAGATTGCGGACAAGCTGATGTATTTGCCAGTGGTTTATCTGGAATACAGCGGTGTTTTCGGAGATATGGAAACGGTGAAAAGAGTCCGCCGATCCATCGAGGATGCCCAGCTGTTTTACGGCGGCGGCATTACTACGGCCGAACAGGCTGCTCAAGCAGCCTCTGCTGCGGATACCGTTATTGTCGGCAATATCGTATATGACAACTTGGATCATGCGCTTGCCACCGTAAAAGCCGTTAAAGGCTGACACCTGACAAGATTCCCGAGGATCCGAGGATGTCGCACGTCCAAGAGATTGGGAAAATTAATTTTCTAGCGCAAAATCGATCGTACCTGCGGGTTCCGTTCTCCGGCCGTTTGGCAACGAGCTGATCGACAAAGGCTCCAGCCGAGAGAAGGTTTACGATACCGTATAGCCGAGCCGATACGAATACGTCGTTCAACCGTAAACCAGCTCGTTTTGGAAAATGGACCTCGTAACTCTTCATCTACTGTACTTCAACCGTGCTTCACTTACCCACCATACTAACAAAAGCAGGAGGCAACTGTAATATGCAGCCGATTAACATACACGAGGCGGTTCAGCGCCTCAACCCTCCGCAGCGGCAGGCGGTCGAAGCGACCGACGGACCGCTGCTCATCATGGCCGGAGCGGGCTCCGGCAAGACTCGGGTGCTTACGCACCGGATTGCTTACCTGATCGCCACGCGTAAAGCTCCGCCGTGGAGCATTTTGGCCATTACGTTTACGAATAAAGCCGCGCGCGAGATGCAGGAACGGGTGTCCAAGCTTGTCGGCGAGGAAGGCCGGGATATCTGGGTGTCCACGTTCCACTCCATGTGCGTCCGCATTCTGCGCAAGGACATCGATCGGATCGGCTTTACATCCAACTTCAGCATTCTGGATTCCACCGACCAGCTGTCGGTTATCCGGAACTGCATGAAGCATTTTAACATTGACACGAAAAAATTCGAGCCGAAAGCGATTCAAGCCGCCATGAGCACGGCAAAGAACGAACTGGTGACTCCGCAGCAGTATGAGCAGAAAGTGGGGGACTATTTTGAAGGCATCGTCGCCAAAGTGTACACCGAGTACCAAAAGCGCCTGAAGAGCAACAACTCGCTCGACTTCGACGACCTGATCATGGCCACGATTCAGCTGTTTAAGGAAGTGCCGGAGGTGCTCGATTTCTATCAGCGCAAATTCCAGTACATCCATGTTGACGAATACCAGGATACCAACCGGGCGCAGTACATGCTCTGCCGGATGCTGGCCGACAGCCATCACCGCATTTGCGTGGTCGGCGACAGCGACCAGTCCATCTACCGCTGGCGCGGAGCGGACATCAGCAATATTTTGAATTTTGAAGAGGATTACCCGGAAGCCCGGACGATCCTGCTTGAACAAAACTACCGCTCCACCTCCAATATTTTGAACGCGGCGAACAATGTCATCTCCCTGAACACGGGCCGCAAGCCGAAAAACCTGTGGACCGATCAAGGGGAAGGGCCAAAAATCAAAGTATTCCGCGGGGACACGGAGCATGATGAAGGTTACTTCGTCACATCCGAAATCAACAAAAACATCAAAGAAGGCAAATCCTATCAGGATCATGCCATTTTGTACCGCACGAACGCCCAGTCCCGGGTGATCGAGGAAATTTTGATCAAGTCGGATATTCCGTACCAGATCGTCGGCGGCATCAAGTTCTATGACCGCAAAGAAATTAAGGACATGCTTGCGTACCTGCGCCTCATTTCCAACCCGGACGACGATATCAGCCTGACAAGGATCATCAACGTGCCCAAAAGAAGCATAGGCGACACGACCGTCGGCAAGCTGGCGGCTGCGGCGGGGGAACGGGGAACGTCGATCTTCCGCGTGCTTGAAGTGGTGGACGATCTCGGATTTGCCAGCCGTACGCGCAACGCGCTGGTCGAGTTCTACGACATGATCGCTCAGCTGCACCGGATGGTCGAGTTCCTGTCGGTGACGGAGCTGACGGAAAAAATGCTCGAGATGTCCGGCTACCGTACGGAGCTCCAGGCTGAGAATACGATCGAATCCCGCTCCCGGCTGGAGAACATCGACGAGTTCCTGTCCGTCACGATGGAGTTCGAAAAGAACAACGAGGATAAATCGCTGGTCTCCTTCCTGACCGACTTGGCTCTGATCGCGGACATCGACTCCATGAACGACGAGGAAGAAGACCGCGACGACGCGGTCGTGCTCATGACTATGCACAGCGCCAAAGGGCTGGAGTTCCCGGTCGTCTTCATCATCGGCATGGAGGAGGGCGTGTTCCCGCACAGCCGTGCGTTCATGGATAACGAGGAGCTGGAGGAAGAACGCCGTCTTGCCTATGTAGGTATTACCCGCGCCGAGAAACAGCTGTTCCTTTCCTGTGCGCGGATGCGGACCTTGTTCGGTCGAACGACCGCCAACCCGCCGTCCCGCTTCCTGGATGAAATTCCGGAAGAACTGAAGGAAGACACCCAGATCGCGCACGACCGCTACCGCCGGGGTGGCAACGTCGGCGGTTCGTATGCAGGTCGCGGTTTTGGCAGCGGGAGAGGCAGCAACTTCGGGGGAGGGAACAGAGCCCGGGACCTGTCGCTTGGCGGCTCAACCGCATCGGCTGCTGCTGTGCAAAAGAGCCGCGTCACCGTTACAACGGGAGCGCCTTCGAGATCGGCGGCGGCCGGTGGCAGCGAAGGCGGCTTCAAAGCCGGGGATAAAGTATCCCACGGCAAATGGGGAACCGGTACGATTGTGTCCGTTAAAGGCACCGGCAATGATATGGAACTGCAGATTGCGTTCCCGGCGCCGGTGGGCGTGAAACGCCTGCTTGCCGGGTTTGCGCCGATTACCAAGGTGGAATAAAAGCAAGCGGAGGGCAGTGGTGGCGAGGAATGAAACGTCACCGGCATGTGATGGTGCATCATGGGCTGCAAAGGTGCCGTCGGCTGCGATAGTATGCCACAAATGTGCAAAAGGGCTTCACGGTGAGCAATGGTGTGCCACAGATGTCCAAAAGGCTAGGGTGAGAAGATGGTGTGCCATAGACGTCTAAAGGCGCTACGGGGCGAGTGATGGTACGACTAAGGTGCGGGATGAGACTACCGAGTACAATAGTACGTCACAGACGATATCGTAGTGGAGGGTTTGGACGAGTCCAAATCCGTCACGATCATATCCAGCGAGTATAAAAGGCGCCACGGCGAGCGATGATGTGCGCGAATGCGTGTAAATGCGCGTGAGCATGTGAAGGGCGTGTGGTCGGCTTTTTAAACCTGAGACAACGTGGGAAGCCTATGAAATAGACTATGGGGTTGAGGTTAAGCAAATTTAACGAACATAGGATCCGTTAAAGTAAACAATTGGCGGGAAATACGCCAGAATGACTCGAATAACGGAACTCATGTCCTTTAAAATCTAATTTTGGCTTCAAAATCCGATTTAACGGATCTCATGTCCGTTAGGTTTTCAGTGGAATGCCAGGAACGTCCCCACGCCCGTGCTCAGTGGAATGCCAGGGTCGCCCCAACGCCCGTGCCGTGAGTCCCATACCAGAGCCCAACGCCCTGTTGTGCATGCGACCAGCCGCCTTGCTGCGCATGAGTCCAGCACCCCTGCTGCGTATATTGTATAAATTTAAGGAGGATTGCCCCTGCATGGATGTCAAGGAAAAGATGGAGAAGCTCATTGCGGAGCTGAACAATTACAATTACCATTACTACACGCTGGATCAGCCGCTTGTGAGCGACAAAGAGTATGATGCGCTGTACGACCAGCTGGTAGCGCTGGAGCAGGAGACCGGAACGACGCTCCCGGATTCCCCGACCCAGCGGGTAGGCGGGGAGATTTTGAAAGGCTTTGTGCCGCACCGCCACTTGGCTCCGCTGTGGAGCCTTGACAAGGCCCAAAACATCGAGCAACTCCGGACCTGGCATGACCGTGTGGTCCGTTTGGTCACCGACTTCAACAACAAGAATCCCGACAATCCTCTTCCGTCTCCCTGCTACGCGCTGGAGCTGAAATTTGACGGCCTTACCCTCAATCTTACCTATACGGACGGCAAACTGGTACAGGCATCAACTCGAGGCAACGGGGTTGTCGGGGAAGGCATTTTGGCCCAGGTGAAGACCATTAAATCGGTGCCGCTGACGATTCCCTATAATCAAGGAACGATTGAGGTTCAAGGCGAAGGCATCATGAATTTGTCCGTGCTGGAGGAGTACAACAAAACCGCGGCCGAACCGCTCAAGAACGCTCGCAATGCGGCAGCTGGCGCGCTTCGCAACCTGAATCCGAAGGTGACGGCGGAGCGGAAGCTGAACGCCTATTTTTACAACGTCGGTTACTCCGACAACAAGAAGTTCAAGGACCATAAAGAAATGATGGATTTCCTGAGCGAGAACCGTTTAAAGGTCAATCCGTACATTTTCTATTTTGAGAATTTTGACGACGTGATGGAGCAACTGGCCGATATTGAAACCCGCCGTTCGGAACTGGACTACCTGATCGACGGAGCGGTGCTGAAGCTGACCGATTTCCGGACCCGGGAGGCTTTGGGATATACGGATAAGTTCCCCCGTTGGGCGGTTGCTTATAAGTTCGAGGCCGAGGAAACGACAACCATCCTGCAATCCGTGACCTGGAATGTCGGACGAACCGGGAAAATCACGCCGCTTGCGCGGGTCGAGCCGGTGGAACTTGCCGGAGTAACGGTTCAGAACTGCACGTTGAATAACGTCGGCGACATTGAACGCAAAAACCTCAAGTTCGCCCTCGGAACGCGCGTGTTCATCCGCCGCTCCAACGACGTGATCCCGGAAATTCTAGGCAAGGTGACGGAGGAAAACGACGGGGAAGAGATTCTGTATCCCGAGTCTTGCCCGGCATGCGGTTTCCCGCTTGAGCAGCGGGGCGCGCATTTGTTCTGCAACAACAAGACGGGCTGCAAGCCGCAAATTGTTGCGCGGATCACGCATTTTGCTTCCCGCGATGCCATGGACATCGAGACGTTCAGCGATAAAACTGCGATTCAGCTGTACGAAGAGCTGGGCGTGCGCGAGCCGGCCGATCTGTACACGCTTGGTTTTGAAAGCTTGGTCAAATTGGAACGTTTCGGCGAGAAAAAGGCCCGGAATCTGTTGGATGCGATCGAAAAGAGCAAGGGGCGGGATCTGGCGTCGTTCTTGTACGCGCTTGGCATTCCGAATACAGGCAAATCCACGACCAAAATGCTGGCCGATCACTACCGCGATCTCCATCGCGTAATGGAGGCGACCGCAGAGGAACTTGTGGAGCTACCGGACGTTGGCGGCATCGTAGCGGACAGCATTGCCGGTTATTTTGCCGACCCGTTTGCAAGAGCAAGCATCGAGAAAATGCTTTCCCTCGGCGTGCAGGCGAAGGCGCCGGAGACCCCGCGCCCTGTGAGTACGGACTCTTTTTTCAGCGGCAAGACGGTCGTTCTTACCGGTACGCTTCATCTCCTTACGCGTGAGGAAGCCACAGAAAAGCTCGAGGCGCTCGGCGCCAAAGTGACCGGCAGCGTATCGAAAAAGACGGATTTGGTCATTGCCGGAGAGAAGGCGGGGAGCAAGCTGGCCAAAGCACAGCAACTGGGCATCCAGGTGATTGAGGATGAAGAAGAGTTTGTGCGATTGCTGAACGAGTAAATAAATTGTAAAGGTAATTAAATTTTAAAAAGACGGTAAGGAATTACAAGTCCTTGGTATTATCCCCTTCTAGTAGACAAGAGAAAAAAGACATCTGGTAAGATGGATTTAATCTTGTTGAACGGAGGGGATTTTTCATGGCCAAAAAAGGACAAACCTTTCGGCAGTACTCCTTGGAGTTAAAGATGGAGGCAGTCCGGTTGGTGTATGAGGAGCATATGAGCATCCGTGAAGTGGCGAAACAGTTGGGCATTCGTAGTAAATCTCAAGTACAAACCTGGGCGGCGAAATATCGAACAGGCGAGATTTTAGAGCCAACTGCCACAAGACGAGGACGGCCGAAAACGAAGTTTTCCAGTATTGAAGAAGAAATGGCATACCTACGGGCGGAGATTGAATATTTAAAAAAGCAGTATCCCAATCTACACAAGGAGTGACGAAGAGAGCAGCTAGGTACGGAATCATCGAGGAAATGCGAAAGAGATTTTCGCTGAATTGGTTATTGGAGTTAGCAAATGTTTCACGGGCGGGCTATTACAAATGGGAGAAAAGCTCAGCAGACTGCCAGACAGCGTAAAGAAAAGGAAAACCTACTGGAAGCTCATATGTTGTCGCTCTACCGCCTTCATCCCTATTTTGGTTATCTGCGTATGACCGTTGCTTTACGGAAAGAAGGCTTCTTAGTTAACGTCAATTTCAGGCTGATGCTCCTTTATCTAAGCTGGTTACCGACATTACATACATACGTGTTGGAGAGCGTTTTGTCTACCTTTCGGCTATCCAAGATCTGTTTAACAACGAAATCGTGGCTTGGCGTCTTTCGGAACGAAATGATCTTGCCCTGGTTAGCGAAACATTAGAGGCACTAAGTAAGGACGTAAATTTGGAGGGAGTTATTCTCCATTCAGATCAGGGATTTCAATACACCTCCAAGCCATTCAACCATAAACTTAAAGGACTTGGGATCCTCGGAAGCCATTCCAAACGCGGAAACTGTCTGGACAATGCCTGTATAGAGTCCTTCTTTTCTCATCTGAAGACGGAAAAGATTTTTTTAAGCAAACCCGAAACCTTAGCTGAGGCAGAACAACAGGTACGCGAGTATATTTCATTTTATAATCAAAGTAGATTTCAGAAAAAATTAAACAACCGTTCCCCGGTCGAATACCGAGAAACGGTTGCTGCTTAAAAGTGTCTTTTTTGTTCTGTCTACTTGACAGGGGTATGACCAGATTGTGCAGCCGATAAGTGTCTTCATAGTATTGATGGATAAAAACAGGCGCCACGGCAAGACTGTATCAACCTCTGACTCGCTTGTGCACGTGATGCTATTCTTTGGACCACTGCTCAATTTTCGCATCAGATGGCAGAAGGAAGGCGAGCAGACCAAGCAGCGGGAGAAAGCTGGCCGCAATCATGACGTTGCCGATACCCCATGCGTCCCCAAAGTTGCCAAGCGCCAGCGAGCCGACGCCGCCCATGCCGAAGGCAAAGCCCGTAATCAGGCCCGAAACGGTGCCGATATTTCCCGGATGCAGCATTTGGGCGTACACGACAGTAACGGAAAAGCTCGACAGCAGGATAAATCCGCCGATAAGAAGCAGAACAGCCGCCCAGAAAGGCGTGGCAAAAGGCAAAACGATTGCAATTGGAGCCGTGCCGATCATGGAAAGCATGATCATATTCCGTCGACCGAAACGGTCGGCGAGCGGTCCGCCGAAGAACGTGCCGAGCGCACCCGAAGCCAGAAACAGAAAAATGTAGATTTGGGCATCGTCAATCGATATTTTGTAGGCATCCATCAGATAAAAGGCATAATAGCTGCTGATGGCAGCTCCGTACCAGGAACGCACAAAAACAAGGATAACGAGTACCATGGTGGCGTTCCAGATACTTTTTCGCCGGGCAGGGTCCATTAACCGGGCCTGAGCGCGTTTTTTGAACGTGTAGCCGGAATCGAGCATTTGCTTATACCAGCGGGCTACATAGCTTTGAACGACTATGCCTGCGGCAGCTACGATGGTAAAGCCGAGTGCCCCGATCTGGCCAAAAGGAACAAAAATATAACGGGTCAGCAGCGGTGCCAAGGACTGTCCTGCGTTTCCCCCAACCTGAAATATGGACTGGGACAGGCCCTTTCTCATTCCTGCCGCCATATGGGCGACCCGCATCCCTTCCGGATGAAAGGTTGCGGAACCGAGTCCGATCAGCACGACGGAGAAAAGCACCCATATGTAGGATCCCGCATAAGCCAGAATAAATACTCCGGCAAAAGTGAAACACATCCCTATGGGAAGAAGAATCGGCGTCGGCTTTCGGTCGGCCGCATAGCCGATAACCGGCTGGATGATCGAAGAAGTAAAGTTGATTGCGAAGGAGATCCAGCCGATCTGCGTAAAGGTAAGCAGCAGGTTATCCTTTAATATCGGAAAAATAGCGGGGATCACCGACTGGATCGAATCATTGAATAAATGAACAAAGCTGATCGCCAGCAAAATCCGGTATACCGTTTCCTGCCCCGTGCCGCTTGGAGCAGATTTGGGCAATGAAGCCGGTTTGGCGAGGCTCAGCGGTTTATCCGCCATTCCATTCAACTCCTTTCGTTACTTATGGTTTCATATAGTGAATGCGATGAACTTACATTAAAACCTTTTCTAATGGAAATCAATGCAAAAGTATTTGCTGTTTGTTTTTATAAAGATGCTCAAGCCTCAGGCTTTGAAATAATTTGCGTGGCTCTTAATCATTCGTTTTCTAATTTATAAGCAGAAGGGAGGAGAGGGAATATATCCGCGAGATGATGTAACAGCCTCACTGGCGGAGAGGGCGCAGATGTAGCTGGATTGTTATTTTGTCGAAATAAGCATGTCGCTTGGTTAACGATGCGGATCTGCAGGATATAATTGGAATGCATTATTTTAAGAAAAGTGCTTGATATATAACTGCAGCCGTGATATATTATTTCTTGTCGCTTCTGACGCTGAATTAAATAACTTTTAGCTGGCGTCGAAAGTTGTCGAAAAAAGTGTTGACAGCAATCGAGACACTTGATATAATAAGTACCTACGCTGATGAGTCGTTGTTAAACGAAATACAAGGCGTAACAAGTTCCTTGAAAACTGAACAAATGGAACACGTCAATGAAACAAAAGCAACGTGAATACGTTAGCTTCTAAATGAGCAAGTCAAA
>NZ_LAZU01000056.1 GCF_000987955.1 Paenibacillus sp. DMB20
GTGGAAGAAAAATCCCGGCGTGCTTATCGAACAGGCCCTTTCCCAAAAGTCGGGTACCTCTATCTAAAACAGCCATGTTATCCGAAAGAAGGACTTCCTTAAGGTCTTTGACCAGAGGCAGTCCTTCTTTGATCACTTCATTTGTTTTGAAACGCTGCCAGGCGGGTGCCAGCGCCGGCGTTAGCCTTGGCGGGCCCGTTGCCGGCGGCGATGCCGGCGAGCAGCGCAGCTTCGCCTTCGGCAGCGGCAAGGGCGGCTACAGCTCGCAGGGCGCCAGCCCAACCGGTTTTGACCGCAACGCCGGGTACGGCGCGGGCAAAACCGGCAAAGGCCGGCGCAAGAAAACGTCCGGCAGCGGTGTTTTCATTGGCGAAGGGCCAACGCCCGGACCGGGCGCCGGGGGCGGACGTAAGCGCAAAGCCAAAGGCGCGAACGGCACGGCCGCTTTTGTGCGGAAGAAGAAAAAGTAAGGGACGGGGGACCTGTGGCGGAAGTTTTGCCTGGTTGTCGAAAGCTTCCCAATGCTTGCCCCGCCTTGCTTTTAGCGGTTTCTGTTGATACAATGGACTTCTGGTGGGGTTGCTTTGATGAAAGGCATCTGCCGGAAGTCTTTTTGCTTGTTTTGGCAGTTATTTTTAAGGGATAAGGAGTGATCCTATGGGTAAGAAGAGTGACGGGAAGGTTCTGGCCCAGAACAAAAAAGCTTCCCATGATTACTTCATCGAGGATACGTACGAAGCCGGGATGGTGCTGACCGGAACGGAGATCAAATCGCTGCGCAACGGACGGGCGAACATCGGGGATTCTTTTGCCACGATTCGTAACGGCGAGATTCATATCCATAACATGCATATCAGCCCTTTCGAACAGGGGAATCGCTATAATCCGACCGACCCGACGCGGGCGCGGAAGCTACTGCTGCATAAAGCGCAGATTAACAAGCTGCTCGGCCTGTCCAAGCAAGAGGCTATGCCATTGTGCCGCTGAAGATATATGTCCGTAACGGCTATGCGAAGCTGCTGCTCGGCTTGGGTAAAGGTAAGAAGCAGTACGACAAACGCGCCGATGCCGCAAAGCGGGATGCTCAGCGCGATATACAGCGTGCGCTGCGCGAGAAGCAGAAGGTTGCGAGATAAGTTTGGTTCGTGTTTTGGTAAGTCGCGCCTTTCGGATAAAAGCAAGACTTCTATTCTCCAGGCGTCTTTTGCCCTACGGCTGAGATTTAGTCATAAAATGTTGGCATGATGTTTAAGACACGATCATATCGTATAAACATAATACGCGGCGGTGGCAGCTTTTAGCTGCTCTCCCTGTGAAATGTATATCATTTTGATGTAAAATGTGATATACTATTTGATGTAAGAGATCGTTAAGATCATTGAAAACAAGCGTTAAGCTTCGTCATTCTTTCTTGGAGGGAAAGGATGCGGAATAGATCGATCTGCTTAGGCTTGATCGTCTTCAGATCTAATCCGGAAGCCCTTTTTGGCGGAAGGTCCCGTTCAAGCGAACGATGGCATTTCACCATATTAAGGGGGCGTTTTTGGATTCGACGGGGATAGTTCGGGCATGAGTAGCGGGTAGTGGGGACGCGTCCGCTTCATCAACGCTAAAGCCAATTAAATGGCAAACAACAAAACAACTACGCTTTCGCAGCTTAATAACCTGTGAGCGTGCTCTCGCTCTGTATCGCCCATGTGCCGGGATGAGGGCTCAACTTTAGTGGGATACGCTGTCACATCTCCGCCTGGGGTGTGCTGAAGAAGACAATCAGGCTGACCTGAAGGGAATCCGGTGACAGGGAGTTCCTAGGGTGACATCAAATCTGTCACTACACCCGTAGAAGCTTGTGTTGTCGTTATCTTCGGACAGGGGTTCGACTCCCCTCGCCTCCATAACTAATGTCAGAAAAGCGACCTTAATCGGTCGCTTTTTTGCTTATTTGGATTCACAATAATTGGATGTTCTTAGAGGATGTTGACAGGTAATGTCGAAATGAATTCAAGGAGGCGGAATTTATTCTATATTAAGTGAGGAATGCTTGGATGGATGATTTTATTTTTGAAGAACAACTTAAATACATACCGAATTTAGTAATTCGAGAATATCTTGCCGAGGTAATATCGTGCTATAATATGGGCTTTTATAGATCCGTTATTGTATCTTTACATAATGTTGTTCTGTGTGATCTAATCTATAAACTGAGAACTTTAAGTGAAGTTTATGAGGATCAGAAAGCTCAAGACATTCTTACTGAGTTAGGGGATAGCCAGTCCAATATTGAGGAAAAGTATTCTGATTGGGAGAAGAAACTGATTGATGGTGTAAGGCAAACAAAATTAATAGATGAACAGGAAGCCGACTTAATCAAAAGACTGAGAGAGGATAGACATCATTGTGCTCATCCGGCGTTAAAGGATATGACATTGTTTATCCCTAATAAAGATCAGACAAGAGCACATATTAGAAATATGTTTGAAACCATTTTTCTAAAGGAAACTATACTTGCGAAAGAAATAATCAAGCCAATATTAGAGGATATTAAAAGACATTTTAATGAAGTTGGGAGTAATAACTTAGAGAGATTCACTCAGCATTTAATTACTAGATATTACGCCAAACTAAACAGGAAAGCGGAAAGAGAATTATTTAAAACGTTATGGAAATTCGCATTTCAAAAATATGGTGAGGAATACGATGAAAATAGGCTTGGTTGTTATTATGCACTAGTAGCTTTGGTTAAGAGAGATGAGTATAGATTTTTAGGTTATCTGAAGGAAGCACCTCTTGAATATTCTAATATAAAAATAAATGATAAAGATGCATTCATAGAAACAGGATTTAATGAATATAAGAAGCTTCAGCAGGTCGATTTGACATTAGTTTTATCTCCTCAAGCCCTATTAATTTATTTTTTGAGTGAATTCGGTTCGTTTTACAGTGAAATGAAGGAACATGTTGATACCGTAATTAAACATGAAGCAGATTATACGTTTACTATTTATGAAGAATAGTTTTGCAGAACATTTGAATTCTATCATGCAATACCGCAAAGATGTATCCAATGAAATTAGGAACTCTAATTTTTATCACTATTACAAGCAAGACACTTCCATTACAATGGAGCAGATTACTTATCTATTACATGAAGCAGAGGGACGAAACTCCACGCAATCACTAATTGAATTTGCCCTTCAATGGTTAAAAGAGAGTTCGAGTTATGATTCCACCCCTTATGTCTTTCAAACTGTAATTTTTCCGTTATTTGATAAGTTCAATCAGGAAAACGTATTGAAGCTTATTGATATTATGGATAATAATAGTCAGATTTATGGCGGAACTAAACATAGGCATCTCTATATACCAGTAGTAAGAGCTAAAGCAACAGAAATATTAGGTGATAACTTCCACGTTGCTGAACACAGATGTTTACAATGATGAAGGTAAGAATTCGGTTAAGGGAGCTTGAGTATCGCCAAAATGCTTGCATTCTTTGCAATCAATCTTATTTTATGGGTGACATCAAAACTGACTACACCCGTAGAAGCCTATGTTGCGTTATCTTCGGACAGGGGTTCAACTCCCCTCGCCTCCATACATACTTAAAAAAGCGACCGATCATGGTCCTTTTTTGCATTTTATGAGTTGGGAATCGTGCTGCAGTGAGCTTCAATGATCGCAGCCGTTTGTTGGCGGTCGAATTGATGATTAACCATATCCACTGTAAAATTCTCAGCTTTCTTTGTATCCATCTTGAAGTGCAGGCCATTATAGCGTAGGAAGACAACTAATGCTGTAAAAGCAGTCCGTTTGTTTGCGTTGTGGAAAGGATGGTTTTGGCCAAGGGATTCGAACAAAGCTGCGGCTTTCTCGAAAATAGTAGGATAAGCTTCTTCGCCAAAGGCAGAAGATTGGGGTCGATGGACAGCCGATTCGAGCAATCCAGGTTCTTTAACTCCAATATGTTCCCCCGGACTATATCGTTGTATCATGGCTACATTGATTGCTATTACTTCTTGGACGGATAAATAGCGGATGGATGTCATCTGTCTTTAAGTCCTCGAAGCGTTTGATCGTATTCTTCAATGACATCCGTCAAAGTATCCATAAAATCCGCACTTATTCCTTCAGGAAGGGAGACCTTTGTTGACTTCTTAATAATGATTTCTCCCGTGGCCGGACTAACATCAATGCTGACTGTGTCGCCTTGATCCAGTCCAATTTGCTTTAAAGCATCAGTCATGGTTATACCGAGGCTGTTGCCGAATTTGGTCACTTTTCTTTCCATCTCAACCATCCTGTTCATTAGATTTCCTCCTTATCATCTTATTCTATTGTTATAACAATTATACAGTTATAGAATCGAGATTTAAACTATAGAGTTGAAGATTAAACGATCTAGTGTAGGAAGATATGAAAGTGGAGATTTTATCTTTATGCCAGCGGGTATCAGGGCCTGCTTCATCAATAGCCCATGTGCCGGGATGAGGGCTCAACTTTAGTGGGATACGCTGCCTAGTCTCCGCCTGGGGCTAGCTGAAGAAGACAATCAGGCTGACCTGAAGGGAATCCGGTGACAGGGAGTTCCTAGGGTGACATCAAATCTGTCACTACACCCGTAGAAGCTTGTGTTGTCGTTATCTTCGGACAGGGGTTCGACTCCCCTCGCCTCCATCACGAAAAACACCATCCGCATGAGGATGGTGTTTTTGTTTTATATTAATACTATAGGCTAGAGCATGTCTTACAGATGGAGTGAAATCGATGAATCATAGTCATGATGGAGAGGATCGATTGATAACGGTGCTCAATATGGATGGTCAACAGCTAACCCCGTGTTTGCTCCATCGGGCCTGGCGGGAAGTTGAGCGATCGCGAGCTGTCTGGATTGATGAGCAGACGATCCAATTGCTTTATAATCCTTTCTTATTCCGGGGCTATCGAAAAGCTGCACTGAAACGAGATCATCACACTTGTTTATGGTGCGGGGGGCACGCCACGACAGTAGACCATATTATCCCCTCAAGCAAAGGCGGCTCGGATCTTCCCCACAACCTGATGGCTTCATGCAGCGAATGCAATACGAAACGTGGAAACCGTCCGGCATGGTCCTATCTCAAAGAAAACGCACGCGCTGTTCCGAATCTTATAAAGCTGTGCTGGCGTATCTTTATCGCTAATTACAGACATCGCCCAATGAAAAAAGGGGACACTTGAGTAAAGACCTAGAATTGTTGTTTCGACCGACCGAAGTCTATGCAGGAATCGTGGCAAAAAATTCACCTCCTCCTTTGGTAAAGTGATCGAGGTTCAATTGATGATCGCCTTGTTGAACACGATTCGATCTTTAGTTCAGGAGTTGCTTCAGTTTCGGACTTGATTAGCAATAATTCTCGAAGCTTGGAAGCACTCGTTATGAAGTTTAAAGACAAAATGAATAGAACGTGATTCATGCGGTACCTAAGTCACTTCCCGAAATAATCTTGCTGTGTTCGATTAAAAGTGTAAAATCCTTAGCTATAAGTTTGCAAAACAAGACGCCTCACTCAAAGAGCGTTAAATGCACGTTATGCTGAAGAAGGGCCTAGAGGTCCTTCTTTTTTTGCTTTCTTTTTTTTCTGACATTTGTCATATCCGGCTTGTGACAACCCACACTAATTGAATCTCGCGCTTTTTCAATATAATGAGGACAACAAGTAACGAAAAGAAATTAGCGGAGGTTAGTACAAAATGACAAAGGCGATTGAATGCATAAATCTAGTGAAGAAATTCGGCGACTACTGTGCCGTTGATCATATGAATCTATCATTTGAGAAAGGTCAAATAACAGCATTGCTCGGACCGAATGGTGCAGGCAAGACAACAACCATTTCCATGATACTCGGAATGATCAAACCAACATCAGGAGAAGTCAGGGTCTTGGGGATGCCGTCTGGAACAAAAGAATTACGGCAACGCGTTGGAGCGCTTTTGCAGGATGTTAAAGCAGCAGATGGACTTACGGTGAAAGAAGTGCTTCAATTGTTCCGCAGTTATTATCGTAATCCGATGTCGCTCGAGCGATTGTTAGACATTTCGGGTCTCCACACGGATCAGAAACGACGCGCATCCTCGCTGTCTGGAGGACAACGCCGTAGATTAGCTTTCGCCCAGAGTTTGGCGGGAAATCCCGAGCTTCTCCTGCTGGATGAACCAACCGTCGGAATGGATATCGAGGCCCGTGGCCGCTTTTGGGACACCATCCAAGCGCTGGCAAGTGACGGACGTACGGTGCTCTTAACTACACATCATTTAGATGAAGCTGATGCTGTCGCAGATCACATCGCAGTCATCGCTAGAGGACAGGTTGTTGCGGAAGGGACTCCAGAACGTTTAAAGGCTCAAACCGCACTTAGAACCGTTTCATTTCGAGCGGCGAACGCGCCAGCTGAGCAAGAATGGCTCACATTACCTGGTGTAGAAAAGGCAGAGTGCAACGGCGAGCGAATTCGTCTGCATGCTCAAGAGACCGATGTATTGTTATTTACACTGATGCAGTCTGAATGGGGAATTTCCGATATTGATATACAGTCTGCCAGTTTAGAAGATACATTCCGAAGTCTTACAGGCTCAAAATAAACAAACGATTCTACGATAAAAAACATTTTTAGGAGGAAAATAGCCATGTTACATATGTTTGTTGCCCAGACCAAAGCAGAAAGTATACGAATTATCCGCAGTCCATTTTTCTTACTCTTCTCCATTGCGATGCCGCTTGCTTTCTACTTTTTATTTGCGAGTATGAATGGGGTAGATAAATCGATTCAATCGACAACTTGGGGTGTCTTTTCATTGATGTCAATGACTGCATTCAGTTTGATTGGTACAGCAGTATCTCAATTCGGTATCCGTCTATCGTTCGAGCATCAAGACGGGTGGGTACGCTTGTTGAAGCTAACTCCACTATCTCCTGCAGTCTGGATTGGCAGCAAAATTGTATCGCAAATGGCTGTTCACTTGATCGTCATTGTAGTTATATTTTTATCTGCTGGCCTTGTTCATGATATACAATTGACAGCCGGGCAATGGATTTTATGCGGATTATGGTTATGGATCGGGAGCATATCTTTTCTGGCGCTTGGTGCCTTGTTAGGAACGCTTAAAAATGCGAATACCTCCGTTGCCATCGGAAATGTATTACAGATGGGGCTTGCCATTGTGGGGGGGCTATGGATGCCGCTTAGTACTTTGCCAAGTTGGATGGCTCGGTCGGGGAATGGCTTCCATCTCACCGTTACGCCAATGGGGCATGGAATATGATCGCCGGAAAAACTCCATCAAGTATTGATTTCATAATTTTGACAGGATGCGGTCTCTTCTTTATGCTACTATCAATCTATATTTATAATCGACGGGATGCGGTCTAATTGAATAGAGAGAAATGGCGTCTCTTTCCAAAATCGGAAGGAGTCGCCCCTTATTTTTTGTTAACAAATTTAATGATACCCATGTACTTTTTACTTTATGAACCATCAAGTATACAGTGGCTTGGCTTTGTTCTGTTAGGCATATTCGTTCTGTCGTTTCGACAATCCTACTTTTATGCAAAGTGGGCCACGCCAATATTGATGGTTCAGGTGGGTGTACTTTTAATTTTAGCAGCTGTATTTCACCCTATGTATACATTTATAGGTTTTATGATAGCTGCTCCGCTGAGCAAACAAAAGCTACCGATATTACTCTCTATAACGATCGTTTTTACTGTAGCTATGGGATTTATCGCTGTTCCTTACTTGGATCGGATGGGCAGCCTATTATGGATAGTGCTGGTGCCTATGTTTGGCATCTGTATTCTGCCATATATTATTCGAACTTCGACTCGATTTCAACAGAAGTCTGCGTTGTTGCGGGCAGAAACTGCTGAACGAATGGCACAGCAGGAGGAGCGCCAGCGGATCGCACGTGAATTACATGATACATTGGGGCATACGCTGTCATTAATCGCACTAAAAGGGGAGGTCGTTGAGAAACTGGTCAATCGCCATCCCGAGAGAGCGATAGAAGAGGCTCGTGAAATACGAGAAACGGCACGCGCAGCCTTGAAACAAATGCGAGAATTGGTTACGGAGATGAAAGTTACATATCTCGCTGACGAATATAAGCATGCTGTATCGTTATGTTCAGCTGCGGGCATACCGCTTTTTTTCCAATATCAATCGATTTCAGATCCTAGACCTTCTAATGTAGGGACGGAAGACGCTTTAGTGAACATTCCGCTTCCGTTAACACCCTTGCAGGAGACTATTTTGGCGATGTGTTTTCGCGAGACGATTACAAATGTGGTTCGACATAGCCGAGCAACAAAGTGCAACGTTCTTCTTGACATTCAGGAAGGGGAAGTTCGTGTATCGGTAAGTGATGACGGTATTGGGGCAGATATGGATCAATTCTATACTAGCGGTAATGGCCTCGCCGGATTGCGGCAACGGTTGGTTATGATCGATGGTCGTATGTCGCTGTCTTCGTCCCCAGGCAAGGGGACGGAAGTCACCTTACATATACCTAGGGTAATACGAAATGAAAAGGTAGGTAGTGCTTAGATGATTCGTATTGTTTTGGCAGAAGATCAAAAGTTATTAAGGGGAGCACTGGCAACTTTACTCTCGTTAGAAGATGATATTGAAGTCGTCGGTCAAGCTGAAAATGGGGAAGAAGTGATGTCCATGATTCAGCAATATGAACCCGATGTAGCTGTTCTGGATATTGAGATGCCGCTAAAAACGGGGTTAGATATTGCGGAATTAATTCAAAAAGATAAGTCAGCTTGTCGTGTCATCATCTTGACGACATTCGCGCGTCCTGGATATTTCCAGCGGGCTATGCAGGCAGGAGTTTATGGATATCTTCTCAAAGATACGGGCAGCGAGGAACTGGCTGATGCGATTCGTCGGGTCTATGATGGGAAACGTGTCATTAATTCAGAATTGTCGCTCGCGGTATGGGATGATCCATGTCCATTATCGCCTCGAGAACGTGAAGTCATGAAGTTGGCTGCCCAAGGCTTAGTTCTTCAAGATATTGGAGCACAGCTGTTTCTATCCTATGGAACGGTACGGAACTATATGTCAGAGGCGATTGGGAAGCTCGGGGCGAATACGCGGATCGAGGCAATAGATATCGCACGTAGCAAGGGATGGTTGGATTGAGGAGAACTCCGAGGTATGGAGGTAAGCGGAAGCGGGTCACCCCACTCAAGGGATGATGCAGCCAGCCCATAGAGAGCTTTAGAAGCTCTCTTTTTTATGATCCGCTACTTAGCATACCGTAACCTAATCAATACACTCCGGCGAATTGTGGTTTTACACAGCCACGGTTCGCCTCCATATGTAACATCAGAAAAAGCGACCGTTCATGGTCGCTTTTTTGTATCCTCGTATGATTAAATTACGCAATGCTTCTTAATCATTTCAGCTAATTCCTCAAATGTATGGCTATGTTAATGGTTATGACTTCTTCTACAGATAAGTAACCTGCCTCGTTCATCGATCTTTAAGGCTTTTTGAGCGTGTTCATCAACTATGCTGGACAGTGTGTTCATGAAGTCTTCGCTAATCCTATGGTGCAATGAGACTTTTGTTGATTTTTTAATAATGATTTCACCCGTTGCCTGGTTAACATCAATCAACATGATATCTCTTTGGCTTAAGCCGATGAATAAGGCGATGGACATGAAACGGAAAGTGACAATATTCGGAAACAGTCTTGGCATAACCATGTTTCGTATAGCACTGAAGATTATATAATATGGAATCGTCTTAGGTCTTGCGTACAAGCCCATGCAGTCTGAATAGAGAATGTATGGGCTATCTTTTTGAACGTGATCCGCAGGTTGATAGGAGTCATACATTGCATGTTAGGAAAGCGGAAAAATAAATTTCGCATAAATCATGTTGACATCTATAAACTACAAATGTAGTATTTATTTAACTACTAATGTAGTTTAAAAATTCCAAAATATAACTGAAAGGCATTGCGTTGAGGAGGCCGCGTATGTATCTACAGAGGATAAAAGGTTTATCGAAGATGAAATTAGTAGAGTAAATTAAGTAGATGAACGGGAGGATTTATTATGAACATAAAAAAAGCAATTATGGCATCCATGATCGTATCCAGTATGTTGGCTACATTGGCAGGTCCAATTCCTGTCGGAGCGGAGGCAGCACAAGAGCAGCAGCAAGAGCAGCAATCCGATAGTAAGAAGGTTCCCATCGATAAGAAGTTGGCTCCCAAGCTGCAAAAAGCGGTAAATGAACTTGCGGGGAAAGAGATTAAGCTTAAGGATGTCGGTGAACTTAACAATGGGCAGGTCACTCTTCTATCGGCAGACGAAAAATATGGTGTTCACTTTGATTCTAAAAGCGGAAAAATATGGAGCGTTTCCGTCAAGACGACAATCGACAAAGTTGACAAAAAATTTCAAAATAAAGCCTTAGAACAGTTAAAGAGCACCTATTCAAAGAAGAAATACGTATTTAACAAAGACGTTACACAGTCACGATCCTACGATAATAGCAAGGGCAAATTTGGAGATTATGTATCTTATGGGTTTAACGGGAAGGATTTTAGCGTTCAAGTAAATGCTAATATTTCAGAAGGCTATGCCACCGCCTTTGCGACGATCGATATTGACAAAAAAGAACTTGATCCGAAATTGCTGAAATCGGCAACGGAAGCGATCAAAACGGCGTTCGATCATCAATTTGACGTGACGAAGGCCACGATTGAGAGTCAGTGGAAAAATCATACGTGGGTGCTTCAGGACGACAAAGTGACGGTTTATATGGAGAACGGGAAAGCAATCAGCCTGATCAATGAACAAGGCAATAAGGTCACGACGAATAAAGAGATGACAGAAAAAGAAGCTAAAGAAGCGGTCGCCCCGCTCGCGAAGAAATTATACAATATCGACATTACGGGATATGAAGTAAAATGGGACAGCTTATTTAAAGATTACCGCTTCGTCGAAAAAGATGATGTTACAGCGGTGAGAGCCGCATTGGATGCCGAGAAAAATGTCGTGTACATAAAGTCCGGGAGCAGAGCGGCCGCAGGGAATTAAAAAACACAAATAGATGCAAGGACGTTTATCATGAATTTGAAAAAGGCTATCATAGCCGTATTCAAAGAAAAAATACACATTTGGTAAAGAAGTGGTCATGTTCATCTTCCGTTAGTGTAATGATACCGTTTTCTAATTGTCTTATTCCAATATTAACTATATTCTATTATTTATAGAAATGAAGTCTATGAATTTATATAGAAAAACTATGACGGAAAAGCAAGAAAGGAAGCGGCTTATGATTGCCATTTATGATTGGTTTGGTTATGAATTGCCGAATAAGGAACGTTTTCAGTTAATCAAAGAAGCTGGATTTGATGGTGTTTTATTATGGTGGAGTGATGGCTTTGGTCGTGACTGCTTTGGTCGGAACGATTACCGCAACGGGCCGAAAATTGCGCGAGAAGCGGGTCTTTTTATAGAAAATATCCATACGCCAGTCCATATCGAAAACAACCTCTGGCTTGACAATCTGGACGGTGAAGCCGCAGCTGAATGCTATTTGCAATGTGTTGCAGATTGCGCCGAATTTGAGATTCCGACAATGGTGGTGCACTTGCCGAACGAAGACAATCCATATAACACATTGGGACTGGATAGAATCAAGAGAATCACTGAAAAAGCCGAGCAGCTTGGTGTCAATGTTGCACTGGAGAATTTATGGAACTTTTCCAATTTGGCATATGTGCTGGAGCAAGTGGATTCCCTGCGTATCGGATTCTGTTACGACAGCGGACATCACTACCGCCATTATCCGGAGAAAGATTTATTATCTATGTATGGTTCTCGGCTGATGGCACTACACTTACATGATAATAACGGAAGTTATGCCCAACACGGGTTGCCCCTTGACGGCACGATAGATTGGTCTACAACCATGAAAAAAATTGCGGAAACGGGTTATTCAGGCGCGATTGCAATCGAGGCCATGAATTGGGATTATGAAAATTTATCGGCTAGAGAGTTTTTACATAAGGCGTTTGAGCAAGCAAAGAGGCTGGAAGCATCAAAACGGAAATAATCTGCAAAATCTTTGATATATGCAGGATACCGTAATTAGCAGCATCTTCGCCTTATTTCCCAAAGACGAATAATCCAAATGGCTTACATTATCGTAAGAGAATAAAATCGCTTTAAAATTATGCACTCTACATCAATCATGTAGAGTGCATAGTTCATTTATGCCCTTATTCATTAATATCCACCTTCATTTCAGACTGGTTTTCCACATTAACAGAGGTTGCCGAATCCTTGGAATTTTAAATGTATAGAAAACCTTATTGCAAACGTTATATACACACAATATTAGGTGCGCTTTACAATCCAATTGCAACATTAAATACAACATTACCGTGGGCAGGGATTAAAATATAATGAATCAGATTTGAATTCGTTCGGAGACGATGGATCGTTATTAAAGTAATATTTTGAAGAAAGATCATTGGCCTCCCCTCGCCTCTATTAATTACTTAAAGGCCATCAATCAGTTGTTCTGGTTGGTGGTTTTCCCATATTATTGTTATAATGGGGTGATTTTTAAAATTGTATAAAACGCAACTAAGATTAAAACCTAATCAACAGGCGATCAATAGTTTCCATCGGATGCTTATTGATTCGTTCATAAACTGGCGGACATGAAGCTTAATCTTATAGAACTTCTCAAAAGACGTTATTGACCACATCGGATTTGAGCCGCAGCCAAAGTCCTTCGACTGGATTCAGGTTTGAACCATACGGTGGCAGAAAGACCAAGTGCAGGGACGGATGTTTCTTCAGAAAGGGCTGCAAGCCGGTGGCATGATGAATCCGACTGTTATCTTAAATCATGGCGATTTTTCCATTCGGGTACGCGGACAGAGGATCTCGAGGAAGCGAATAAAGGCGTCCACATCAGCCTTTTCTTTTTCACGATGATGCACCGTTTTTGCGGGAACTAACGGGGCAGGGAAAAGCACGCTTAGTTTACAGATGAGGGAATGGATCGAAGAGGTAAAGTATTATTTGCATAGAACAATCGGCTTCAGAAAAAATAGAGAGGTATTGTCATGGATTATAAAAAATTAAAGATTCCTGTTATTATGATTTCTTTGCCAATCATTTTTTTTGACGTTTTATTGCCTGTGTATACAAAAGAGTTGGGATTTACTACGTTTCAATTTACGATCTTAATTTCGGTGTTCTCCATATTTCAATTGATCATGAGACTTGTTCTTGGTAAGGTCTCGGATAAATACAGTCGGCGCTCCATATTTATAAGCTCTTTATTGTGTTTTTGCATAGCGTACTTTGTGTATGCGGTTGCGACTGAATTACCGACTCTGCTTCTCGCCAGAGTGATACATGGTATGGCAAGTATTCTACTTACAATATCCCTATACGGAATGATCACAGATACAAAAAGTGGGTTTGCACAAAAGTTGGGGGGATTTGGCAGCAACCGAAATTTAGGCGGTCTTATTGGTGTTGGATTATGTTTTTATATTCTATACAGATACGAACTCCTAAACGGATGGACAATATTATTTATGGTTTGTGGAGCAGTTGCCGCGTTGGCATTT
Organism: Paenibacillus sp. DMB20; assembly: GCF_000987955.1. Lineage (GTDB taxonomy): Bacteria > Bacillota > Bacilli > Paenibacillales > Paenibacillaceae > Paenibacillus_AQ. The sequence continues at coordinate 13,657 of NZ_LAZU01000056.1, forward strand.
GTTTATACTTTGGCCACATCCCGAGCATCTGAGCAGCAACGTATGATAGATCTGCCTAAATTTATTTTATCTCCAGAAAAGCGCAAAATCTGGTTCGTTAATATGCTGCTCTGTTTGTTTTTCAGTATGATTGGTGTGTTATTAATACCCTATTTACAGGCAGGATTTGATGCGGACATCGAAGAAATCGCAATTACTTTTTTGTTGCCCATGCTTGTCTCTTCTTTCTCAGGTTCCTTTTTGGGCAAAATTGGAGATCGTGCAGGTTATCGTAAGGCTATTACTATTTCAATCGTTATCTCCTGCATCACCATTTCGACCGTTGTATTTTCCCCTAGGCTAAGTATTTTTGCTGTACTTTGGACCATTTTTATCATTTCCCATTTTACATCTTCTCTTTCTCTTGATGCCATGTTTTTTAGGGGGATTTCAGAAGAACATATTGGGGATGCCTCCGGCAAATATTCCATCGGCTCATATCTTGGGGGGATTATAGGACCTGCATTGGGTGGTTTTGTGTTTGATACATATGGCCCTACTGTTCCTTATATTATATTTGCAGTAAGTATGGCTCTGCTCGTTCCACTCCTGTTAACTATGCTCCCAAAAGACGAACCGGATCATCCAGTGGTTACGATAGAGAACCGGACTCATTTCCATAAATGAGCTTAAAGCGAAGATATTATTGAAGAAAACTACCTTTTCCAGTAAATCGCTAAGGCCTAATTCGTGCATGAGTAGCATTGGCGGCTGAGGACATTCGCTGGCGATACGGTCAGTCTCTACAAAATCTCAAGCCTGCTCTAGCTTCCCGACTGGTCGGCAGATGTAATTTTAAAACACGATGGTCAATAAAATCCTCCCGTCGTTTTGGAGGTTTTAACTGAGATAGAGAAGACAATCAAGCTGACCCTGACAAAAGCCGATGACAGGGGCAGTTTATGTGCACAAGTAAGTATAATAACTGAAATTGGCTGGTGAATCGGAATGAGCGAAAAATTCTGGTTAGTGGTACAGTATCCTCTGAAAAGTGCAAAAGGCAGCCAACGCGACCACTGGTTAAGAGAAAAGGTAATGGAATATTTGGAGATATCTCTAGCAGATGCTGATTTAGGCTATGTTGACGGCTTTGATATGGGGAAATGCATATCCGATCCGAAACAATATGCTCTTAATATATTTTGTGTCATCACGGAAGAGGAACGGAGTATAGCCTTGGTAAAAAGAGTGTTAAGAGAGAGCAGGCTTGATTATACCCGTATAAAAATTGCTACCATGCCCTATGGAAAAGAAGAAACCTATACTCTGAAGTATGCCTATAAAAAGGGTGTTACGGATTTTTCACTATAGTTTATATTGTGTTTAAAGGTCGTTCGGCGAGTTTAAAAAGTGTCTTTGCTTCAATAAGTTCATCTGAGCAGGACAGTCCCTAGTCTAAAGTCTAGGTTCAGACACTCCCTAAGACGGTTATGTCAGCCAGTTAAGGCGGATATAATGGATTTATAACTCGGAGCGTGACTTATGAAGCCATAAGGGGTGTTTGAATATGAAGGCAACAGAAGCGACTGCAACGGCGCGGGCAGGCAAGGTGAATTGGGCGCTTTTTAATCCAAAAACCTATGCAACGATCCTCTATTTCTTGCTATCTCTCCCGTTAGGGATTATTTATTTTACAGTAGCGGTAACGGGACTTGCACTATCCATCGGTTTGACTCCAATATTTATCGGAATACCGCTGTTTTTTGGAGTAGCCAAGCTGTTGAATGGGATTGTGAATTTTGAACAAAGCATGATTAGACAAATTTTAGGTTTACCTACTCCTTCTGTATCGTATACCTACAATCAGCAATCTGAATCTGGGGAGAACTGGTTGAAGCGAATGGTGAGAGGCTTTGATGGTGGGCTATTCATTCGAAATCTGCTGCTTGTATTCCTAAGATTTGTAACAGGCATTGTATTCGTTGTTATTATGGTAACAGCGATTTCACTAGGACTTGGATTAATTGCTCTTCCTGTCGTGCATATCATTTTGATGAACGAAATGCAGCTTGATATTTTAGAGAATAGCTTGTTTAGTTATTTTCATATAGATTGGACCTATAATCAGCAATATCTGCTGTACGTAGGCGTTGGTCTTATCCTTTTCTGGATCGCGCTGCGCGTCGTGAATGGGCTCATGCAAATTCAGCGTAGAATTATGTATGTGGATGAGCCATATCAGCAGCCGTCAGTGCCGCCAATGGAAGCACCCATCCATGCGCCCGTTCAGCCGCAATATTACGAGTACCAAGAGGATCACCCCACTCAAGGGATGATGCAGCCAGCCCATAGAGAGCTTTAGAAGCTCTCTTTTTTAATACCTTTTCGGAGTCCTCCATGCTGATATTAGCTGGATGGGATAAATATAAGATAAGAAAAATGACTACAGAATTTTCTGTAGTCATTTTTCAGGCTGTCGAAAAAGTCTCGACAGCTATTTTTTATATTATTTATTTCAACACGACACCGCGTTAATATTATATAATATAAGCAATAAAACAAGATCGGATGGTGTCTTACAATGCTGCGTTCAAACTGGGAAAAACAACAGGCTTATGAACTTGTATCCATTGAAGATTTGGTCCCCCAAGATCATTTGCTTCGTAAAATAGATAAGCATATCGACTTTTCCTTTATTGATGAGAAGGTTCGCCCTCTTTATTGCACGGACAATGGGCGTCCTGCCATCGATCCTGTAGTGTTGTTCAAGATGATTTTTCTCGGTTATTTTTACGGCATCCGTTCAGAACGTCAGTTGGAACGTGAAATTCAGACAAATTTGGCTTACCGTTGGTTTTTAGGACTAGGCCTGACAGACAAAGTCCCCGACCATTCAACCATTAGCTGGAACCGTCGTACTCGCTTTAAAGACACGAATATTTTCCAGGACATTTTCGATGAAATTGTGCTTCAGGCCATTGAGCATCGGATGGTCGGTGGGCGCGTTTTAATTTCAGATTCTACCCATGTTAAGGCCAATGCGAACAAGCATAGATATACCAAAGAACAGGTTCTACAGAACACTCGAGATTACGTGGATGAGCTGAATGCAGCCGTTGAATCAGACCGGAAGGGACATGGAAAAAAGCTTTAAAACCTAGAGAGGACGTGGTGGAAGAAAAAGAGGGTTAAAGTGAGCACAACCGATCCAGATAGCGGTTATATGATTCGAGATGGCAAACCGGAAGGATTCTTTTATTTGGATCATCGTACGGTTGATCTGAAGTACAATATGGTTACCGATGTACATATTACCCCAGGGAATGTGCATGATTCGGTGCCGTATTTGTCACGTTTAGATCGCCAGCAGGAACGATTTGGCTTTAAAGTTGAAGCGGTTGCTCTGGATTCGGGTTATTTAACTTCGCCTATCTGCAGAGGGTTGCAGAATCGAAACATTTTTGCCGTCATTGCCCACCGGCGATTTCGACCGACCCAAGGCTTATTCCCGAAATGGAAGTTTACCTATGATACGGAACGGAATATTTACATTTGCCCGGCTAACCAAGAGTTGACCTACCGAACTACCAATCGTCAAGGATACAGGCAGTATGCTTCCGATTCGCAGCGCTGCAAGAACTGCCCTATGTTAAATGAATGTACAAGGTCCCGGAACCACCAGAAGGTGGTAACCCGGCATGTCTGGGAGGACAGCAAGGAATGGGTCCGGGGCAACCGGCTTAGCCGATCCGGCAAATATTTATACCGAAAACGAAAAGAAACGATTGAGCGAAGCTTCGCGGACGCCAAAGAGCTCCATGGGTTTCGCTATTGTCGTTTGCGCGGTTTACAGAACGTCAGGGAACAAGCCCTGATGACAGCGGCCGTGCAGAACATGAAGAAGATGGCGATACATCTGGATCGCCTGGAAAAACGGGGCTAGTCCCTCGTTCTTCCTCAAATCCACAGCAGGCAAACAAGAGAAACCCTGTGACCTTTGAAAAAGGACAGGGTTTCTCGACAATCTGAAAAATGACTACAGAATTTTCTGTAGTCATTTTTTATGAAATCAGAATATTAAGGAATGACTTTCCAAACGTCTGCACTTCCTGGAGTTTCACCTAGCGTCCACCATTTCGCTTCATAGTTTACACCGTTATAGCTTACTTTGCTGCCACCAACATAAACCGTGGATGCATCCCAGGCTGGGTATGTGACAGGTGCGTTAGGTGTAGTTACATTGACTATATTGCTAGCAGCGGATACATTACCAGCGGCATCAACAGCCTTTACAGTAAAGGAGTAAGCCGTATTTGGCGACAGCCCCGTAACCGTGTATTCAAGCGTTGAACCCGAAACCGTAGCGACTAATGTCGAGCCTTGGAACACTTGATAGCCTGTTACACCCACATTGTCCGTTGAAGCATTCCACATTAAAGGAACTGAAGTAGATGTAGTTGTACCCATCACATGCAAGCTTGTAGGGACTGAAGGAGCCTGCGTATCAGGACCTTCTACAGCTTGTGTGGTGAAAGATGCAGCATTGCTGGCCGGTGATACGTTCCCAGCAGCATCTACGGCTTTAACGGTAATGGTATAGGTTGTATTAGGTGTTAAACCTGTTAGATTGTAATTCAATGCACTTGTGGAAGCGATTTGGGTTGAACCGTTAAAAATACGATAATTCGTAACGCCGACATTATCTGTAGCAGCATTCCAAGAAATGGTTGCACTAGTGGTTGCAACATTGGAAGCTGTTACTCCTGTAGGAGCAGTTGGCGCTGTTGTATCTGGATTTCCACCACCGGTGAAGTTCACATCGATCACGTTATAGAATGCATTTCCTGTGTCCGCAATTTCCCAAACAGCGAGAATGACTTGATATCCCGTTCTGCTCGGTACGTTACAAGTGTCGGAATAGGTATTTGACGGCATGCCCTTATACGGTACATTACAGAAAGGAGTTAAGTCGAAGGATGCACGAGTTAATGGTGCATTCGGGTCCCAATCCTGCTTGGTAATATAATATTTCCAGCTAGCTGTTGCATGAGGTACTTTTAACTTCCAGTCAAAAGTCGTTGGTCCAGGTGAAATGTTTACTTTTGTCCAACGCGTTGCGGATTGCTGATCAAGCGGAGCGAACAAGCCGTTAGCACTTGCAATTTTACCATCGGCTGGACCTGCTGCCGGGAATCCTTTGGCTGCTTCTAAGCTATACGGTTCATAAATAATAAGTCCACAATTCGTATTGATTCCTCTTGCACATAAATCCGCACGGCTGGAAGGATTACTTACATATCCGTGAGCGGATGCTTTGGACTCGAATAAGAACAGAGCCATAAAAGCGAGCGTCATCAATAGACCGCCGGCCAAAACTTTCTTAATGAGTCCAGAATTAGGCAAACTTAGGGTTGGCATCAAAAAAACCCTCCTCTTTTCGATAAACTATGCACGAAGAACCAAACGCTCATTCGCACCTTGATTGCATAACGGCGTTCTTCCTCACCTCCTTCCAGGTCAATATGTATGCTCAATAAGTAAACATAAATAACTAATGTTTTTGGTAATCATCTACACTAAACGAATCACATTTTGGATCAATTATGGAATTAAAAGGAATTTAACGCCATTTTATATTAGACTTCTATGCACTGCAATGGTTATGAGAACTATTATAAGAGAGCGCCTAAAAATGTCGGTCGATAACCTGACAAGATTGTTGTTGGAAGTTGAGTGGAAAGCGATAAATTTTGAGTAGAGGCCTACGCTAAGAGCCAATCCTAGGAATAGGATTCTGAAGATAAGAAAGCGATTCGAAGCCCCTGATGTAGACATGTTGTCCATTGGGGGTATTGTTAAGAGAGATGTCTGTTCATCCGTGAAAGTACGTCAGTGGGCGTTTAACGGGAGGGACATCGAAATCGGATGGGTTGTTTTAAAGTTACTTGTCAAAGCGAGTGAGGACATGAAGGTTTCAATCGATCAGATCGGCAAAGGGATGCTGAGGATGTATGCTACGATGATATACCACTACCGGTGAAGAAATAATCAGTAAAAAGACCCTTTAGCAGGGCCTTTTTTATAGATATAGAATTTATAAGTTATCAGCGGAGCTGATGGAATTCTATATCGCAAGAAAAACTTCCGCTAAATGCGGTCTGTCTTCTGTGAAGTACGTCGATAGACGTTTTTCTTATTGAAACACGTTGTAAAGAATACGGCGTTTAATGATAGTTGCCGGATTCATTTTCCGTGTATTTGCCATTGCTGTCATGCAGCGCTTGTTTCCGGCGATCATTGCGGGCCTGCTGTTGTTGCTGGGCCTCATGGCTGTTCACGGGTGCCGCATCCAGCTCTTTCACCGTGTTGGTCAGGTTCTTGTCCGGTTGGTTCGGGCTCAATTGAAAGGTCCTCCTTGTTTACTGGAATAGGTTGTGAATTTTATTATACGCTGGCTGCTGTGTGGCTATTCGTGCTGTATTTCGGGGCGAAAGCCCATTTTTTTAGATATAAGAACAGTATAAGCTTCAAAGACGCGGCTTCTTTATATCGGAAGAAAAATTTCGGCTAAATGCGGTCGGGCTTCCTTGAAAATGTACGTCGATAGACGTTTTTCTTATTGGCTTGTTTTATGTGGCTTTTCTTTTAACGAGATGTAGAACCGACTTGACATCACAAAATAACATGTTATTATTTAACCGACAGGCAGTCGGTCGGTTTTAAGGGGGTATACAAATGAGAGTTGTAAAAAAAGCGGAGGAACGGAGAAACGAAATCCTTGACGCGGCGGATGAGCTTTTCGGTCAGAAGGGTTTTGACGGCACAAGTACAAACGATATTCTCGAAAAGGTCGGAATTGCGCGGGGAACATTGTATCATCACTTCAAGTCGAAAGAGGATATTATGGACGCGCTGATCGATCGGTATAATGTCCGTCTTTTGGATGGGGCACGGGAAATTGCCGCAGACAAGAGCATCCCCGTAGTCGAGCGCATTATCCGCGTTGTGATGGCACTGAACCTAAGCGGCGGAAGCAGCAAGGAAATTATGGAGCATATTCACAAGCCGCAGAACGCGCTTATGCATCAAAAAATACAAAAGGTCATCATCAATGGCGTTCCGCCGATCCTGACGGAAATCATCCGCGAGGGCATTGAACAGGGACTGTTCAGCACGCCGTTCCCGTATGAATGCATGGAAATGGTTGTGATCTATGCGAATACGGTTTTTGACGATGATATGGTTCCAATGACGAACGAGGAGCGCGTTTCACGCATGCTGGCCTTTGTTTGCAACGTCGAAAGGCTGCTCGGCGCAGAAAGCGGGAGTCTTATGGACGTTATGCAGATGTTTGGCGGAGGAGAGGAAAGCAGCCATGAATAAATCGGGGAAATCCTTCAAGAAATTTCTGCTGCTGTGGTCGGGACAACTTGTCTCAACCATAGGAAACGGGCTTACGTCGTTCGGGCTTGGGATTTATGTTTTCCAGCAGACGGGAAAGGCATCGGCCATGGCACTTGTAACCTTGCTTGCGTTTATGCCTTCGCTTCTCTTAAGCGCCTTTGCTGGAGTGCTTGCGGACCGCTATGATCGCAGGCTTTTAATGGTGTTAGGCGACAGTCTTTCCGCGATAGGACTTGTATACATCCTCATTTGTATGCTTCAGGGAGAAGCACAGCTATGGCAGATTTGCGTGGGGGTTACCATAAGTTCGGTGTTTTCATCGCTGCTCGATCCTGCGTATAAAGCTACGGTTACGGATTTGCTTACCGAGGAGCAGTACACGAAGGCAAGCGGTCTTGTCCAGGTAGCGGGCTCGGCAAAATTTCTGATTTCCCCAATAGTTGCGGGATTTCTGCTAACCGTTTCGGACATAAAGCTGTTGCTTGTCATCGACATTTGCACTTTTTTTGTCACCGTTGCTACAACGCTTGCTGTACGCAGCGGCCTTGCTACCAAGACATGCGAACAGACCCAATCGTTCATCCGCGAATTCAAAGAAGGTTGGAGCGCCGTATCTGGAAACAGAGGCGTGCTTGTTCTTGTGGTCATGACATCGGTGTTGACATTTTATCTTGGAGTTGTTGAAACACTATCCATACCGATGTTACTTGCTTTTACGGACAGCTCCGCAGTAGGAACGATTGAAACCATTATCGCTTCGGGAATGCTCGTATCCAGTGTGATCATAGGATTTCTTCCCATCAAAAAAGGTTATGTGAAAATTCTTTCGATATCGCTGTTTTGTATCGGAATATTTATGGCGGTGTTCGGATTGCGCGAAAATATCGTATTGATTTGCATTTCGGGATTTCTGTTTTTTTCAATGCTCCCGTTTACGAACACGAGCCTGGACTTTCTTGTTCGCACCAACATAGATAATTCGGTTCAGGGCAGAGCGTGGGCGCTTATCGGAATCATTTCTCAGCTTGGATTTGTTGCCGCCTATGCGTTTTCGGGTGTGCTGGCGGATTATGTGTTCACTCCTTTATTAGTTGACGGCGGGGTGCTTGCTGACAGCGTGGGAAAAATCATCGGCACGGGCAGCGGCAGAGGAACGGGATTTCTTATTATCATCGCTGGGATGCTGTTATGTGCGACTTCCGTAATTCTGTACAACTTGAAATCGGTTAAAGAGCTTGAAAACAGAGGTGGCTTATGTACTGGAGGATAATCCGCAACGATATCTTAAAAAGCAAAGCAATTACGCTGACGACAACGATGTTTGTGGCTGCCGCGGCCATGCTCGTTTCGCTTGCGGCGATACTCGTCGTCAATCTTTCGGGTGCGCTGGATACGCTGATGACGCAAGCGAAAACGCCGCATTTTATGCAGATGCATTCGGGTGAACTTGATACTGGACGGCTTAAGGCTTTTGCGGAGCAAAATCATAACGTCGATGAATTTCAGGTGCTTGAATTTCTTAACATGGACGGCTCGCAAATTCGTTTTGGCAATCGTTCGCTTGCGAAAAGCGTTCAGGACAATGGGTTTAGCATACAGAGCGAGAAGTTCGATTATCTCCTTGATCTGGACGGAAACGTCATACACGTCTCCGAGGGTCAGCTTTATGTTCCGATAAGTTATATGAAGGACAACACCGCAAAGGTCGGTGACAAGGCCGTAATCAGCGGCAAGGCATTTACCGTTGCGGGTTTTCTCCGCGATTCGCAGATGAATTCCGCCCTAGCCTCTTCCAAAAGATTTCTGATCAGTAAATCTGATTTCGAGGATCTAAAAAATCTTGGAAGCATAGAGTATCTGATTGAGTTTAGATTAAAGGACTTGTCGAAGCTCGGCGAATTCGAAACGGCTTATGCTTCCGCGGGATTTGAAGCGAACGGACCAACCATTACATATCCGCTTTTCAAAACGATGAACGCTCTTTCCGACGGGATGATGATTGGGGTTATCCTTCTTGTGAGCCTGCTTGTCGTTGCCATCGCATTGATGTGCATACGCTTTACGCTCCTTGCGAAAATCGACGACGATTACCGCGAAATTGGCGTTATGAAAGCAATCGGGCTGCGGATCTCCGACATCAAGAAGATTTATCTTGCGAAGTACGCGGCGATTGCGGCAGCAGGCTGCATACTCGGTTTTGCGCTTTCGTTTATGTTCAAAGGTTTGCTTCTTGGAAATATCCGGCTCTATATGGGTGAAAGCGAAAATGCTTCTTTTGCCTTGTTGTTCGGAATCATCGGCATACTGCTTGTGTTCCTTGCAATCATTGCCTATGTAAACGGAGTGTTGAGACGCTTTCGGAACATATCTGCCGCCGAAGCCATCCGCTTTGGCATTTCACAGGAAAAAACCGTGGGTGCAAAGCGTATTAACCTGAGCGGAAACAAGCTGTTGAACACGAATGTTTTTCTCGGTGTCAAAGATGTTCTCGCACGGAAAAGACTTTACGCCACCATGCTTGCCGTGCTTGTGATTTCCGCATTCATCATGATTGTTCCGCAGAACCTGCACAACACGATTTCCTCGGAAAACTTCATCAAATATATGGGGATCGGTAACAGCGATATACGCATAGACATTCAGCAGACCGACCATATTTCTGAAAAAGCCGCTGAAATTATAAAAGCGATGAACAGCGACAGTGCCATTTCAAAGCATGCCGTGCTTACAACCAAAACATTTCAAGCAAAAACGGAGGACGGCTCGGAGGAAAGGTTAAAAATTGAGCTCGGCGACCATTCCATATTTCCTGTAGAATATGCCGAGGGCAGAGCACCCGCCGCAGAAAACGAAATTGCGCTTTCGGCGATGAACGCCGATGAACTGGGCAAAAAGGTCGGCGAGATCATTACGCTGGTGATGGAAGGGAAGGAAAAAAAGCTCACGGTAAGCGGCATTTATTCCGACATTACCAACGGAGGTAAAACCGCAAAGGCTGTTTTTACCGACCATTCGGCGAACATTATGTGGTACGTCATCTGTGCGGAGCTTTCCGATCGATCTCTTCTCGACAGTAAGGTTTCGGAATATGCGGACAGGTTTGATTATGCAAAGGTTTCGGACATCGATGAATATATGGCACAGACATACGGCTCGACCATAAGCTCCGTCGGAAAGGCCTCCAAGTCGGCAATTGCGTCGCGCTGATGATAACGGTATTGGTTACGCTGTTGTTCATGAAAATGCTTGTCGCCAAAGACAGATATTCCATTGCCGTCATGAAAGCGTTCGGCTTTACAAATTCGGATATGAAGGCGCAGTATGTTTCGCGTTCGGTATTCGTGCTGATTGTCGGAATCGTTCTCGGCACGCTTCTGGCTAACACGCTCGGAGAGAAGCTTGCGAGCGCGGTGATCTCCTCTTTTGGAGCGTCGACGTTTCATTTTGCGGTCAATCCGGTTTCTGCATATCTGCTTAGTCCGCTGATGTTGATAGGCTCGGTACTTATCGCAACGATCATCGGCACATCGGGCGCGGGACGAATCAAAATTTCCGAAAATTTAAAGGAGTAACATATGAAAAAGATGATTATCGGTGATCACATCATAAAATCTTTCGGCGAGGGCGATGAAAAGCGCAATGTTCTCGACGGAGTGTCCGCTTACGTAAACGAGGGCGAGTTCGTTGCGGTGATGGGCCCATCGGGCTCGGGGAAATCAACGCTGATGTTTGCGCTGAGCGGGACGGATTACGTGAATGGCGGAAAAGTCGTTGTTGACGGCAGGGATTTATCGGAGATGGGGGAGAATGAGCTTTCCGATCTACGCAGAACAAAGATGGGATTTGTTTTCCAACAGCCGACGATGCTGAAAAATCTGAATATCCTCGACAACATCATTCTTCCGTCCATGCGGGACAACCGAAAAAACGCCGCAAAAATGACGGAAAAAGCAAGGGCGCTTATGAAAAGGGTGGGCATTGCGGAGCTTGAAAAGCGCGACATAACCCAGGTTTCGGGAGGTCAGCTTCAGCGTGCGGGAATATGCCGCGCGCTTATGAACAGCCCGAGAATTATTTTTGGCGACGAGCCTACGGGTGCGCTCAACTCCCAATCCGCGCAGGGGATTATGGACTTATTTTCCGAAATCAACGCGGAGGGTACGGCGGTCATGCTGGTAACTCACGACGCCAAGGTTGCGGCGCGGACGGAGCGCATTATGTTTATGCGCGACGGAACCATCATAAGCGATTTGGAACTTCCGAAGTTTGACGGGACGGATATGGATGGCAGGGTCGAGAAAGTCACGGCGAAAATGAGAGAAATCGGAATTTGATTTGTTGTTTAACAGTCACGATGGGGATCATGCCTGAAAGGTCACTCGGATATCGGTACGAAAGCCAGCCATAAGAGGCTGGCTTTTTTGCGTGTTGAATCAGTGAAATAAATGAAGGGCATGCTCAAGCGGGTTGGAATTGGGGCTCGTTCTATTTGACAGGAAATCAAGAACCATTTGGTTGAATTCATGCGGCTCCTCGATAAATGGAAGGTGACCGCAACCCTGCATGACGAATTTAGACGATGGCCTTATTTTGGCCAGGGGTCCAACTCCCCTCACCTCTACCATGTAAATCCACAACCGCATGAGGTTGTGGATTTTACTTATCCGGTACTTGCAGCATTAAAATAAGATCAACAAGCTTGTTATAGACAATCACCATATTATTACATTTTTTAAATGGGTAAAAAGATCTATGTTTTGTCGAATAAAGTCAACCGATAAAGCTAAATAATGTCTTTTTTCATAATAAAGGAGTGGGGCTAATAATGAAGATTTCTACCTGGCTCAAAACGATGAGTGGAGTTTTTATTTTTCTGACGGTCCTGAACGGAATTAGTATTTATAACCTGCAAAAGAGCGTAGCGCAGGAACGCGTCGCTGTAAAAAGGCAAGCAGAATTCAAGCAATTAGGTATCGATTTAGCCAACTCCTCGAACTATTTGACTAACGAAGCAAGAGCTTTCGTGCAGTTCGGAGATAAAGTCCACTCTGACAACTATTGGAAAGAAGTAAACGAGACCAAAACGAGAGATCATGTAGTGGAGAGATTAACTGAATTGGGTGCGCCTAAAGAAGAGCTGGATCTTATTTCACAGTCAAAACAAAAATCGGATGTTCTTGTCAAAACAGAAAGTGAGGCAATGAAAGCTGTGGAAGGCAAAGATTTTGCCAAAGCCCGGAAACTCATGTTTGACAACAATTACGATGCGAACAAAAAGACCATCATGGAGCCGCTACAGCAATTTGAACAAAAGATGAATACTAGAGCGGAAAATGAAGCAAACGTTGCAAAGCAAAAAGCAAGCTTGATGCTTTCGGTAACTGTTCTTTTGCTTATAATTACATTTGCGGCATTACTTGCAATACTTATTATTATTTTTGTTAAGTTAAAACCGCTTAAGTTAGTCAATGAAAAAATCGCCGAAATTGCGCAGAGCGGGGGTGATCTTACCGGAAGACTGGATTATTCCGGCAAAGATGAAATTGGAGAAATCTCGAAATCCTTAAATGCTATGTTGGAGACTCTGCAATCCATTATTAAAGATGTCCGTGATACCTCCCGCAGTGTATTGAATTCATCAAGTAAACTGGTTGAAAATACGAAAGAAACCGCAAATGCGACAGAGGAAATTACCAGACAGGGAACCGGTATTGAGCGAGGGGCGACAACATCCGTGCAAAGCACACTTGATGCTTCTCATGCCATCAATGAAATGTCTGCAGGCGTGCAGCGCGTCGCCGAATCCGCGGAGGATCTTGCGAATACCGCAACGGAGACGGAGAAAGAGGCAGCAAGCGGCGTGAACTTTATACAGCAAGTTAGCAAGCAGATGGCCCAAATTAGCGATTCTGTAAGTTCTACGGTAGAAATCGTATCTAATTTGAAAGAACGCTCTTCTCATATCGAGAAAATTGTTAGCTCAATCACGGAAATATCGAGTCAAACGAATTTGCTTGCGTTAAATGCTTCAATTGAAGCGGCAAGAGCAGGCGAACATGGAAGAGGCTTTTCGGTAGTGGCCAGCGAAATCCGAAAGCTGGCAGAGCACGCCTCTACTTCAACCGGACAAATATTCGGATTGTTGCAGGATATTGTGAAAGACTCTAAGGAAACCGAACGTGCGATGCAGCAAGTGACGGGAGAAGTGTTGACGGGCCAAAAGAAGATGGAAGAAGCCATCGAATCATTTGAAAACATTTTGAAATCCACTCAGAAAGTAGCTTTGCAAGTTCACGAGGTTTCTGCTATCAGCGAACAAATGGCGGCAGGTTCAGAAGAAATTGCCGCATCCGTTTCCGAAATGGCAGCTGTAGCTGAAAAATCGCTTACAGGAGTTAAAGCTGTGAACGATATGACTGCCAAGCAACACTCCTTAGTTCAGGAGGTTGCTTCACTTACTGACTTGCTTAGCAAAGATTCTCGAAGCTTGGAAGCTCTCGTTATGAAGTTTAAAGTGTAATCTTCAATCTACCCATATATGGGTCATCCGCGCGATGCGGAAACATCCGTGGCTAATGGCGTTATGTGTTTTAATTACGACACGGGAAACAGCGATGAGTATACATAAAGATACCCCGGAGCTATACGGACTCCGGGGTGTTTGGTTAGATAAATAGCTAAGAATTGAAGATTGTGAAGGGTGCAGCTTCTAATGAGTCACCTGATGCCGCTGGAACACGCGCCGGGTCGCCCAGACAAGAACTCCAGTGACGGCGGCGACGCAGATTACCGCAGCCACGGGATAGAGGACGGGGACGTGGAATATATTGACCGTTTCGAATCCAGTAAATAATCGGGTAACCCGGATGAATTGGCTGTAACTGAAAGTGGCCAGCCACTCGGTAATGGCAATTCGAATGTTGAACACATCATATAGGACGTAAGGGGCGCCAAGGATACAACCCGCAATGAATAGCGTCAAGAACGATGATTTACTTAAGGAAGACACGAACATGACCGCAAGCGCGAATGCAATGCACCCGATGATATGCACTCCGAGCTGAATGACGTAGTACTGTCCGACCGTCCATGAATATGGCGAGCTCTGGAACGAGTAAGAGTCCAAATATCTGCTTATGCTATAGAGCGGAGTGCCGGCTCCATCCAGATTACCGAACAGCAGCGCAGTCACACCGAGATTGAACAGTTGGAAGGCAGCGGTGCATATGAACGCATAAATAATAGCGGCCAAGCATTTGGCGGAGATGAGCCGTCCCTTCCCATATCGGCCGCTTAAAAGAAGGCTGTCCATTCTGGTTGCATATTCCTCGGAGTACAGCGGAGCCAGACCGATGAGAATCATCACGCCCATGAAGGCAACGCCGAACTGATCTATGATATAAACTATATTCGCCCAAGGCTTGTTGTAATAGACTTGTCCCGAAGGAGGCTCCTTTTGCGTCAGGAGCTGTTCGTGCAGAGCATGCTGCTTGTATTCGTAACTTCCGGGAGCGCTAAGTCTAACCTTGTCCCGAATCTCCGCAAGCTGCTTCGTATATTTCTCTTGTAACATGGGCGCACCCCAAATATCATTCAGCAAGCCGCGCTCAACGATCGGCCATGCTCTTCTGTCCTCATGTTCTTCGAATATTTTTAGTACCTCCGCAATATCTTGTTCCGTTATGACCCGTTCATATGGTTTATATTGTTGGGATCCGTCTTCATAATAATCAATATCGTTCACGATAAAAAGGCCATAAACGAGCAGCAGGAGCAGACTGACGACAAACACGCTTTTGCGCGAAAAAATTTTGATTAATTCATACTTCAACAATTGTCTCATGCTTCGAGCTCCTCGTTAAAATAGTGCAAATATAAATCTTCAAGTCCCGGAGATTCCGGCATAGCCGAGGAGAACGGCTGCTCTGCCGCCAGAATCCGCACTTCAATGCCGTCCGGCTGGCGGAGGATGTTGCCGATTTTGAAGCGCTGCTTCAACTGAAGCAGTTGGCTCTCATCGATCTTCGCCTTCCAGACGCCGCCGCTAAGTTTTCCCAGCAGCAAAGCAAGGCTGTCCTGCTTCAGCAGCCGGCCTTCCTTCATGAGCAGCACTTCTTTGGCGGCATATTCGACATCCGACACGATATGGGTCGACAAGATGACGATGCGGTCTCCCGACAGCTCGGACAAAATATTGCGGAAGCGAATCCGTTCCTTAGGATCAAGCCCGGCCGTAGGCTCGTCCAGAATCAGCACCTTCGGGTCATTCAGCAGTGCCTGAGCGATGCCGAGCCGCTGCCGCATTCCGCCGGAGAAGGACTTGATCTTCCGCTTCGCCTGATCGGCCAATCCGACCAACTGCAGCATCTCATCGACCTTGCCGACGGCATAACCTCGATCCAACCCTTTCAACGAAGCGATATACATCAGAAATTGCCGGGCCGTAAACCCTTTGTAGAATCCGTATTGCTGGGGCAAATAGCCTAACATGTCGCGATAGGCTTCTCCCAACTTGCTAATGTCTTGATTGTTTAAGCGAATGCTCCCGGAGGTCGGACGCAGGATATCGGCAAGCATGCGAAGCAGTGTTGACTTGCCCGCTCCATTGGGGCCCAGCAATCCGTATACGCCGGGGCTCAGTTCTGCCGTGAAATGCCGCACCGCTTGCTTGTCCTTGTAGTGCTTCGATATATTTTCAATGGTCAGCTCCATAATTCAGACTCCCCTCTATGATAAATGAATGGCGCCGGACAAGCTGCATGCCCTCCCGAATGAGGATCAGGAGTGCCCCGACATTGATGATGACGGTGATGCCGATGTTGATTTCCATCAAGTACGGCATGACATTCGGCACGATCATGCCCAGCGATATCCAGACGACGGTCAGAACCATGATGGCAGATGTGCCGCGGATGCGCATGGCGATCCATAGGGAAATGGAGGCGACGATGATGAACGGCGTGAACCAGCTCCATGTCAGACTCCAGAACGAAAAGCCGTCCCATACTAAATAAAGCAGGCCCGACAAGCATGTATTCCATACCAGGCTGTGGAGCAAAATGAACAGCAGCCGCGACAGCATAATCTCTTGAACGGAGATTTTGCAGGCCAGCTCGATTTCGAGCACTCCCTGCTCTCGTCCCTTGAATACTTCCAGCAATCCAATCATAAACGGAAGCGGTGCTAAAAGGATGACTGCGGTGTGGGGAGAGTGAGCAGCGTTTAACGTAAACCACAGTCCTGCTCCGAACAGAATCAGGCAGCCGAGCCAGTACAAGCGGCTGAACATGGCGATGTCTGCTCCCGCCCGGCGCATCAAATCTCCCCATCGCCGCTTCGCAGGCGGTACTGCTGCGGGCTTTACCGGGACATGTCTTCTTAATGCTTCAATTGTCTGATCTACCCCCTTATCGGGAGGGAGTTCCACCCCATATGGCATGAGCAGGCTGCGGATAGCTTCGTAATCGGCGTCATGCGGCTGTTCTGTTGGCTTATCCTTGCTTCTTGTAATCATTACCTTCACCTCCGGCAAGCAGTATTTGCTTGAGCTTGGATATTCCCGCTTTGATACGGTATTTGATTGTCGACACGCTCGTGTCCGTCATCTCCGCAATCTCTCTGATTTTCAGATCATGATAGAAGTTCAGTATAATCGCGTCCCGCTGCTCCTCCGGCAAGGTGAGTACGGCCTGCTTTGCTTGCTCCTGCTGATAGCGGCAATGGAACAGATCCCATACATTGCTGTTTTCATCCGGCATGTCCACTTCCAATTCCGTATGCGCCTGCCGGTGCCGGTACTGCTTGCTGCGGTAATAGTCATAACAGTGATTGACCGCGATTTTCAACAGCCAATGGCGGAACCTCCCCTTGTCACGGTAGTTGCCGAGCGATTGCATCATCTTGATAAATACTTCCTGGGTCAGATCGTAAGCGGTATGCTGGTTCCCGATCTTTCGATACAGATAGGCGTAGACGTCCGAATAATGGCGCTTTACAAGCACTTCCATGGCAGCTTGACTCCCGTCCCGAATCTCTTCAATTAGCTCCTCATCGGTAAGAACAGTACTCACCCCCTCTCTATATGTAACGAAAAAAGCCGAAAAAAAGGCAAAGGATTTACGATTTTCGGACAGGGGTTTGACTCCCCACGCCTTTGTACTAATGGAGCTTGAGTATAATGGAACGACGAATAGTGGATTTGTAGACGCCTACACCAAAAAGCCAGCTGCAAGAGGCTGGTTTTTTTGCGTGAATGAAGGGGATGGAATTTTTTTAGATGGGTAGATAAATGATGGGAAGGGATGCTCGGAAGATTGAAAGTATTGGGGACTAACTTAGAGGTTGTGAACCCTGTAAGGATTGCTAAGACGCCAATGCTTCTTTCGTAATTTTTTCAATATCGATAGGAGATTTTGAACCTTCACTCACGATATCGGGCAAAATATGCCGCAAAAAATATTCAACGCAATGAAGATTGATTTTTTTGATTTTTATTAGAGCATTTCGATACATCCCGATAAATTCTTTTTCTGTGTTGCCTCGTTGAAGCTCGGCAAAGGCCTCGTAGATCTGATCGAGTTTATCAGCGACTTCCAAAATTTTGCCCTCTACGGAATCGTCTTTGCCTTCGCGTAGTTGTCTGCGAAATATGTCCTTAAATTCCTCTGGAATATGTTCGTCAATGAAATGAGCGACCATTCCTTCTTCTACTTTTTGCAGCATGGCCCGAAGCTCCAGTGAATAGTGTTTCACGGGTGTTTTAATATCCCCGATAAAAATTTCGCCGTAATCATGACTGCTTGTAATCTCGTACAGCTTTTTCCAGTCTACGATGACCCCGTTGCTTTCTTCAATATCCGCCAGCGTCTTAGCATATTGAACGACCTTCCAAGAATGGGCCGATACGCTATGCTCTTGAAACTTGAATTTACCCGGGCAGCGGATAATTCGTTCTAAATCGGTTAGGGATTGAAAATACGTATGAATGCCCATATGGTGATTTCCTTTCTTTTTTTTAATGGCGTGTGTCTTTAGGTAGAGTATAAACCCGATTTGTTAATGGATAATTAACTCGAACAGGAAGTTATTCACACATCCGTGTGACAAATGTCGCCGAAAACATAGATCAAATTTTAAATAATAAGGATAGCAATTAATATGTGGAAGTTTTGTGGAGGGGGCATGAAAATCGTGGCAGCCAGCCGTGAATCCGTGGAGCAAGATTATGTTATTGACCATGTGACGGATCTATTTCAATGCAGGGTCTTATGGTGCGAAGGACGTCCATGCCTGGAATATGACAGCCAGGAAGAACTGAACAGAATCTCGGAATACATAAAGGCAAATTTTGATATAGAGCTTTTTGATGTGTTTTTTACAGCCATTGAAAGCCTTCCGCCAGAAGAATTCTAGACATTAAAATGGTAGATTGGTTTAGAGGAGTATACCGATAGGCTGGTACGTTAGTGAAACGGATGTATGCTGAAGCTAATTATCATTTTTTGCTGTGCTGTTTAATAACTTGCACAAGGTCTCTAAAATTATAATGATGATTAACCATATCAACGGTTAGATCTTCCGCTGCCTTTTGATCCATGACGAAATGATATCCATTAAGCTTCAAGAAAATCACAAGAGCAGTAAAGGCGGTTCTCTTATTTGCATTTTGAAAGGGATGATTCTGTCCTAAGGATTGGAACAAAGCAGTGGCCTTCTCAAATAGGGAAGGATACGCGTCATCGCCAAATGCGGAAGATTGCGGCCGAAGAACCGCGGATTCTAACAAGCCCACATCCTTGACTCCTATATCTTCTCCTGGGCTATATTTCTGTATAACAGCGACATTAATTGCAACGACTTCTTGGACAGACAGGAATCGAATGCTCATATTAGCGATCCTTTAGACCTTTTAGTGTTTCATCGTATTTCTCCATAACATCCGAGAGGGTCTCAAGAAATTCAGTGCTTATCCCTGCAGGTAATGCTATCTTGTTGGCCTTGCGAATAATAATCTCTCCATCTGTTTCT
The DNA here is from genome assembly GCF_000987955.1 of Paenibacillus sp. DMB20. Classification (GTDB taxonomy): domain Bacteria; phylum Bacillota; class Bacilli; order Paenibacillales; family Paenibacillaceae; genus Paenibacillus_AQ. The sequence goes on from NZ_LAZU01000056.1 coordinate 33,067, forward strand.
TTTACCTCGATATTCACAGTATCACCAAGCTCGAGTCCGATTTTTTTTAAGGCTTCGGTCATTGTAATGCCGAGGCTATTTCCCAATTTTGTTACTTTACGCTCCATTTCGATCACCTTGGTCATAATTTTTTCTCCTTGTTATAATATTCAACTGTTATAACAATTATACATGCACTGAAGAGAAAAAAAAGATAGAAATAGGGGGGCTTCCACCGGTGACTTTGATATCCCCAAAGACTCCTCGAAATCGGCTTCTCCTTCAAGCCAGTCTCCCGGTCATTTATGCAGCTTGACTCTCCTGTTCTTACGCAAAGAGGCCCGCCTTGAAGAGATTTTTCTCCACAAGACAGGCCATCGTCAAACTTACAACCGTCCTGCCGCTTTGACTTTCACCAGCAAGGCGTTGCCCGGCAAGTACGCAATCGGAATATCCTCCGACAGCACGATCTGCACCGTATCGCGATCTGCGCCGGCCAGAACCGCTTGTTCAATCGCATGGTTCCGGGCATCTTCCTTGGCTTGGTCATAAGACATCTCATCCAGCGAATAGATCCGCTCGGTTTCTCCGCTGACTTCACCGAGGGCTGCGCCAATCGCATTCGCGGCATCGTAGTGATCCGGTCGCACGATCCGTGCCACGCCTTCAAGCTTATCTGCGACAAGGATGCTTCCGCCGCCGACGAGTACGACGTCAACCGGGTCGGCGCTTGTCTTCATGCGATCAATCGCATCCTCGATATCCCGCGTAATGATCTCATCCGCTCTGCGGCAGACCGATTCATCAAGCTCCTCGGTCTTGGCGCCTTCCCACTGGTATCGCCCAAGCTTTACCGCCACATCGGTTGCCGTAAGCGTATCGCCGCCAAAGATGCGGCCGCGCTTCAACAGACGCTATCCGGGCCGACCGTTACGCCCCGACGTACGCGCACAGGGCTCCGATCACTCCAAGAATCATCGAACCGGCGATGGTGGCCACTAGCGAGTCCGCCAGATTCATGCCATTGCCAAGCTGAGCCCCCAAAAACATGGCCGACAGATCGATCCCGATCGCGATCCAGACCAGCGACATGGACAGCCATCTTTTACGCATACTCGCAGGAACGGGCTCTCTTTCAAAATCTTGCGTTTTTAAATCATTACTCTTCGCTTGACTGAGTTCTGTCATTTTCCCCATCCCCTTGTTGATGAATCTTCTTGTTTGCGTCTATGAACGCGCGCCGTTCCAATACATCTCAAACGCATGGTTCAGCTTGCGCTCATATACTTCTTTGGAGGTGTAATAGAAATATTGCATGCTTAATCCGTCCATCAAGTTGAGAAAAGAGTCTACGAGAAGCTCCACGGGTTGTTCGCGAATAACGCCCTCTTTTATTCCTTGAACGATCAATTGTTCAATAGCCTTCGTCAATAGCTCGTCCGAATGGAGAAAAGCTTCATCGATCGTCTCCTTCAAGAAAGCGGGCGGAAAGATCACATACCGCAGCACGATTAAACTCGCTTCCGGACTCCGTTGGTAGAATTCATATTGCCTGGCCAGGATTCGATAGAGACTATCCTTAGCACTCAGCGCCTTTTGTTCCTCAGACGCTTCTTGAATGAACGAATTGTACGACTGCATCGCCTCGCGAAAGACCGTCATGAACAAATCCTCTTTGTTCTCGTAAAAGGCATAGATCGCCGGTCCTTGGCCAAGGGACAGTGATTCGATACGAAGCAAGTTCCAACTTGAATTTATGAAGAAAAAATATAGGCATTTAGAACAGTAACAAGAGCGGAACTCGATTCATATGTTGTCATGAGTACTAGGATTGGCGGATTTCACAGGTGCGATTGTTCCTTGATTATCTTGGCTTTGTTCTTCTTGCTAGTGCCAGTTTATGCTGCCAGTAATACTGTTTATCTAAAATGGAGGTAAGCGTATGAATAATTTCAAAAATGATCTACAGAAATTGAATGTTTCCAAGTTTAAGGCGGGTGAGATGACTCCTTGGAACGCTCAAAACGGGCAGTCGGCTCGACTGTGCTTCTTCTTCAGCTGTTTCAATTGCTTCAGATGCTCCAATTGCTTTAATTGTTTTAATTGTTTCAATTGTTTCAACTGTCACAACTGCCACAATTGCCACAACTGTCATAACTGTCACCACTGTCATCATTGCCACCGTGGAGGACGGTGAGGTCGTTTTTGCCGATAAGGCAATGTTTGTGTCCATTATTGCTAACTGCTCAACGGAAACAGTGGCTGCTTAATGGGAAGAGAAAAGCCCCTGTATCAATCTGAAGTGCACCCCCTAAATAGATTTTAGAAAAACCACGGTTAATCTAAACTCATTTTTAGGGGGTGTTTTACGTTGGCAACAAAGGACAAAAGTTCAAACGTTACAGTTATGAGGGACAAATAGCTGTACATAAGATTATTTGTGAAGTGCTGGGCAGATTGAGAACAGCTTACCGAGGAGAGGAATAGAATGACAAATTTGAACCCTTCGATGCGTCTTAAGGTGAAAAGGGATACGTTTTTTCTCCCTGATTCTGGCGGTGTGTATTTTCGAAACAATGTAAGCTCGTTCCGCATGGAAGGAGAGGCGATCGATCAGTGGATTGAAATGCTGATACCCATATTCAATGGGGAGCATAGTTTGGGGGACTTGACAGACGGATTGCCGGACCAACACCGGAACCAAGTATATGAAATCGCGGAAGTTTTATATCGTAATGGCTTTGTTCGGGATGTGGGCCAAGATGCACCGCATCAATTGCCGGAAGAGGTTCTTGAAAAGTATGCTTCTCAAATTGAATTTTTGGATCATTTCGGTGATTCGGGTGCATATCGATTTCAGTCTTACCGTCAAGCCAAAGTATTGGTCGTCGGTTCCGGTCCATTCTTGATCTCGGCGATTTCCGCGCTGCTCGAATCCGGATTGCCCAAGTTTAATGTACTGGTCTCGGGTTCGGATTCGACGGATCGGCAGCGGATGGCGGAACTTGCCGTATATGCCCGGAAAACGGACTCCGAGGTGGCCGTAGAGGAGGTTACCCTACATAAGGAGGGGGGAAGTTGTTGGCGGGAGGCTGTGAGGCCGTTTGATTCGATTTTGTTTGCGTCACGTGACGATGTCGAGGTGCTTCGAGCCCTTCATGCGGCCTGCAAGGAGGAGAAGAAGGTGTTTATTCCTGCTGTATGTTTGCAGCAGGTGGGTCTGGCGGGGCCGCTAGTGCATCCGGACTTTGAGGGATGCTGGGAGTCAGCGTGGCGTCGAATACACCAATCCGCAATTTCTAAAGACCCGCAATTGCACGCCTTTTCTTCCACGGCGGGAGCGATGTTGGCCAATGTGATCGTATTTGAATTATTTAAAAAGATTACGGGAGCGAACGATTCGGAACCGAGTAATCGTTTTTTTCTGTTGAATTTGGAGACTCTCGAAGGACAATGGCATTCGTTTATGCCTCATCCGCTTGTGACAGGATTTGGCGCACCTGAATTGATCCATGATTTCGATCTTCAGCTTGAACGGAGATTAAATAAAAGTGAGAACGGATTGATTCCTTACTTCAACCGGTTGACATCGGCGGAATCAGGGATTTTTCATGTTTGGGAGGAGGGGGATTTAAATCAGCTGCCGCTCTCCCAGTGTCGCGTCCAGGCAATCGATCCGCTATCGGAAGGACCGGCCGGGCTGCTGCCGGACATGATCTGTACCGATCTGACGCATGAGGGGGCGCGTCTGGAAGCGGGGCTGGCTGGGATTGAAGCCTATGTGTCGCGAATGGCCGATCTGTTCGTCCCGAAGCTCCCCTCCCATCAGAGAGTTGAAGGCAGCAGGATGGAAACACGGGAATTTATCGGCGTCGGAGCAGGAGAAACGGTTGCGGAGGGTATTTGCCGAGGGCTGCAAAGGTGCTTGGAGGAAGTGCTGGGCAAGCAGCAGGCGTGCCAGCTGCCTATTGTCTCTCGGGTACAGTTGCGTACGGTAGAAGATGAGCATTGCCTTTTTTATTTGCAGGCATTAACGACTATGAGGGAAGAGCCGATGATCGCTTTGGGAGAGGAAGTGTCCGGATTTCCCGTTGTATGGGTCGGCACGAGCGATGGCTGGTATGGAAATGTGGGCTTAAATGCGGCAATGGCCTTGCGGAGGGCATTACAGCAGGCTCTGCTGGCAGTACAAAACCAACCGGATTTCCTCAAATCGCAAGTTTTGGAGTTTTCGTCCGTTCATCTGGAAGAACAGGTGCCGCTAAGCCTTGATATCCCCGCCTATGAAGTAACCTCACAACCTGAGGTTTTGCAGTCGGCCTTGCAGGTTTTGAAGCAGAACAAGAAGAGGATCTTGGTCTTTGATCTGGCATTAGAACCGTTTTTGAAGGAGGAAGCGGTAGGGGTTTTTGGCGTGGTGCTGCGAGAGGAGGGATCTCGATGAGCACGATCATTGCGATTGTTGGAGAAGGGGTATTGGCGGATTGTGTGAGCGGAGAACTGTCAACCCAATTTGAGGTCGTTCGTCAGATCGATTTCGAGACAGGGGTGCCGGAAGCGGCGGATTTGGTTCTGGTACTGCACGATGCTTGGCATCCTTACGTTCATCAAAAGGCGGAAGAGGTTTTGCAGCCGGCCGGCATCCCTTGGCTTCGCGGTTTCGTTTCATTTGGTGAGGGCATGATCGGACCGCTGGTTCGACCGGGTACGCAAGGGTGCTCCCAGTGTGCGGACGCGCGGCGCCTCATGGCAGGACGCGAACGCAGGGAGATGCGGGAGCTGCAGCAGAGGCTGGTGACGCATGGGGGAATGCCGCGTGATGCATGGGCGTCGCGCACAGGACTTTTGCAAGCAGCTTATTTGCTGGCAGTAGAGGCGCGGAGGGTGTTACAAGGCAAACCGGTTCAAACGGAAGGGAGGGTGTTTTTAATCAACCTGAAGACGCTGGAGAGCACACTTCACCTTATTCTCCCTGACCCGCTGTGTCCGGTTTGTAGTCAATTGCCTGACGATTCATTGACGGCAGCCCATATTTCGCTCCAACCAAGTCCGAAGACGAGCATAGACAGTTACCGCTGCCGTCCGATGGATGAGCTGAGCAAAGTTCTGACCAAAGACTATCTGGATTACCGGACCGGTTTTTTGAATGGGAAAATGGTTGACTTTAAGTCGCCATTTGCCGATGTGAGCGTAAACCTGCCGTTGTTCACAGAGGACGTGGGAACGGCAGGTCGGACTCATTCCTATGCGGCGAGCGAGTTGACCGCCATATTGGAGGGGTTGGAACGGTATTGCGGTCTGGCACCGCGAAGCAAACGGACGGTAGTCCATGGCAGCTTCCACGATCTGAAAGATCAAGCGCTCGATCCCGTAAAAGTAGGGGTGCACACGGAGGAACAGTATGCTAAACCGGGGGTTCCGTTCACACCGTTTAATCCTGACCAAGCCATCGATTGGGTATGGGGCTATTCGTTTTTGGAAGAGCGTCCGATTCTGGTTCCGGAGCAGCTGGCCTATTACAGCATGGGTTGCAGGCACAGCTTTGTGTCTGAAACTTCCAACGGATGCGCGTTAGGCGGAAGTTTGGAGGAGGCTATTTTTTACGGCATATTGGAAGTGGTGGAGCGGGATTCGTTTCTGATGACTTGGTATGCGCAGCTGCCTCTCCCACGCCTTGACCTTGACTCCGCTAACGACCAAGAATTGCGGTTGATGATCGATCGTTTGAAGGCAGTGGCGGGGTTTGATGTGTTTTTCTTTAATTCGACGATGGAGAATGGGATTCCAAGCGTTTGGGGAGTGGCAAAAAACAGGAAGCAAACGGGATTGAATCTCATCTGTGCGGCCGGAGCCCATCCGGACCCGGTACGGGCCGTGAAAAGTGCGGTTCATGAGTTGGCCGCCATGGTGCAGGCGCTTGACGAGAAATTTGATGCGAACCGGGAGACGTATGTTCGAATGTTCCATGATTCATCCCTGGTGCAAGAGATGGAGGATCATTCACTGCTTTACGGATTGCCGCAAGCGCAGGAACGCTTGCAATTTCTGCTGGATGAAAACCGTCCGTTGCGAACGTTTGAAGAGGAATTCAAGCGGAAGGCAAGGCATGCCGATTTAACCGATGATCTGAAGGACATTCTTAAGGCATTCCGCCGACTGAATCTTGATGTGATCGTGGTGGATGTTACAGCGCCGGAAATCAAAAGAAATGGACTGCATTGCGTGAAAGTGCTGATCCCGGGCATGCTGCCGATGACGTTCGGACATCAATTTACCCGCCTGGCAGGGTTGGAGCGTGTGCTCCGGGTACCTGTGGAACTCGGGTACGCGAAGAAGCCGCTGACGCTAGAGCATCTTAATCCATACCCACATCCATTTCCATAGCATCAAAAATTGAAACGTGGCGTGGTTGACCGCCTTCGTTCATATAAGGAGAGACAAGGATGAGTCTGAAGTCGTTTCTGCATAATCTGCATTATGACATTGACAAGACCAAACCGCCGGATTTGGTGGTGGATTGGGAAGACGGACCGCTCGCATACAAGCTTTATCGCGGTCTGCCTGTGGTTCCGTTATCTCCGGAAATACCGCTGACGCTCGAAGACGTTGAAGCGCCGGTGAAGCCCGATCTTCGTCGAATGGGTCATTTTCTCTGGTACGTATTCGGGCTGACTCAATTGTCCCAGTCAGTCCTTGCCTCGAATTCCATGGTACAAACAATGGGGCTGCTGCAGCTGTACAGGAGGTTTGTTCCTTCCGGGGGAGCGTTATATCCGAATGAGTTATACGTATATTTGAAGATGGAGGATTTGCCTGCAGGGATATATCATTATGATGTGGCGCACCACCGTTTGGTGCTGCTGCGAGAAGGTGATTTCGATTCTTATTTAGCCAGGGCTCTTGGTAATCGCTGTGACGTGTCGGCTTGCTTTGGCGCTGTTTTTGTTTCGACCATGTTTTGGAAAAACTTCTTTAAATACAATAACTTTTCTTACCGTCTGCAAGGACTTGATGCGGGTGCGCTGATCGGGCAGCTCTTGGAAGTAGCGAAACGGTTTGGCTTTTCGTCGGGGGTGTATTTTCGGTTTCTTGATCGGGCCGTGAATGATCTTCTCGGGGTATCCGAACAAGAGGAGAGCGTGTATGCGGTTATTCCTTTGTCGGTGGAGCCTGCGAAATCTTGGTTTGCCAATAGGAATGAGGAAGAGGGGAATGTCTCCGCCACTGAATTATGCTCGGAGCTGCCGACGCTTCAGCATGATCATTACGTCCGGTCCCGGAGGGTCAAGGAATTTCCGATGTTAATCAAAATGAACGAAGCATCTCTATTGGAAACACTTCGGTCGATACCGCGAATCGGGGAAGAGAAGATCGTTCCTTTCGGTGATCAAACGGTACCACTCCCCCGCGCGAAACGGTTATTGTATGATCTGGCGTCAGTAAGCCGAAAGCGGTATTCTCCGGACAGTGATTTTATGATGAGCAAGGTAAGCCAAGAACAACTGGCCTTACTGTTGCAGGAGGCAATGGCTTCCTTCACCTATTGGAATGATTTGGATGAAGAACATGAGAACCTCGTTTCTCGCATCTCATTATACGTCTGTTTGTATAATATTGATGGTATTCCGGCAGGAGCTTACTATTATGACAGCGCTGCTCATGCGTTACGACCGGTACGTTATGGGGATTTTCGGCTTCAGCTGCAGCATGGGATGTCTTCCGATAATGTGAACCTGATCCAAGTACCGATATGTTTCCATATAGCAGGGGATAAGGATCATCTCACAGCAGCAATGGGGTATAGGGGATACCGAATCCAACAGATGGAAGCGGGGATGCTCGTTCAGCGTTTGCTGTTAGCAGCATCGGCTGTCGGGCTAGGGGGACATCCGCTCCTTGGATTCGATGCCAGACTATGTGATGAGATCTATAAGATGACTTCGCAAGGAATAACCAGCCTAATCCAAATCCCGGTAGGATCCTATCGTCACAGCCCCCGTTTAGCAGGAGGTTTACATGGCTAGAAGAGCATGGATAAAGATCGTGTGAATCATAAAAGCCAGCCGCGAGAAGTTTTTTTGATGTCATTGTAGATCCGGAAAAAATCCAAAACGGGAAGTCGGATCCGAAGATATTTCTGACGGCAGCCCAAATGCCCAACATCTCTCCCGGAGCTTGCGTTGGCATAGAAGACTCCGCGGCTGAAGAGAAGCGATCAATGATTCCGGCATGTATTCCATGTTGGCGATTCAAGCAGAGCCTGTCATGGACAGGCTCTGAAATCAATCATTTTTAACATGAGAACAGACTACTGCTTTCTTGTAAAAGAATATGCGCAATTGCTATATGCAATGATTTCTTTGATTTCTTTGTCTAGAATCCGATTTTCAAGCTCTCTCCCTCGACATAAACGCCTTCCGACCGGGTGATGGGCAGCTTTTGCTCTGCCGAAAAGCCGATCGTTTCTCCATCCCGCAAAGTAACGTTCTGTTCTACGACGTAACCGGCGATATCGATCAGAAAGTCGCGCAGCTCGGCAGGGGCGGCCTGGCTGTCCAGGACTTCGATTTCATCTTTGCCGAATGATTTAAGTCCGTAAGTATACCCGCTGATCCCGTTTTCGCTTCTGACGAGGCCAAAATGAACCAGATTCAGCAGTGGAAAGCTGTCATCGGGCTTCATGATTTCAGCCAATTCCAGAAAAAGTTGGGGCTGAAATACGGTGCCGGACATATAGATCCCTATGGCATTGGGAAGTTTCAAACAGCTTGCCGCCAGCTTCGTATACAGCCTGCCGCTATCCAGCGGGGAGCCTGAGCGGGTGAATACAGCCAGTATGATCTGGGCAACATGCGTTTTGACGACTTCCGCCGCTTCCGGCCAGAGATAATTTGCCTGCGCGTTATGTTCGGCCTCACCGTCAGGTATGGGAGCATCGACAAAGCTAACGGCTAACGTAAAACCGTCCACCTCGAAGACAAGGATTCCTTCCTTTTCCTCGCCGGCGTTCTGATCTTCTCCATCTTCCGTTGAGCAGGAGATGTTCCAGTCTTGCAGCAAGTTCTTCTTCACTTGATCCAGATCGCATTCGGGCGAGTTCAGCAGAACGAACCCGTTGAAAATGCCGGATGAATCGCCCTCAGGCTTCGTGTCGTCATTTGGCGCTTGTTCGGCTTCAATGGCTGCCGCTTGCTTCATCCAGTATTCGCGGATCATTTCTACCATGGCTATCGCTTCCTGCTCCGCAGTAGCAGGGTCATAAAGCTGCATCTCACTGAAGATATGGCCGCAATGCTCGGTGTCAGATGGGCTTTCATAGCCGCCGCAGACGCCAAGAAGCCATTTTCCGAGCATGGTTTTTTTGTACTTGAATATGTAGTAATGCATTTCGTGTAAATCGAATTCTCCTGCAATTTCGATTTTGCTGGGCTTACGGCCGAGTTCGCGCTCATCCGCCAGCCAGTCGATCATGGATTCCATGGCCGCATGTTGTTGGGCTGTCATTCATCTCTCTCCTTATATGAGGGTGTAATCCTATAATTGTATATTCTAACCGATCCGCCTCAAAAATAGGGAGGTTAATGGAAATCTTTTCATGACACTAGGCTGCGCAGCAATCGTGGAAACGATAAAAAATCCCGTTAAAGTAAACGCTGTGCTCTTTTACTTTAACGAGATGATATCTTGATGAGCGTCTTGTTCGTTCATTTTCCTCGACGGATATACGATTCTTGCTTTAATTGATCGTTTGGATAATACCTCCGGGATACGTTCGCGCCGGTCCTGCGTAGCCGCAATCTCGTTGATTGTCTCTGCGCTTTTACTTATTAACATGCTGGCATTTCCTATAAGAAAAACTCTATCGACGTGTTTTCCCAGAAGACAGACCGCATTTAGCTGAAGTTTTTCTTGCGATATAGAATTCCATCAGCTCCGCTGATAACTTATAAATTCTATATCTATAAATAAAAACGCCCCGCATGGAGGAGCGTTTTTATAACTGACCTGCAACCTATTGAAGCTTACATAATGAATGGGAGAGAAGGACCGTTTTTCAGAGGCTGTAATGCTGTTATTTCGTCAGTTTCGGCGTGTTTACAGGAACAGTTCTTGCTTTGGCGGCTTGCTCAAAGGAATAAGCAAGGTCCAGCAGTTTTTGCTCGGTGTATGCTGTTCCCAAGAACGAGATGCCCACGGGTACTCCCGCTTTCACGGTTCCTGCGGGCACGGTAACTTCAGGGAAACCTGTAGCTGATGCCACGTAACTTGCCGCATAGGTATCATATGCCTTGCAGACATAGGTAGGATCCTCTTTATCAAAACGATTCGAAGCAGGGCAGGACATCGTAGGGAAAACGATGGCGTCCAGCTTATTGTCCTTCATGATTTTCGTAATTTCCTTGCGGGTCTTCGGCATTTCCTGGTTAATGATGTTTTTGTATTCCTTGGAATTCAGGTCATCGGCTTTTGCCAAAGCGGTCTTCAGGCCTTCCAGACGTGCAGGGTTCATTGGCGTCGCCGAGTTCATTACTTCAGGAGATTCACTGATGTCGATCACTTCCTGCAGCGTTTTGGGTGCGTCGGAAGGAAGAAAGCTCAAATATTTTTCAAACTGGCTTTTGAATTCCGCATCGCCGACCGGCCCAAGAACCGGAGTCCACAGGTATTTGGATTGCTTGGAGAATGTGACAGGAACCACAACCGTTCCCATGCTTTTCATTTTGGAAATAGCTTTCTTCGTTATGGCATCTACTTCGGCATTATCACCGAAGAAATCAGTCGCAACGCCGATACGAGCATGCTTCAGCGAAGAAGCGTTCAGCTTTTTGCCGTAGTCTTGAACATGCTGCTTCGCGGCGTTCGTCGCTTTATCTTCTTTGTCTGTTCCAGCCATCGCGGAGAGGACTAAGCTTGCGTCCTTGACACTGCGTGCCAAAGGACCTGTTACGTCCAAGGAAAGGGCGGAAGGGACAACGCCGCTGCGGCTGGTCAATCCCAGCGTCGGTCTGATACCTACCAGGCCGGTAACATTGGCTGGACCTCTAACGGAACCGGAGGTATCCGTTCCAAGACCGAATACGGCAAAGTTGGCCGCTACGGCTGCAGCGCTGCCGCTGCTGGAACCGGAAGCATCGCGGTTCAGGTTGTAGGGGTTGAGCGTCAAACCGCCCATGGAGCTGTAGCCCAATCTGCCGTAGGAAGCGGCAAGCTCGGACATGTTTGTTTTGGCGATGACAATGGCGCCGGCATCCACAAGTTTCTGTACGGTGAACGAATTCTTGGTAGGATAGGCATTCTTCAGCGCTGCAGATCCGGCTGTCGTCGGCATGCCAACGACGTCAAAATTATCTTTTACGACAAAAGGAATACCATGAAGCTTGCTTCTTGGTCCTTTGGATTTACGCTCGGCATCGAGTGCCTGGGCTGATTCGAGGGCTTTGTCGTTTACCGTAATAATGGAATTGATAGCAGGGCCTTGTTTATCAAAGGCCTCTATGCGTTTCAGATAGTATTCCACCAGTTCTTCCGATGTAATTTGTTTGGCGTTCAAAGCATTTGCGATTTCATCGATGCTTTTTTCAAACGGATCAAACGTATTTTTTGCTGCTTCGGCATTTGTTTGATTCCACGGGAATACCGCGGCAACTAGCAAAATAGCTAGCAAAGCTTTGAAATTCAAAAATGTTTTGCTCACGTGCCTTACCTCCTGATGTCGTTATAGTTCATATTTCGCATTTTGTTTCTCTCCCCCTTAGTAGTATCGTAATTCCTCCCGAAAAAATGAATAGATTAAGACAAAAGGCCTACTTTTTCCGTAATCAATTCGACAATATTTAACAATATTAGATCTTTTGCCGATAGTATGTAAAGACTATAGATAAAATGGAGGAGAAACAACTTGAGAAAGAAACTGCAGTGGAATCTGAAGATTCAGCTACTCGTTACGATGGTTATCCTTGTATTGTTATCGACACTTTCTCTGGGCTTCGCGATCAATGAGAGAGTTAAGAGCGACATGGAGAAGGACTTCTATGAAGCCACCCGGAAGGAAATCAAGCAAGTCAGCGGGGCTATGAACCTATACTTTAGCACCGTGAATGAATCGGTTGAATATTTTGCCAATCAGCCTCTCATCAAACGGATCGACAAATCCATTACCTCCTATGTGAATGCAGTAGGGGAGGACGGGACCATTCAGATGACTCCGTCGGAAAAAAAAGGCATGGAGTCGGAAATTTATAACTTCTATTTGAATTACGCCAACACGCATCCCAATGTGGCCTATCTTTATCTGGGAACAAAGGATGGCGGATACATACAGTGGCCCCAAGGCACTTCCAACGATAGATTTGACCCGAGACCCAGAGCGTGGTACACCCAGGCCGTTGAGAATCCCGACAAAGTCATGCGCACGGGTGCCTACGCTTCCTTTACCGGAAATGTTCCGATCGTCAGCTCTTCCATCACCATTAAGGATAAAGCCGGTAATATCGTTGGCGTTCAGGGTGTGGACGTAAGCTTGGAGTCGCTGACCAAGACCATCAATGACATCAAAATCGGTAAAACCGGCTATGTCATCCTGGCAGACCAAAACGGTACGATCCTCGCCAATCCCAAGAACCCAAAAACGAACTTTAAAACGCTGAAGGACCTGGGCGTGAAGGAATTTGCCGACATCGACAAAATGGCGAATAAAAATTTCGAGATCACCATGAATAAGAAGAGCTATACCGCCAGCGTCTTCGTTTCTCCGGAAACCCAGTGGAAATACATCGCAATCATGGACAATAGCGAAATAGCGGAATCCGTCGATGCCATCCAGAACATTATCCTTCTCGTTATGGCTATTATCGTTGTGATCGCCATCGGGTTTTCCTTGTTTATATCCGGCGCCATTACGAAGCCGCTCAATGCGGCTGTACAGTATTTGCAGCAAATCGGCAGCGGCAATCTGGCCACCGATATTCCGCAGTCCATGTTGAACAAACGAAGTGAAGTAGGCACCATGGTTCGGGCCATTAACAGCATGAAACAGGATATCCAGGAGATGATCGGCGGGATTTCCGGTTCGGCGCATGTTGTCTCTCAATCGGCGGCCAACCTTAAAGAAAGCATGGATCAGACTCAAAAGGCTTCCTCGCAAATTACCGAGTCCATCATTCAGCTGTCCAACGCTTCAAGCGATGAAGCGAATACCGTTATGGGGGGCTCTGAAAAAGTCGAGGAACTCGGCGGAGCGATCGATCAGGTCACGGCATCCACGCAGGAAATACTGGATCTTGCCCGTCGTACAGGCGAACTGAATCAACGCGGCATCATTATTGTGCAGGAGTTGGTCGGAAGATTTAACAGTACCCTGCAATCTTCGGAGGAAACGGCACAAGCCGTTAATCATGTAAGTGAAAGCGCTGGTGAAATCAGCAGCATACTGTCCACGATTCTCGAAATTTCCAGGCAGACGAATCTATTGGCCCTGAATGCGTCCATTGAAGCTTCAAGAGCAGGCGAACATGGACGCGGATTCGCCGTCGTAGCTGCCGAAATCAGGAAGCTCGCGGAGCAATCGGCTTCCGCCGCAAATAATATCAGCGAAATTATTTCGAATGTGAACAGCCAGGTGGGAGCAGCTGTTCAAGCCATCGGCACATCCCGCGGGCTGTTTATGGACCAAGAAACGGCGGTTCGGGAAACCGAATCGATCTTTAACGACATCATGGATTCCGTAGACAGCCAAATGGACAAGACGAACGAGGTTGACGGCCATATCCAGACGATGGTCGAAAAACGCCATGAACTCACGGACGTTTTCACCAATATCTCAGCGATTACTGAAGAAAATGCTGCTATTACCCAAGACGTGTCCGCGGCAGCCGAGGAGCAGCTGGCTACAATCGATGACTTTGCAGGTTATCTGTCTCAGCTTGAGGGACTTTCCAAGGATCTGGAGGACAATATTAAGAAATTCACCATAAATAAATAATAGGTGGGTGATTACTCCCCGTATTGAGGAGTCACTCTTCGGAACAAAACAAGCCAGCCCGGAAGCACAGACTTCTCCGGGCTGGCTTGCTGTTAACTGAATTGAACGCAGGGGAAAAATTATCTAACTTTACGGACTTGTCCGCGAATTTCCCCATTCGGATTTTGAATGGTGTGAACATTTACATAGGCGTTTCCTCTTTGAAACTCGCGGATAAGATCCCGGATTGTTTTTCCGCTCAATGGACCAATAAGATTTTCCCTAGATAAAGTACCCCGAACAATCCCTCTTCTAGTGGATAAGCCGAAGCTGGAAGGACCGAATAAAAAAGCGACGATTGGACCGTTTTCACCTGGACGGCCAAGATGAATATGACCTTGCGTCATGCGGGTAATATTACGAACAACAAGAGAAAAACGTAGCTGATTACCACTGGAGCTCAGATTAAAAACTGTATTGCCGCTTGCGTTTGTCCGAACAGGAGGCACTTCATTACGCCCTGATAGAATTGCTCTGAACGTTCCCATTACTCTGCACCACTCCCTTTAGTGTTGTCAGGGTATAATATTCTGCAACTTCATCGGTGGATTGTGCATGAATACAATTGGGTTATTAAGTTATGTTTGCACGGATCACAACTTCTACAGTTACCAGTTTTTCAGGGGCTGGCTCAAATCGTAAAGCTAACGTACTTAGGAGATAACCCATAAACGTATTTCTATATTTTTCTATGGAATTTGTTACTATGATACTAAGCGAGAGTCTCTTCGTAAGAGATTACTTGTTGGAATCAAACGTTACTACCGTTCTTCATACTATCAATAGGTATGGAGATGACAAACAGGAGGGAATAAATTGAGCGGAGAGAAACTGGGTACTCCATTAGAAGGTTTTGCGGAATTCAGCAGAAGAGTAGCCGCAGAAGGCGCCGTACTGTTGAAAAATGACGGACATGCCCTTCCCATTCAGAAGAACGAACGGGTTTCGATTTTTGGCAGAACCCAGGTAAATTATTATCGCAGCGGCACAGGTTCGGGCGGCAGCGTCCATGTTTCCCATACGACCAATCTGCTTGGCGGCCTCCGGGATAAAAAGGACATCGCCATTAACGAAGAATTAGCGGCAGTTTATGAAAAATGGATTGAGCAAAATCCGTTTGATAACGGCGGAGGCGGTTGGGCGGCTGAGCCGTGGCATCAAAAGGAAATGCCTTTATCCGATGAGCTGGTGTCATCGGCAAGGAGTAAATCCGACAAGGCGATCATCGTGATCGGACGTACAGCGGGGGAAGACCAAGATAATGCCAATGAGCCGGGCAGCTATCAATTGACGACAGAAGAAAAAGCGATGTTGAAGCAGGTGACCGCCTATTTCGAACAAACCATCGTTGTCCTGAATGTATCGAATATTATCGATATGAGCTGGATGCATGACGAAGGCTATACATACCCGATTCCATGCGTCGTTTACGCTTGGCAGGGCGGCATGGAAGGGGGCAATGCGATTGCCGACGTCTTGGTCGGAGAGGTCACGCCCAGCGGTAAATTAACCGATACCATTGCCTTTTCGATTGACGATTATCCATCAACCCGCAATTACGGCAATGAACATAAAAACCTTTATCAGGAAGATATCTATGTCGGATACCGTTTTTTCGAAACGTTTCGACCGGATCGGGTCCAGTTTGAATTCGGATACGGATTGTCTTATACGCAGTTCGAAATCAAGCCCGAAGAAGCCAAATTATCCGTCAAAGAAGGAGCACAATACATTGAGATCGGCGTAACCGTAAAAAATATCGGAACTGTCTATGCGGGCAAGGAAGTCGTGCAGGTCTATTACGAAGCGCCGCAAGGAAAGCTGGGCCAGCCTGCTAAAGCTTTGGCGGCATTCGCGAAGACCAAGGAACTCCAAGCGGGCGAATCGCAGCATCTCATCGTGGGCTTCCCGGTTCATGCCATGGCCTCCTATGACGACGCCGGCGTGACAGGACACCCTTCCGCTTATGTCTTAGAAGCCGGAATGTACCGCTTGTATGTGGGAACCAGCGTCAAAAACGTGGAGGAAATCGGCATCGAAGGCCAAAACGGCTATGTTGTGGAAACCCTTCAAATCGTGGAGCAGCTGCAAGAAGCCATGGCCCCGACGGAAAACTTTACGAGAATGAAGCCGGCGCCCGCAAAGAAGACGGTTCGTACGAACTAACCTTCGAAGAGGTGCCGAAACGCAAGATTTCCATGGCGGAACGGATTGAAAACAATTTGCCGCGAACCTTGGAGCAAACCGGAAATCAGGGCTATAAACTAAGGGACGTGCATGACGGAAAAGTCAGCATGGAAGCCTTTATTGCCCAGCTCAGCGATCAGGATCTGGCGGTGATCGTTAGGGGAGAAGGCATGAGCAGTCCGCTCGTCACGCCGGGCACGGCTTCGGCTTTCGGCGGGGTAAGCGACGGCTTGCTTGACTACGGAATTCCGATTGCTTGCACGGCGGACGGACCGTCCGGGATTCGGATGGACAGCGGGCAAAAAGCAACGCAGGTTGCCATCGGAACCTTGCTTGCGGCTACCTGGAACACGGAACTGGTCGAAGAACTTTACGTCATGGAAGGCCGGGAATTATTAAGCTACAACATTGATGCTTTGCTCGGCCCTGGCTTGAATATTCGGCGCAGCCCGCTGAATGGGCGCAATTTCGAGTATTTCTCGGAGGATCCGCTAATCTCGGGGATGTTTGCCGCCGCATGCACCCGCGGGATTATGAAAGGCGGTTCCAATGCCACGCTGAAGCATTTCGCCTGCAACAACCAGGAAAAGCATCGCAGCAAAGTCGACGCCGTCGTGTCCGAGCGCGCGCTTCGGGAAATTTATCTGAAAGGCTTTGAAATCGCGGTGAAGCAGGGCGGAGCGAATTCGATTATGACCTCCTACAATCCGATCAACGGACACTGGGCGGCTTCCAATTATGATTTGAACACCACCATTCTTCGCGGGGAGTGGGGCTTTCGAGGCATCGTGATGACGGACTGGTGGGCCATTATGAACGACGTGGTTCATGGAGGCCCTGCGGACCGGAAATATACGAACTGGATGGTCCGTGCGCAAAACGATCTTTATATGGTGGTCATGAACTACGGCGCGGAAATCAATGCGTGGGACGACAATACCTTGGAATCCCTGGAAAATGGTACCCTCACCCGCGGAGAACTTCAGCGCAGCGCCATGAATATTTGCGAGTTCCTGATGCAAGCGCCGGTGTTCTCCAGAAAACAGGTCATCGAAGAAGCGGTCATTGCTTTCAAAGCCGATCCGTCCCTCTCGCCGAAACAGGCGTTAGTCTTATCCGAAAACACACAGGTCAAACCTGCCGCAACCGGATCGACTTTTATAAAAGCGGATCAATCCGGCAAGTACCGGATCATTGTGCGCATCATGTCGCCGGAATCGGAACTGGCCCAAAGCGCTTGCAACGTGACGCTGAACGGCGAGCCGATGACGACCATTCAAACGAATGGTACGGACGGCAGATGGATCAGACAAAAGCTTGCGAAAATCGAACTGGAAGCAGGCCTTTACGAGATGAAGCTGGATTTCGTCAAACCAGGTTTGCAGATCGATTGGATCGAGTTTAAACAAGTGTAATGCGAAAAACGTAAAGAGACGCCTGGACGCCTGATGAAGGGCGTCTTTTTACCGTTTGCCTGCATTCCGATCCAACCCAATGGGTTTCAAGGCATTCGTCAAGGGTTAACCGGTTACCGAATTTTGTATCGGGATTTAAGTCCTCAGCGGCAGCTACAACAGGCACTATTTTGGATTATATACGGACTTATCGTGTTGCAACTCAAATCAAATATACAGTACAGTTGCTTTGCTAAGATCAAATAGAAAGGAGGAGGACTTTCATGTACGAATGGAATGAGATGGTCCAGCTTATGGTGAACTGGGTGGAGAGCAATTTATCATCAACTCCCTCCCTTATAAAGATGTCCGAGCAGCTTGGTTATTCGCCTTATTACTGTTCCAGGCAATTCAACTCTATAACGGGAACGACTTTAAGGGACTATATCTGGATGCGAAGAATTAGCCGTGCCGCGTTGGAGCTCCGTGATACGGATGAACGCGTTCTGGATATTGCCGTGAAATATGGGTTTTCTTCGCAGGAAGCTTTTACGCGAGCCTTCGTTAAGGCTTTTCAAGTTACTCCCCAAGCTTACCGTAAGGCGCCGCGGCCTATACCGTTAGCCATTCGGATGGAGGTGTTCTCGCCTTACCACTATTTGATGAAGGAGCAAAATCGTATGGGTATGGATAAAATGCATTTACAGCAGGCTGAAATCAAGCTTGAAATCATTCCGGCGCATAAGTTCATCGGAATCTGGGATCCTGCCTCGAAAAATTACGGGGAATTTTGGAATAATGACCATGATTGTGACGAAGTTTGCGGGACGCTCGAAAGCATGTCCAACCTGGTGCTTCCCGGGCAATTGGGACAAACGGCAGGGTGGTTTTATCGGAGCGGGGAGAAAGGGTATTTCTATGGAATTCCGGTTTCATTGGACTACAATGGACAGATCCCGCCAGGAATGGAATGTAAGGAGATTCCGGAATCTGAATACCTGGTGTTTTATCATCCGCCATTTGACTATTTAAAGGACAATGGCACAGTCATGAACACGGTTGAACAAGCGGCGTGGAATTTTGATCCCAGGGGCATGGGATACGATTGGGATGAAGAAAATAAGCAGGATTATCAGCGGCATTTCCCGGAGGGGTATGGCTACGCAGTTTTGCGGCCTGTTAAGAAGCTGGGTTAAACCGCAACTAGTATGCCCTTCACGTGGGCGTCAACTTTGTTTTCTGTGAGTGTGAAAGTATAGTATCGTCAGGCGCGTCTTTGTGATGCGTTTGACGGTACTTTTTTTCATTCTATGATACATGTTGGGAACGGGCAAAGATCTCCCAAACTTCTACATAAAGAAGCATAGGACTCCATACCCGATAATCTCGGAAAATGAAACCTTTTTACCAGATTTCATGTATTATGTTGATAGTATGCAAAATTTTCGAGGAGGCGCTCATCATGGGAATTTTGTCGAGGTTCAGGGATATTATGGCGAGCAATGTACATGCCTTATTGGATAGGGCAGAAGATCCGGAGAAGACGATCGATGATTATATGCGAAGCTTGAACAGCGATCTGGGGAAGGTGAAAGCGGAAACGGCCTCGGTGCTGGCGGACGAGAGAAGGGCGAAAAGCGCTCTGGATGAATGCAAGGCCGAGGCCAATAAGCTGCAAAAGTACGCCGAGAAGGCAGCCGAAGCCGGCGATGACGGGAACGCGCTGAAGTTTCTGGAGAGGAAGGCCGCGCTGGCAGAGAAGCTAAACGAACTGCAAAACGCTTATGAGTCGGCTTCTTCTAACGCCGCAAGCATGAAACAAATGCAGGATAAGCTCGTGTCGGATCTGGGCCGGCTGGAAGCGCGGCGCGTTGAGCTGAAGGGGAAACTCGCGGCTGCCAAAGTACAGCAGGGTTTGAACAACGGCGGGTCTTCTTTAGGAGTTCATTCCGCGTTCGATGCCATGGAAGAGAAGGCGAATCGTGCCTTGGATGAAGCGATGGCCTTGGCCGAGCTGCGGGCAGGCGCGAAGGAAGACGACCTGGATGACCTGATCGCCCAATTGGAGAAAAACCCGGGAACCAATACGACAAAGAAAAAATGAACAAGAAGTTATAACAGCTTCTTGGTTGTAGAGGTGAGCATAATGCCGGTTATCGAGTATAAATGCCCAAACTGCGGAAGCGGTATGGTTTTCGATGCTGAGACCCAGATGCTGTCCTGTGACGGCTGCGGAAGAAAAGACAATGTCGGGCAATTTCCCGATCCTCTGACAAAACATGTGTTTTCCGATGACGACAGGGCCAGGGAGTATCACTGCAACAGCTGCGGAGCCGTGATCATGACCGATGCGGAGACGAGCGCTACGAACTGCAGCTTTTGCGGCGCAGCCGTGGTGCTTGGCGATCGGTTGACCGGAAAGCTGGCTCCGGCCAAAGTCATTCCTTTTTCCATCGGCAAGGAAGAAGCGATGAAAGCTTTTCGAAAATGGTGCCGGAGAGGTATCTTAACCCCGAGAGGTTTTATGTCCGCGGACCGGATCAAGAGCATTACCGGGCTGTACGTCCCGTTCTGGCTATACGACCTGCACAACGACGTGGAGGTCCATGGCCGGGGAACAAAAGTGCGCTCCTACCGAAGCGGCGACTACGAGGTTACCGAAACCGATCATTATGAATTTTACCGCAAAATTTGCTTGGATTACGTTAAAGTACCGATCGATGCGGCGGAGAAAATGAACGATGAACTGATGGATAAATTGGAGCCTTTTCCGTACGATCGTCTGGAAAGCTTTAAAACGCCGTATCTTGCCGGTTACGTCGCGGAGAAATACAGCTATGACCATGAGGAACTTTTGCCGCGGGCCGAAGACAAAATCTATGATTACATAGAATCTTATATCGATTCGACGACCAATGAATATCACAGCGTGAGTTATTCCGACGTCGATGTCGATACAAGCGTGGAGCGTGCCGAGTATGTTCTCCTTCCGGTATGGATGGTGCTCTACGACTACAATAAATCGGAGCATGCCTTTGCCATGAACGGACGGACGGGCAAGGTGGTCGGCAAGCCTCCGATCAGCAAGGTGAAGGTAGCCGCATGGTTTACGGGCATTTCCGGCATTCTTTTTCTTGCCGCGCAGCTGTTGACCTCGTGGATCTTGGGAGGTGGGTCATTGTGAGAAGGAAGAGAGCGATCCCTGTCGTCCTGTTTTTTGTCGTCCTGCTGCTGGCGCTTCCTCTGGCAGCGCCGGTGTCCGCAGCCGAAATAAAGCCGCTGGTCTATGACGGAGCCGGGCTGCTGACCCAGGAAGAGGCAAACGAGTTGAACGCGCTGGCGAATGAATACGGGGCTCTCCGGGAAACGGACATCATGATTGTGACCATCGACAGCCCGGATGCTTATGACGTCCAGGAAATGACGCAGGATTTTTACGACGATTACGGACCTGGTTTTGACAAGCGACATGGGAATACGGCGATCTTGATGCTGGATATGACGCACCGGGATCTGTATATCGCCGGTTTTTATAAAGCGAAGGAGTATCTGGATGACGATAGGCTGGATAAGATCCGCGACAAGATCTCTTCGGATCTCTCGGACGGCAACTACAAGTTGGCCTTCCAAACGTATATCGAAAAAGTGGATTATTATATGGGATTTCGCCCGGGGGTGAACCCGGATAATCTTTTATATAATCTTTGGGTTCAATTGGGCATTTCGGTTGTCATCGGAGGGGGGATCGTTACCTTGATGGTTCGCCGTTCCGGCGGCCGGATTACGGTCAATTCGCGGACCTACGAGAATGCGAGTACGTCAGGCGTTCTGGCCCATGAGGACAGGTACCTTCATACAAGCGTATCGAGACGGAAAATCGAGAGCAGCAGCTCCAGTTCCGGCGGCGGAGGAGGAACCACCTCGGGCGGTCATTCGCATAGCGGGAGCCGAGGCTCATTTTAACGAGAAGGGATGGATTCACGAATGGGATTTTTCAGAAACCAGTTTGCGAATGTGGTGGAATGGGACGAATTCAGGGACGACATGATTTTTTGGAAGTGGAACAACCGGGAGATTAAAAAAGGAAGCAAACTGGTGATCCGGGCCGGGCAGGACGCGATTTTCGTCAATAACGGCAAAATCGAAGGGATTTTCCAGGATGAAGGGGAGTACAGCATCGATTCGGACATCATCCCGTTTTTATCGACGTTAAAAGGATTTAAGTTCGGCTTTAACAGCGGCATGCGGGTGGAAGTGTTGTTCGTCAACACGAAAGAGTTGACGGTCAGATGGGGGACGCAGCATCCCGTTCTGATCCCGACGCCGCAGCTTCCGGGCGGCATGCCCATCCGCGCCAATGGCACGTTCAATTTCAAAGTGAACGATTACGTTACGCTCATCGATAAGGTGGCCGGGATGAAGGACAGCTACCTGGTGGAGGATGTGAAAATCCGGATTACTTCGGTACTGGACCAGCTGCTCATGAAATGGATCAGCAGGGAAGGGAAGGACATGTTTAATCTGCAGGCGAATGCGATGGATATTTCCCAAGGCATTCGCGAGGATCTGGATATGCAGGTCATGGACAGCGGGATGACGATAACGGGCTTCCAGGTGATGAGCTTCAACTATCCTCAGGAAATCCAGGACATGATTACGAAGACGGCTTCTCATCAAATGATCGGCGACCTGCAAAAATACCAGCAGGTGACCATGACGGACGGCATAACATCCGGCAAAGTGCAGGGCGGCGGGACAGCCTCGGATATGGCAGGCATGATGATGGGGATGAATCTGGCGAACGAAATGATGAAAAATATGAGCGGGAGCCAGAAGACATCGGCTGAGGCAGAGTCCGCGCCTGCCGCCTCTTCTTCCGAAGGCCATAAAAAGCCGAACTTCTGCCCCAACTGCGGTTCGAAGAACGAAGGAGCCAATTTTTGCCCGAATTGCGGCCAGAAATTGTGAAGCGAAAGGCAGTATAACTAATTTTTTGCTTAAGGTTAGTATTTCTACCGAACTAATGATATCCGCATCGCACCGGGTTGTTTGTATAAAATAGGGTCCGTTAGATTAAAACTTGTCGCCAACCGGTCCAGGGTTACGGAACATTAGTTCATGCTAACACATACTGGACGCGAAACGAGGCTGTCTCTTAAGGTCGCTGACCCTGGGCGGCCTCTTTTGGTTGTGTCAGACGCTGGGCGTCCGAACCATTCCCTGCCCCTATTCTCCCAATACAGATGTTCCTCTTTCGTTGAACAAGCAGCCCGCTACGAACGGATATATCTTGTTATCGGAATTGGATGAGAGGGTTTATATTTTTTACATAAAATCCACTTTATATTAGAACTCTCAAAACATTTCTGGTATATATAGTAAGAAGGGCCAATTTAATAGAATAGAGGAGTGAAAGCCTGAATGCGCATCCGGGTACATAAGTTCAGAAAGCAGCTAAGCTTACTTCTGGCAATCGTTATGCTCGCGAGTATCATGGTTCCTTTCGGTCCCGTGAGGATGGCGGATGCTTCGCCCCAAAATGACCAAGTTGTAATCAGCCAGGTCTACGGGGGCGGAGGAAACAGCGGAGCAAAGTACAGCCATGATTTCATTGAGCTGTACAATCCGACGGATCATCCGGTTGACCTCACGAACTGGAAAGTGCGTTATGCCAGTGCAACAGGTGATTTCAATAACGAAACCTCTTTAAATGGCATCATTCAACCCCATCATTATGTATTAATACAACAAGCGGGTACCGTCGGCAGCGGGTTGCCTTTGCCTGCGTCTGACCTTGAAGGAAACTTGGCGTTGAGCGGAACCAAAGGGAAAGTGGATTTGGTGAACGCCGATGGCGAATCCGTCGATTTGATCGGGTACGGCACAGTGTCGCAAGCGGAAGGACAGTCGACGCCGGCATTATCTAGCACCACTGCTGCAATCCGCAAGGAGTCGGCAGCCGGGCCTGCCGGGAACCGCGGCCTGGACACGGACAATAATGCCGCGGATTTCATGGTCGACTCTCCCGATCCCCGCAACAGCACGTATACCTCCTCTCCGGGAAATCCCGGCAACACCCTGGGTCCCGTAACGGCCAGTCCGGCACCGAATGCCTGGCCAGCCGGAACGCCGATCACGCTGAACCCTCCCACTGTAGGAGCTTCCGTCTATGCAGATGTATATTTGTCGGGCGGTGAAGGCTCCGGCTACCAACTCGTGAAAGGTCCTATTGCGCTTAAGGAGCCAACGCAAATCCATGCTTACGCAGTCCAAGACGGCTCTCCGGATGGACCTGTGACTTCCTTCAAGTACGATATTCTTACCCCGACATCGGTAGCTGAAGCCCGCGGCAAGGCAAAAGCCGACAATGTATGGACAGAAGGCATTATTACGCATATGGAAGGCAGAGAAACCTATATTCAGGACGATTCCGCCGGAATCGTGCTCTATGACTATCCGCTGGCTGCCGAGGTTGGCGACCGAGTAAGCGTAGCCGGAGTCATGGAGATATACAACAACCTTCAAGAGATCAAACCCCACGAACTGTTATCCCATAACATAACCGATAAAAATGCGGGGTTACCGCAAGCCCTCCGGATTAGCGGCGGGGATCTTTCCGCGGATCAAGGAGAGGCATACGAAGCAAGGCTTGTCTATTTA
This sequence comes from Paenibacillus sp. DMB20, assembly GCF_000987955.1. Lineage (GTDB taxonomy): Bacteria > Bacillota > Bacilli > Paenibacillales > Paenibacillaceae > Paenibacillus_AQ. The sequence continues at coordinate 57,307 of NZ_LAZU01000056.1, forward strand.
GAGGATGTGTCAATCAAGGCAGAGAACAAATCCGGTGAATTTACGGCGGTGCAGGGCGGACGGGAATTCATCATTTATTCCGCATTGCCCAAGCTGTCCGCGGGCAAAACCTTCAGCCGCGTTACGGGCGTGGTCAAGCAGTATGGAAACATCTATGAATTAATTCCTATAAATGAGGACGCCTTAGTCGAAGACATGTTTTCCGTGACAGCCAGTCCTGGATCAGGACCGATCATTCTTGGCGGAAAGGTCACGTTATCCAGTCCAACGGAGGGGGCAAGCATTTATTACACGCTCGATGGAACCGTTCCGACCACGGCAAGCACCCTTTACGCCGCCCCGATTCCAATCGAGCGCGATACGACCATCAAAGCCATTGTCGTTTCCGGTACCGACCAGAGCAAAGTCTATGAATTTGCTTATACGGTTGCCAAGGCCCCGCGGATTGCCGATATTCAAGGCGAAGCACACGCCTCACCCTATAAGGGGCAGACGGTAAAAGATATTGAAGGCGTCGTGACGCAATACGGATATACGTTCTCCAACGGAAGCATTAAGGGTTTTTATATCCAGGACCCGACTCCGGATTCCAATCCGAATACCTCGGATGCGATTTTCGTGTATTCTACGGGCACAGATCGGCCGAAAGTCGGAGATCTGGTAACCGTAACGGGGAAAGTCGCCGAATATAACGAAGGAAGCTCCAGCAATCTGACCTCCACCCAAATCGAGCTTCAGTCCTACACGAAAACCGCGGAAGCCCAGAAGCTGCCGGAGCCCGTCACGCTCGGTAAAGGCGGGCGTCCGATTCCGGCCTCCATCATTGATAATGACCGAATGGCAACGTTTGATCCGCAGGAAGACGCCATTGATTTCTACGAATCCCTGGAAGGGATGCGGGTCAGGCTGCCGCAGCCGACCATCATTAGTCCGTATTGGACAAGCGGCGGAACCTATAACATTCCTACCCGCGTTGAAAATGACATCGCCGATGCGGTTACTCCAGCCGGCGGTTTGGTCCTGAAAGAGCAAGGGAATTTCAATCCGCAGCGCCTTCTGATTGCGTACGGGAATCCGGGGCAGGAAGTAAGCACCGGCGATGCTTTTGCAGGCGACGTCACCGGCGTCATCGGTTATAACAGCGGCAACTTCAAAGTGATTCCGGCGATGGGCAGCTTGCCTCCTATCCACAGCAGCCCATTCGAACAAGAAGCATCGACGATCGAAGTGAACGCCGAACAGTTGAGAGTAGCGACTTACAATATCGAAAACTTTCATCCCGGTGTGGCATCCGGCAAGATAACGAAGCTGGCCGAATCGATCGTAAACCGTATCAAATCCCCGGATATTATTGGTCTGGTGGAAGTACAGGATAACAACGGGGAACAGAATGACGGCACCACCTCTGCAGACAAAAGCTACCAAGCTTTGATTAACGCCATCAAAGCGGCGGGCGGGCCAACCTACAGTTTTACCGATATTGATCCGGTGAATAACAGCGACGGGGGAGCGCCGGGAGCCAATATCAGAGTCGGCTTCCTCTATAACGACGAGCGCGTTCAATTATCGGATAGCGTAAATAACAGAAAAGGCGCTTCCACGGAATCCGTTGCATACGATGCAGCCTCGGATCGGCTGACCTATAACCCGGGCCGGATTGACCCGTCGAATGCCGCATTTGCAGCATCCCGTAAGCCTTTGGCTGCGCAGTTCGACTTCAGGGGCGAGAAGGTCATCGTGATCGCCAATCATTTCAACTCGAAATCCGGGGACCAAGGACCTTTCGGAAGCACGCAGCCGCCAGTTCTCGGAAGCGAAGGACAGCGTCATCGGATCGCTGCGGCAGTAAACGGGTTCGTCAAGGACATTAAGACCGGAAATCCGGATGCCAATGTCATTGTTTTGGGTGACATGAATGATTTCCAATTTACGCAAACCGCAACGATTTTGAAAGGAAACGAACTGGATAACCTGATCGAAAGATTGCCGCTGGAAGAACAATACACATATACGTATGACGGCAACTCTCAGGTGCTTGACCATATTCTGGTGAGCAAAAACCTGACCCGGTCGGCCCAAGTCGATGTCGTGCATCTCAATGCCGATTTCCCGGCCTCCAAAGGCCGCGTATCCGACCATGACCCGGTCATTGCGCAATTGGACCTGAAGGGAAAAGCCGGCGGTTTCCCGCTCACGGTTTTGCATACGAACGATACGCATGCCAACTTGGACACCGTAAGTTCGCCCGATAACATCGCGCGCCGCGTGGCGGCTATCAAAGAGGCGAGGGCTGGCGCGGTTAATCCTTTGCTTGTGGATGCGGGGGACGTGTTCTCCGGCACGCTTTATTTCAATCAATACCTCGGGCAGGCTGATCTTGAATTTATGAATCTGGTTCAATACGACGCGATGACCTTCGGGAATCATGAATTCGATAAAGGGTCCGAAGTTTTGAATGATTTTATCGAACATGCCGAATTTCCGTTCATCTCTTCGAACGTGAATTTCTCGGCCGATCCTTTATTAAGCAAGAAATTTCGGAATGGCGTCACCAGTAACCCGGCGGATGCGGCTATTTACCCAGCAGCGATTGTGGATGTAAACGGTGAACAGGTGGGACTCATCGGCCTCACTACCGAAGACACGTCGAATATATCCTCGCCGGGAGCCGTTACGTTTGATAATGCGGTTCAAAAGGCAAAAGATACCGTAAAAATGCTCCAGAATGAAAGGATTAACAAAATCGTCGTGCTGTCGCACCTGGGCTATGACGTAGACGTCCAACTTGCAAAAGAAGTGGAAGGAATCGACATCATCGTGGGCGGACACAGTCATACCAAGCTGGATCAGGCGGTCGTGGACCGAACCGATAGCGCGCCGAAGCTGATTGTGCAAACCGGCGAAAAAGGCCAGTTTTTAGGCAAGCTTGAGGTGAAGTTTGACGAGGAGGGTACCCTGCAAGAGTGGGATAGTGCCTTAATATCCGTCGATGCAAAAGACAGCGGCGGCAAATATGTCATCACGCCGGATCAAGAAGCTTTGGATATTCTGAATGCGAAATATAAGCCGGGTGTGGAACAGTTGAAGCAGACCGAAGTCGGCAAGACGGAAGTGAAACTGAACGGCGTTCGCTCCGACGTGCGCACGAAGGAAACCAACCTCGGAAATCTGATTGCGGACGGAATGCTGGATGCGGCCAAGGCCGCCGGAACGAATGCGGTGATTGCCCTGCAAAACGGAGGCGGAATCCGCGAATCGATCGAAGCCGGAAAAATCACCATGGGCGACGTGATGACGGTCCTTCCGTTTAACAATGATCTCGTCACGATTACCTTGACCGGCCAGGAAATTAAAGAAGCGATGGAAAACGGGGTTTCCAAGGCTCCGGCCGCGGACGGACGATTCCCGCATATCGCGGGGATGAAGTTCTTCTATGATTCCACGAAGCCGGCGGGTCAGCGCGTGCTGCGCATAGAGGTAAAAGGCAAGAATGGATACCAGCCTATTGAGCTGAACAAGTCGTATGAGGTCGCAACGAATGCTTTTACCGCAAAGGGCGGCGATTTCTACGCTTCTCTTGAAAAGGCGTATCGTGAGGGCCGCGTGAACCTGCTGTACCTGCCTGACTATGAGGTCTTCTCCAACTACGTGAAAAAAGTAGGCACCGTCACGGCTCGGACGTCCGCCGTCGAAGGACGCATCACCGATCTGAAAGGGGCTCCGCTGCCCGGGCGTCCGGACCCTGAGGTTCCCGGAGGTCCTGGAAGTCCTGGAGGTTCGGGAGGGTCAAGCACGTCAGGCTCTCCGGGACCGACAACGCCTCCCGTGACCCCGACGAACCCTGGCACGACTGCTCCAGCTGAACCGGGCAAAATCAAGCTTCAGGTTAAAGCGGAGAATGGCGCGGCAGCAGGCACCGTCACCGGGAAAGCAATGAAAGAAGCCTTAAAGCAGCCGGCAGGCGGGAAAATCACCGTTGAAGTGACAAGCACGCAGCCGTTTGAATCCTCATCCGTGACCATTGAGAATGAAGCACTGACAGCATGGTTGAACCAATCGGGCGCATCTGTTCTCACGATCCTTACTCCATACGGAAGTTATGAGCTTCCGAAGCGCGAGATCCATCTTCAGGCCATAGCGGATAAGACCCGCTCTGGGATCGGCGGAATGGGGTTGGTATTCACGCTGTCCATGAACGGCGAGGCTGTCAAAGAAGCGGCTTCCGAGGGATACAAAGCGCTCAAAGCCGTGAACTTTGCCGTTGCCGTCCAAACCGGCAGCGGAGATAAAATGCCGCTCGGGGATTTCAAATCGTATGTCAAACGTTCTTTGAACGTGGGCCAGGCTTACCGCGCCAACGAGATTGCGGTTGTGCGGCTTAACGAAAAAGGACAGAACGGGTATACGCCTGTGCCGTTCAAGGCAAGCGGAGACCGGATCGAGATCTATAGCCGCTCGAACGGAACATATCTGGTCCTGCTGAATCCGACGACGTTTGAAGACATCGCTTCCCACTGGTCCAAAGCGGACGTCGAATCCCTTGCAGCCAAGATGATCGTGACAGGACGCACGGAACAAAGGTATGTTCCAAACGCTTTTGTAACGCGGGCCGAGTTCGTTGCGTTGATCACCCGGGCGCTGGGCCTGGCCGCCAACGATCAAGCAAGCTCCTTCAAAGATATAACGGCGGCCGATTGGTATGCGGGACAGGTCCATGCGGCCGTTCAGGCCGGTATCGTAAACGGATATGCAGACGGTACGTTCAGACCGAAGCAGACGATAACCCGCGAGGAAATGGCGCTTATGGCATATAAGGCGTTGAACTATGCCGGATATAAACCGGGCGGCGCGTCAAAATCCCGTTTTGCCGATGAATCCGAGATCAGTGCTTGGGCTAAAGAAGCGGTAAATGCATTAAACGGACTCAACATTATGCAAGGGGATCGCAAGCAGCAATTTACCCCTAAGTCGAACACGACACGAGGTGAAAGTGCTGCTGTATTGAACCGGATGATTCAAAATTTGACATACGATAAATAAGACGTTTGGAAAAAAATGTAAATTTCCGAAAGAGCGCCTTGCGAGGTGCTCTTTCTTCATTACTGTTTTCATTTGCATCCGGGACCAGCTCAGTTATAATGTGTGGTGTTAAGTTCATAGATAAACGATATAGAAGTGAATAGCGCCATGATCATAACCCTGATCGTCTTAGCTCTTGCATCCATGTTATTTATATCAAGGAAAGTTACGTTCCGATCTGGTTGCTATTGGATCATTGATCGTACTGATGCTATTCAGCTAACACCGGAGGAGTGCTTTCTCTGTTTTTCCCGTTTCATGAATAGATATTGGTAATTCATAGCTGAAAGGAAATGAAAAAAGAAAAAATGAAAAAAGCATTGGGGAAGACTAGAATTGTTGTCATCGTTGTCATAGGCATCTTGCTCTTATTCGTCGCCATTAGTTTCATTAATCATAGAATTCGATTGAATATAGAGTCGGAAATTCGTTCGCCAATCGGAACGATGGTGAATGTGAATGACCATCAAATGCACGTATATACGGAGGGAAGCGGTACCAAAACTCTGGTCTTTATGTCAGGTGGCGGCACTTCCTCTCCGGTGTTGGATTTCAAAGGATTGTATTCTAAGCTATCTAGCCAATATCGGATTGTAGTTGTGGAAAAGGCGGGCTATGGTTATAGCGAAACGGCAGCGGTCTCCCGTGATATAGACAGCATATTGGAGGAGACCAGGACTGCTTTAACATTAGCAGGCGAACAAGCACCTTATATTCTATATCCGCATTCCATGTCGGGCATTGAGGCTTTATATTGGGCCCAAAAATATCCTGAAGAAGTAACGGCCATCATTGGGCTTGACCCTGCGGTTCCAGCAGCTTATGAAAAATATCCCCTGCCATCGGATTTTACCATGGGGCTGACCAGCTTTGCTGCTCGTGTCGGCATTACTCGTTTTTTTCCGTCCATTGTTGATTCTTCTGCGGCAATCCAAGAAAACCATTTATCAGAACAAGAAAAGAAAGTGTACCGAGCGGTATTTTATGAGAAGACACAGTCATCCAATATGATAGAAGAAGTTAAGATGATATCCAACAATGCCAAGAAAGTGTCGGAAGGCGATATCCCCGATGTACCGATGTACTTCTTTATATCGAATGGAAAAGAAATACCGGTAGACGGGTGGGGAAATCTTTTAATGAAGTACGTTGAGACAGCGAATGGAAAATATATGATTTTGGATAGCGGCCATTATATTCATGATCATGAACCTGAAATCATTGCGGAAGAAAGCATGAAATTTATAGAGAGTATCTGAAGCTGTAAAAGATGAGATGAATGTAGCGTACAAGATGACAAAAGGCACTTCCCTCAAAAGGGCGAGTGCCTTTTATTCGATTCGCTTAAATCGCTTAAAAAGGATTCAAGACATGATAGAACACGTTCGGCGAGGCCATGCGGTAATAGTAGCTGCACCAGCCAACGCTTTTGTGGTTGAAACGGTTCGTGGTGCTGTATACCAATCGTTCCTGCTCCAGTTCTTCGATCCTCGCGATCCGTCCCTCAACGAAGTCGAGAATTCTGGCCGATGCGGTATCCAATCGGCTGAGGACCCCGCCATAACGGATGTCGATCACTTCCCACCCGAAGGGCTTGAACATCCGGTGCCACTGGGTGCGATGCGCGGCACGAAGCTCCTGCACGGACTTCGCAATGGCCGGCAGCACGTTTTTGGCCAGGTGCCTCAGCGTATCGGTGTCCTTCGCGTCATAGGCCTGCTTCAGCGTGATTCCGATCTCGCTTTTGCGCTTCAGCACGGCGCTAAGCTTCTCGGGCATCTCGAACAGATAGTCCAAATCGGCATTTTTGTCGCGTCGGTCATGGATGTCCCGCTCCAGCTCGGCATAGTGGTTAGCAAGGTCGAGGCTCTCGATTTGCTTGTCGAACAACCCGAGCAGCACATCCTGGTACAGCAGGAATTTCGAAGGATTGCTTTGCTTGGCGTTGTTTGGCTCCTGCCCGGGGATTTCGTCCAAATCCTTCAGCTTGAGGAAGGCCTCCATTTCGATTCCCGTACAGAACTTGACCCGTTCCGCCAACTGAGCCTGCGTTGGTTTTTGTTCCGAGTAGGCATGCTCGGCATAAAGCTGCAGGCCAAGCAGCGCCGCGAACGGATTTCCCTCGTTGCCGTCGTCGCCCCACATGGTCGCGTACACCTCGCGGATCCCTTCCTGCTTGCATACCTGCAAGGCGACATCCGAAGCGTTCAGGGACAGGCCGTAATTCACGCCGAACGTGTTGAAGATCCATACCGCTCCCGCGAATACCAGATTGCAGCCAAGCGGCCGGTGATTGGCAATCACCTTTTCGTAATCCTCCGGCTCCATGTGAACATAGTCCCAGTACACCATATCGACGTCCTTTGGAACGCGGCGGGCCATTTCCTCCGGAATGGAGGTCGCTTGATCGTAATAGTCGTCGCCGTTGCCGGAAGCCAGCTTCAAGAACATGTCGCTCCACATCATCGGCTTCAGGCCGCGCTTGCGGACGGCTGCCAGAACCTTATCCAGATGGGAAACCATGATATCAAAACGGCTCTTGTACCCGTTGGCGTCCAAATATTTGCCGCGTCCGAGTTCCTCCGCTTCGTCCATGCCGATGTGAATCTTTCTGCTGCGGAACGGTGCGTTGGCGGCCTCGATCATCCGCTCAATCAGTAAATCCGTCTGTTCGCTGCCGACCAGAAGGGCGCCCTTCGTGTCCCGGTAAGACTTGACCGGCTCCCACTTCAGAAACTCCTCCAGATGGGCGAGGGTCTGAATGCTTGGAAAAGCTTCAATGCCGAATTGATCGGCATAGTCGTCAATCTCTTTTAACTCTTGTTGCGTATAGCGGCCCCGCATGTAGCCGAAGTAGGGTTCATCCTCGATTTCGTATGTATCCTCCATGTAAAGCATGACGGTGTTCATGCCCATTAACGCCATTTTATTCAGCATGGATTTAAAGCTGTCTACCGTAAGCACCGCGTTGCGGGAGAGATCGAACATCGGTCCGACCTGATCGAATTGCTGTTTCTCCCGAATATGGAAGGAGGCGCTTTTTCGGCTGTGTTGGACAAGAAGGCCCAATCCCCGGAAAAATTGATGTTTCTTGCCGTAACGAATATAAGCTTGATCCGGCTCGCGGCCGACTTCCAGATCGCCTTTCGACGATTCCACCCGAACGGGTACCCCATCCTCCCCTAATTCCACGCCAATCTCCTGCGACAGCATCTGTATACCGGGCATTAAATCCGCAACATTGCCCTCGAGACATAACTTCATTCGAAAACCCCCTGTATCCATGATTTTGCGAACATTAAACATTATATCATTATAATGTTTAATGTTATTTGAATGCGAAGGGGAAAGCAATAATAACTTTGCCAGGCAGTGAATTAAATTTAATCAGGTCAAGCGCAGCGGCATTAAGTTGAAGCCCCTCAGACTTTGGCGATCAACCCTTGTAAGGGGGAAAACCGTCTAGTCACTGCCGCCGCTCTCGCCTTTGTTCCTTTGATTTAATGAAAGCACTCGGCGTAACCCCGAAATACCGGGTAAAGGCGCGGGAGAACGTAAATAGATCCGAGTAGCCAAGGGATAAAGCGGTATGCGTAATGCTAATTCGCTCAGCGGTCAACAGGCGGGTCGCTTTCTCCATAACCAGTTGCTGCATGTAGCGGGAAGGGGAAATGCCGTACCTTTGGGTGAATGCGCGGGTGAAATGACTTCGGTGCACGCCCGCCCATGCCGCAAGATCCTCCACGGACAGGTTGTCCGTGCAGTGAAGCTGCATGTAACCGGGAACGGCTTCGAGCCAATCCGATGAAGCGGCGGGAGCAGATGGGGCATGAATCCGCTGCCGATTGGGATCGATGCTGTGGATCAATTGGAAGCCAAGCGACATCAGCTGAAGGCTGTGGTCGTGCTGAGGCTCCATAAGCAGTCCCTGAATCTCCTTGATGATATCCAGTGATGCGTCGCCGAATGCGCCGTGCCGGTATGGACGCTGCGGGATTAAATCAATGCGCTCCAACACGGCAGGCATCTGCTCCCCCATAAATGCGGTCCACATCAGGGTCGTGGACGGCTGATCGCAATCTTTGACATACGTATAGATGGAGCCGGGGAACAGGCAGAAAAGATCGCCTTCGGAGAGGGTGACGTTATGGCCGTCCCAGCCAAACCGCACCTTGCCGCTGGCAACGAAATGTATACTATAAAACTCGACGGACCGGGGCCCGACTTTATCGCTGAAAAACGGGTGAAGGCCCGACTTGAAAATCCAAAGTCCCATTTCAGTCTCAAATCGAGCGGGATTATTCAGATACTCTTCCCTGGAAGACTTTTGGTTTAATGCCATGTACCTTACCGCCTGTCGTTGATGTTTATTTATTGCTATATCCTTATGATGCAACATAATGTTTAACGATTGCAATGATTAAGCATTCCCGGGCCGGTTGGAAGGGGTTACGATGGTTAGCAGGAAGGTCGATATTTTGGAGGAGGATCAGGAAATGAAAAAACCGAACTTGATCGTGATTTATTGCGATGATTTAGGTTATGGGGATCTTGGATGTTATGGCTCCGATTCGGTCAAGACGCCGAACTTGGACAAGCTGGCGGATGAAGGGATTCGCTTTACGAACTGGTACTCGAACTCGCCGGTCTGCTCTCCGTCCCGGGCCTCTTTGCTGACAGGCAGATATCCGGCGCGTGCGGGGGTCGGCGAAATACTGGGAGCGAAGCGGGGAACGAATGGATTGCCTGAAACCGAGGTGACGCTGGCCAAGGCGCTCAAGCCTGCGGGGTACAGAACCGCATTGTATGGAAAATGGCATTTGGGCATCTCCGAAGAAACGAGTCCGAACGCGCATGGTTTTGATGAATTCTTCGGCTTTAAAGCGGGGTGCGTCGATTTTTACTCCCATATTTTTTATTGGGGGCAGGGCAATGGCGTAAATCCATTGCATGATCTATGGGAAAATGAAACGGAAGTGTGGGAGAACGGGCGGTATATGACCGAATTGATTACGGAACGTTCGGTAGAGTTTATCAAGAAGAGTAAGGAGCAGGAGGATCCTTTCTTCCTGTTCGTGTCGTATAATGCCCCGCATTATCCGATGCATGCGCCGAAGGAATACATGGACCGCTTTGCGCATCTGCCGTGGGACCGGCAGGTTATGGCCGCGATGATAGCCGCCGTGGATGACGGAGTCGGGGATATTGTCGAGGCGCTCAAGGAGGCCGGAAGGTATGAGGACACGGTGATCTTTTTCTCCAGCGATAACGGGCCGTCATCCGAAAGCCGGAACTGGCTGGACGGTACGGAAGACATTTATTATGGAGGGAGCGCGGGAATTTTCCGCGGACATAAAGCGAGCTTGTTTGAAGGCGGAATCCGTGAACCTGCCATACTGAGCTGGCCGAATGGAATGGAGGGCGGACGGGTGTGTGACGAAGTGGCGGCGATGATGGACATGGTTCCCACCTTCCTGGATTTGGCGGGGGTTGACCCGGCAGAAGGTCCGCTTCGGAATGTCGCGATCGATGGAATCAGCTTGAAGGAGATGCTGGTAGAGGACGAATCTTCGCCGCATCAGCAAATCTTCTGGGAGTATCAAGGCCAACTGGCTGTCCGGGAAGGGAATTGGAAACTGGTACTGAATGGGAAACTGGACTTTGAACGCATGGTTCCGGCCCCCGTCCATCTGTCCGACCTGTCACAGGATCCGGGAGAGCGTACGAATTTGGCTGACCGGTACCCGGAAATCGTGGAGCGGTTAAGCCGGGATGTTCGGGCCTGGTATGACGAAGTAAAAGCATAGGTTCAGCTGTCGAAAAAGAGGGGGCACATCGCCCCCTCTTTTCGTGTTAAAATCGTTACGATTCTTATCGCGTGAAAGAGAGGGAATGCCTTTGTCGATTCGTATACGCTTGCTTCTTTCATTCACGAGCGTGCTTATGGTAACCATTATACTGTTTGCGGCGAGCGCTTATTTGATTACGATCGCCGTGACAGGGGATGTGCGAAGTTTCAGCGATTTTTATAAGAACCATTATAAGCTTAACCCGCTGTCGGACTCGGAGGAACGCATCTTTCTGGAACTCAAAACCCTTGCCAAGACAGACCCGGAGAAGCTCATGGATGAGGAACTCTTAAGCGATTACGATTTCCAGCTGCGAATCGTTCAAGCGGGCTTGTATGTACGAAAAGAGTCTGAGCAGCTGTTTGTGTCGCCGTCACTTCGGGAGCCGAAACTTGGCACGGTTTTGCCTGCGTATGAGATGGGAAATAATCAGATCCGGAATACGGTGAACCACGGAAGCCGTTTTTTTGCCTATGCCAAATTCGATTTTGCTTTCCCGGACAAGGACCGCGGAAGTATTTATGTGCTTCGCGAACGAAGTCCGTTTGCCGAAATGATTCGCAAGCTGTTCCCGATCTTGATCGGTGTGCTGCTGGCTGTTTTGTTATTCACCAATTGGTTGTTATTCCGGCTAATCACGCGATCTATCATTCAACCGCTTAACGGACTCCGGCAGTCGGCCGAGCAGATTAAGGCAGGAGATCTCCACTTTGAAGTCAAAGCACAGGGGAATGATGAAATCGGGCAGCTTTGTGCCTCTTTTGAAGAAATGAGGCGTCAACTGAAACATTCCGTCCAGCTTCAGGTGTTGTATGAAGAGAACCGAAAAGAGCTTCTGTCCAGTATTTCACATGATCTGCGGACGCCGATTACGACAATCAAGGGTTACGTGGAAGGCATTCGTGACGGTGTTGCCGATACACAGCTCAAAATGGACAAGTATCTGGATACGATCCATTCGAAGGTGATCAGCCTGGACCGCCTCGTGGATGAGCTGTTTCTATACTCCAAGTTAGATTTGAAAAGAGTTCCTTATTCGTTTGAACCCACCGATCTTCGGAGCTTTCTGCAGGATATTGTTGAGGAGCTGCGGTTTGATCTCGAATTGCAAGGCATTCATATTGAAGGAGTGTACCCTGACCGGCAGGTTCCGGCCGTTGCCGACCGTGACAAGCTGAAACGGGTTGTGCTGAATCTTATCGATAATGGCGTGAAGTACATGGATAAGGACGGGAAGAACATAACCGTTCGGCTTACCGAACAGGAGGACCGCGCAAAGGTTGAGATAACCGATAACGGTCCGGGCATTCGCGCGGAGCAGCTCCCCCATATTTTTGAACAGTTTTATCGGGGCGAAGCCCCCCGCGGCGGGGAAGCCGGAGGCAGCGGTCTGGGACTCGCCATTGCCAGACAGATTATCGAGGGGCATGGCGGGAGCATATGGGCAGAAAGCGAGTGGGGACAAGGCTGTTCGATTTATTTTACCTTGAAAAAGGCGACGGATAAGGCGGATGGGAGCGGTGTGGAATGACGCGTATATTGATCGTGGAAGATGAGTTGGCGATTGCGGAGCTGCAGCGGGATTATTTTGCGCTGGACGGTTATGAGGTCGATATTTGTTTGACCGGTACGGAAGGGTTGCAGCGGGCGACGGAAGGAGGGTATGACCTGATCATTCTCGATTTGCAGCTCCCGGGTATGGATGGATTCGAGCTGTGCAAACAAATTCGGGAGATTTGCGACGTACCGATCTTGATCGTATCGGCCAAGAAAGAGGAAGCGGATAAGATTCGAGGCTTTGGCCTGGGAGCCGATGATTTCGTGACGAAGCCTTTCAGCCCAAGCGAATTGGTGGCACGGGCGAAAGCTCATTTATCCCGATATAAGCGATTGGTCGGCAGCGGCAAAAAGGAGTCCGCAGAGGTGATTCGCATTCGCGAATTAACGATCGACAAGGCATCGCGGAGAGTGTATGTCCATGGCAGGGAGGTTGCCTTTACGGCTCGGGAATTTGAACTGCTCGTATTCTTTGCGCTTCATCCGAACCGGGTGTTCAGCAAAGAGGGGCTTTTCGAGCGGATATGGGGGCTCGAATCCATGGGAGACATTGCGACGGTTACGGTACATGTGCGCAGGTTGCGGGAGAAGATCGAGGCCGATCCGTCGAATCCGCAGTTCATCGAGACGGTCTGGGGAGCGGGATATCGTTTCACCGTATGATTGGATGGGGTGCCGCCTTTTGCTGGACCGCTTGGGAGCCGTGGTGAGAATGGGCTGACACCGTTATTTTCGAGACGTTTTCGGGGTTGTTTAGAAATTTTTAATCTTTCGTTTCGAGGCTGTTTAGATTCGGCATGTATCCTAGGTTTATGAGTCCTGAATCTAATGCAGAGAGGAAGATAGATGAGATGATGAAAAAAACGCATCGGAAAATAGCCCTTCTCGCGGCGGCAGCGGTTGTCGGAGCGAATGTAGTTATGAGTGGCAGTGCTGCTGCAGGCGGTAATGCGCCTGCCGAAGCTGTCAAGAAATCCGGCGAAGTCGCCACGGCCAAGTCGGATTACGGTACATATCGGGAGGCGATCGTTCAGCTTGTGAATCAAGGCGTCCTCGCGGGATATTCGGATGGAATAATGAAACCGCATCAGCATGTTAAGCGTGCTGAATTGGCGAAGATGGTCGTTCTCGGTCTTCAGCTGAAGAGCAAGGAAAACAGCGATGTGCAGCTGGAAGACGTAAAACAGAAAGACTGGTACTACAACTATGCAGCTACCGCTGTACAACTTGGTGTGATGACCAGCGACGAGGGCAGGTTTAAGCCGAATGGCCGCGTTACCCATGCAGAATTTGCGGAAATCATCGCGAAATCGTTACAGCGGGACGTATTGTCCGTGCGGTCATGGATGAAGGGCACTTATTCCGCAGATCAAAACGCTACACGAGGCGATGCGATTGAGCTGTTGGCAAACGCGCGAAAATCTATCCGATCGGAAGCTGCGAAAATCACAAAAATCCGTTCGCTGAACAAAATCACGATGGAAGCGACGTTCGATCAGCCGCTGACGCTGGAAAATGAAAGCCTGGAAGCAGGAATGAGCCATTTCGTGTTTGACCATGGCCTAAAGCTGGTGAATCAGCCGCGTCTGAAGACGGGATCGTTCGCGACCTACATTTTGCCGACGACGACGCAAACGCCAGATACGACCTATACGCTTACTTATAGAGGAAGCCAGAGCCTGAAGGCGGAGGCGAGCGGTGAGTTGATCCGTACGAATGAAGCGCGCCAGGTTGACAAGGATTCCTTCGAGCTTGAGATTCTGAAATCGGAAGGCGTAACGGATTACGGATATATTATTTCCGCATATGCCGGAGGCCGCGGCAGCAATGCCTTTATTCTGGATGAGAACAATATGTTCAACGGTCAGCCATTTCAGGTTGTGTCATCCTTGCGCAGCCGGAGCGTAACCATTACGCCGAAAGGCGGCGAGGCTATGGTGGCTAACTATCTGCCGTTCACGCAGTCGACGGACGGTAAACAGGAGCCGAAGTTCCGTCTGCCGAACGGAGCGCAATTGAAGCCGGGCGTCACGTATACGGTGACCTCCGATTGGTTGACCCTAAAGAACGCGACCTTTGTTGCGCAGGAAACCGCGCCCGTGCAGATTGCGTCCACGGCTCAAGTCGATGCAGCTTCCCTGAACGTGACTTTGTCGCAGGATCCGGGTGATGAGATTTTCGTTCAGCGCGAAGTGAAGCTCACAGGCGCTGACGGTTCGGAAGCAAAAGCGCAGTACACGGTGCAGAGCCGTAAAGGCGCAACGGGTACGTTCGCATTGCAAAACGATGTCAAATTGACGCCGGGTGTGACTTACACGGTCGAGCCAATAGGCGATTGGGCTGTGGCCTCTGAAACGTTGACCTTGACGGCGAAATAATCCCTTATACCCTATTGCATGCTTCCGAAACCTGTTGATAGACACTTCGGGAGGAAGTATTGGATTTCAATGTTGCTTGGCTTGTACTACCCGCAGAAACGCTTCGTCCATAAAAGGAAGGCGAAGTCGTTTTTTGCTTGTTAAGGATGTGGAGGTTATGTGGAAACGGCATACGCCGCTGATACTAAGTCTTATGCTTGTCATTCAAGGGTGTTTCGCAAGTGATGCCGGGAAGCCGAATGCTTCTGCAAAGGAGGACGCAGAGATGAGCGAACAATTGTTTCAGGCGGTGAAGGAAAAAGATGCGAAGGCGGTGGCGAATATCATTAAGAAGGGAGCCGACATCAACGCCCAGGATTCCAACGGGCGGACTCCGCTAATGATCGCCACTCGCCGGAATGATGCGGCAACGGCAAAAGTTCTGATCGATGCGGGTGCGGATGTGAACATTCAGGATCATATCAAGGATAACCCTTTCTTGTATGCGGGGGCCGAAGGCTACCTCGAAATATTAAAGCTTACGATTGATGCAGGGGCAGATTCCAAGATCACGAACCGATATGGAGGAACGGCCTTGATTCCGGCTTCGGAGCACGGTTATGTGGATGTCGTGAAAGAGCTTCTGACGCGTACGGATATTGATGTGAATCATGTGAATAATCTCGGCTGGACGGCATTGCTGGAAGCCATCATCTTGAACGATGGAGGGTTGAAGCAGCAGCAAACCGTTCAACTGCTGATTGATCACGGGGCAGACGTGAACATTGCGGATCGTGAACGAGTGACGCCATTGCAGCATGCGCGTGAAAAAGAATTCGCGGAAATCGAGCGGATCCTGGTGAAGGCAGGCGCCCAATAATTCCTTTATACCCCTAACGGACATCATTCGATGTCCGTTTTTTGTTGTAGAACAGAGCGTGAAATATAGACGATATCTCTTTATGAATGTTATTTTATAGATCTATAAGTATATATCTATATTTTTATTGAAACTCGATTGACTTATGGGGAAACATAAGATAACATGAGGTAGCAAATTGTTTAATCAGTAAATTACTAAATTAGTATTTTAGTAATTTGATAAACAGAAAAGAGGAAGATCAATGAAAATACCAACTACGCTTAAACATAAACCTGTTATTGTTTCTGAAAATTATGAATCCATTGACGGGCGGAAGGCTCGCAATACGGATGCCAAAGGGCTCTCCTTGGGACTTGCCCAGTGGAATGATAGAGGGAAACTGGATATTTCCGCCAAAGTATGGCGCCATGCCGGGGAGAAGTGGTCCCGCCAATCCGAAGAGCTGCCTATGCACCGCGTGCTGGACCTTGCCATTTTGATCTGCAGAAGCAGTTTATATTTTCAGGACGCGTACCGCTTTCCGAAAATGTATGATCCGGATAACACCATGATCGACCGGGTCGGATTGCAAGGGGATGCCATGAGCGTATCCGTCTGCACGGACAACCCCATGATTGATGACGATATCAAGCTGTTTTCCCAAGCGCTGAGCGATGACGGCGAAATGATTGGAGAACGGCTCCGGGTATTATCAAGCCTATTGAAGGAAATGGGATATTAAATAAACGAGAAGCAAGGTGAAATCTTATGAATAACCAGAAAGAATACGATTTGTCACCCGGAAGACAGCTGACGGAAGCCGAGCAAAAGCTTGTCTGGAGAATCCCGCCATCCCATAAAGCCGGCGAAGAAGAGCTGCGCATTTGCAGGGAGATCAAGCGAAACTGGAACCGCGGGGAAATGAAAATCGCCAACATTCTGCTGGAAGGCGACGCCGGTTCCGGTAAAACGCAGCTTGCAAAAGCATTGTCCGCTCGTTTCGGGCTGCCGTATACGAAGGTGACCTGTTTTGCCGACATGGATAAATCGGATATCATTGGCGCTATTTTGCCGGTGATTTCGTCTGAACGGTTAGAAGGGCTGGAACTTGAAGACCAAAGCGCCTTGAAAGCATTATATGAAAGCGACGGTTTTCAAAGCTCGACCGAAATTTTGATGAACGCGCTTGGAGTGGACCGGGAGCAGGCTGCCTTAAAAATGAAGCAGTTATTGCTTCTGGCTGCGGAAAGCAGCAGAGATGAAGCGGTGGAGTACCGTTTTTACCCTTCGGAGATCGTCAGTGCTTATCAGAAGGGTTATCTTTTGGAAATCCAGGAACCGACCGTAATCCGGGACGCAGCGGTGTTAATGGCGCTGAACTCAGCCCTGGAGCCGGATGGCAGTATCAATCTGCCCACGGAAGTGGTTCACAGACATCCCGACTTTATAGCGGTGATTACAACAAACCGCAGCTATGCAGGGACCAGACCGCTCAACGAAGCATTGCGGGACAGGGTTCAGCACACGGAAAAGATGGATTTGCCGAATCGGGAAGTCATGATGGATCGGGCCATGGCCAAAACCGGATATACCAATCAAAAGGTGTTGGGTGCCCTGGCGGATGTCATTATTCTATTGGACAAAACGGCTCGGGCGAATGCGATTAAGGGCGTGGCCGGTATGCGCTCCTATTTCTACTGGACCGATGCGGTGGCGGCTGGCGCTTCCGTCAAGGAATCCCTGTACCATAAAGTGATCTACAAAATCACGACAGACCCCGAGGAAATCAGAATACTGGAGGATGCGCTGAAAAACCACGGCTTGTCGGCAAGTTTGGCAGAAGTTGAATCGGAGGCAAAAAAAAAACGAAATTCCGATGATGCCTTAGAGCTCAGAATATGGGGAGCCACGGACAACGCCGGATTGGACGAGGATGACGCTTTGGAGGAAAACGGGATCGCGTTAAAAAAGTCCGCCGACAGCGAGGAAGGTTCACAAGATGCTGCCGAGGATGCTTCCGATATGAAGAGTCCGGATTGGAGCGGGGACGGCTCTCCCCAATATCATCAGTCCAATCCGGAAGCCATGTCGGCCAAGCAGAAGGAGCGGGAATTTCGCAAAAAGCTGAATCGGGACGCCAGGGAGATCGTGTCCGGTTCCATTCATAAAGGTGTCAAGCTTATCGTGCACCGTCCGGATTACACTTTAGAAAACCAGCAGGAGTATTTGAAGCTGAGCAAGGAGCTGATGCCGATCGTCCGGGAAATCGCCAGAAAGGCATTGCCGCTGTTGGAGCAGGAGGTGGCTGCCGAGTTTTCAAGAAATCAGTTGTATGGCAGTAAATTTCAAGCCGACAGTGTAGCATACCGGGATTTTAGGCATTTTTCCAAAAAACGGCCTCCGACCGAATCGCCCTCGCTTGTTGTTGGATTAAGGGTGGATGAATCGGCTTCGATGTCCGCGTTTGGTCGGCTGGAAGCGGCCAAGCGCGCGGTGATAGCCGTTTACGAGTTTTGCAGGATATGCGATATTCCCGTATTGATTTACGGTGACACCGCGGATGTTTCCAGGCTGGAGCAAATGTCGATTTTTGCATACGCCGATTTTGATCAAACTGACCCAAATGACCGGTTCAGATTGATGGAGATCCGTGCCAGAAGCAATAACCGCGACGGCATGGCCCTCAGGATTCTGGGGGAGCGGCTTACGGCCGCACCGCAGCAGACAAAGCTGCTGATCAGCATCAGCGACGGACAGCCCAAAGCGATGGACGATTACACCGGGATCAGGGCTGCCGAAGACATCCAACGGACCATAGCCGAATACGAGCGAAAGGGGATAACCTTTCTCGCAGCGGCCATTGGCCAGGACAAAGAAGTGATCAGTCAAATCTACGGGTTCGAGAGATTTCTCGATATTACCGACCTTAAAGAGCTTCCCGTGAAGCTGGTTCGCATGATCGCCAGGCATTTGTAGAAAGGAAGGATATCATGGATAAGCAAAAACGGAAGGAATTGCTGGAGGAGTATAAACAAATAAAAACCTACATGGGCGTATTCCAAATCAAAAACAAGACCAACGGCAAAATTTACATCGGATCCTGCCCCAACCTGAAAAACAAATGGCTGACCCTGGAGAGCCAGCTGGCGATGGGCCGGTTTGCCAATTTGCAGCTGCAGAAGGACTGGAAGGAGCTGGGTCTCGAAGCCTTCACATATGAGGTGCTGGAGGAAAAGGAAGCGGACGAGATTGCCGATAAGCGCTGGGAACTCAAGCAAATGGAAAAGAAGTGGCTTGAAAAGTTGCAGCCATTCGGAGATAAGGGATATAATAAGCCGCCCAAGGAATGATAGATGGATAGAAAGCTGAAGACGCTGACGCAAATTAGTCAGTGTCTTTTGTTCGTTAGGGCGACAGCAAAAAAAAACGGGCATGGGGTCCGCTGCTGAGCCTCCTAAATCCTCATCTGGATGCTGACGGGTTAAAAAGGCATTTTCGCTGGAGGAAGCGGAGTTATTTATGAAATGTTTCCTACCCCATTTCATTTCATGAATATGGAGCAAATCCCCGAGGAGCTTTTTTACCGCAGAAGTCATTTTGCTTGTCCATAATTAAAAAAAGAGTCATTGAGCCTGCATATATTGGGTGCGGAGAGCAATGGGAAAGGGGAGCGATCGGTCAAGGGATATGGACGGGGGTTCCGTTATCTTCCCTGCTGCAGATGGCGGGCATGAAACCCTTGGCCAGGGAAGTGGTCGCAGAAGGTTGGGATGAGGGACATCGTCCGGATATGCCGGGAAGTTTCCCCTATGCCCGGAGCTTGCCTATTTCTAAAGCAATGCATCCCGATACGCTTATTGCATACGCCTATAACGGACAGCCTTTGACTTACAGGCACGGATTTCCCCTAAGGCTCATCGTTCCTCATTGGTACGCGATGGCTTCGGTTAAATGGGTGCGAAGAATCATAGTAACCTCGGATGCGTTTCAAGGTCCTTTTCAGAGGCTCCCGGCCGAATTCCTTGGTGCAATTTAGGCATGATTGGGAGGTAAATAAAACCGGGGAGCATTCCATTATTTCGAGATCTGAAGACACATTTGGCAGAAGACAACCGCTAAAAGCTTTCTGGAACCGAAAGGGCTACGGGTTCAATGCAGCGGACCGGGTAACCGTCAACATAGAATAGGGACCGGATTTGCTAATCCCTCGGCCTCCATTTCACTACGATCAGGACACCTTGAGAGGTGTCTTTTTTGCCGGACCAGTGAAATATCGGGTATTCAGGATAGATTCGTTTCAAAATGGATATTTTATTTAAACGAATAAGGGGGGGTATTTGATGAAAACATTCGCCGTTTTTATTCTGCTGCTTACGATAAGCTCGGGCACCGCTCTCATGTTAGATTGGGTTATCCGCATTCCGTTTCCATTGTCCGTTCGAAATTCGGTAAGCTTTATATGGTTCTTGAACGCCCCTGAGTATATACTTCTTGGAATATTCGTATCCTTGCCCCTGATGAGGGCCTTGTTCCGCTTTATCCTGCAGCACTATTTGCAGGGAGTCTGAATTTCGGCAGCTTATCCCTTTTTACCAAACCATTTGCGAATGAAAATAACGAAAACCATCAGAAGCGGGATGCCAACGGTTATGATCGCCTGAAAATTGGCAATCGAGATTTTTCCTTCCCACAGGTGCTCGTTCATGCTGCTCGCGATGAACATGGATAACAGGAGAATAACGATACCGACAGGAGCAACCAACGGCTGGTAGGACTGAAAACGAAACAAGTCGGCGGTGCCGAGAACCGCTGCATAATACAGTACGGAGATTTTGAAAAAATCGACGATAATCATCGTAAATAGCGCAATCAGGTCCAAACGCTGCAAAAATTCGGCGACCTCCACTTTGCTGATCATCGTCAGCAAGGCGAAGACGGACCTGCCCGCAATGTCCGCCCCGAGTACGGCGATGTCCAGCGCGATAGTATAGCTGAGCAGGAGGCCGCTAAAGATGATCGCATATATTCCGATCCGGGTTTGTTTTTCTTTTCGCTTCAAATAAGGAAACAACATGCCGAAGCAGATCATCTCGCCGAAGGGGAAGATAATCGTGTTGGGATATACGGTTTCAAAAACGGGCCTCCAGCCGTTCTCAAGCACGGGCCGAAGCTCATTCAGATCCACGATCCCGGAGAGGGATATCAAGATGTTTCCCGTTAACCCCAGCACAATGATCATAACGATAAAAATCTCTCCGATGCGCGCCAATACCTCAATGCCCAGGTATAGGACATAACCCACAGCCGCAACCATGACCAGATTGAGCACCAGGAGAGGCGTGCGGTCATAGGAGGAGGTACGCAAAAGCTCGCCGGCATCCCGTACATCCCGGGCAGCATCATATATGAAATACAAGACGAACAGAAACCCGATCACCCATCCCAACAGCTTGCCCATGATTTTTCTGGAAATGCCGGTCAGGGGGAGACCCGGATATTGGCGGGAGATAATGCTGAATACGGCAAATAAAGCCGTGCCGTGAGCCGTTCCGATCAGGATGGCCAGCCAGGCGTCCTTCTTGGCATCCAAGCCGTAATTGACGGCTATCGACGTCCCGAATACAAATAACACGATCAGGGCAAACAGCTGTTTTCCGTTGATTTGGGCATGCTCCATTTTTTAATTCCCCCTTCGAAGCCCATAACTATTTAACCGAATAAGATTTGGTTCTCATTCCCGAATGGCGTATGAAAGAGTCTACGGTTACATGCACTTCGCATTCCGCAAAAAGGGCATCCCATTTCTTCGCTACCTTCTTCCAGCCGTCCGGGTTATCCCGGTTTAGAGCTTGGCTAAAACCAAAAACGTCGCACTTTTCTTTCTGGGCCGCCCTTACGGCTCCCATGACTTCTTCCTTTACCAGCTCGCTCCACTGTTGTTCCAACTTCGCGATTTCCTCCGGCCTTTGAAGATTGATGCCGCACATGATTTCATTTAAGCTTCCTTCCTGTTTAACCGCGATATGGATGAACGGTTCTCCGCCGCGAAGCTGTGCTTTGACCTTAGTCGTTGAACGCAGGAGCTCGATCGAAATTGCATCCTTTTTTTCTTTGCAGTCCAGCACGTCGGCGCTGCTTTTTATTTTGTTTTGAACACGCACGACGCCGCGGGCGTCCATGCCGTCGATCCATTTTTTTAATTTGCCGTCTTTAAATATAGCGATTCCGCTTATTTCGGTGTGTACCTGGGGCTCGGTCTGCTCCACGTTTTTCTGTTTATGTCCCTGCTCCTTGTTGCCTATCAAGCGAATCCCGTTGATAACCGGTTCGGTTCCCGGAGTGCCGAGGGCGCGAATAATGTCGTCTACTTGGATCTCCATGTTCTGGGACAACAGCATGGACGTGAATTTCAGTCTCCCATTCACGGCGTTTGCCGGAATTTTCTCGATGGGAGCTATCGTACTAAGGACTTCTTCAGCAGTACTTTCCCTGGCGATCATCACTCTGGAAGTCAGCCGGGTTTCATTCATCCTTTCGAACAGATCCAGCAGGTCAGCGATCCCTTCACGGGCCAGCTCCTCGCCGATGATGATAATGCGGGTATGCGAGAAGAACAGCTGTCGAGGCCAAGTGATGGAAGCATTGCGAATGGCCTCAAAGATGGTCTTGCCATGGCTGGAGTATACGGTGACCGGGGTGGTTCTCCCCCCGCCCGCCCCGGTGATCCCCGCCGATATCTCAGAAGGGTTAACGACTTGGAACGAAACATGATACTGGTTGTCTGTCGCGGATTTATCGATGCCCATGGACGAAACGATGGCTAGCTGGGGAATTTCCCGTGCGTCCCAGCAGCCCTGCAAGAATAAGATGACCATGAGAAGTGGGAGTAAAAGGATTCGATTCGCTCTCATACGCTTCTCCTTTGGATGCTGATTTGCCGGCGCAGGCAAGTTCACCCCTTCGCTCGGGGATCAGGCTTATGTTGAACGGCCGGACGATACGGAGCAAAGGGAGATAGATACGGCACGCCAAGGGAACGAAGGCTGCTCAGGTGGGCCGTCAGGACAATGAAGGCAACAACGAGTCCAAAGAAGCCAAAGGCTGCGGCCAGCAATAAAAACAATAAGCGAATCAGCCGGGCCGCGATCGCCAGATTGTAGGAGGGCGTGGCGAAGCTGGCGATACCCGTAATCGAAACGACGATAAGCATCGCCGGCGATATGATTCCCGCCTGCACGGCGGCCTGACCCAGAACCAGCGCGCCGACGATCGAGACGGCCTGTCCGACCGCACGAGGCATCCGAATGCCTGCTTCGCGCAGAACCTCGAAGCTGAATTCCAACAGTATCGCCTCGACCAGTGCCGGAAAGGGAACGCCTTCCCTCGATGCGGCGATATGAATCAACAGGGTCGTGGGGATCAAGTCCTGATGATATGTAACGGCCGCAACATACAGCGATGGGAGCAGGATGGAAATGATAAAGCCGACATATCTCAGAACCCGTAGAAAGACCCGTATATCGTTGCGGTTGTAACGGTCCTCCGTCGTATGGAAAAACTGAAAAAAAATGGTGGGGACGATCAGAACGAAAGGGGTTCCGTCCACGAAAATGGCAACTCTTCCGTCCAATAGATTCATGGAGACAGCATCCGGGCGTTCCGTATTGTAAACGGTAGGAAAAAAAGTCGGTGCCTTGTCTTCAAGCAATTTTTCAAGATAGCCGGATTCAAGAATCGCTTCGATTTGGGCTTCGCCGAAACGCTTTTTGACTTCACGGACAACTGCCTCATCGGCCTTTCCTTGGATATACATGATGGCAGTGTTGGTTTGGGTGGCTTTGCCGATTTTCATGGAATCGATTCTCAGATCGGGATTTTTGATTCTGCGCCGGATTAAGGCGATGTTGGTCCCGAGCGATTCGTTAAACCCATCCTTCGGTCCGCGAATCGCGACCTGGGAGGTGGGTTCCTCCACTCCTCTCGTGTCTCCGCCTTTGGTTCCGCAGCCGATCGCTTTCCCGCACCCGTCTATAATCAGGACGGTTTCTCCCGACAACAGGGACATAATCAACGCATTCCAGTCCGAGATTTCGGATGCTTCCCCGATTTTTAGAACACGCTCATAAATGATTTCAAACTTATGTTCTTGGCGGGCGGATTGAATCTGCGCCAGTTCCTCCACCCCGTCCATAAGCGAAGTCATCACGGTCTCGTTGACCGTTTTCTTATCGGCCAGATTGTCGATATAAACGGCTGCCGCGGGGGAGGGACTGGTCCCAAGCTTGAATTTTCGCACAATCAGGTCGGAGGAGGAGCCAAGCCTTTGTTGTATGCGGCGTATCGTCTCATCCAAATCGGTGCCCAGCGAATTGTTTTCGAAGTCGGCCGGCTGGTTTTGGGTTGGTGTATCGTGTTTGCGATTGCCCAGCTTTTTAAGTATCCATGACAGCACGTCGAGAAACCCCTTTAGCAGATAGGATACGTCAAGTTATAGGCAAATCCGGGGGCCTTTATACGCCACGGGGATAACGGGCGCGTTGTTCCGCTGTTTGCGGTAAACGCCTAATCTTCGGCAAACATTAGACAGCGCATATCGGGGAGATTAGGGAGTTTATGAGGATGTATACACATGAACAAATTCTCGTAAAGCTTGCTTTACATCGCCTTGAAATAAACCTCCATGATAGCAAATGATCCGCTCGATGTCATAGTTGAGCAAACGTTGGACGGAGTGGACGGCCTCATCCAAATCTAATGTAAACTGGGGATTGGCGATATTCAATTGTCCATTTTCAATAACAACGGCATCTCCCGCGATCAACGTTTTGTCGGCAGGAAGATATAAGGACATATGTCCGGGCGTGTGCCCCGGAGTATGAATAATGTCGATGCCTCCGCACCATGGAAGATGCTCACCATCGGAAACTGTTCGGTCCAGCAGGGGCCGGCTCGACCGATTGCCAACAGCCGAATAAACTGTCCGCC
>NZ_LAZU01000026.1 GCF_000987955.1 Paenibacillus sp. DMB20
TTCCCAGTGGCTTCAAGAACCACTTTTGGTTCTTGACCGGAGACAGACTTCAATTCCTCCAGAATAGCCAGGACCCGCTGAAGATCTTCTTCTGAATGGTAAAACGGAAACGGTTTATACATACAATCTTGGTAAGAAAGAAACGCAGCAGCAACGCTTTTTCCTTTCGCAACATCGATACTTAGAACAGGTTGATTCATATAACCTCCTTAAATAAACCGGGGCAAGCACTTTTGCTCTCCACAGGTTGGCACGGTGATACGGGTTCTAGACCCAACCAGCTGAATCGGGGTATGAACAAAAGGCTAGGGCGTACAACACTTTATGCGACAGGATCTGTGTCCTAACAAAACATATGTTTTTCAGCCCGGTGTTTTCTCCAGTATAAAAGAAAAAGTTCATCCCCGAACCAGTCGGTTATGAACTGAGAATACCAACATTATATTCACGCAACGGAGTCTGTCGGCTCTTCGGTCCGCGAGAAGTGATCGGCAGGGGAGAAGATTCAACGAACACATCCGCACCGACTAACCGTATCGCGATCGGCTCCTGACGGAGCCTTAAGTCGGGGGCGACGTCGTGAATTCAGGAGCGTTATCTGAAAGCGAGGTAAACTTATAGAGAAACACTATATTATATCATTTTTCTATTTGATGGTAATATAGTGATATGAGATAAACTTTTGATTCTTAAGTCCCAAGTTACATTAAAATTAAAGGAGCAATTAAGAGAATGAAGTTATGCAAAAGTTTTATTAGTCTTATTGGTATTTCTTTAGTATTAGCAGGATGTGTATCACAGAAAGATTTTAATCAAGTAAAGAATGAAAAGAAGACTACTGAAGAAAAACTAGCTAGCTTAGAGAAAGAATTGGAATTAGCGCGGAAGAAAATTGATGATCAAGCTAAAGAATTAATTCAAACGAATCAGATTACTAACGAAAATAGAGAATTGAAAGAAAAACTGGATTTATACCGGAGCGAGGCAAATCCAAAGAATAATAACGTAAATAACTATAACACTACAGTCGAAGATGAATACATTAATAACCTTCTACAGGTATATGATTTTAAGGCAGTGTACATGGATTCATGGCTTGATGGTAAGGTTCCAGGGGTTGTTTTCAAAATTAAGAACAAAGGGAAAAAGACTCTTTCTGAAATAGAAGTTACAGTTTATTTTACAGATGGAAAGGGAAACAATATTGCTGAGGAAACATATTATCCAGTTCTAGACTCAGGAGTAAGTGACTTTAAAGAATTAAAACCCAATTATACATTCCAGTTCGATAATGATCATTTTTATTCGGCAAAACTTGTTCCAAAAGAATGGAAGTCAGGAAACGCTACTATAAAGATTACGAGTATTAAATTCAAAGAAGAATAGCTCATATAGCTGCCATTTTAGCAGCTTTCTTTAATTTAATAAATTTTTTGAATGTAATACAAGAAGCTCTGCCATCAGATAACAAAGTGTTCACACATCCGGCATCAGCCCTCGTTCTGCAGAAGAAGAATTGGGGAAGTCAAGGCAGCAGACAGATCCTTCCCCTAAGATAAGAGCTATCTAAGAGGGAAGGACGTCGTGAACACAAGAACGCTATGAGAAATTTTAGGTCTATTGAAGAGTTTATCAACTGGAAGGTTTTGGATAATCATAAAATGAATAGTAAGTCAGAGTTGTAAAGTAATGCGATGTATAGAAGGTATAAAATAACTCAATAAATAGTAATTTGAATTCGAACTATAAATTATTTGATTTCACTGTGAGGTAAGCACATGAAAAATGTTGATGAATACAAAGTAGAAATAATAACTGGACAATATATAACAGCTCCTTTGGAGCAAAAATTAATGATAAAAAATTTATTAGGTGAAGATGTAGAATATAATTTTGAAATATATTTTCATTGGTATAATATGATTCATGAATTAGGACATGCAGTTTTTGAATATAATTGTCCAAACCGTCCTCATCCTGTAGACGAAGAACAATTTGTTAACAATTTTGCGATTGCATATTGGCGGCACTACGGAGAGATAGAAAAACTTGAAACCGTATGTTCAATTGTCCATGAAGCACTCAGTAAGTTTACTGCACCAACAACACACAATAATAAAAATCATCTTGTTTATGCAGAAGAACAATGGGGTAAAGAAGAATTTTACAGTTTTAATAACTATGGCTGGTTTCAGTTCAATTGTGTCGAAAATTCTATTTCTCAACAAATATCATTAGAACAAGCATTAAGTGATATGGGGCTGATAAATGCACAATTTCAAAAAGGAGTGCTTTTGAAATATAAGGTAGATGAAACGATGCCGTATCAAGTTATTAAGGATGCTAAAAATATATTATGTTCATGGGGAATTACTTTACCTAAAGAAATAAGCGTTGTTTTATCAGATGACCCCAATTGCCATATGTGTCAGAGTAAACGCATATGTGCGAAATAAACATAATACGAAGCTGACATATTCCAATTTGATTAGTTGATTAAACTAACCGTCATAATTGTTGAACAAAAATATAGAAACAGGGGGACTTGATATGATTAGTTTGCTTAATCTTGGCAGCCTCGTGCTTGGACTAATTGCTTGGATACTTCCTGTTGTTAATCTCGTGCGATATGAAAAACATGAGCATAGGAGTTGGGGCATTCTTTCCATTATGAGCATCAGTGCTTGTGCTATTTCGCTATGTCTCCAGATTTTCTATAACTATCATTTGGTAAAGATTGAGGATTGGGCTGCTCTTTTGGACACAACGGGTGCTGTGGCATTCGTCGCAGCAGTTCTTCTCATTGTTACCATTATATTAAATGCAATTACTCTGATTATATATCGTGACAGAAAGTAGATATCAAATTCCAGTTTGGAAGGTTGAAATAATTAATTCATAATGCAAAAGGATTAATTCGCACTTTTCTTATGGTGTACCGAAGATTGTGAAAGGGTGTACTTAAGGTAACGGGTACGATAATTGAATAGTGTAAGTATTTCGAAGAGGGCATTGACATCCTATAATAAAAGTTTCACGAAGCGGACATTCGTCCTTGGTTGGAAGAAGTAGTTTGTATAGAAGAATATTCACCAACACAGAATCCCACCTAATAAAAGCGAATAGCAAGAAGTAAATGAGTTTCCGTCGTTAACCTCTGAACGTTATGCGAAACCCCTGGGGATTTTAAAGAAGTAGCTGTCTCGTTGCAGCGATGGTTAAATGAGAAGAGAAAGAACAAAGTTAACTATTATTACTATTCAATGGATCATGATACTGAGGTAATATTTGAATTTCATAATGTTAATGTTGATATGTGGAAGGTTTATTCTTCATGGCATACTGCAGATCTTGATATTTTAGTGAATGATCATGTATTAAGTGAAGAGATAAAAAAATTAATAAATGACATTAATACAGATATTAATAATAGATTTGGGATAAGTATTAATGATTTTTTATAGTGATTTCAATGATGCCAGGGACATCTCATAACACAGTATCTACGCACCATCGCGTTCGCTCCTCGGTCTGCTCGAGGATTTTAAAAGAAGAGTTTTCTAAAAATGTGAAAACCTATAAAACCTAATAAAAAAGGAGATGCTAATGAAATTTTTAACTTCATTTTTTCCTATCATTGCTTTAATAGTAATCCTCGGATGTAATAAATCTGTCGATAGTCCTCCTAATCTGACATTTCAACTAAATCAAAATGAGAAGAGTGTATATGAAAGTTTGAAACAAGATCTTGACGAATCAGCATTGCAGAATCTTGATCCGAAAAGTGTCGCTAAATTATATGTTTTCTCGAGGTTTGAAGCTGACCATGATGTTGCTTACCTTTTATATACCCAAAGGAAAGGTCATGTTGCTTGGTCCAAGAAAGAGGATGAGCAGATTCCCGAAAAAGATCGAGGAACAAAAGAACAAATCCTAGCCCAATATAAGAATCTCGAACATGGACGATTTGTTCAAATCAGCGATTATGAGGGTTATATCGAATATGAAGTAATACCTGGGGAAAAATCAGGTTTTCAAATGATTTTGGACGAAACCGGCATATGGAAGGTATCCTTCATGCCAATACAATAGATTTGCAGGTATTTTGGTGAAGTCGAGGTCTTCGTATAAACAGCTAATCAAAGTCAACTCTATCGATAAAAAAGATTTCGTTTGCAGAAAGTAAGCATACCTAAATAGAACTACCTAGAAAAGTAGATATCACTGGAAGTTAAATACCAACTTTGGAATTTAACCAGCTTGAAAAGCTCTACCCGAGTTCAACATACCAAAAATAATGCGTAAAAGCTTGTGAGAGGTTGCGACAATTGCGACTTTTGCCGGTTTGCCTTCGTTTCGTTTTTGCTGAGAAAATCGAATTTTTTGGGCCGTGAATTTGCTTGGAGATGGCTGCGACAGTGGCCTGATAAAGAGCCGTTCGCAGGTAGCGCGATCCTCGTTTAGATATTCGATTCTTCTTTGATTTGAAGGTTCCCCGATTCGTGAACAGCTGAGTCAAGCCCGGCAAAAGCTGCTAGTTGTTTCGCGGAGGGGAACCTTTTTATATCTCCAATTTCAGCAATGATTATGGCGGCTGTTAATGGACCCACGCCTGGAATGGTGCGAAGAAGATGGTAGATTGCAATAGATTCAGCGAGTGATTGCATGGTATGCAAGAGATCCTCCATACAATCTTGGTAAGTCTTAAGCAGATCGATATACTGGATCAGAACAACTCTTTGAGCTTGAATTACACGAAGAGCTAGAAGACTATGACTAGAAATTTCAGCTGTACTTGAGCCTGGGGAGATTGTAAGTAGAAAACATGAGCAATACGAATTACATCAATGGGATCGGTCTTAATCTTGCGTATGGCTTTTTGTTTGAGCTGATGAGTAAGTATGGGATTCAGAAGGACGACGGAATAACCATGCGAAGAAAAGAACGAGACCAGAGGTTTCGAATAATTAAGGTGGCTTCGAGACATCCTTGGGCTCTACCCCGTGATGTTTTTCATCTGCTCCAAGATAGTCAAGAGTCGATGAAGTTCCTCATTTGAATGGCGTACAACACTTTATGCGACAGGATCTGTGTCCTAACAAAGCCATACGTTTTTCAGCCCGGTGTTTTCTCCAGTATAAAAGAAAAAGTTCATCCCCGAACCAGTCGGGTATGAACTGAGAATACCAACATCATATTCACACTTCGGGCCATTCTGCCCTCGGTCCGCAAAGAGCATTTAATAGTTGATGCAAAAGCTGCGAATCTACGTTAAATCTGACCCACATTTGGAACTGTTTGAAATCGAAAGAGCTTACTTTGCAGAGGCAGTGGCTCCGTAGTACATTTTCTTCTATGTTTGTATATTTAACGAGTGGAAATGAAAATAGTTGATCTACGTGTTGCAGTAAAGGGGACAGACAGTTCTGGTAATAATGATACTATTTCTTCACCTCTAATATGCCGTTCGATAAATCCTTCAATTGAAGAGCGATTTTCAAATAAAACGGTACCTTTTGTATTGATATATTTAACATCTTTGAAATATTTACTTAACAGGTCATGGCCATTTTCACTACTGAAAGAGAACTCATACGATGGAGATTCAAAAATTAATTCCCAGATTTCTTTCATATGATAATTGCTATTTGTTGTTGCTATGAACTTCCCATCAACTTGTAAAACTCGGAAAATTTCTGAGAGTGCATATTTAGGTTTGCTTACATAATGTAAAACCCAATTAGCTATTACGCAATCAAATGAATGGTCAGGAAAAGGTAGACAGGTAACATCTGCAACTTGAGAGTGCAAACCTTTTTGCCGACTTAATTCAACCATACGTTCTGAGATATCTACTGTAGTGATTTCAGGGATTGGATTAAGCTCATTCAATAATCGGTGAGAAAACTCTCCCATACCACAGCCAACTTCAAGTATCCTTTTGGGTTTGCTTTCTAAAATAACTTTAAATGATTCCTCTTCAGCATCCAAACCATCGATACTGGAAGAATATACTGCTTTTTGCGCAGCATAGCGTTTTTCATCAGTAAACGCTTGAAGAATATCTCCTTGCTTCATTATGAATACCACCTTAACAAAGTAATTTTGGATAAAAATAATAAAATCGGACAGTCATTACGAACACGTTTACTTTTTAATTTCTCAGATTTTGTCCGGATTCGGGTAGTTATGATCAATTGAGAAAAATGGACGAATTTCGGGAGGGGGCCATGGAGCACCTCTATGAAGAAATGAATCTAAAAATAATTGAGTTCTTGAAAGAATGCCAGTAACTTGACTAATAGTAAATTCACCAGATTCAAGTCTCTCTCCAAGATCATCCAAATCAAGAATCCGGTAAGTAGGGCCCATATTTTCAACGACAATATCAAGTGCCATATCAACGACTTTATATATATAGGGGTTATTAGATTCAATCTTTATATCGACTAGATCAATTCGCCATTCATTCTTCCAATTAATAGGATCAAATACCATCTGAACTTTATGTTCTAATAGCCAAAAGTATCGTCTTACAGAGTTATTTCTCGGATCATTTTCGTCCCGGAATATTACATTATTAACTTGAATAGCTGGAACTGTTTCAAACTGATGATTTCGATATTGAATGAATACGTGAAGCGGAGTTGGATCATCTATTATCATAATTAATCTCCTATCAAATGATTGATAATTGCTGGGGGATTTTTGAAAAGTTAGTTATTCATATTGAGTTTTGTTTTTAAAAGTGGCATTACCATTTCTCCAAATCTGTTTGCTTCATCTAATTTGGGGTATCCAGATAGAATAAATGTATCGATGCCTACGTTCCAGTATTCTATTAATCTTTCAACAATTTGTTGGGGATTACCGACTAAGGCAGTTGCATTCCCTAGACGTGCAGTACCAATACCCGCCCAAAGATTTGGACCAATGATCAAGTCATTACTTGTTGCCAGCATTTGCTGATTCTTCCGATCCACAGACTCACTATGCTTTTGGGAACATAAAAAAGCTTTTATTTCTGGATCCACCCTTGAAATAAGTTCATTAGCTGCATTCCAAGCCTCCTCTTCAGTTTGACGGACAATAATGTGCATTCGAAGACCAAAGCGAAGAGAACTGGAATCTTTCATTGACTTTATGAGTGCTATTCGATTGCGGATTTTTTCTACGGGTTCTCCAAATAATAAATAGGTGTCGCCATATTTTAACGCTATTTCTGTTGCTTCCTTAGAGCCACCCGAAAAAAATATTTCAATACGTTGTGATAATTTTGGGTGGAAATAGTTTTCTTCTAACTTATAAACAACGCCATTATAGGTGAAGATATCGTCCTCATACCAAAGTGCATTCGTGATTTCGAACCATTCCTTAATTCTCTGATAACGTGTCTCTCGATCATCAAAATTTCCAATCCATTTGCATTCTTGTGTTTGTCCAGTAACAACATTTAAGGCAATGCGTCCAGGAAATAGTTGACACAAACTTGCAGCCATCTTAGCCAATTGTGCAGGGTGATATTGATTTGGACGTACAGCCAGAATCAATTGGGCGCGTTCGGTTTTTCCTAACACAGAAGCTGCTGCCACCCAGGTCTCTAGTGTAAGTGAGTAGCCTGTATGTACCAGTAAACCATCAAAACCTCCGTTTTCAGATGCTTTGACTATTTTAGAAAGGTACTCGACGGTTGGTTCAGGACCAATAGAAGGCCAAGTACCAATATATGACACATCTGGTTCAAGGGGGAAAAACCAATACATTTTCAATTGTCTATTCATATTATCCTCCCAAAAAACAAACAAATTAGGATATAATCTTTTATTTTTATGTTTTTGGATTTATTATTAACTTTACATAATTATGGATATGATAATTATCATGGTAAACATAATAATAATCATGGTCAAGACCGCTTTTTCAAATATAGAGAATATCTAAAAAAATAGATAAGGGGGTTAGCCTAAAGTGTGGAAATAAGGATAGTTATAAAACTGTTTTAGCGATTAAAATGTAGTCATTTTTCTTTCAACGAAAGGGGTGAAATTTTGAAACAAGATAACGGCAATAGTAAAGAACGTATTATGAATAGTCGGAAATTTGTGGTTTTCCTGTTAGGACACATTACCTCCCAGATTGGAATGGCTATTACAACATTCTCATTATCTTGGTACATCCTGCAACTCACTGGGTCACCATTGCAATCAGGCATAATGCTAGCATTAGGTTTTTTACCGTACATTATTATGTCGTTTCCTGCAGGTGTATGGGCAGATCGTATGAACAGAAAAACTCTGATGGTTATTTCAAGTGTTGGAAGAGTAGCGCTTCTGTCCAGCTTTCCTATAGCAGAGGCAATTGACAACGTATCGTTAATCCAAATTTATCTTGTTCAAATACTCATGAGTGGACTTTCTGCAATATTCGATACTTGTAGCTCTGCAGCCTTACCAAGTATTGTAGAAAAGTCGTTATTAAGAAAGGCAAATGGCGCCTTTAATTCAGTCTCATCAATCACTAAGATGGTAGGGACTGGTTTAGCTGGATTATTAATTGCATTTATAGGTGTTACTAATACAATAATTTTAGACATAGTATTCTGCACAATAACAATGCTATGTTTGATGACTTTTAAAACTAGCCTTTCTGATCATAATTTCAGAAAAACCAAGATGAAAATGTGGAGAGATATAAGAGAAGGAATTTCCTTTTTGAATAATCAAAAATTAATACGTATATTGGCATATATGACAGCAGGTTTAAATTTTGCTATACAAGCCTCAAGTGCTGTTGTGCTTTTCAGATTCAAAGAAGAACTTTATCTGTCATCAGAAATAGCAGGTGTACTTATGGTTGGAATATCTCTGGGAGTATTTATTGGTTCTGTTATAGCTGATAAAGTTATCGGAAAAAAAAGAATTCATTTGCTCATGATTTTTGTATTTATGATTCAAGCTATTGGACTATTAATTATTGGAATTAGCAATATCTTATGGCTAATATTTATGGCAGAAATATTCATCGGTATTACAAATGCTGTATGGAATGTTGAGATCGTGTCTTTAAGACAAAAAATAATTCCTAGTGAATATCTTGGCAGAGTAAGTAGTGTAACACGATCCATGTCCTGGATAAGCATTCCATTAGGGGCAGTTCTAGGGGGAGTTATTGCCAAAAACTTTGGGTCATCTGTTGTATTTGAAGTTGGAAGTTTGATGCTCTTGATAATATGTGTTATTGGTTTCATTTACCTTAGGGCGCAAAAAGAACGAGAGATACAAACCGAATTGGAAACCACCATATAGAGTTTGGTTTAAATTCTTTAAAAATAAAGAAATATGTAGAAATTATTTCAAAATTATGATAATTTTTAAGTATTATGAAAGGTGGTGTTACGATGAAAGTTTTTAATGATGCCCCACTTCCGTGGGCAAAACCGATCGTGAGAAAACCTGACGTTAAGCCACAACCGGAAAGCAAAAAGAAATAATTTACTCTAATTGACTTTACGGTTAGCAAGCCTCTACCTAAGTAGGCTTGCTAATCGTTACTTCAAAGAACAATAACTTCGAGTTACCCTACCATGTAGACGGCATTAAAAATACCGTTATACCTCAATGCAAAGCCGATTAATCAACCACACTTCACCGATAAATTCACTAAGATGTTCCTCTGCGTCAAAAAACAAATTTACTAACTTGGCTCCGCAACCAGGGGGGCCGATGTTTGAAAGTGCCCATCAGTATGCGATTACCCCACTATTTATTTCTGCAGCTCTTGTTCAAGATGTTAGACTTCATTCCCTTCAAAAGTAATGATCCTAGAAAAGAATTTAGATGTTAATGACATGTGCTCATTTATCGAATTGACGGAATGTTATTGTCTTTTTACATAAAAATCAAAAAAATTTTATATAAAAAGTTTTAAGTTGGAGGAAAAAATTGAACAATATCAAAAAACTCCAAGCAACACAAGCATTACTATATATGCTTCGAAACTGGCCCAATGTTGAACACAAAGACTCTCTATTTGACTCTCTGTTGGATCTAAAGGGTGCTGATGATGAAAAAGTAACCCCTCAAGTATTGTACATGATGGATAAATTAGGGGTTCTTGACTCTGATGTTACGCAAAAAGCTGAGAAAGTGAGAAATAAAAAAAAAAGTTCTTATAGATGAAGTGAGTTTAATTGTTCGCCATTTATCAAAAACAAATATTAATTATGCGTTACTAAGAGGATTTGGTTTTCAATCATATTATCCAACAGGGTATAATCGCCAATTTAATGACATCGATATTATTGTTAAGACGATTGAAGATTTTAATAATATTATGGATTTGCTTTTAGGATTAGAATACTTCATAGCTAAACCAATGGTTATCAGAAAACAAAAAAGCAAGTTTGATAATGATTCGGTATGGATTGGAGTTGCTCTTAATAAACGAACTGATAAATTGGATCATCCAATCATGGTGGATATAACTTTAGGAGGACCTTCAATCAGTCATCAAAGCCATTATCCACTAGACGAGAGATCCTGGAATAGTCTTCAATTCATTGAAATTGGAAATGTAAGCGTTCCGATTCTCTCGGATACAGATAACTTTTTATTATTGCTGTGTGAATCTTATGAACGAAATTCTCTCTATATAAGAGATCTATTGGATATGGAACAAATCATTCAAGCGAATATTGATATTCACAGAGTTAAGGACAAATTGAAAAAACTTGAATTATTTGGTCAAGTCCAACAATTCAGGCAATATGCAGAGAAAATAAATTTGACAAACATACTTTCTTTTTTGGATTCTTTACAAGATCAATCTGCATTTTCAAATCATAAAAGTAAGCAGACTTTACATATTAAAAAAGTCATGAAATATCGTCCATTTCTCAATAGAATTGTTGGCATCTACTTTGAACCACTTGTCAGTCGTATGGAACAATTTGAAAATAAGTATCCTGAGAAAGCAATGAATATATATTCCAGGGTTCCTTTGAATTTTATTTTTAATATTGGGTGGCCTTTATACCTATTCCCAGAATCGCGTAAAGAACAATTATTTTCTTCACCCCCAATGTTTATTAGGGACAAACAGGAGGGGAACTGGAGAACAAATTTAAAACTTGGTTCATTTGTCACCAGGATTAGACCTGTAACTTACATTGATGAATGGGTGTTAGATCATGACAATTCAAATTCTTCATTCCATTGATTCTTTAAATTGTATTCACTATATTCACAACTTAATATTCGAACGTGCCAAACAAAATCTAAATCCTATAGATTCAAATCTTAGTTTGGATTATATTCGCGATCGTATCGAATTGGAATATTCCAAAGCTGTTTTAGAGGAAGCTATTTTCTTCACTTGTAGATTAGATGGGGAATTAAAGGCTGGGGCAATATTTGGTTTTTCAATAAATGAAATCACAAAAGCCAATGAAATTCATATCGTTGAAGTTTTTGGTGATTATGATACCAGATGGTTTGCAAAAGAACTATGGCAACAAGTAATTGAAAGTGCAAAGTGTACTAATTCAACAACAATTGTAATTGAATTATCTCTAAACAATGAAAAAGACATGCGCTTAAGGAATTTATTAATGGAGTATGGAATGACAGTACACCATCATGTACTTCGTAGAGAAGTTTCAAATGATAATTATGAAATCCAGGCAGATAATATTAAATTAACTGATGATGCTAATCAAAAATTTGCCATTGATTGTCTTACCAAGGGATTCATAAATACTTATGGAACAGAGGGTAGTGATGATATCATTCACGAATATGTTCTGACTTCTTACATCCCTTT
The DNA here is from genome assembly GCF_000987955.1 of Paenibacillus sp. DMB20. Classification (GTDB taxonomy): domain Bacteria; phylum Bacillota; class Bacilli; order Paenibacillales; family Paenibacillaceae; genus Paenibacillus_AQ. The sequence goes on from NZ_LAZU01000026.1 coordinate 11,821, forward strand.
AAACACTGATGCTCGTTTTTCTGCAATCGGTTTCAACATGGATGGGGACCCAAAGGTTCATGGAATGTTTGTAGTCGTTGATAGCCGAATACAAAACTGTAAAGAGATCAGGTTAGTAGATATCTTCGTCCCAGAAGAAAGACTATCTGGTTGGTCGACAAGAATGTGGACATATATAGAACAACGATCTAGTAATTTTGGAATTCGAAGAGCCGAAGCTACGCTTTTTGGAAACAAGAATTTGCAAACATCCAAGTTGGTGACCAATCTGAATAAATCAGGTTGGACTGTTGATAGAGTAAATTTACATTTTTATCGATAATTTTCGACCCGTATGTGTATTGCTGTTTTACTAATATATCAAAGAAAGAAGGATTTTTTGTATGATAAATTCTAAATCCGAAAGCGACAACATACTTTGGTATGACCTAATTCCGATTTCAGTAAACGATACCTATGGGGACCCATTCATCATTGAACAAGTTGACAACACTATAGATAAACTTCAAAAACTTTATAATCATAAAGCTCCAGTTGCCATATTTACAAAGGCCCCTATGAATGAATCCGTGATAGAAAAGCTATATCAAATCGTTGCTAATCATCCCAAAGTTGTTGTTTATTATTCTCTCACCGGGCTTGACGAAGGAGGCTACTCTTTTGAAAATCGCGTAAGGATGATCCATGCGTTAGAAGAGGTTTTTAATAATGTAGTTATTCTTACAAGACCAATCATACGAGGTAAAAACGATAACATTGATAATCTGAAGAGAATTGTTAATGTTGCATCTACCACGAAAAGTAGACTACTGGTCTTAGGCGGCTTACACGATAAATATAAAAATAAACATATCGAGTTTAGTGTTGAAGAAATGCTCATTCAACTTTGTGATGAGGTTGGCGTTAGGACATTCCACAAAACGAGTTGCTGTGCAGCATATATATTTGGTGAGTCTTGCTGGATGCATGAACTTAATGGACCTAAAAATTTAGATATTGCGGCTGCACTTGGTTATAAATTTGAGGTTGGAGAAGATCGAATTGTTTTGAGTGAAGCCACAACAGGTGATTTGAATTTCTTGAGAATGTTAACTCGTGCAAAGGTATTTTCGCAAAAAATCATTAGCAACTATAATCTATTAACGCTTAAGACGGGGGAAGTAAAGTATGAAGCGACTTCTAGTTGGTTTGCTTGGGCAGAAAATATTGATACTTGTCTAGATTGCAACTATTGTATTATCAAGCAAATCGAGTATCTTAAGAAAATGAAAGTAAAGATTGGTACACACCCTAGTGAAATGTTTGATATTGTACGTGCTAATAATAATGGTCATGACTTCTCGGCATTCCGTCTAACAAAACTTCGAAAAGATAATACAGATATGCATGAATACGCTGATGTTCGGATTACCAAACCATGTTTCATTAAAAGATATGATAGTTTTAAGGAAACAGCAATAACTATTGAATAATAGGAGAGTAGAGGCTATGTCTCAATCGTCCGAAATAATAGAATTTCATCATAATAATATTAAATGGTTCGGTCTGCTTGAAACTTGCATATCAAATTGCGATAATACGACCCCATCTTTAGGTATTATTTTTTTGCATGGATTAGGAGAGAATCGTACTGGATTAAACTATATCTTCTCACAGATATCACGAAAATTAGCTGATGCAGGCTGTAAAACGATTCGTTTCGATCTTGCGGGTTTGGGAGAAAGTATGCTCCCCCTGTCCATAAGCATCTGGAAGGAACAATATAAAGAAGTATATACATTATTGAAAAATGAATGTATAGAAATCTGGACCATTTGTCGAGGGACCGGATGTCTAGCTATTCCGGAAGGCGAATACGGAAAAGTATTCGCTTTAAATCCTTGTTCGCCTGAAATCTTTAATCAAACGAAAAAGAACATTTTATCCAAGGAGATAAATGGGATCATTGAACCGAATACCAGATCAGCGGTTGAATATTATAAGTTCTGGAACAATCTAGGCGTCGAAATAGAAAGCATCGGTGGCCTTCGAATTTCAGTTGATTTCTTTGAAAGCATTGATCATTATGTTAACTTTTTGCAATCTAATTATCACTACATATGTACAAATTCCGAAATCGATATCTATGATAGTAGCACTCGATTAACTGTATTAGGAGAAGACAGTCTCTTTCGTATGGAAAATGAACGAAATATGCTTATTGATTATTTTTTGAAAGGTGTTGAATGCGTTGGGACACAAGCCGCTCTTAATAGCCATGTGCGGCCCTGATGGCTCAGGGAAATCTAGTGCCGCTGGATACGTTCAAGAAATGTTAAACCAATATAGCGTTCCGAATATAGTGATTAAGCCTTTGCTTCCTGAAAGGCGTTTTGTCACGGGTCTTCATGATTTGAAAAAGCATCGATTGAAAGGCTCAAAGAAACTAGAAAGCTTTATGGCTGATTACTTTAGTTTTAAATTGTTAAATACGATTCATACGACAATACTTCCGGCTTTAAGCGATGGTAAAACGGTTATTTGTGACAGATATGTTTATTCGCATTTTGTGAATCAATCCGTTTTTGGAAATGACATTGAAGAGGATCCTGATATATGGGGCTGGATACCAAAACCGGATTTAACTTTTTATTTCGATGTCCCAGTTGAAGTAGCAATCAATCGTTTGAATAGACGTACAAAGAAGGGGGTTGGAGATAATCTGGAATTCCTCACGAAAGCCAAAAAAAAATTTGATGAATTCGCTGAACGGGAAAATTTTTATCGTATAGATGCTACAGGTGATCAACAGTTATTGTGTATAGAAATATTTTCAGAAATCAAAAAAAAATGGGGGGAGCCTGGATGACTTGCATCACCATTGACGGATTAAGCGGAGTTGGGAAGGGCGCTGTCTCCCGACAATTAGCGAATGATCTGAATTTTACCTATTTAAGCATTGGATTAATATTTCGTTCGGTTGCTTGGGTTAAAGTCTACACCAATAATGATCTTTCTTCTATTCCATCAATGATTAAGATTAACCTAAATGAATCGAAGGAACCTCGAATATTCCTATATCATCAGGATATAACAGATCATTTGTTTGGAGACGTGAATATAGAGTCGGAAGTTCCACTTTTGGCCATGGATCCATTAATACAAACTCAAGTATATTCGATAATAAGAGCTTTTTGCGAAATACATCATACTATTCTCGAGGGGCGTATAGCTAATAAAATTATGCCTGATGCGATAATAAAAATCTTGCTTTGGGCAGAACCTATTGAACGGGCCAATAGAAATTATGCTGAATATTTTCGTATAGGAAAATCAAAGCAAGCTGAAGAACTTCTACTAAAAGTAAGAGAGCGGGATCAATTAGACCTTTCTCGAGATAATGATCCATTACGTTACAAGACTGGAATGATTGCATGGGATTCTAGTCATTCAACTTTTGGTGAAACCGTTAATCAAATGAATCGATACATAAAACATTATATGAATGAAATTCCTTTTACCGTATCAGTGATTATTCCTGTGAAAGATCGTGAAAATCATTTATACTCCTGTCTAAAACATTTAGCCCAACAAGATATTGACAAATCTCTTTATGAAATCATTGTCGTCGACGATCATTCAAGCGATAACTCCGTTAAAATAGCCGAAAAATATTCAGACAAAGTGATTATTTCTGACGGGAAAGGTCCAGCATATGCAAGAAACTTAGGCTTACAGGCAGCTAAGGGCGATTTTATTATATTCCTTGATTCAGATATCCTTGTTCAAGAAGATTTTATAAGGCAACATATACAGCTTCATGAATTAAATAATAAACTTATTGTGATTGGCGCCAGGAGGCATTTACCTAAAGATCAAAATGAATTAGACATTCATCTTTCCCGCAAAGATAGTCGGGAAGTCTTATTGTCTTTGAATTCGATGGATCTGAACTATCTGGCTCATCCTTGGAGTATCGCTTATACCTGTAACATCTCGGGTCCTAGATGGTTATTTCTTGATAATTTATTTGATGCGGATTTTTACGGATGGGGTCTTGAAGACATTGAATGGGCATATAGGCTTCATCACAAAGGAGTACGATGGGCTTTTTCATCGAGAGCAACAGGATATCATTTATGGCATGATCGGGAAATGACGGATAACAAATTTTTGCAATGGAAAAATAATTTGGATTTATTCCTTAGAAAACATACCGCAGAAGATGCAAAAAAATTTAGGTTGTTTGAAACTGTCTTTGATCCAAATCAAAAATCGGATTACATGGGAGTATATGGTATATTCCAAAATAATAGTTTTCGAAATGCAATGATTGTTGATTTATCAACAATTAACACAGATCATTTATTATATCTCCAAGACTATATTTTTAGAAAATGGAACAGGGATGTTGATTTAATTATTCTTGATTCAAAAACGGAAGCCGAAGGTTATAATTATGAAATTAGCATTGGTATCTCGACTGGCTATCAAAAAAACATTCGATTTTTTACTACATGTGAATGGAATAAACATGGTTATGAAGTTGTTGAACAATATAATAAAAACGGATTTGAAATATATAATTCCTCAATAGGAGTAGGATGATGAATCGCACCGAATGTATTTTAAATACAGATCCAGGCTGGATAACTATGGTGATAGATGAACCGAAAATAGGTTTCAAAGGGAATATTATCGTTTGTCATGGATTAACCGGTGATCGTTCCGGGCCTCAAAACTTACTCTCGATTTTAAGCAAGTCATTAGCCGAAAATGGTTTCAGAGTCATTCGTTTTGACTTTAGAGGCTCTGGAGATTCGAGTGGTATTTTCTATAACACAACATTTGAGTCAATGCTTGATGACTTCCATAAAGTAAATAATTTTTGCAATGAAAAATTCAATTCACCGAATATTGGAGTATTAGGAATGAGCATTGGAGGGGTTGTAGCCTCACTAGCTTCTATTCAAGTAAAAGCTAAGGCACTTGCATTAATAAGTAGTGATCTAATAGAAGGAATTACTTTTGGTGTTCATGGTCAATACGCAATCCGAAACGGACATTTTCTTCTTCCTGAATCCTTTTGGAGGGAAAGAGAAAAAATATATCCGCGTTATGAATTAAGTATTCATCAACACATGGAGAAATATCTATGTTTTGGAGAATTAGATCATAAAGTCAAAGAAGCGTCATCTGAACTCAAAAACATTGGTTTTTCATGCAGGAAGTTTAGTGATGTGAATCATCTCTTCGAAAAATACAATGCCAGAATAGAATTAGGACATGAATTAAGTTTATTTTTTGAATCGAGTTTTCAGGAGGTTATGAACTAATGACTACAGGGATCACATTATGTTTAATGGTAAGAAATGAGGAAAAGTACGTTGAATCATGCATTAAATCTGTCTATAACATAGTCGATCATATTGTTATTGTGGATACTGGATCCACGGATTCAACAATAGAGATTTGCAGACGATATACCGATAATGTTTACGAGATTCCATTCAATGATGATTTTAGCTCAATACGTAATGCAACCATGGATTATGCAACAACTCCCTGGATCTTGTTCCTCGATGCTGATGAAGAATTCGAACCGCAAGAAGCCCTGAAAGTTGTTGAATTAGTTAAAACGGCTCAAACGGATGTATATGCCTACAAGGTACTGAGGTATAATTTCTTCTCAACAGGCGGATGGTATTCTGGACGTAATGTTAAACTAATTAGAAATGATCCTAATGTAAGGTTCAGAAAAAAAATAAATGAATCCATTGAAATGAGCATTCAAGATATAGGGAAACGTGTAGAGTCTGCTCCTATTGTATTAAATCATTATGGGCATTGCCGATCGGTTAAAGAAAGAGATGAAAAAAGTCTGCGATATATTGCTCTTATGGAAGAACAATTAAAAGAGACTCCAAATGACGCTATAGTAGAAGGGTATATTGGGCTTATTTCTCGAACATTGGGGCGATTTGATACAGCATTGGAGAGAACTGAAAGAGCTTTACTTATGAATCCTAACTCGGCTACATTACACTCCTTTAGAGGCCATGTACTTCGTTCAGTGAACCGAAATGAAGAAGCTCAACTATCATATAGAAAAGCTGTGGAAATACGTCCATCTGATGCTGCCGCTTGGAACATGATAGGAGTAACGCAGCTAACAACCGGAAACTTCCCGGAAGCAATTAATTCTTTTGATAAGGCGATTTTATTAGAACCAATAGCAATTCATGCAAAAATAAATAAGGGATTAGCATATCAAGCAATGGGTGAGTATGAACAGGCTGTCATGTGTTTCGTTGATGTTATAGAGAAAAATAGAGGTTTCTTGCGTGAGAATTGGCTTGGAAAAGTTGAATGCGATCCCTACCGTGCATTTTACTACGAAACTATCATGCAGTTCGCTGGATTAGGATATCACCTTTCATATTGTCAAATGAAAATCGAAGAACCGAAGGTATTATCGTATTAATGACGAAGGCTCTAACACTGTTTTTTCTTTTAAAAAAGATTTTTTTCCAATATACACCCATTTCCATGCTGAAACGTTCGTACTGGATACATCCTCCATTAAATGATCAAAAACTTCATTCCGATCCCAACGGATTAGTGGGATCGGACCGCATTTGAAGTTACGATAAAACAAAAAATCCCAGTACCAATTCGCTTGAGTAGCAGGCGCTTCTGAAATGATTTCAAAATATTGTTTTGCTTTATTATATCCTTGAAGAATATACGGCATAAAATTTTTGTTGTGAAAGTCTCGCATTAGTTCATCAAGAAGCCGGCAACTCTTAAAATAATCTGTTTCGTTTATAGTGGTTGAAAATAATAAATGATTACCTCTGGAGTAAACATTTACTCCATATATCATTCCAGACTGTATACGTAATCGATCCATTACCATCATTTCTAATATTTCAGAAAGTACTAATAAACTATTTGCACTTTGAGGTGACGGAAAGGAGACACCTCCATATATATTTATCATTTCTCCCATATTATAGTCTAATGCTATATGTGTATCTGAAATAGGCTTGAATTCTGGTATGCAGAGCTTCATATCAAAGGGAGATGGAGGAATGTTCAGAATGTCAATAGGACTTCCAATATAGACCATTTGGATTTTGGTAATATTATAGTCAGGAGCATAATTTATACTATTCGCTTCGTTCAGCAGTAATTTGTTGTTTAACATTCGGGCTAGAACAGTCATGCCAGCTTGGTAGGGTGATAATTCATATTTCACAACATCTATAGATCCAGGATTTAAAGATATGATATGGGAGATAAGTAAGGACAACAATTCAGATATTTTTTTGCAGGATTTAGTGGTTAAGCTCATTAAAAGATATCCATATGAATATGTAAACTCAATATCTATACCTAAGGTATCCAATTCTCTTAGTATCTTCTTAATATATGGATCCATTGATATTATAACGGGAGAAGTATTTTGAGATATCATGGAATGAGGAATACCGATTTTCACTTCGCTAAACCCTGAATAACTTGGTCGAGAATAAAGCCAAGATTGTGTGTTTTTTGTTGAAGAATGTTTTTTAATCATTTTCCTCACCTTCACAGATTAATATATATCGATTTTCTTTTCTGAATATTTTTTTAATTATTTTTGTAATCAAATCGGTGGATAAAGACATAAATTTTAAACTTAATGGGTATCTAACTTCGGTTGTCATCATATCAACCCGACTTAATGAATGATCTAAGAGGATTTTTTTCTCCTTATGCTCTCTTAATACAGCCCGATCTATCTCTGACGAACTCAGTTCACACTCTTCCATGATATAAATCAAGCGGGATTGACCTGTTTTAATATCTTCTCGTTGACCGACTGAACACCACGCCACGAAAACAGAGTCATGTTCTAAAGGATAAAGCTCACAACCATAATCCAGGAACTGCAATGCATTAAATCTACAATTCACTCCATCGCTTAAAACTCTTACAAATAGATTTGCACAGTAACGTTCCAGCGAATGTATATTTGATACCCTATAAGCGATATAGATTCGAGAAGGTTTTTCTTTATAAGTCATTTTTTTTGTATGGATTCTCCCGAAAGAGAATAGGCCATCTAATGGTTCACTTAAGCGTGGCTGAATGTCGTCAAAAGAATCATATATCATGTTTATTACTTCATCTTTGCCGAGAGGAGTCGATACCGATAGGATGGAATTGTTTGGTCCATAATACGATTCGTGGAATTTTTTTATATCTAGAGAAGTGCATAAGTTAACAGATGATTTTGAACCATAAGGTAAATTTCGGTAAGGATGATTGGAACTGAATATCATGTGGATGAGCTGCTTCTCCACTTTCATAAATGGATGATTGATCAGCATTTGTTGATATTCTTGATGAATTATTCTTTTTTCAATGCTAAGGTCTTCCTCAGATATGATTAACTCTTTCATTCTGTTTGCCTCAAAGGCTAATAGATCTTGAAGATAGGCAGTATCAATAATTGTAGTATAAGTGGTGAAATCAAGCCAGGTCGCTCCACTTGATATACCACCACAATCGTTTATAATTTGCCGGAATGACTTATCAGGAAATAATTTATGTTGATACATCATATGTTCATTGATATGAGCGATCCCTTTTCTATGTCGAGAGTCGTTTCGGGAGCCTACCTTGTAATGCAACTGCACAACTGAAAATGGTTGGAGCGCTTTTGACTCGATTGCACAAGTTAGTAAATTGGATAATGTGAATGAATCATAAATAAATTCCATAAAACCTCACAACCCATGTTCTTGTATTTTAACCAATTATATCATAATTTTTAAAAAAGGGGATGCTTGTTTGACAACCCAATCGATCATACCTCAATTAGTACAGCGTGCTCTTGAACTTGCCGGCAAAAATAATTTTGCACAGTCTTGTACATATGAAGTTGGGAAATTTCTGCAAATTTCTAGCGGTCTGAAAAGGAAGGCCAGAATTGCTGAGATTGGAACGGGTTATGGAGTAGGGAGCGCATGGATATTATCCGGCATGAGCCTAGACTCGAGCCTTATAACGATCGATCACGATCAGGAACAAATTGAGCTGGTCAGAACAATATTTATCAATCACAAGATTGAAATCTTACAAGGTGATTGGAAGTCGATTTTGCCATATGGGCCATTTGATTTTGTGTTTATTGATATCAAAGAGGCTAAATTCATTGAAGCGGATCTGGTGATTGATGCGGTAAACTTGGATGGAATCATCATTCTTGATGACTTTACCCCTATGGAACATTGGCCTGAGGCTTGGAAGGGAAAACCTGATTTAGTTAGAGAAAAATGGTTGAAGGATGCGCGTTTACTATGTATGGAAGTGCGAACGTCAGAAAAAAGTTCAATACTTTTTGCTAGAAAAGTGAAGCAAAATCTATAGAAGAACCGGTTAATCAATTTACCGGTTCTTCTACGGTATGGGCCTGAAGGGATGCTTCTTCATTTGCTTCTCATGTCCGAATCGCCGAAAGCGTACTCGTAAACAACTCTTTTTTGGTCAAGCATAATGCGATGCCCGGCTACCGGAAGCATAAGCAGACGCGCTCATTTTCAAGCATGGTAATGACCTGCGCTACGCCGATAAAATAAGCAACCTCGTCCGGGAACCTTTGATGAACTTGTCTTTATTGTTCATCGGCGTTTTTCCGGCGTCGTGTTGCCAATTATGGAATTATTTGAGAAATAATAGATGTGAACTAATCGTTCATGTAGTTCGCATAGGACCTAGAGGAGATATATATATAGACGACAACACGCCCATACGTGAAAATGTTCGGGCGTGTTATCATTTTATGGACACTCCTTTGGAATCAAAAGTACGCTTTATACGTTTTACAAGCATCAGACGAGATTTTGGATTGGTTTTATTTTGATTCAGATATGCCAGATCTTGATGTTAAGATATGAGAAAGATCCTCAACTGTCCCGATTAAAGGTGAGATGAGAGTTGCACAAGTTTATTTCCCGTTCAATATGAATGTTGGGGATCTGTTTTGGACGTTGTTTTTACCTGCTCTATCAAGTCTCAATGGATGGGAAGATTATCCGGAAGAGATAAGTAGTTCTGCGATGGTTAAGTGTGCTTTTAAAGACATTATTATTCGAAATGAAAAGGCTTGGGATTCGTATTTATATTGAAGAAGTAATATTATAAAGTAGAGATTAAGATTGAAGTTACTCGAAGATTTCAGGCACATCAGCTAACAATGTGTTCATGCTGTGGATTGCAAGCGATCCTTGGTCTGCCCGAAATATTCTCAAAGAAACAGTGTCATGCAGACAAACACTGCGAGGCAAAGTCTTCGCTCCGGCGCGCTACGCCTTAAGCTTTTCAAGTTCATAGATATACAAGAACGTTATAGGAAATTACCGAGAAAAATAAAAATAGAAGGACAAAACAAAAGATGATCTATAGAAGAAAAACATATATAGTTGAGCCATCATTTATTGATGAGTTTAATCAGTTATTTAACGAGATATTACTACCATCCCAGTTAAAGTATGGTGCGCTATGTGGGAGTATGACAGTTACGAAGATTATGAAAGGATAGAAAGTCAGATAAAATCAGGATGAAGAACATGTAATGAAAGTACGACAACGTTTTGATCTTATTGGTAGAGAACGACTAAAGCAGGTACTTAAGGAAGACATTAAACAGGAATTTGTAAAAAGCACAGTACCAAGAGAAAAAAACGATATTAAATTAATTCATGACTTGGTTTCGCTACAGCGCGAAAAATTATTAAATTCAAATCCTATCAGTAATAAAAAGGAGTCTACGGCAGAATGAATGTTTTTAAGAAATTAAGAAATGAATATGTAATTTGGCATGCAAACCGCGTTAAGTTACCGAAATTTGGAGCTGGCAATATAGTCAGAAAAAAAGCCGCTTTTTCTGGAAGGGTGCAAAAGGTAGGATTCCGCTTGGAAATATATTGTATTGCTCGGAGAATGAAATTAACTGGATGGGTGAAAAATTTAAAAGATGGAAGTGTGGAGGCAGAATTACAAGGGGAAGAGTCGCAAATTGATTTTTTAGTCAATTGTATGCAGTCATTGAAACGGGCGTCAGTAAAGAAAATGACTATAATTGATCTGCCTATTAGAGAGGGTGAAGAAAGTTTTACAATAGTGGAATAAAGTACATATAGTATAAGTGATTTATTGCCGCAAAACATGAGCATCAGAGGGGTGAACCTCATCCAGAAATTATAAGAACGTTTGAAAACTATAATGATTGCATAGAGATGTATCAGAAGGGTCTTCCAGAGAAATTGAGTGAGTAACTCAAGTAAGGGTTCTTGAAGTATAAGGAATTTGTCTAAATGGATCAACATCGAATGATACACTGGAAATTATTAATCGGGTGGTGTTTAACAATGCATGAACAGCCAAAACATATGATTGCTGTTTTCGCAATTGTTACGAATGAACATGGGCATGTTTTAATGGTTCGCACCCATTTGCGTTCTGACACTTGGGAAATCCCCGGAGGATTTGTTGAAGCTGGCGAGCCATTGGATATAGCGGTGTGTCGAGAATTTCTGGAGGAAACAGGAGTTGTTATACGTCCTCTTGGAATATCCGGAGTCTACTACAATGAGCGGATTCATGTTTTGTCCGTGGTTTTTAATGCAGAATATGTTTGTGGCGAAATCACCATTCAACCTGAAGAGATCCTGGAGGCAAAATATTTAAACTTGGATGATACGAATATGGATGAATACATAAAAAGGCCCCAACTAAAGTCGCGCATAGTGGATGCCCTGCAGGCAGTAAACTCTGTCCCATATGAGACATGGGATTTGAATGCACCTAACTATAAGCTGTTGTCAAGATTAGACGGGGAACAAGAGAATTCTAAAAATGTATTTTTACTCACGGGAAAGCCTAGAATGGGCAAGACAACGATAATAAAAAACTCATAAATGAGATTGGTACAGATCTTTGCGGTGGGTTCTATACGGAAGAAATAAACGATTCAGGTGATCGAATAGGGTTCAGATGCGTGTCCGTTAGTGGAGAAAGTGTAGAAATCGCGAATGTAAAAAGTTCTAGCGAAATTCGAATTGGAAGATATGGAGTTGATATAGAAAATTTCGAAAATTTTGCTATAAAAGTATTACAAGACGCGGTGTCTTCCAAAAAAATAATTGTCATTGATGAAATTGGATTTATGCAGATGTTATCTGTTTCTTTCCAAAAAATAGTGCAAGACATTGTTGCCGATCATCGTATTGTTCTTGGGACAATTCCATCAGACAGTCATCCTGAAATAGACAAAATCAAATATTTAAAGGAAGTAAAGATCATAGGTTTAAATGAATTCAATCGTGATAAGATCTCAGGATTTTTGGTAAAGGACATATTGAAAGCTTTAGACTCAAGTATATTGTAGGAAGTTACGGGTGAACTTGGGATGAAGGTTAATGTATTCACATGGCGGATAGCAAGATGATTTTTGGGAGGATGACTGATTATGGATAAATCCTTTGAAAGTAGGATGATGAAAAATAATCAATATTATAACCTGCATTTTGAAAAAGTAAGAGAACGAACCGAGAAAAGAGATTACAAATATCTACTGGATCGATTTCTTGGTATGCTGCCCAATAACACATGTATTTTAGATATTGGTTGTGGGACCGGGGAACATCTAAATTACTTTCACGAGAGATCTTATCAAGCTTATGGAATAGAACCAAGCGAGCATATGAGAAATTATTGTTTGAATCGCGGTTTATTAGTTATGGATGGTTGTTTCGAGAACATTCATGAAGCAATCAAACCGATTGAACAAGAAATAGGTGGAATTTGGTGTGCAGCGTCATTATTACATGTCCCAGAGGAATTATTTGAAAGGACAGTTCAATCTCTTTACTCGATATTAGATGACCAAGGTGTTTTCTTTTTTACGCTCAGGTTGGGTAATGGATATATCTCTGATCAGTTTGATAGTGAACACGTTGAGGCTGAAAGGTTTATCCAACTTTATACTGAAGATTTTCTTGAAAAAATAATCCGAAAAATCGGATTTAAACGAAAACTTAAACTTATAGAAGAATCGTACTGGGGAAGAAAAGTGGAATGGATATCTTATATCTTGAGTAAATCGTGAAGTGTAATTAGAATGAAAAGTCCCAGCGCAATCGCGCTAAGGCTCTCGAAGTCATGATTGCAAGGGTGTTTTAACAAATCGGCGAAGTACACTTAATATCAAAATGAATTGGAGGCTTGACTGTAGGATATATTGAAGATTTAAGAGAATTAGTAGGGAATAGACCATTGATTTAGTACGCCCAAGTATCGCTATTATCAATAAGTTTGGACAAATCTTATTGGTGAAAAATCAAGATTATTCTTGGGGAATTCCAGGAGGTCTCATGGAATTAGGAGAATCGACAGAAGAATGTCTTAGAAGAGAAGTCAAAGAAGAAATTAATTTAGACTTAAAGTCACTTCAGTTGTTTGGAGTATTTTCCGGGAAAGAACTTTTTACTAGACTTAGAAATGGGCATGAATACTACAACATCATTATTGGATACATCTGTACCGATTTTGAAGGAGAATTGAAACCTGATGGACATGAAGTTCTTAAAGGGCAATTTTTTAATCTTGATGAAGTGCCAGAGAATACAGATCCATATATTAAAGAGAAATTAAAGCAATTGGGACCAAAGCTAAAAGAACTCTTGAGAGCAAGAAAATAGATAAAGGAAAACACATCAATTTTCTTTTTTGATGTGTTTCCAATGAGGTGGAAGTTCCTCATCCTTAATATGTTTTAATTCATCTACAGTAATCCCATCGAGGTCGATGGTTAAGGTAAGAATGTCCTGCCCTACGCCAAGATGAGGTCCTACATAAGGATTAAGTTCTATCACTAATTGAAATTTATACTGATTAGTAGTATCTGGTTTATTTATTTCGATAATTTTCATGGCATACGGTGGAAGTGAAACGGGTACAGTAAGATATTTTTTATAATAATTCTGTACTTCATTATTGATTGTTGGACTTAGTAAAGTCAGTATCACTTCCTTGTTTACTGAAATCTCAGAAGTTTTCGGGGTTGCTAAAGATTTATGAGCCGGAATTGAAGAAGCAAAAAGGACTAGGAATAGAATTAATTTATACATAATAGTACACAATTAAAAATATTTCTATCCAGAAATCAACTTTTTAGGGGACCTCATACGTCTTACTTATGTACGGAGACAAACAAGAATAAATGGAGGTATTAAAGATGAAAAAGCAGTTCGTAAAGAAAATTTCATTTTTAGCGCTGGCAGGTTTCATTTGTGCAGTTGGAATCGGGCCACAAGTTTCATTGGCAAAACAGACAGCCTCAGTCCCAAAAGTGATCAATCAACAGTCACAAAAAACATCGCCAAAAATAGAAATTGGTCAAAAAATTAGAGTACCCGAACTTAAGCTAAAGGAAAATACGTATGTACTTGATTACAAACCGTCCGATATCAACGGTGATTCCGTTAAGGACAAAGTAATATTGGTGGGGACAAAAGAAAAAATTGATGGGAAGCTGGACGCGTATGCAAGTGATTTATCCGTTATCGTGCAGGATGGAAAAACCAAAAAATACGTAAAATATGATTGGGTGTACAAAGGTACGGATGGAAAATTGTATGGAGAAATTGGCAGAGAACCGAATTTGATTATCGGCGACTATACAGGCAACAAAGTGGACGATATTATTGTAACAGCCCCTCAAGGAGGAAATGGTGGAGACGTGGGTCATCTAATCTTGACTTGGGAAGGAAACAAACTCAAAGCTGTTTTTACGGATAACCAAAACACCATTTGAATATATAAAACATCGAAATCCTAAATACGTTAATGAGAAATGGTAACGCAGAATTATAAGCATCTGCGTTACCATTTTTATGTTATAAAATTCAATACAAATTGATTTACAGAGGCTTGATATAGTTGTAAACCAATACTGACCTTCCGCTAGAATATGAAAATTACCTATATGCTGATAAGCATCTATTAAAGATGGATAATCGTGATCTTCGGGTGCAACGATTCTTTCGATGATTCCGTCAGTATTGACACAAAAAGATGGTCCTTCATGATTTGAATTTCTTGGGGAGAAGTACTAGAAAAAGCATTCCCTAGAAATATCTCCTTATATTTATCCGTATATACCGCCTTAATGTTCGTATTTTGGGTGTATTGGTTATTATAATCTGTATAAAACCAGAAGTTTATACTAGGAAACACGTAAGAATGAGTAAATAAAGGGATATTCGAAATATATGGAGAAAAAAGATCATGTAACAACAAGAAATATCATTAACATGAGCAGACTTCATCTTTAAACTATTCTTTAACAAAGTAGATCTCCTGCTCCAGTGTTCTACTGAAGGTGATCTTCTTTGTTATCTTTTTTTGCATTCGAACGGTCTATCCTATTTAGCTGAAGTTATTCGTAATCGAGCCCGATAATGAATGGCATATACAAGTATGGAGGGAATCATGTTCAGACATAGAAAAAGAGGGATTACGAAGCATTTTATACGAACCTTTGTCTTGATTATCGTTGTGCCATTCATTTTATTCATTACGATATTTTATAAATATTACTCAGAGTCCTTAATTCAAAGGTCGATTAACCAGGTGGGTCAGCGGCTGGACATCGCATCCAACAATTTGAACTCTGAGCTGAAGCGAGCCTCTCTTACTATTGCGACTATTGCTAATGTGAATGACCATATGATCTTGGATGCTGTCTCTAAATGGAACAGGTCAACGTCCTCAGTAGACAAAATCCAGCTGGCGCGTGATATCGATTCCTACTTGAACATTATTTCTAATTACAGCAATGAAATTGTCAGTATTATTTTCACCCTAAAGGATGGTGGTTATTATTATTTTAAGAATCCGCCCACCATTTCGGATGAGTCCTTCCGCGCTCTTCCCTGGTATCAGGAGGCTTTAAGAAGCAGTAATGGAACAACCGTTATTGTGGATAGTCTGAACGGTATTACTTCTGATAAACAGGATATGTTTAGTTTTTTGATTCAGCCGGAAAGTTCTTTGGAAACCGAGGTAGAGATGGTGTATTTGACGAGTCATGCCTCGCTGCCTGATTTCATACATACCAATTCTGAAGTCCAGCAATTTATTGTTGATCGAAGCGGGAATCGAATTGTGAATCAGAATAACCAGTATAAGGTAGATTCCGAAACGATGTCAGAAGTGTCCAAGCTGCTAGAGAAGCAGTCGCAGAATCAAGATAAGGATTACTCTTTCATTAAGATTAATGGAGAGGATAAGCTGCTGAAGCTCTATTCGTTTGAGAAGGCACATTGGAGCATCGTTAATATTTTGGATAAGAGTATTGTGACAAGTGATGCAGATCAATTCCTGAAGCTATCCCTAGCTTTTTTGTTCGGGAGTATCGCATTCTTTCTCGTATTTATTCTCTGGTTTTTTCGGGATATTCTCAGGCCGCTGCAGAATCTTATTCGCGCAATGAGAAAGGTCGAGAAGGGGAATTTTCAAGCAGAGGTGAAGGCAGATGGAAGAGGTGAGATTCGCCGACTAGGTTATTCGTTTAATCGCATGGTTTCTCAGATCAAGGATCTTATGGAGGAACGTGATTTGAAGGAGAGAGCGCGCAGTCAGGCGGAGATCGAAGCGCTGCAGTCACAGATTAACCCGCATTTTTTATCGAACACATTGAATTCTGTACGGCTGATGGCCATGATCGCCAAGACAGATAATATACGTAAAATCATTGATAGTCTCTCTGCTTTGCTCACTCATGTATTCCGTGATCCGAACTCACTTGCTCCGATCGGCCAAGAGATTAAAACACTAGAGTCGTATGTCCATATTATGCAGGTTCGATACGGGGGAAAACTGAATATTCAATTTAATATCGATGGATCGCTTCTAGATTATCGTATGCCTAAAATGCTGCTTCAGCCGATTTTGGAAAATGCTATTTTTCATGGACTCGATCAGCAGAATTTGAATGAGCTTATTGAGGTAAAGGCTAATCATCATGACTTGGGAGTATGCTTTACCATCACGGATCATGGCAAGGGGATGACTGAAGAGCAGGTTAGAGGGCTGCTGCAGCAGGGAGAAAAATACCAGCGTGGCAATTTCAGCGGACTCGGCGTACATAATGTGCTGCAACGAATCGAGCTTAATTATGGATATCCGTACGGGTTGAAGATTGATAGTCAATTAGATTGGGGAACTATCGTGACGATTCTGCTTCCACTGATATGAGCATTTGATTTCTTTGAAAGGACGAGCCGCATGATGAATGTAATGATCGTAGAAGATGAAACGATTATGAGACTGGCTATGACGACCTTGATTGATTGGGGATCGAACGGGTTTCGGATTGTTTATGAAGCAAATAATGGAGACCAGGCCCTTCAGTATATTAAGGAACAGCCAGCCGTCGATATCGTAATTACAGATTTGAAGATGCCAGTGATGGATGGCTTAGAGCTGATTGATGAACTTAATCAGTTAGAGGTGACTCCGCATGTTGTCGTGTTAAGCGCTTACGATGATTTTGAATTGGTCCGTAAGGCATTTAAGAGAGGAGTTCATGACTATATCCTTAAATCGGAGATGGACCCAGATGTTGTTCTTGATCTTTTGAATCGAATTAAGAATGCTTATGAAGCGAAACAGACGTTATCAAGACAATCGAAAGAAATTTTTCACGGGGAACGGCTGCGGCTGAAACAGCAAACGATTCGGGAATGGCTTGAAATTGGTGTTGCTCCTCAGATGGACCCTTATGTGCTGGAAGATTTGGATATGAGACTAGAGTGGACCAATATTACGGTTTCCATTCTTCGAGTCGAAGGATTTGCTCAGGTACAGGAGCGTTACGGTTCGTCGATTGGGGAATTTGTAAGCTCTGTGCTTAAGTCGATCGATCAGGTACTGGCTGAAGCAGGGACAGGTGAAGTAATCAGCTGCAACCCCTATGAGTACGCGGTGCTGTTATCGTTTAAGACCAATAGTTTAATGTACGTCAGGCAGAGTATTTCGCAGATTTTGGATCAGATCATTTTTGTTCTGAAGGAATACATCAACATACACGTTACGGTCGGGGTAAGTGAGCTGTGCGAGGAGATGAGTCAGCTCAAGACCTTCTATCTTCAAGCACGCAAAAATGCTGATTTACGCTTTGTCATTAATAAGCACCGGATCATCTATCCCGAGGATGCGAAGCAATTCCTACAGCAGTCAGGTGAGACGTTGATCGGAAAAGAGAAGGCCTTGCTGGATGCATTGAAGGAGGGCGATGAGCAAACGGTTCTGCATGAGCTCGACAGCATGTTTGCACTCATCAAGCGTTCGGCCTCTATGGGAAATGAAGCTCTGCGTACTCGATATATGGAGCTGTTAATGATACTTGTGAAATTTATGCATGATCATGGGTATGTGGATAGCCAGCAGGTCAATAAAATAGAGGATCTGTATCAGATGGCCTGGCTGGTGGATTCAGCCGATAGCCTGCAAGCCTGGATTTTAAGCCTGGTTCAGCAGCTATTGAAAGAGATCGATAAGAAGGCGGGTCAGATAAACCGGGTGATCGCAATTGCACAGGCTTATATTAAGGACCATTATCGCGAAGAAATTACGCTGGGAAAAATAAGCGAAATGGTGCATTTAAGTGAGAGCCATTTCAGCACGTTATTCTCCAAGGCGGTCGGAGAGACCTTTAAGGAATTTGTAACGAAGGTACGAATAGAAAAAGCGATGGAGAGCATGAAGAATGAACCTTATCTCAAGATTTATGAGGTCGCAGAGCGCACAGGTTATGCGAGTACGGAGCATTTTAGCCGGGTGTTTAAGAAAACGACCGGAATGAGCCCACATAAATTTATGAAAACGATTTCCGAAATAGTCTAAAACTAGATCATAATTTCGAATGTTTTATCATTCTGACCTC
Organism: Paenibacillus sp. DMB20; assembly: GCF_000987955.1. Classification (GTDB taxonomy): domain Bacteria; phylum Bacillota; class Bacilli; order Paenibacillales; family Paenibacillaceae; genus Paenibacillus_AQ. Next base: position 30,800 of record NZ_LAZU01000026.1, read on the forward strand.
ATACCGCAAAAGGCTATGATATAAGCAGCAGAGGAAGCATCGCCTGTATTCAAATAAAAAGGGGGAATGTTACATGCATCAGGTTCGACTTCGTATGACACGTATTTTAAGCACGGTTCTAATCGCAGTCTTAATGGTATCACTGTTCTCTGGTTGTGGAGCTAAAGGAAACACGGAGGCTGAGGGGCCATCGAATGAGCCGAATACACCACCACAGCAGGAAGCAGAACAGAAAGATCCGGTTACTTTAAAGTTTCCAATCTGGTCCACGATTACAGAGGATTTATTGAATGATCTCGATCTTGTAAACGAATACAAAAAAGTAAACCCTCATGTAACGATCGAGCTCGAGCTGCTCAAGGATACGGAATACGAAAACACAATGAAGATCCGGAATGCGGCTAATGAGCTGCCGGATATTATGCCGCTGAAATCGTCATGGCTGATTAATTTCAAGGATAACCTGCTGCCTCTGGATGACATGGACATTGCCAAGAATAATATGTTTGCCGCTGATTTTGCAGTGGATGGCCATATTCTAGGAGTTCCAGAAAGCCAGTTCAATGAGTTTGTCTGGTATCACAAGAGTATCTTCGAGGAATATGGAATCGAGATTCCAAAGACTTGGGGAGAATTTGTAGCCGCTGCTCAGAAAATTAAAGACGGAGGCAAGTATATTCCGGTTGCGATGGGCGGTAAAGATGCTTGGCCGAACTATCCATTTAACGAATTTATGCCTTCTCTAGTCGCTAACGATGGGGACTACTGGTCTACCATGGCGACAAAGGATGAGCCGTTTACGAAAGGCGAGGCCTTCTATGAAGCTTATGTAAAAATTCAACAGCTATACGATGCCAAGGTCATGGGTCCTGATCCGCTCGGTGTTGGTTTTGACCAATCCAAGCTGATGTTCGGTTCCAAGCAGGCAGCGATGATTGCGCTCGGTCAATGGTTCGGCAGTGACTTGAAATCGATGACAGATGTAGATATGAATGATATCGGTGCCTTCTTGTTGCCGGTTCGTGATTCGGAAGATGAGCCGTTCAACACGGTTTCCATGGTAGATACATTCTACACCATTCCAAAAACGTCAAAGCATCCTGAAGAAGCAGAAGAATTCTTAACCTGGTTCTTCAGTGATGCATGGTACCCTAAATACATGACTGAGGCTCAGCTTCAATCAACCATGAAGGATGTTAAGATTGACCTCGGAACGACGTTCAATGGTGCCTTCGAGGTATCCAATCTGAACTACGTGCTCAATAAGGCAGGCAATGAGGATTACAAGAAAATTGAGTCGGCAATCAAGTTTGACGTGAAGAAAATGGGACAGGACATGATGGCAGGCAAGGACTTCGATAAGATGATGGAGGAAATGAATAACAGCTGGAAGAATGCCCGTTCCAAATTAAAATAAAGCTCCTTTAACAAAGGGAGCCATGAATGGAAAGTGGCTAAATTAAGATTAGCCACTTTCCTTATATATAAAGAAATGGAGGGGAAGACATGAAAACAATGTCAATGCAAAGAAACATACTGTTATTTAGTTTTCTATTTATCCCTGTAGTGCTGCTTTTAATGTTCGTGCTTTATCCTCTGACAGAGCTAATGCGCTTAAGCTTTACCGATTGGAATGGAGTGGATGCCCAGCAGACCTACACAGGCTTCGATAATTACATCAAGATGTTCACCGATTCATCCGATGTATGGCTGTCTTTACGTAATAACGGGATCTACTTTATTTTTCACTTAATTATGATTCCGCTAGAATTAATGATTGCGGTTCTACTGGACAGCAAGATTCGAGCAAGCAAGTTTTTTAAGACGTTTATTTTTATGCCTTATATTATTAATGGGGTTGCCATTTCGTACATGTTTGCTTTCTTCTACAGTCCTATTAATGGCGGTTTAAACGGTATTCTTGAAGTGTTTGGAATGGAAACTCTCATTCGGAATTGGCTGACAGATGAATCGATCGTGAACCTGAGTCTGGTGTTTGTTTCGATTTGGCGATTCTCGGGCTTTCATATCATCTTATTCCTGGCAGGCTTGCAATCGATTCCTCAAGATCAATTCGAGGCAGCTAAAATCGACGGTGCGAACAATATCCAGAACTTCTGGTATATTATCGTTCCTGGGGTGAAAAAGGTGTTGGAGGTTATTCTGTTCTTGAATGTCGTTGGTGCCCTGCAGGTGTTCGATATTCCTTATATTATGACACAGGGCGGTCCGGGACATGCTAGTAGCACCTTTACGTTATATACGCTTGAGACAGCCTTTAAATTTAATAGCTTCGGCATGGCTTCAGCGATGGGTGTCACCATGCTCATTCTTATCATTGTCCTGAACGGTGTACAGAACAAAGTGTTCAACCTGAAAGGAGTTGATGAAGAATGATACTGCGATTGGAGAACGCGGCTAAGAAGTTTATCTTATATTCCATACTCCTGGCTATTTGCCTGGTTATACTCATTCCCTTGCTCATTACGCTGTTCGCTTCATTTAAGACTTCCTTGCAGATCGGCTCTGAATTTGCGCTAAAGTTGCCTTCTAATTTTGATTTTGCTAACTACCGAGTCGTACTGGATAAGGGGAAATTTCTACAAGGGTTTGGCAATTCGATGTTCTTGGTGATCGTCAGTGTCATTATTAACGCCATACTGGGAACCATGACGGCCTATGCGATTAATCGATTTGATTTTCGTTTGAAGAAGGTTATTCTGGGCCTATTCGTAGCGGGAATGATCATGCCCGGCATGATTACAGAAATTTCTCGTTTTACGATCATTAAAAATCTTGGACTTTATAATTCCATTTGGGCTCCGATCGTCATTTATGCAGCAACCAATCTGGTTCAGCTCTATATTTATACACAGTTTATTAACGGTATTCCTAAAGAACTGGACGAGAGTGCGATGCTGGACGGCTGCTCGTATTTTAAAGTGTTTAATAAAATGATCTTCCCACTTCTGTTGCCAGCAACGGCAACCCTAGCGATTATTAAAGCGGTTGATGTGATGAATGACATGTATGTCCCGTATCTGTATATGCCTTCCAGTACACTGAGGACACTCACGACAACCCTGATGTATTTCAGCAGTTCCAAGTTTGGTAGCTGGGATTATCTAAGTGCTGCAATTATTCTGGTTATGCTGCCAACGCTCGTAATTTACCTTCTGTTCACAAAGTTTATCTTCAAGGGTATTGTTGCGGGTGCGGTGAAAGCATAAGAAGGAATGCATGTTCAAATAAATGAGCTAGATACGCTGAACGAATTTCAGGCTATTCTCCTGATGTTCGTTCGGCTTTTTGCCTCTTCGCTGTTATAAATATGAACACCTGTCAATATTGGAAATTAAAAGACCAGTAGAGCCAATGAGTGCCATTAGTCGTTTTGGCGGTGAACACGATAATCGCTTGTGGCGGATTCTCCATCACTACGTTGATAATGCCATTGCCGCGCAGGATCTCTCGTACGTCACAAAGATCAACATGGACGAAACGTCAGCCAAACGCGGTCACAATTACATCACCATCTTCATGGACCCGGAGCAAAAGAACGTCATCTGCGCGACCAAAGGCAGGCAAAGATCCCAGCACGGTGGAGCGAATGCAAGAAACAACTGGAAGCCGACGGCGGGAAAGCAGAAAACATTACCGAGGTTTGCATGGATATGTCGCCAGCATTTATCAAAGGTGCAGAAGAGAACTTCCCTAAAGTGTCGATTACCCACTTTATTTTAGAGCATGCTTATTCATTGATAAGTGAAAATTTTCACAGTTAGATTAGGTGTGAGTAAAGGGTAACTATGTTATATCTATAAGCAAACTTGTTGTATCTCCATCAGTACCATTGTGTCTCTAATCAGTTGTGAAGTATAGATTACTCTTTATCAGCCCAAAATACTATAATTATATGTATGTCTGAAACCACCATTCTTGTAACAACTGGAGACTTAAGGAAGGAGGAAAAAACAAAAGAATGAGATGGGTAGGTATAGGTTATATAGCGTTGTATAGCATCATTATTGGCGGGATTGCTGGACTTCTGACCTGGAGTTTTTTAGCGGCGACCTCTTTAATGACTCGTTTAATATGGGATGTGGTCCCCGGTGCGATTGATGTTCCGTATTGGACGATTATCGCGTGCTTCATTGGTGGTATTCTGGTAGGGCTTTGTCAGAAGTACTTTGGTGATTATCCGCGGAATATGGAGCAGGTGTTGACTGAGTTCAAGACAAACAGAAGAATTGACTATAGCTCCGGATTTAGAAGCGCGATTACGGCAATTACTGTTCTTTCTTTTGGAGCAAGCCTTGGACCGGAGGCCGCTTTGTCGGGCATTGTCGGAGGTCTGTCCACACGGGCGGGGGATATGCTTAAATCTAGAGTGAAGAAAAAGACCATCGAAAACGAATATGAAGAAATCATTATTCAATACAGTGTTGAAACGACTATAGGCATGATTTTTAGAGCTCCACTCCTCGGGACAACTCCTATTATTGAGGATCGGCATGACTCCAAATTAATCAAGAAAATCAAGACGATCGTGTATACAATTACGACAGCTGCAGGATTTGGAGTATTCTTATTGTTATCTAAAATCGATAATCGTCAGTTTACGATAGCTGATTTTGGGCCGGCTGCCTTCGGTGTTCATGAGATATTGGCCTTCATTCCACTGATAGCTGTAGGTATATTGTTTGACCTTGTGTATAAGTTTTTAGGCGATGCATTACATAAGGTGTTCCGCCCCCTTGATCGTTATAAGGTTGTTAAAGCTACAATCGGCGGATTGATTCTTGGAATAACGGGTACGATTCTTCCGCTAACGATGTTCTCGGGGGAGCATGAGCTAACCGATCTGGCAGTAGGCTGGACGAATATGTCCATTTTAATGCTATTGATGTTAGGTATTGTAAAATTATTTTTAACGGAATTGTGTTTATCTACCGGATGGCGCGGAGGACATATCTTTCCGATCATTTTTGCAGGAGTAAGTATAGGGTATGCTATAGCTTCCCTGTTCCCGATTGATCCCGTAACATCCATTACGATCATCACGACTTCAATGACGAGTACGGTTCTGAGAAAGCCACTTCTCGTCGTATTGATCTTTATTATGATCTTCCCGATCCAATTGATCATCCCGATGACCGTAGCCGCATACGTTCCAGTGCTTTTGTATAACGCCAGGGAAAAACGTAGATCGGCTGAATCTGCTTAATATGAAAGCCAGAAAGCTGCAATGAAGTCAAGAGAAAACGTGGAGATGAACCGCAAGATAGGAACCTTGCTCAAAGGTGACTGCTTGTGGTTTTTTGTGCTTTATTTCCATTCATATCTTATATTTATGAATCAATTTATTCCGAAGGCGCTCCAATTATCGAAACAGGCGACAGGTCAGAAATTATGAGAAGGAAGTCTCTCAGCGTGCGCGCAAGCAGGACAAGGCCAATGCTGACTTGAATCTTATGAAGCATTACCACCACTGACGGATGGAATAGGAAGACAATGCATGTATCAATCATCACGCTTTCGAAGTCAGGCTCTATTGATACATGCTTCAGAATACGATCCCAGATACCCGCGGCTTGCCAGCGGCGAAATCGGCTGTAAACAGTAGACCAGGTGCCATAATACTCTGGTAGATTCCGCCAGGGTGCGCCGGAGCGTACTACCCAAAAGCATGGCATTTATCATTTTTCGGTGTCTTTCGCTGGTCTTCCTCCTTGCGGTTTTCGTTCAAGCGGCAACACATCTTTGATCCGTTTCCATTGGTTGTCTTGCAATTCGTATCGTCTCATCATACTATTCTTTACCCAGATTTTCACATTGTTACAGTTTGCATACACGCCTTAGCAAGTAATGCTTATATAAAATAAAAATTCAGAAATCTACACTAACGTTTTGTTGGTGCCTGCAGACTGAGACCAATAGCTTCGCGTTGTTGGTTTTTTCTTTTTGTTATGAATTAGAAAGGCCGAAAGCAAAATAGGTGAGCCCGATATAAGCCTTTCATAATAATAAACGATATAATACCATTTAGTAAACAAATGATTATATTTTAGTAAATAATTTGAATTGGAGATGTTGAGGCGAAGGGGATTCCTTTTTCGCTGTATAGTCTGTTGTGGACATTAAATGGCGCGCTTATTTTGGCACCCCACCCCCTAAAATCATAATGGGCTGCGGCAAACGTATGGCAAACGTGGAAAGGGAAGGCGATTATACATGAGAGAATGGTTTTCCCGATCTGAACGATAGTCATCTCGAGAACAACGCCAGTTTAGGCGACGATTTGTTTTCTTTTTATTTTTCCATAATTTCTATTGATAATGCGAAACGACGATGGTAAAATAACCTCAATAAATTTACTAAAATACTTGATATTTATTTAGTAAAATTATTGAAGTTCCATTCATTCATATGCGGAGGTGAAGTCAGCGCAGTACATATGACTTCGTTGTGGTATTTTATTCTAGCAATGATTTGAAAGCGGATACAAATCGAGGGAGGTCAATTTAGTGAAGAAATCCTTGATGTTGTTATTTACAGTTATTTTTTCATTGTCAACGCTTGCCGGGTGCGGCGGATCAAAGCCGGAACAGGAAGCTGACGGAGACAAGCAGACCGACGCGGGCCAGAAGACGGAAAAAAAAGTCAATGAGTTCGGTTGGGAGGTTCCCGAAAAAACGATCGAGATCAGTTTCTATTCCGGACAGGATAACCCGGATAAAGTCAACAAATACCAAGCTGAACTTCAAAAGTACATTCTCGAGAAATTCAACGTAAAGCTGACCAATATCGTATACGACGTGGACCAAAAGGAAAAAGTGAACCTCATGCTTGCAAGCGGCGATTATCCCGAAGTGATTACGGGGCTGAGCGAGTCTCAGGCGCAGCAGTGGGTCAACCAAGGTAAGGCAGTGGAAATCGGACAATATATGGACCAGTACGGCGGTAACATCAAGTCTCAGCTGGAGCCATGGTTCAAATCGTATTTTAGCCAAGACGGCAAGATTTACATGCTGCCGAAGTTTTGGGGGATGCTCCCGATTCCGGATAATTCGGCCCATGTTCGGAATGATTGGTATACGGCCATGGGATCGCCGAAATTTGAAACGCCCGAGCAATATTACGACATTCTGAAGCAAATGCAGGTTGCGCATCCGAAGAACGCAAAAGGCGAAAAAACGTATGCGCTTTCAGGAATTGCGCCCGTTACAACGAATATGGTACCGACGCTTGCAGGTATGTGGGGGCTTCAGAACGGATACAAAGTCAGTCCGGAAGGCGATACGACACATTGGGTCAATACGCAGGAAGGACTTGAGCTTACGAAATTCATGTATCAAATTTACCGTGACGGCTTGCTTGATCCGGATACTTTCGTCAATAAATTCGATGAGTGGAAGGCGAAATTCTCGTCTGAACGTATCATGGGGCACATCGGGCCATGGTGGCAGTCGTGGAACGCGGGGCATGAAGTATGGCAGAAGACGAATAAGGAATGGAAGGAAGACCAGCGTTACGTGCAGGTGGGATTAAAAGCTGCCGGCGCGGAAAAAGCCTACTTATCCCCTAAAAATGCACGCGGCGGCACGTTCACGATTATTACGGATAAGGCGAAACATCCGGAGGATATCGTCAAATGGATGAACTTTTCGATTACGGATATGGGGACTCGCCTGATTGGTTGGGGCGCCCCGAACCAGCCTGATTCGGTCTGGAAGTTTGAAAATGGCAAATGGAGCTGGGTAGAGGAAGCCAAGCAAGCGATTATAAATGCAACATGGAATTATGAGAAATCCGATATGCTGGGTCAGGTGTACTTGATGTTGGTTGAAGGCCAAGGGACCATGAAGGACGACGGCAAGAGTACCCTCTGGTTCGACCAGAATTTTAACAATGAAGCCAAATGGAAAAAAATCATGAACGATAACTTGAAGGATACGATCTACGATAACTCGATGGGCTCGATTACGATCCCGGCGAATGATCCGCTTCTCATCACGAAGCAGCAAATCGACGACCAGTTGGAAACGCTGTGGGCAAAAGCCGTTATGAGCAAAACGGAGGATGAGATGACGAAAAACTTTAATGATATGAAGGATAAGTTGAATAGCGCTGGACTGCATGACATCGAGAAATACAGATCCGACGTGTATAAAGATCGCATGAAGAACTGGAAATAACGCAAATGAGCCGGGGATGAAGGCATCCTTCCTCCCGCTTCGGAAATTTTTTTGACTTTAGAAAGAGGGTGGCAGGGTGAACACCGGAGTCGTACATACACCAACACAACGAAAATCACGATTCGATCTTATCAAGCGGACCTTATATAAGGAGCGCCAGTTATGGTTGATCAGCATTCCCATGATCATATGGGTGGCTATCTTTTGTTATCTGCCGATGTATGGAATCATCATCGCTTTTATGAACTACATTCCCGGCAAGCCGATAATCGGGAGTGAATGGGTAGGTTTTTTGCATTTTAAAACATTTTTCCACTCTCCCGATTTTTGGCATGTGCTCCGCAATACGCTGGCAATCAGCGGGCTCGGCATCGTATTCGGTTTTACGGCGCCCATCGTATTGGCCCTGCTGCTCAATGAACTGCGAGGACGATTCTTTAAGCGTTTTGTTCAGACGGTATCGTATTTGCCGCATTTTATTTCTTGGGTAGTTGTAGCCAGCATTTTGTTTGCTACGCTGGGCAATGAAGGATTTGTGAATGACATGCTGATGAGGCTTGGTTTTATCGACAAGCCAATCGCCTTCCTGGGCGAAGGCAAGTACTTTTGGGGCGTGCTGACCACGACTAATATATGGAAGGATGTCGGTTGGTCCACGATTATATACTTATCCGCGATCGCCGGCGTGGATTCCGAACTGTTTGATGCGGGTAAAGTGGACGGTCTGGGGCGGTTCGGTATGGTGTGGCATATTATACTGCCAAGCATTCGTCCGACCATCGTATTGTTGTTTATTCTCGGGATCGGCGGCATTTTGAATGCGGGCTTCGAGCAGCAGCTGCTGATAGGTAACTCACAAACAAGGGAATATCACGAAGTTATCGATACGTATGCCTATAAGTACGGAATTCAGCTAGGCAATTATTCGTACGGCGCAGCGATCGGATTATTGAAGGGCGTCATCTCGCTTGTGCTTGTGCTCACTGCGAACCGTATCAGTAAAAAAGCGCTGGATACTTCGATTTTATAGGGAGGCGGACAACGGTGAATTCGAAAACAGTAAAACCCGGCATCGGCAGTCGTATTTTCGATGCGTTTAACATTGTATTCATGATTGTGTTTATGTTTCTGATGCTGTATCCGTTTGTAAATTTGCTCGCGATCTCCCTGAATGACGGAGTGGATGCCGCTCGGGGCGGAATCTACTTTTTTCCCCGGGTTTTTTCGCTGGATTCCTATATGTTCTTACTGAAAAACGAAAAGTTGTTTTCAGGCTTATGGGTTTCCGTCTTACGTGTGGTTGTTGGAACCGTTACCTGTGTGTTCATGACCGGACTTCTTGCCTACGTCGTTACGATCCGCAATTTTTCCGGAAGAAAATTCATGCGCATATTGTTCCTGATCACGATGTATTTTGGCGGCGGCTTGATTCCTACGTATTTGCTGATGGTTAAGCTCGGGCTGACCAATACGTTTAACGTATATTGGATACCTGGCCTTCTCAATGCGTATTACATGCTTCTGATGGCATCATACATGCAAGGTTTGCCGGAGTCATTGTTCGAGTCCGCGCGGATCGACGGCGCTTCCGAACTGCGCATTTATGTCAATGTCGTGATTCCCATTTCCATGCCGGTATTTGCTGCCATTGCGGTGTTCAGCTCGGTAGGCCATTGGAATTCATGGTTTGACGTTATTTTGTACAACTCAAACGGGAAGTGGGATACTCTGCAAACGTATCTCCGCAAGCTTCTGCTGGAAGTCGAGGCGCTGCAGCAAATTCAGGACGCGCAGGCGGCTTATTCGAAATATCGCAATATATCCAGCAATACGCTGCGTGCTGCCGTAACCATGGTCGTTACGTTGCCGATCGCATGCGTATATCCATTCTTGCAAAAATATTTTGTCGGCGGCATCACGCTGGGGGCCGTGAAAGGCTAGAAAACATCAAACAAGCAATAGACGAGTAAAAATGGAGGGCATTTCTGTGAATCTAATAATGATAGAACAAAGCAGGCTAAATACCGGAAAATATCATTTTTCAATTCTTGGCGAGGATCATCTGTTTCAAATTACATTGTCATCCCAAAAAGTAAGCAATGGCATCGAACTGCTGCAAATTCGGTTGGAAGCGAATGCTCCGGTGCAGCCGTCGCCGGTTGAAATCGTATGGCATATTCCGGCCGTTGATATTCATGGTTATTGGCATCCCGCCGCATACCGGAATCGGCGCCTGCATGTGGATTGGGAACGGGAACTTATCTCAAAGGCAACATATTCCGCTCCCGTGGGCTGCCTGTTCAATACGATGGGCCGGAATCGGTTGACTTTCGCCTATTCCGACGCATTAAACGCGGTTGGCATGTTGGCTGGTGTCCATGAGGAAACGTCGGTATTCAAGTGTTCGGTGAAGCTGTTCACGGAGCCGATGGCTCCGATCCGGACGTATGAAGCCGTTCTTCGCCTGGATGCGAGAGATATACCTTATTATGAAAGTCTCAATGAAGTGCAGCGCTGGTGGGCATCCCTCCCGGGATTGGAACCGGCTCCTGTTCCGGAAGCGGCAAAGCTGCCCGTATATTCCACATGGTACAGTTTCCATCAACAGCTGAACCCCGAGGAAATCGAAAGGCAGTGCCGCCTGGCGCAAGATCTTGGATGCGGGATGGTCATTGTTGACGACGGATGGCAAACCTCCGATAACGCCAGAGGGTATTGGTATTGCGGGGATTGGCTTGTATGCGAAGAGAAAATTGACGATATGAGAGCCCATGTCGAACGCGTGCATGCGATCGGCTTGAAATACATGTTATGGTACTCCGTGCCGTTTGTTGGTATGAAAAGCGATGCCTGGCACCGATTCGAACATAAAATGTTGACCGTGTTTGAAAATCTTGGTGCCGGTGTGCTTGATCCAAGATATCCCGAAGTTCGCGAATATACGATCAGACTTTACGAAAAGGCCGTTAGCGATTGGGATCTGGATGGATTTAAGCTGGATTTTGTGGACAGCTTTTATGCGACGGAAGAGACCAAAGACAAAACGGATCCCGAAATGGACTTCACTTCCGTACCGGAAGCCGTTGACCGGTTGATGAGCGACGTGATTACAAGACTAAAGGCAATCAAACCGGACATCCTGATTGAATTCCGGCAGAACTATATCGGACCATTGATGAAAAAATACGGGAACATGCTTCGAGCCACCGATTGCCCGAATGATGCCGTCGAGAACCGGATTCGGACGATTGATGTTAGACTTCTCAGCGGCGAAACCGCTGTCCATTCGGATATGATCATGTGGAATCCGAGTGAGCCGTTGGAAAGCGTTGCGTTGCAGCTGATTAATATATTGTTTTCCGTACCACAAATTTCCGTAAAGCTCGACCAAATCCCGATAGAGCATTTAGAAATGGTCTCTTTCTGGCTGTCTTTCTGGCACGAGCACCGCGATGCTTTGATTGAAGGAGATTTTAAACCGGGAAAACCGGATTCGCTGTATGCTACCGTCTGTGCAGAAACGGAGGGAAAACGGATTATATGTGCATATGATGATACGGTTATCCGCGTGGGGGATCACGTCCCAGAAAGGCTTATTATCGTGAACGGCACGTTTCATACGCGGTTGGTTCTTGAGACCGATGAAGATATGGGAGCGGCCCAAGTAGAAGTTCGCAACGCCCGAGGTCACGGGGTCGATTCCTACGAGATGAACTTCAGCGCAGGCATTCACAGCCTTCAAATTCCGGGTGCCGGTCTTGCCTTGATCAAAAGAGAGGTGAAATGATTGAATACGCTGCCCATCGGCCATATCACTTTCGATTCCTCCAGCTCCGAGTTAAATGAAACCTTTGAATGGGCTAAAAAGCAAGCCCTGTTTTACGCTCATGCCGATGATCCGGTCGGTCCATGGTATGAGGCCGCTTTGCCCGGGAGGGACGCATTTTGTATGCGTGACATAGCCCATCAAAGCACCGGAGCGCATTTACTGGGACTGCGGGAACATAACAAAAACATGCTGTACCAATTTGCCAGGCATATTAGCGCAGACAGAGATTGGTGCTCCTATTGGGAAATTACGAAGGATGGAGTTCCTGCACCTGTGGATTATGAAAATGACGGTGATTTTTGGTATAATTTGCCTGCGAATTTCGATGTGATCGATTGTTGTTTACGGCAATATCAGTGGACTGGAGATAAGGACTATATTGAAAAACACGAAATGCTCCACTTTTATGACCGTTCGGTAACCGACTATGTTAGACGTTGGGATATAGATGGCGACGGGCTGCCTGAACATTATGTCCACTACGGCCGCAGAGGCATTGCTTCTTATGTGGAAGACGGCCTTCATCCGCTTGTGGGCGGTGATCTCGTGGCGGCGCTCTATGCCGGGTACCGCGCGTATTCTCAAATCCAGACGCTGCGCGGCCATCAAGATCTTTCACATAAATATGCCGAAAAGGCTGCACGTATCAGCGGGATATATAATCAAGACTGGTGGAATGAGAAGGCAGGACGTTTTAACGGAGCAATCATGCAGGATGGTTCGCCTTATACTGCATATTACGCTTCAGCCCATTATTTTCCTTTATATTTCCGTTTGGTGAAGAACGGTGTTCGGATGAGTTCTGCGCTGTCGGATGTAGTCAAGCATGGCGGAAACAATGTAGAGGAACGTTCTTATTTAGCGGAAATCTATTATAACTATGGATTACATGAAATCGCATACTCAATGCTGCTGGATCTCTCCTCTCCACATACGTCGAGACGTTCATATCCTGAAGTGTCCTACAGCGTCATCTCTTCTATAATCACCGGAATGATGGGCATGGCTCCGAATGCAGCCGATCGAATATTGGTGACTTTGCCGCGTTTACATCCCGTACAATGGGGTACGGCGATGAATGTTCCGTTATGGGACAATGAAATTCACCTGTCGCACAGAAACAACCAGGAAAGCATCTTGGTAAACGCCTCCGGTCCGAAATTCGTTTGGGAAGCCCGTTTTCCGGGCGAATGGGGCGTATTTTCCGTAGATGGCACTGAATGTCAAGCGGAGGTTCAGCATGTTTATGGCTCTGGAACCGTCAGTTCAATTCGCCTCAACGTGGAACCGGGCCAGAAAATAGTCGTATGGGTAGTGAAGTAACCCCGAGGAAAGTGTGTGATTCTTATCGCCACCATTAAAGAAATTGCAAAAATAGCAAAGGTATCGAGTTCCACCGTTTCACGGGTCTTAAGCAAGGATTACTCCTTCAACGTATCGGAAGAAACCAGAAGAAACATCCTCGAGATCGCCAAGTCATTAAACTATCGCCAAAGACCGAGCAAAAAACAAAACAACCTTGGCGTAAAGAAGAACTGGAATGTCGGTTTGTTATTCTGGTGCTCAGAACAGTTTGAGTTATCCGATCCATTCTATATGTCCATCCGGCACGGGATCGAAAAGGAATGTACCAAACAAGGCGTGATGATACAACGAATATACCGTTGGATGAATGATACCAGCCCTGAAATCGAATTTTCGGATATAGATGGGTTGATCGTTGTCGGCAAAGTCGAGATCAGCCTGGAACGCTTCGCCCGAATTTTCCTATCATTTTCGTAGATTACAGGTCCTCCGAAGAGCATGATTCCGTTCAGTTTGATGTTTCCAAGGCAGCCCGTAAGGCAATGGAGCATCTGCTGAAGTTAGGGTACACGGAGATCGGTTACATTGGGGGAACAAGTTACATCAGGACAGCGGACGGGATTGAGTTTTACAAAGACGAACGGCAGAAGACATATGAAATAATGTTGGAAGAACGCGGGCTGTTCAAGGAAGAGAGCATGTTCGTAGGCAGTTGGGGAGCGGAAGAAGGCTATAGGCTGATGAAGGGTGCAATAGGAAAAGGGAATCTTCCGAGGGCTTTTTTTGTGGCCAGCGATCTCATGGCAATCGGCGCTTTGCGAGCACTGCATGAATCGGACATTAAAATTCCGGAACGAGTAGGGATAACCAGCATTGACGGGATTGATGTATCCAAGTACGTCAATCCTCCACTTACAACAGTCAAAGTTTATACGGAAGAGATGGGATGCACGGCCGTAAAGCTGATGATTGACCGCCTGACCGGGAGGGACTATTCAATGCATGTGAATGTAGTGACAGAGTTGATGATTCGGGAAAGCTGCGGGAACCTCATTTGATAGTGAATGGATTGGACCACTTTTAATCTGAAAGTTTAAAACCTGTTGATCTAGTAGATACTAGATTATACAGGTTTTTTAGATTATGGTAGTAAAAGTTTTAAACGGACGGAGCTTAAACATACTATAATCGCATAGAAAACTACAGCTAAGTGCGGCCATCGCTTCTTAGAAAGCAGATGGATAGACGTTTTTCTTATGCAAGTTTCGGCATTTCATATTCGCAACTTGAAAATCAAAAAGGTATAATTGAATATATATGTAAGAGTTCTTGCCCTGGAATGATAATCCCGGGAGACAGCTTGAGTATAGTGAAGAAAGCGTGTGATTTAGATAGCTACCATTAAGGATATTGCGGAATTAGCGCAGGTATCGAGCGCGACCGTTTCCAGAGTGCTCAATAACGACCTTTCTTTTAATGTGCCAGAAGAGACAAAGAATAAAGTTATTGAAATTGCAAAGAAACTGAATTACTGTAAAAAAACAGAGCGTAAGCGTAAAACTAAAGAGCAGCCTGATATTAAAGTGGGCCTTCTTATTTGGTGTTCGGAGCAGTTGGAGTATTTCGATCCGTATTATTTGTCTATCCGTCTTGGTGTAGAGCGGGAGTGTTTGAGACGCGGGATCGAGATTCACAGAGTATTTCGCTGGGTCGAAGGTTCAAATCGGGATATGGATTTATCGGATTTGAACGGCATTATCGCAATTGGAAAAGTAAACACCTCGTTTATTACGAGTTCCAAGAACCCGAATATGCATGTGGTTTCCGTGGATCATATTAGCTCCGATCAATGCGACGCTGTCGTTTTTGATTTGGAAAAAGCGGCAAAACAGGCAATGGAGCATCTTTTTGAATTGGGTCACGAAAAAATCGGTTACATCGGAGGAACAAGTTACATCTTCTCTAAAGATAACAAGCAGTATTATATCGATGAACGCCAACGAATGTATCGTTTTCTAATGACGGAGAAAGGTTGGTTTCGGAACAAGGATCTCCATACAGGGGGATGGGGGATCGATGCGGGATACCAGCTAATGAAACAAGCCATTGAACAAGGCGATATTCCTTCAGCTTTTCTGATTGCCAGCGACCCGATGGCTATCGGAGCGCTTCGGGCTTTGGATGAATTCGGCTTGCGTGTTCCTGAAGATATTGCGATCGTTAGTATCGACGACATTGATATAGCGCAATATGTCAAACCTCCTTTAACGACGGTTAAAGCCCTGCCTGAAGAAATGGGGACGACTGCTGTAAAGCTTCTGGTAGACAGAATCGAAAGCGGCAGAGAAGCAGCGCTGCACGTTACCGTACCCACGGAGCTTGTGATTCGTAAGAGCTGTGGGGCTAATTCATGATTTTATTGAGTTCTTGGAAATACGATAGTCTGTCTTTTAAGCTACTGGGACCGACTTCATGGTGTGAGGCAAATTGAAACATCTTCAAGGATATTCAACCATATCGGATGATATGGAGAATACCTTGAAGGTGTTTTTTTCGCGGCAGCAAGGTGAGTTACCTGCCATTGATGTACATAACAAAAGTGACCTCTTCGTTACCGTTCATAAAGTGACGGGATAAAATTGATCATTTTCAGAAGACGCTTTGGCCTGCAGACACACAAAAGCACTGCGGATGCCGTCTATCAGCGGGCCTACGGATTCGGTGGTTTTGTCTTGCATCAGGTGCACGAAATTGCTCACGAGTACAATATCGTCGCCGCCATGACGCGAACCTTGATCATCAAGACGCACGGCGGTTACTTTATCGCTCATATGGTTAAATACTTTGATTTCATTCGTGATGAAATCGAATTCCACGGTGCCTTTGTAGCCGTACAGCCTTGTACCACGCCGCCCAGCACCTTTGCGGGCAAAGAAGTTCTGCGAATACATGGCGTGCATGCCGCTTTCGTATTTCACAATCATGCTTCCGGAGTCTTCGTTTCCGGTATCTACCGCAAAACCGCAAAAATCGCTGCGTGGAGTATTATTGCGCAGATTCATGATATTGTAAGTGCTGTCCATGCAGGTTTCCCTTAACGAGTAAAAACGAATAATATTGCGACGGCGAAAAATCAAATTGCCGACGGCGCAAAGAAAATTAATCGATTTGCTTTATTGGTAAGGGTATTCTCTTTTGTTGAACATTTAAAGAATTGTACGGACTGTAAGAAAGAATATCAGGAATTGTCCCAGGCCTGGCATGCTTTGCCGTTTGATTATACCGAAATCGAGGTGCCTGAATCGCTAAAAGGCGAAGTGCTGGGGGTTGTTTTTATCACAAAAGGAAAAGCGGTACGGAATCATTCATGGCTATGATAAGCAAACTTGCCTTGATGCTCAAAAGCCAGTTCACTCCTGTTTCAGCCAGTATCGTGGCCGTCTTGTTGCTTTCGATTCTTGGTCTTGGAATAGCGAATGTACAGGAAAAAAATCGCCATGCCGCAAAAATACCATTTGAAATTTTAACGGCCATTCCCTTAAAAGCAGCCAATCAAAGCAACCCGGGAACAAACGGCATCACCTATATTGTCCAGCAGGGATCAGAGAAAAATTTGGTGGTGCAGGTTCACGAATTGCCCGGCGTCGAAGGTTCACAGGTTTACCAAGTTTGGCTGCTGAAAAACGGCACGAGGGAAAATGGAGGCATATTCAAGCCGGACGAAAACGGATCCGGAATACTGACTTACCGGCTCGCCGGAGGTCAGACTTTTGATCAAATCGGAATCACCGTCGAACCGGACGCCAACAGCAGCCAGCCAAGGGGAGGAAAAATAGCCGGGTCATAGAGAGTCAGGCGGAAGATCTAATGAATGTCATTGCAAAAGAGATCAGGCGGGTATTTACCTAATCAAAGAATCTTAATAAATGTTAAGTAACACGAATGTATTTGTTTAAAAGTCCGCATGAATAGCGTTTTTTTTATTTATGATCATAAGTTCCTCCCTTTAAAATTATACATCACGACTCATTTTTCGGCTCTGTCTTAGAGAAAAATAGGTTCGAGATGAACATCTGCATTTCTTTACACTGGCATGAAAATTGCTTTGTTGTTAATGAATAATACCTGGATTACGGGAGGGATGTACTATATGCAGATGGCGTATCGACTGAATCAGGAACAGCACTTAAAACTGTTCATTACCCCTGAGCTGAAGCAGTCCCTTCACATTCTTCAGCTAGCTGGAATGGATCTTGCTTCATACCTTCAGGAACAGGCAGTAGAGAATCCTTTTATAGAGATTGAATGGTTATCTGAGTCATTCTATTCCGGCTCCGGCGTCAAAAATATGGAAAAATCCAATTTCAGCCCACTTGACGCTTACGATACTAAGGCTACAACAAGGGATACGCTGGAAAACTGGATGATAAACCAATTCCGAATGACTAGCTACTCCTTAGAACAATTTAAAGCGTTTTCCTATTTGGCCGGTAACCTGAACGAGGCCGGTTATCTGACAGTAAGTCTGGAGGAAGCCGCACAAGGGCTGAATTTGTCAAGCGATGTGATGGAAACCGCACTCAGGACGCTTCAATCGTTTGATCCCCCGGGTGTTGGAGGGAGAACCTTGCAGGAATGCCTAACGATTCAAATAGAAAGAGATCCGCTTGCAATAAAAGGGGCATTGGAGGTGGCTTCAGGTTATTTGCAAGATCTTTCCAAAGGAAGAACCGATAAAATTTCCAAAGAATTGAACATCGAACCGTTGCAGGTGTCTAGAATCCTAAAATATATTCGCACACTCAATCCGCGTCCTGGTCTAGCTTTTGTGCCAGATGAGGAGCAAAACATCATCATCGATGCCCATGTCTACATGAACAGCAACCAGTATGTCATCGAGCTGAATTACCGAGATCACGTAAAAGTCAGCGTTAACCAAGAGTATCTTCATATGGTTGACGGTCTTAACGATATAGCAGTTTCTCGCTTTTATGAAGAAAAAATAAAGGAGGCTCATTGGCTGCTGCGCAGTTTGAACCAACGTAATCAAACGCTGTTAAAAGTAATTACGGCCATTGTGGAGGAACAGGTTGGTTTTATTAATGGAACGGCATCGGGAATTAGACCGATGACTTTGAGAAACATCGCGCAAAAGCTTGCTTTGCACGAGTCCACTGTCAGCCGCGCGGTTAAAAATAAGTACATTCGTACGCCAAGAGGCATATTTGAGCTGAAGTTTTTTTTCTCAATCGGCATTCAAACCAACGGAGGTGAAGACATCTCGGCTCAAAATATCAAATGCATGATCAAGGAAATGATTCACGGGGAAAACAAGAGAAAACCGCTTTCCGACCAAGATATTACGAATATGCTCAATGAGAAAGGAATCTGTTTATCGCGCAGAACCGTTGCCAAATACCGTGAAGAGGAACATATCTTATGCTCCTCCCTGCGGAAGAAAAACGGATGAGACCGTGAATTACGGTAAGGAGGGATGCGTACTCGAACATGCTTTGCGAGTTGTACAAGAAAGAGCATAAAAATTGAGAGGAGAATACGCAGAATGAGCAAATTTCCCGGGATTTATGTTGCAACTGTAACACCTTTTACCGTTTCTTATGAAGTTGATTTCAAACGTTTAAAGGAACATGTTGACTGGTTGATTCAAGAGGGCGTAGACGGCATTATTCCGACAGGGTCGCTCGGCGAGTATGCCACTCTGACAAGCGAAGAACGAGCCCAGGTGATCACGGCAACCATCGACGCGGCTGCGGGACGTGTGCCGGTAGTTATCGGCGGAGCAGCACCTTCCACCAAACAAGTGGTCGAATTGATCCAGTTTTCCAAAGAGAAAGGTGCAGAAGGAGTTATGGCGCTGCCGCCGATCAACTATAAGCCTACTGAAGATGAGGTCGTAGCCCATTATAAGGCGGTTTCCAATGCGGGATTGCCGGTTATCGTATATAACAATCCTTATGATTACCCGGTTGATTTGACGCCTTGCATCCTTCAGAAGCTGTCTAAATTCGAAAACATCGTTGCTGTCAAAGAATTTTCCGGTGACGTGCGCCGGGTTTACGACATTCTTCGGGAGACCGATTTGGAAGTGATGATCGGCGTTGACGATCTTGCGCTTGAAGGTGCTTGGCAGGGGCTACCGGTTGGATCGCCGGATTCGCCAATGCATTTCCGAGAGAAAGCATCGAGGTCTTTAACATGACAAGAACGGGCCGTGTAGACGAAGCGCTTGAACTTTACCGCTATTTATTGCCTTTATTCCATTTTGATGCCAATCCGCGCCTGGTACAGGCGATCAAATATGTAATGGATCTAGTCGGTCAACCGGCTGGCCCGAGTCGTCCTCCTAGGCTGCCGCTTCCGGAAGAAGACCGGCTTGCAGTTCAGGAAGCGTACAAATATGCTGTCAACCGGCCCATTAGAATCGTTCAAGAATAAAAAAGGTAGGGAGTTTTTTTATGTTAGAAAGCAGAAACTGGATTGGCGGGGAGTGGAGTACGCCGACGGAAGGAAACCTCGTCGTTATGAATCCGTCAGCTCTACAGGAACAAGTAGGCGTTCTTCATCTCTCTGGCAAGTCTGATGTGCTCCAAGCCGTACAGGCCGCACGCATGGCATTTTCAGGTTGGGCGGGACTACCAGCTCCCAAACGCGGGGAGCATCTTTCACGCCTTGCGGTGGCGCTCGAAGGTAATCTCAAAGAATTGGCTACCCTGGCCAGCCGTGAAATGGGAAAACCGATTACGGAGATGAAAGGTGAAGTCATACGGGGTGTAAATTTGCTAAAGTATTATGCGGCGGAAGGTGTTCGTTCGTTCGGAAGCGTGATTCCGGCCTATGATACGAACATTCTGCAATATACGAAGCGTGTTCCGTTAGGCGTTGTCGGTCTGATTACGCCGTGGAATTTTCCCGTGGCGATACCGATCTGGAAATTAGCCCCCGCCCTGATTTGCGGAAACACGGTCGTATGGAAGCCAGCGGAATATGCGTCTCTAACGGCAACCAAAATGGCGGAGATATTCCATTTAGCCGGACTGCCAGACGGCGTGTTGAATCTCGTCATCGGTAAAGGGAGCCGAATTGGCGGCACGCTGCTGGAGGAATGCGATCTGAATGCCGTCAGCTTTACCGGATCAACCGGTACAGGCCTGCGTGTTGCATCCACGTGCGCGAAACGCAATATCAAATACCAGACGGAAATGGGCGGGAAAAATGCAGCCGTTGTGCTGAAAGACGCGGATTTGGACAAAACGGTCCCGGCTATCCTGAGCGGGGCATTCCGTTCGGCAGGGCAAAAGTGCACGGCAACCAGCCGCATCATCGTGGAACGTGAAATCGCCCCCGCGTTTACCGAAGCGATGCAGAAAGCGGTCCAGTCGCTAAACATTAGGCCGGCGCTTGATCCCGCTGCATATCTAGGGCCTGTCGCTTCATCTTCACAATTTCAAAGCGTCATGTCTTATGTCCAAATGGCCCGCGAAGAAGCTCAAGTGATCGCAGAATGCCGCCAAAAAGTGACCGAAAGCCAGGGGCATTACGTTTATCCGTTGCTTGTTAGGGGCATCGAGAGCAATCATGCACTTGTTCAAGAGGAAATTTTCGGTCCGCTTGCCGTCATGCTGGAGGCCGACAATTACGAACATGCTGTTGACTTATGCAACCGATCGATTTTTGGGCTAAGCGCTTCAGTGTTTACAAGGGATTTATCGAACGGTCTGCGCTTTCTCGACGATGCGCAAGCCGGTATGGTTCGAGTCAATCAAGAGACGGCCGGCGTGGAATATCAGTCACCTTTTGGCGGAATGAAAATGTCAAGTTCGCACTCGCGAGAGCAAGGGCAAGCGGCACTGGATTTCTATAGCGATGTGAAAACTTGCGGAATAAGTTATACGTAGCTCATAACATTAAATACCCCCACAAAGTGGAGCCTAAGCTTCGATGCTTATTCCAAATACTTTGCGGGGACTCCAAAACATATAAATTATCTAAAAAAATGCGGCCGGGAATGAGTTATTCCCTGCCGCATTTTTAACTGAAGTTTTCGCTGTACATCGACTCCAGCCGCCGCCGTCCTTCGGCGACTTGAGGGTGAAACTGAATCGAAGCCTTCGCGCGAGTTATACGAAGATTTTGAATGGATTCCCGCAGATCTTCTTCAGTTCCGCTGACTTGATGGAAAGCCGCGATCGATAAGCCGGCAACGGTGCCTTGAGCAGCAGCGATCTTGGCGCTTTCAATGCCGGTAATATTGCCGGCTACGAACAGCCCTGCGAGCGGCGTCTGCATTCGAGCATTGTGAAGCGGAATATGTCCCCCCAATTCAGGGACATACCAGAAGGGGCAGCCGGCGACTGCCGCCAGTTCGGCTAAAGGATAAAGGCCTCCGGCCATGCACACGAAATCGACTGGCAAGCTTCTAGAAGTGCCCGGAACAATATTGCCGTCCGGCGACAAATTCGCCACCCGTACGCTCTCGACTTTCTCAATGCCTTCAATTTCTACTGCAGCTTTGCGCAGCTGGACAGGAATCCCCCAAACCTTAAAACCTCCTTTGGGATATAAGCGAAGTCCCAAGGATTGCAGAGGGGTATAGCGCATGAAGCCGCTGCCAAGGCGAAGTAGGGGAGATGGCGCAAGATGACCGAGGCGGACGATGGACTGCATCACTTTTCTAGGATCCCCCGCATCATTATTGATCATATTTTTAGCGGGAAGCACCATGGCGGCAATCTTGATGCCCGCGAGCTCAAGTTCTTGCGCAATCGCCATCGACAGCACATTGATCCCTACAATGACTCCACGCATACCAACGCGGACTCTGTGTACATTCGTCATAACTTGAGCGGCGCCGATGGACATGACACCCGGCAGCGTCCAACCCGGAATAGGACAAGCCGTTTCTGCTGCGCCCGTCGCGAGTAAGAGGGCCGGCGCTTTGAGGATACCGGTCGACGTATAAACCATCCAGCCGTCTTCCGAATGATTTAAGTCGATAACGGATATGCCAAGTTGAAGCTCGACGCCTAGTGATGCAGCCTTATCTTGAAGTTTGGCCGCTTCTTCGATCCCGTTCCACCAAGAACCGTCCGGTTCCTGATACAACTGACCAAGCAATCTCCCTCCTGGTCTCATGAATTCGTCGATTACTTGAACCTGCAGCCCCCTTTCCGCACAAGAAATAGCGGCAGATAGACCAGCAGGTCCAGCACCGACGATAAGCACATCTGTCATTCTTAATGGACTCCTTTCTTTAACGGGGCAGGAAGCGTCTTGCCTGAACGGATATTCATACCATCCTTCAGCACAGTAAGGCAAGCTCGTTGTCCGGTTATCCCATCGATTGTCACGCGGCATTCGAAACAATGCCCGATATTGCAATAAATGCCTCGGGGCGTGCCGGTTTCTTCATGACGGCGAAGTGTGCGCACACCATTGGCAAGCAAGGCTGCCGCGATGGTTTCCCCCTCATAAGCTTCGAATTCTTGATCATCAAACAGAAAACGGAGGCTTTCTCGTTCGTCTAGAGTCCCCAATACGGGATGATTCGTAACGCGACCATATCTCATGAAAGACCTCCTCCCAAGTTATGAAATGTGACAGGTCGAACGGGCGGCTGATGTTTGAGCGGTATTTCATTGGATGCCTGCGTATCTGTGAGCTGCTGTACAATCGAATCGACAAGCAAGCGACAGGTCCGACCGCCGCAATACCCCATGCCTGCCCGTGAACGAAGTTTCAATTCGCGTGAAGAGCAGGAGTACCGTTCGGCCGTTTCAAGCAATTGCTTCAAGTCCACTTCTTCACATCGACAAACGATTACTGATTGCGTTTCCATTAGATTCCATCCTTTCCTGTTCTTCATTGCAGTCAAGATTTAAAACTTCTCCAGCAAATATCTCGCCAACGATAACCGGATCAAGAAAATAAGCATGAGTCCGGTTTCTTGCGTCATTCGAACCCTAATTTATACACATACAGCATTCGCTGTGTTTAGAAAGCTGACAGAAGCCTTTTTCATTGCATATGCATCATACCGTTTAACTGGCATGATTTTTGCTGAATGGCAGGATGAGCAAATCGCTAAAAAGGAGGTAAAGAAAAAATGAACCGTATGTATGAACAAAGATTAAAGAGATTGCGGGATTATTTGAAGCGTGAGCAGATTGACATTGCTCTTATCACGAATCCAACGAATATTTATTACTTTAGCGGCTTCTGCTCCGATCCGCATGAACGGTTCATGGCGCTGGTCGTCGATGCCGAACGGAAGCAAACCTTCATGATCGTTCCAAGTCTGGATTTGGAAGCGGCGGAACAATATTCTGTCGTTCGAGATATGATTCCTTGCTCAGATAGCGATAATCCGTTTATTCTGCTAAACGCCAAAATCGGCAGCAAACGGATCGGCACGATCGGGTTGGAAAAGAAAACGTTCAGCGTTCATAGGCTGGAGCGTCTGCAAGAGCTGTTTACCGGCATGAATACCAATGACATTGAAGAATTCATCGGGTTAGAGCGGTTGATCAAGTCCGATCATGATCTCGTACAAATCCGCCGCGCGATAGCAATCACGGAAGAAGCGCTCGAGGCTGCATTACGACAGGTATGCGTCGGCATGACGGAGCTCGATCTGACTGCTGAGCTGGAGTATAGGATCAGGAAACTCGGCGGCGATAAGCCGGCGTTCGAAACGATCATATTAACCGGCAAAAGGTCATGTTTGCCCCACGGCAAACCGGGTCCTTATCCGATAATGGAAAACGACTTTTTGCTTGTTGATTTTGGCGTTTATGCGGGCGGATTTTGCTCGGATATCACCCGCACCTTTGTCATTGGGGAAGGGACCAAAAAGCAGGAGGAAATTTATGAGATCGTGCTCGAGTCTAATCTGGTGGCAATTGAAGAAATAAAGATCGGCACCCTTACGGACATATCGACCGGGCGGGAAGAGAGGTCATCGCTGCGCGGGGGTATGGAGCTTATTTCAACAACCGGATCGGCCACGGTTTAGGTCTGGACTTTCATGAAATCCCTTCGATTCACGGGGGAAACACTCAGGTCGTGCAGCCAGGCCATATATTTACGATTGAACCGGGCATCTATCTGCCTGCTATCGGCGGAGTACGAATTGAGGACGATATTTGTGTACACTCGGACGGCAAGGTTGAGGTACTGACGACATATCCAAAACAATTACGCAGATTATAGGGTCATTCACGCTAAACTGCCATCATGGGTAAATGCCTGCGTTTCCGATTTGGAAAATTTATGGAGGTAGGTCTATGGGGAAATACATTGCAGGAAGAATTGGATATATGATTATCACCTTTCTTGTGATCGCCACGTTTACTTTCTTGCTCATGCAAACGCTCCCAGGTTCGCCGTTTAACGACGAGAAGCTGTCCCCGACCCAAAAGGAAGCCTTGTATGAAAAGTATGGGCTGGATAAACCTGTTGCTATCCGCTATGTCAAATACATGACCAATATAATGAAGGGAGATTTGGGAGAATCGTTTCAATTTGAAGGTCGGCCAGTTACCAAGGTTATAAGTGAAAGAATCGGTGCTTCGGCAGTGCTTGGCGGTCAGGCCATACTTCTGGGAACCATCGTGGGACTGTTACTAGGGATGTTCGCCGCTTTGAAGCAGAACAGCGCGCTGGACTATTCTTCGATGATAATATCCGTACTTGGCGTATCCATTCCTTCTTTCGTATTTGCCGGTCTGCTTCAGTACTGGGTAGGCGTCAGACTTCAATGGCTGCCAATCGCGTTTTGGGACGGGTTTGCGAGCAGCATTTTGCCAACGATCTCGATGGCTGTCGGCGTCATTGCAACGATGGCCCGGTTCATGCGCACGGAGATGATCGAGATTCTTAGCCAGGACTACATCGTGATGGCGAAAGCAAGAGGATTAAGCGGTGCTGCCGTTTTGTTCAGGCATGGACTGAGGAATGCCCTGATTCCAATCGTCACTTTGCTCGGACCGATGACCATTAACTTAATGACGGGAACGCTGATTATCGAGCAAATATTCAGCATTCCCGGCCTTGGCGAGCAGTTTACCAGATCCATCATGACGAACGACTATCCGATGATCATGGGAACAACCTTATTTTACGCCGCATTGTTTATCGGAATCGTGTTCGTCGTCGATCTGTTGTACGGCGTCATTGATCCAAGAATACGCCTGACGGGAGGAAAGCAATGATGAGCACTCAAATCAAAACGTATACAGAGGATTTGTTTGAAACGGCTGAAAACTCGATGATAGGGCAGGATGCAGTTGCAGGCCGAACGTTAACGTATTGGCAAGATACTTGCAAGCGTTTTCTTAGAAATAAAGCCGCTTTAATTGGATTAGTGATTATTGCTCTTCTTGTCATTATGTCGATTATCGGCCCTTCGATGAGCAAATTCGGATTCGATGATCAGGATCTGGTACGCTCCAAGCTGCCTCCTAAAGTGCCGGTTTTAGAGAATATAAGCTGGCTTGGCTTCAGCGGCAAGGATATGAACGGAATCGACCAATATGCCAGAAAAGGAGTTACCGACTATTTCTGGTTCGGCACGGATGAGCTCGGCAGAGACCTGTGGACACGCGTTTGGCAAGGCACCCGGGTATCCCTTTATATTGCTCTTCTCGCAGCGGCCATCGATCTGATTATCGGAGTGGCCTATGGCGGCATATCCGCATTTTACGGCGGAAAGGTTGACAATGTAATGCAGCGGATTGTCGAAGTATTGGTGGGAATCCCCAACCTGATTGTTACTATTCTGTTGATTCTGGTGTTGAAACCGGGCATTATGACGCTCACGCTCGCGATGGTTTTAACCGGTTGGATCGGCATGGCGAGGATCGTGCGCGGTCAAATTCTCAAGCTGAAGGATCAGGAATATGTACTGGCAGCCAGAACGCTTGGCGCTAAAGACTTCCGGCTCTTGTGGAAACATCTTATACCGAATACGCTGGGACCTATCATCGTCACGTCCATGTTTACCGTTCCCGGCGCATCTTTACGGAAGCCTTTCTCAGTTTCATCGGGCTTGGCCTTCAACCGCCGGTCGCATCGCTAGGCACACTCGTTAATGATGGATTTAAGATGATGCGGATTAATCCGCATATGATGATCTCATCATCCGTCATTATTAGTTTGATTATGATCAGCTTTAATTTGCTGGGTGACGGTCTTAGAGACGCGCTGGATCCCAAAATGCGCAGATAGGAGGAAGCCTGAATGGTGGAAAATTTGGTTATAGAAGATTTGGCCGTCACTTTTAACACCTATGCGGGAGAGGTTCAAGCAGTTCGGGGCGTCTCGTTTCAATTGCAAAAAGGGGAAACGCTCGCTATTGTTGGCGAGTCTGGTTCGGGTAAATCCGTCATGGTGAAAAGCATCATGAGACTTATCGATACATCCGTCGGCAGCATTAAACAGGGAGAAGTATGGTTTGAGGGAGAGGATCTGCTCCAAAAAACCGAGAAGCAGATGCAGGGCATTCGAGGCTCATACATCTCGATCATTACGCAAGACCCGATGACTTCATTAAATCCGACGATGACGGTCGGCAATCAGATCATGGAGTGTATCCGAAAGCATCAGCGTGTCAGCAGGAGCAAAGCCAAAAGGGAAGCGATAGAGCTACTGGATATGGTCGGGATTCCGAATCCGGAACTTAGAATCAAGCAGTATCCGCATCAATTTTCCGGCGGCATGCGCCAGCGGGTATCCATAGCGATTGCCCTTGCGTGCAAACCGAAAATATTAATCGCCGACGAACCTACAACAGCGCTGGATGTGACGGTTCAAGCGCAAATTCTGGAGCTTCTTAAGAATTTGCAGAGCAAACTGGGTATGTCGATCATTTTCATCACACATGATCTTGGTGTCGTGGCTGGCCTGGCCGACCGTGTCATCGTCATGTACGCAGGCAAAGCGGTGGAGGTAGGGACGGTCGACGAAATTTTTTATGACCCCAGACATCCGTATACTTGGGGACTGCTTGGTTCCATGCCGGGGCTCCATGCAGAAGAGGGGACATTATATTCCATCCCGGGAACGCCTCCCAATATGATGTCGCTGTCGAAAGGGGATGCTTTTGCGCCGCGCAACAAGTATTCGCTCAAGATTGATTTTATGGAAGAACCGCCAATGTTTCAGATTTCCCCCACGCATTACGCTGCCACCTGGTTGCTGCATGAGCATGCACCAAAGATTAGCCGTCCTTATTTCTCCCCAAGCCAACGGGAGATGCATCTTCATGATCCCGACAAAGCGAAAACGTTGCAGGCTGTCCGGGAGAAATTGGTGGCCGTGGAGAATCTGAAGAAATACTTTCCACTAGGCAAAGGTCAAATTCATAAAGCCGTCGACGGTCTTACTTTTGATATCTACAAAGGCGAGACACTTGGGCTTGTGGGGGAATCCGGCTGCGGCAAATCAACGACCGGAAGAACCCTCATCGGTTTGTACAAAGCCACGTCAGGCAAAGTTCTGTATGGAGGCGAAAACATATCCGGGCTGAACTCCCTGGAAAAACGCCAGCAAATGAGCCGCCGTATGCAGATGATTTTCCAGGATCCTTACTCAACATTAAATCCGCGGATGACTGTAGCGGATATCATTGCCGAAGGGGTGGACATCCACGGGTTTGCCAAAGATGCCGGGCAGCGGCGGGAATTTGTGTATCAGTTGCTGGAGGCGGTGGGGTTGAACCGCGATCATGCGAACAGGTATCCTCACGAGTTCAGCGGTGGTCAGCGTCAGCGGATCGGCATCGCCCGTGCATTGGCCATGAGTCCGGAATTCATCATCGCTGACGAGCCCATCTCCGCGCTGGATGTATCCGTGCAGGCGCAGGTCGTGAACCTGCTCAAGCATTTACAGAAGGAAAAAGGGCTCACGTATTTGTTTATCGCGCACGACTTGTCCATGGTGAGGCATATTAGCGACAGGATAGCGGTCATGTATCGAGGACGCATTGTGGAATTGGCAGACAGTGCCGAGCTATATGAAAATCCGCTGCATCCCTATACGCGATCTTTACTTTCGGCCATCCCCGTTCCCGATCCTGTCGTGGAACGTAAACGCAAACGAATCGTATTTGATCATGCTATGTACGCCAAAGACGATGCCAGCCGCATCTTCCGGGAAGTGGGGCAGGGTCATTGGGTTGCTTGTACGGATGAAGGCGCAGAGCCTGCGCTGCGGCAGCACCACGTCTAATATGAGGCGCGAACTTAGAGGAGGGAGGCAATGGAAGCAAAAGGTTCTTTGTTCATGGAACTTGTCAATCTTTTATCGATCATCTCTTTGCTGCTGCTGATGGCGGGGGCCTTTATGTTGGTGCTGCAAGGAGGGTTGTTCAACGGGTTTTTGCATAGCTGCAGGCGGTTTATCGAACATTCGACCAAGCAGGGAGAGTATGCGTCCCGCTTTCACCGAGAAGGAAAACGATGGAAGGAATGGGGCAAGTTCAGGTTGACTTATCCTTTATTGCTGTCAGGAGGAATTTTGTTTATCTTCACGTATGTGTGTTCTATCTTGATGCATTGAATTCATACACGGCCATTTATCTACGCTGCATGCGAAGGGATGGCTGTTGTTTTTTTTAGATTATAGAATTTATAAGTTTTCAGCGGAGCTGAACAATTCTATAATCGCAAGAAAAATTACTGCTAAACGCGGTCTGTCTCCTGAGAAGGTACGTCGATAGACGTTTTTCTTATTCCTAGTTATTTTGATCATTTGGCGTCATTGAACTGTCTAAATTGTTGAATGCATGTTGCGCTTTGTTTAAAAAATGGACAGATTTTAGCCGCTAATCCGGTACGTAAAGGGTTGGAATGCATTTTGCGTGTTGGAAAAGGTATCTGGTAAAAAGAGGAGGGAAAACCGTCATGTAAATTTAAAATTGAGCTAACGCTCTTGGGTTCGCTCAAACGATCATGATCCGACTGTAAGACATTGGAGATGATCTGCTACCAATTTTGAAAGGAAGTGTGTGCAGTATGGGGTTAATTGGTCGTAAAATTGGAATATGTATTGTCACAAGCTTGATTGCAGCTATGGCAATGAATGGTTTGGGAACGACAATTCTGGCACAATCGCCAGATGCATCGTCCCGGATGCTGCAGGCAGTAAGTCTGAAAGCAGACCGGACAGAAAGCAAGGCTGCAAGTAAGGCACCAAGTCAGAATAAAGGTCAGGAGGAGGAAATTCATGAATCAAAGGGTTTAAATCCTCCCGGTAAATTGACGGAGCCAAAGGGAACGGATGAGCCTCTTTGCGACCTCAGAGGAGATCACTCTCCAAAGGACCCTGCAAGCATTGTTCCTGAAGGAGCACCGCCACAAGTACAATCGCCGCATAAAAGCCAAAGCGCGCCGTTTCGTGATACGGACGTACAAGGGAACCAAAGTCAGCTAAAGGCCGTCGAGATAAGAAATTATTCAATGGCGGAATTAAATAAAATGAGCTACACGGACTTAACTGCCCTTCTTCCAAAGCTGCGATGGACTAATATTCCCGAATTATTCGCGTATAATAACGATACTGCGGAATTTTATGGCGACAGAAACCGGATGGAGGCGCTTATCGCCGCTTTGAAAAATGCTGGAAGAGATTATACGAAAGACGACAGCAAAGGAATCGACACTCTCGTGGAAGTGCTCCGCTCCGCTTATTATCTTGGTTACTACAATCGGGATACCTTGGGGTACATCAATGAGTGGGAATATCGGAAGAAGATCATCCCAGCTTTAATCGCCATTGAGGATAACCCTAATTTTGAAATCGGTACGGCAGAGCAAAATAACGTTATTGCTGCATTTGGCAGAATGATTGGGAATACCGCTGTCAATGCAGAAGTAATCAATGGAGCCACGAAAATTTTATTGCAGGCAGAGCAACAATTTGATGCTTACAATAATGCAAACGAGGGACAATTCTCCGCAATATATGAACTTTTAAAAGGAATAAATTTTATTCTAAACAATGTTATGGACGAACAAAATGTTCCAAAGCAACCGGATTATATCGGTACATTTGACCCCTTTATTGAAGCAATCGGCAAACTCTCCCTTCACACAAATTACTCGCCAAACCACCAATGGTTTCTCTATAACGCTATTTATTACTCCGGAATGTTCAGCGAATTCAGCAGTAACCCTTCCTCAGTGAATGAAATCTTGACGCGAGATATGGAGATTTTCCCCCAATACAGCTACGCTTATATGCAAGCGGCAAGCTCCATCAATCAAATTTTTAACGGTATGAATTCAAAAGGGATCGCGATTCACTATGACCAGCTTGTGGGCGAAGCAAAACAGTTTTATTTTCCAAAACGGTATACCTTCGATGACGGTCAGATGATAATGCACACCGGGAAAGACGTAACGGACGACAAAATTAAACGCCTGTATTGGGCTTCAAAAGAAGTGAGCGCACAGTTTTACCGAATATTCGGCAATGATGTTCCATTAGAGCAAGGCCATCCGGATGATACGCTCAGCATCTATATTTACAACAACAAAGAAGAGTATAAAATCAATCTGCTCTTGAACGGTCTTGAGACCCAAAATGGAGGAATTTATATTGAATCCCAGGGTACTTTTTATACGTGGGAAAGAACTCCTTCTGAAAGCATTTACACTTTGGAGGAATTGTTTCGGCATGAATTTACCCATTTTCTGCAAAGCCGTTACCTGATTCCGGGTTTTTGGGGGGAAAGTGAAATTTATCGGAATGAGCGTGTTACATGGATGGAGGAGGGGGGCGCGGAACTGCTAGCCGGATCATCAAGGGAAAACGGTATTCTACCTCGTCAATCCATGTCCCAGGGGTATTTAAATGATCCTGTTACTTCATGGATGAATGCGAATGAAGTCGTGCACGCGAAATACAATGGATTTCGATTCTATACTTTTGCTTATCAGCTTCAATATTATCTTTATGAAAAACAGCCGGATGTATTAGAAAACATTGCAAACTTGGTCCGCAGCAATGACGTAACGGGTTATGATGCATACATGAACGTTTTGGGGCACAATGAACAGCTAAATAAGAATTATATCGACTCGGCTATAGATTTGCATCAAAGGGCAGATGCGGGGCAATTAACGATACCGCTTGTCGCAGAGGACTATTTACTACGCCATCCCATTCGACCGCGTTCAACCGTTTTGAATGAAATCAATCAGGCCATTAACTTAACCGATATCCGGACGGAAGTGCATTCTTCGGAACTGCTTAATACTTACGTGGTCCGGGGAACTTATACCGGAGGGATAAGCAAGGGGATCATTGAAGATCGAAAAGCAATGAATGAAATCGTTGATAATTCATTGAAAGCGCTTGATAATTTGCCATGGAGCGGCTATAAAACCATCACGGGATACTTCGTAAACCACCGATTGGATCAAGATAATCATTTTGTTTTTGATGTCGTATTTCATGGTGTATTGCCAGATGACTCAAGTAATCCCACACTCCCGCCAGTGGTTGAAATCCATGGACCCTATGAGGGAACTGCGGGTTACGCTTTACAATTTAATAGTGAAGGAACGTTCTCGCATAACGGGACGATCACCAATTATGAATGGAATTTCGGCGATGGCACAACAAGTTCGCTGCCTAATCCCACTCATGTTTATAAAAAAACAGGCACCTACAACATTAGCTTGAAAGTTACGGACAGCTATGGAGCAACGAAAGAACAAACAACGACAGCTGTAATTCGTCCGCTTGACAAGGAAATAAAGCCCAACAACAAATTTGAATTGGCAAACGGTCCGCTGCCATTTGACATCAATTTTCCTGCAACTATGGACCAATCCGATACGGCAAGCTATTTTTACTTCGAGTTGGAGAACGCCGGAAAGGTCCATCTCGTCGTCACCCAACCGAACGGCATGGATTTAACCTGGGTCCTGTATAAAGAGAGTGATCTTCACAACTACTGGCAAGATTCGCGCAGGAATGGAAATCTTCAGGAGAACACATTCGATGCACCTGCCGGCAAATATTATCTACTTGTGTACAAGAATTCTAATACGCCAAGCAATGTCGGAGCATACAATATTAAGGTTTCTGTTGACGAAGCGGTCCCAGTTCTCACGAGTGTGAAAGTTACAGGGCCTAAACAAATTGTCATACCAAGCGAGGCAGGAGAAAAGAGTGCTCAATACGACGCAAAAGTATTTGATCAGCATGATGCTGAGATGACTGAAGAAAAAGTAATATGGAACATCAAAGAATCAGTTCAAGGCGTCACGTTTAATCCGTATACTAAAACGATAACGGTGGATTCAACGGCGAACGTCGGCAGTTTTACACTAGTCGCGAAATCTTCAAGCAATAACTTAATTGCGAATGAACTGGAAGTCAAGCTTATTCGTGAAATTACGAAGGAGATCAAACCGAATCCATCGTTTGAAACGGCAACGGGACCGTTGTCTTACGACATACCTGTGTCTGGTATGTTTGGTCCCCCTCAAGGATCGAATTTCTTCTATGTGGATGTTGACAAAGAGCAGAAGGTTTTAGTAAATCTCCATATCCCTGGCGATAACGATGGGATTACCGGAAATTGGGTCGCCATGCATGAATCGAATCATACTGAATACCTGAGAACCATTCCTGTCCCCGGGAAACCGCTTACAGTATCAGGGATCTTTATTGCAAAACCCGGGAGAAATTATGTGAACGTATATCAATTCGATAATTCGGTTGAGAGACCGTTTACATTAACGATTTCTTTGCAGAGCGATCCAATCGCTAATAATAGCCGTACTAATAAAACTGAAGGAATTGCGATTCCACAGAAAGATGATGAGACGCGAAACAACTGAACAGGACCATAAGAAAAACCTTTATCGACGTACTTTCACAGAAGACAGACCGCGTTTAGTGGAAGTTTTTCTTGCGAGATAAGGATGTAATGCTTCTGAAGTTTATACTTTCTGATCTCTTAAATAAGAGCAGCCATTTCCCAATGAAATCACGTTAGGGAAATGGCTGCTCATTTTGTCGGCAATTGATTTGATTATTTTTCCTTGCCTTCGATATAAGCCCACTTATAGCTGGAGTAAACGCCAAACGGATGCGTTACATAATCTTTTACATAAGGTTTGGTCAAGCGGGCAATAGCTTCTTGGTACATCGG
Organism: Paenibacillus sp. DMB20; assembly: GCF_000987955.1. Lineage (GTDB taxonomy): Bacteria > Bacillota > Bacilli > Paenibacillales > Paenibacillaceae > Paenibacillus_AQ. Next base: position 64,317 of record NZ_LAZU01000026.1, read on the forward strand.
GATGACTGCCGCATCTTCTTCAAGGAGAACGCGCTCCGCTTCTTGCAGCGTCTTCCAGCGTATGTCAAAATCCGTAGCGTTCCTTACTTCGTTGATAAGCTGATCGTATTTGGCGCTTTTGTACTCTGATTGGTTGTACGGCGAGTCTGAAGTAAAGTTCTCCAGGAATGTCATCGGATCCGGATAATCCGGTCCCCAGCCGGAGGAGCTTATATCATACTCTGCCTTTCCTTCCAAAGCGAGCTTTTGTTTCTGCGGCTGCTGATTAATCGTGACGGTAAGCCCGGGAAGGTTTTTCTCCCATTGATTTTTCAGGTATTGGCCGATGGTCTTGGATACATCGCCCTCATAGTTCAACAGTTCAAGTTTGATGCTGGTTTCGCCAAGTTCTTTAAGGCCCTGCTCCCAATATTTCTTCGCTTCATCAATTCCGCCCGTGTTGAAACCCTCTTCATGCTTGGACCTGAAGTCCTTGCCGTCCATTCCCAAAACAAAGCTCTTCGGAACAAGATAGTTGGCCGGAGTGGAGCCGTTGTTCAGGATTACGTTGGTCATATCCTGTCGGTTCCACCCCATCGTCAATGCTTTGCGTATATTGATGTTTTTCAAATATTTATTTTTTTGGCTTATCCGCAAGAAGCGCATGCCGGGATCAGGATAAGCAACATATTCGGGAGCCCCTTTGTACTGCTCGGTATATTCGGATGTTAAACCGGTCATATCCAGTTGGCCGGCTTCATAAAGGTTCATTCTAGTGCTGTTGTCTTTGACGATTTTAAAATTGATCGTTTCCAATTTCACTGTCTGCGCATCCCAATAGTCGGGGTTTTTCTTGAGAATGTAGCCTTCTTCGTGCTTCCAGGAATCCAGCACGAACGGTCCGTTATAAATCGCTTTATTCGCTTCCTGCCCGTAGTCTTTTCCTTGGCTCTCCACATACGCTTTGTTTTGCGGCAAGAAGACAGGAGCTGTTATCAAATCCAGGAAATAGGGGACGTTCTTGGAAAGCGTGACTTGAAACGTATGATCGTCAATGGCTTTTACGCCAAGCTCTTCGATTCCCTTCTTTTTGTTATGGATATCCAAGCCGTTGACGATATCGTCAAAGAAGGAGGCATAAGGGGATAGATTTGCCGGATCGAGGGCTTTTCTCCAGGCGTAGTCAAAATCTTTGGCCGTAACCGGTGTTCCGTTGCTCCACTTGGCATCGCGCAGATGAAAGGTGTACACTTTCCCGTCTTCACTTACTTCGTAAGATTCGGCCATACCTGGAGTCGGCTTGCTTGTTTTGTCCAGCCGGTACAAACCTTCATACAGGTTGTTCTGGATAGCGATGGTAGGATTGTCGATGAGCCCGAGGCTGTTGAGCGTCGTAATTTCTTGTCCGGCCGCCAGGTTCAGAATTTGTCCCTCCTTTTGAGTACCGTCCGTTGCTTTCTTTGTCGAATTTGAGTCTGACTCCGTCGTTGGAGCCGTCTTGTAGGTACATGCTGATGTCATCAAGAACATCAGGCTCAAAGCAAGTAGTAATGATCTTTTTATTTTCATGAATCGATCACCCTTCTCATCATTGTGAGTGAATATTGGGCCTGACCGTGAAGATGACAGCGGTTTCAATTTTTATCTACAAAACAATAAGCTCCCTTGAAGCGTTTGTGATTATTTCATGTCCCGTATCGGTGATCAGCACATCGTCCTCGATTCTGACGCCTCCGAGGTTAGGGATGTAAATCCCGGGTTCGACTGTTACGATCATACCTGGAGCCAGAACTTTTTCTGAAGTTGTCGAAAAGAATGGTTCTTCATGAATATCCAATCCGATTCCATGACCCGTGCCGTGACCAAAGTAATCGCCATATCCTAGCGATTCGATGTAATTATGCGTAAAGATGTCAATTTCGCTGCATAATGTCCCCGATTTGAGTAGGGCGATACACTTCATCTCTGCTTCCAGCACAATCTGATGAATATCTTGCAATTGTGCATCGGGCTCACCGATGGCGATCGTTCTCGTTATATCGGAGCGGTAGCCTTTGTAATATGCGCCGAAGTCAAGCGTAAGCATATCGCCGTTTTCAATGATTTTCTCACTGGCCAAGCCGTGGGGAAGGGCGGAGCGGTGGCCGGAAACGACGATTAAATTGAATGCGGAGCTGTCAGCCCCATGCTTGCGCAAGGTTGATTCCAAGGTATTGGCTATTTCTTTTTCGGTGAGGCCGGGACGGATATATTCAAGAAGTTCGGCGAAAGAAGTGTCGGCGATTTGCGCGGCAGTGCGCAGGAAGCCGATTTCAGTTTCGGATTTAACCATGCGCAGGTTTTCCAAGACTCCGGCAACAGGGACCAACTCGGCAGCGATCTCATTTTGAAATTTCTGATAAGCTCCAAAAGTGAGATGTTCTTTTTCGAAGCCCAACTTGGTAATGTTCATCTTCGATACCTCATCGGCAATTTGTTGGATCATCGAAGCTTTAGACCCCCGAACGATTTCAAATCCGGCTGCTTGAGCACCGGCCTGCTCGACGTAACGAAAATCAGTGATCAGCTTCGCTTGATTTTTAGAGATCAGCACAGTGCCTGCGGTGCCGGTAAATCCGGTGATATAACGGCGGTTGCTTGCGCTCTCGATCAGCATGCCGTCCAGCTCGAGGGTTTCCAGTACCTCCCTAAGCTTTTCAATCCTGGTTTGCATATCAATTCCTCCCAATCTGCTTTAAATTGATTTCTACATCTATCTTCCTTGCAAAAAAAATGCCAGCTTTATGTCAACGCAAAACAATATTATTTTTTGAATGTCAGTGTCTAAAATTTGAAATGACCGCAGTGTTTTGTATAGAGAATTAGACATGATATGTCGTTTATTAGCGCGAAATGAGTTGGAATGTACTTTGCATTAGGAAAGGAAAGAGGGGGAAAATCCTCTACTCATAAACAGAGAGGAAGGAGATCTCCATGCTATTTTTATCTTCGGATGATCAACGCAAAGTGATCCAATTGGGGGAAGTCATTGACGCGGTCAGCGTTGCTTTGTCCGAATATTCGGGACAGCGCGCTATCACTCCTATCCGTACAGCACTCTATTTGAAAAAATCGGAGGGGACATCGTTATTTATGCCGTCATTTGTTGAAGCGACAAACAGTTTGGGTGTGAAGTTCGTTTCGGTGTTTCCGAATAATACAGCCATGGGAAAAAAGACGATTTACGGTTTAATGGTACTTGCAGACACAGAAACAGGGGAACCGCTAGCCATCCTGGAGGCGTCTTATTTGACGGTAATCCGGACCGGTGCCGCATCAGGGCTGGCCAGCAAACTCATGGCGAAGGAAAATGCGAAAGTGCTAAGCGTCATTGGAACCGGGGCACAATCCAGAGGAATCATTCAGGCAATAAGAGAAGTACGTCCCATCGAGGAAATACGATTGTATAATCGGCATGCGCACAAAGCCTATGAATTGGCGCACGAACTGATGGAATCTGCCGAAGCAGAGCAAAGGATGCTGGAGATAACGGTTGCCAGTGATGCAGACCAGGCCATAAGGGAAGCCGATATTATCGTCACCGCTACGAACTCCATGCATCCTGTTTTCAGCAAAGAAGCAGTCCCATCGGGTGTCCATGTGAATGCGGTCGGTTCCTTCCGTCCGGATATGCAAGAACTGCCGACTCATCTGATCGCCCATGCCGACAAAATCGTCGTTGAATCCAGGGAATTGGCATTAGAGGAGTCGGGCGATTTCATCATCCCCGAAAAGCAGGGGCTCTTTGATCCGGCCTCTATTTACGCAGAATTAGGGGAGATCGTCAGCGGATTGAAGCCTGGCCGCGAGCGGCATGACGAAACAACGGTGTTCAAATCAGTAGGGCTGGCTGCTATGGATGTCGTCGTTGCCAAAGCAATCTATGATCGAGCGTTGGTGGCTGGCGTTGGCACGCAGATCTCCATGACATAAGGACTTGTTAGTTTGAATCTTAATCGAATATACCGAACTTGTTCATTTTGTTGTACAGCGTTGCCCGCGATAGGCCAAGCCGTTTGGCGGCAGCCAGCTTGTTTCCGTTTTCCATTTTCAGTGCATACAGGATGATTTGCTTTTCATGCGCTTCGAGCTCCTCTTGCAACGTTTGAAACGCACCCGTAGTTGGTTCAGCCCGCGGTAGATCCTTGCCGTTTCTGTTCGATAAGATCGATAATGGTAAATAATCCCTTTCTATCGTGCCATCAGATGAAAACACGACTAATCGCTCAATCGTATTCCGTAACTCGCGGATATTGCCCGGCCAATGATAATGGAGCAAATCAAGGAGAACATCCTGCGGAATGTCTTGGATCAATCGGTTATAGCTTAAGGCAAACTCGTTAAGGAAAAAATGAGTCAATTCGATAATGTCTTCTCTTCTTTCCCGAAGCGGGGGGACAACTAATGTAACCACATTCAACCGATAATACAAGTCTTCGCGGAAGTCCCCTTTCTTGACCAGATCTTCCAAATCGCGATTGGTAGCTGCAATAACCCGGAAGTCGGCATTTAATTGCTTGGTTCCGCCTACCGCATAAAACTTTTTCTCTTGAAGTACACGCAGAAGCTTGACTTGCATCTCAAGAGGCATTTCACCGATTTCGTCCAAAAATAAGGTACCGCCTGAGGCAAGTTGGATTTTTCCCTTTTTGCCATTAAGATCAGCCCCGGAGAATGCTCCCTTTTCATAACCGAAAAGTTCGCTTTCAAATAGGGAGGGTGGAATAGCGCCGCAATTGATGGCTATGAAAGGAGCGTCGGGTTTCTCCCGAATATCGTGAATAGCTTGGCAAAAAGCTCTTTGCCTACTCCGCTTTCACCGAGAATAAGCACGGTCGCCTTGGTCGATCCGATCTTTCTGCACATATCGACTGTGCGCTTGATAGCTTTGCTTGTTCCTTTGATTTGGCTGAACGGATCGGATGAGGGATTCAAGTGAGCCATTTGCTGCTGCAGCTGATGAACCTTGGATGTTGCGTTAAACAGTTCTTGATTCAATCTGACCTCGCTGGTGATGTCGGTTTCGGCAACGACGGAACCGATAATTTTCCCATTGAGCCGAATCGGATTCGAGTTGATCAGAACATATATGTCTGGCCGCGGCTGGTGCAGTTTCTGGAAGACGCCTTCTCCGGTCTTGTGCGTCTTCAAGATTTGCAGCATATCGACGGGGAAAAATTCAGGCATCGGTTTCCCTAAGATATCCTTCGCCTTAATTGAAAAAATCCGTTCGGCTCCTGGAGTCCATACGACTGTATTTTCCTGATCATCGATCATGGAAACCGAGGCATCCATAGTTTCAATCATCGCTTCAAAATAAGCTTCCAAATATTGGTGTGACTGATAACAAGCAGCAAGCGCGTCCGCGGCGGTAACATAACCGACAGGTTGGCCTGTCCATTCGGTCACCATGATGTGATCGCTTTCTTTAAAGAGCGGAATGATGTCATTCATCGTCGCTTCTTTGCAGACCGATCTTGCGGTTTGCCAAGGGATGCTATCGAGGTCCACTCCGTTCGACCCATCTCTTTCTGGATCAACATAAAGTTGATTTCCATCCCTAAAAAATAGAATCATATCCCGATCCGATTGCACGGAAGATAAATATCGCTCCAAATGCTGACTGGTATCGCTATTATTTTCAATAAAACAATAATTGGTTCGGATAAGTTCGATGATGGCAGGAGCTTTGTGCTTCATTGGGCTTACCTCGCTTTATATGGGTTAACATGTTGGTTAGATTATACACGCCGCCCTATAACTTGTAAATTTGTGATCTTTCTTTAAACATCAGACCGGATCATTCTGGAGTGGCATAAAATTTGCTACTTGAACAAGAGTGTGAAATTGATGATTCTACTGGAGAGGAACGTGGCTATGGGTGTGAACCATGCCGAGGTCGTCATCATAGGTGGCGGGATTATCGGTGCAGCTATTGCATACTTTTTGGGCAGGGAGGGGGTGGACGTCATTGTGCTTGAAAAAGGAGAGCTCGCCAGCGGAACCTCATCACGATGCGATGGCAATATACTCGCTATTGACAAAGACCCTGGATTTGACAGCCAAATGTCGCTTGCCAGCCAACGCATTATCGATGAACTAAGCCGGGAGCTCAGCAGTCCGTTCGAGTACAGATTGCCCGGCAGCATCCTCGTCTGTGAATCGGATGAGGAAATGGAGGCGGCTCAGTTATGGGTAAACAGGCAGAAGGCGCTGGGGCTTTCATTCCGGATGCTAGACCGTGGGGATATACGGCAGGAATCGCCGTTCCTTGCAGACGACCTTCCCGGAGGATTGGAGTGCGGAACGGATTCCACCGTTAATCCGTACCTGCTTACCTTTGCCTTATTCGAAGATGCGGAAAAAAAATACGGGGTTCGTGTCTGTTTAAATACCGAGGTTAAGTCGATCTTGAGAAATCCACTAACGGCAGATTTCAAGATTTGCACAACGCAGGGTGATTTTTCAGCCCGAAAAATCGTGAACGCAGCGGGGGTATGGGCGCCAGTTATCGGCCGAATGGTTGGCTTGGACATCCCGATCGTACCCCGTAAAGGACATTTGATTGTAGCTTCCCGCCAAGTGCCCGTCGGTATGCGCAAAGTGATGGAGTTCGGCTATTTGATCTCCAAGTTCGGTGGTGAGCGTAAAGTCGATCCATTAACGGAGAAATACGGCGTAGCTCTCGTATTTGAGCCCACGGAGAGCCAAAATTTCCTGATCGGCAGCAGCCGGGAGTTTGTCGGTTTTGATACGACGGTAAATATGGAAGCGATTCGTACGATGGCAAGAAGAGCGCTCCGCTTTTATCCAAAAATCGGTGATTTCCAGATCATCCGTACCTATACAGGGCTCAGGCCATGGACGCAGGATCATTTACCGATTGTGTCGGCAGTCGATGAGGTTCCCGGATTTTATATTGCTGCAGGTCACGAAGGAGACGGCATCAGTTTAGCTGCGGTAACGGGCAAACTCATGAGCCAAATGATAACGGAACAGCCTGATCCGGTCATTTCAACCGATCCATTAAGATTCGAGAGATTTCGGAAGAAGGTGAATCATGCATGAAAAGCAAGAAAGTGTTTATGACCGTAGATACGCATACCGGAGGAAATCCGACAAGAACAATTATCAGCGGCATTCCCAAGCTGTCTGGAGCAACGATGTCGGAAAAAATGCTTCATATGAAAACCGAACATGATTGGATTCGAAAAATACTGATGTACGAACCGAGAGGACACGGCGTAATGTCGGGCGCAGTACTCGTGGAGCCTTGTCGGCCGGATGCGGATATAGGGGTCATCTATATCGAAACCGGCGGCTATTTGCCGATGTGCGGACACGATACCATTGGCGTATGCACGGCGATGGTCGAAACCGGCATGATTGCCGTTACGGAACCAATAACGTATGTGAAGCTCGACACCCCAGCCGGACTGGTAGAAGCGGAACTTTCGGTGCAGGACGGAAAAGTGCTGAAAGTGGCTTTTCAGAATGTCCCCGCTTTTTTATACAAGCGACTGAATGTGGAAGTGGAAGGAGTAGGGGGCGTTGATTGCGATATCGCCTATGGCGGCAATTTTTATGCAATAACGGATGCCGGAAAACTGGGCATCGAGTTGGTTCCATCAAATGCGGACACCATCGTGGCCAAAGCAGTGAGTTTACGCAAAGCAATCAATCAATCGATCGAGGTCATGCATCCCGAAGCTCAGTATATGAAAGGAGTAACGCATGTTGAATTTTATTCGGACCCGTCGCACCCGGAAGCGGACGTAAAAAATACCGTCATCGTCCCGCCTGGCGGCATTGACAGATCTCCCTGCGGTACGGGAACTTCGGCGAAGCTTGCCGTTTTGTTTGCGAACGGGGAGATAGGCATCAATGAAGAGTTCGTTCATGAAAGCATCGTCGGCTCGCTCTTCCGGGCGCGTATCGTGAACACAACGCATGTCGGTCCTTTTCCTGCGGTGACGACGAAGATTGAAGGCTCAGCCTGGCTTATGGGAATGCACACATTTTTTGTACATGAGGACGACGAGCATCCGGAAGGCTTTTTATTAATTCCGCCAGCGGAAGATCACGGGTAATTAAATAATAGGAGGTCATCGAAAATGGAACTGAAACAGTATTATACAACGATTGACGCGCATACTGGTGGAGAACCACTGCGCATTATTACGGGAGGCATTCCACCATTAAAAGGCGATACTATTCTTGCCAGAAGAGCGTATTTTCGGGAACATTACGATTACATTCGCAGAGTGCTCATGTATGAACCGAGAGGACATCATGGAATGTATGGTTGCGTCGTTACTCCGCCAGTGAGTCCTGACGCCGATTTTGGCGTCTTGTTCATGCATAACGAAGGCTTCAGCACGATGTGCGGCCATGGCATTATTGCCGTTGTGACGGCAGTTCTCGAATTGGGGCTTCTCCCAGAAGCCACTGAACGCTCACGAATTGTAATCGACAGCCCGGCCGGCAAAGTGATTGCGCATGCCGATCGCGAAGGCACGGAAGTGAAGTCGGTATCGTTCCAAAACGTTCCTTCTTTCGTTTTCGCCCAGAATTATCCAATCTTAATTGCAGGCAAATCCTTTACGGTTGACATTGCCTTTGGGGGGGCATTCTATGCGATTGTCAAAGCGGGGGACATTGGAACGTCGGTCGATATTGCTGAGCTTCCGAACCTACAACAATGGGGCTCCGCGATTAAAGCATACATCGAAAGCACTCTTACGGTAAGGCACCCGTTGGAACCGGAACTGCAGGGCATTTACGGCGTCATCGTCTCCGATTCGCCACGTAAGGAAGGTTCGCATTTGCGTAATGTGACGATTTTTGCCGATGCCCAAATTGACCGTTCCCCCTGCGGAACGGGTACCTGTGCACGAATGGCGGCATTGTATGCCCGTGGTGAGCTCGACATCGGCGATGATTTTGTCCATGAAAGCATCGTGAATAGCCAATTCACCGGACGAATCCTGGAGAAGACGTATGTGGCCGATAAGGAGGCCGTTATCCCCGAAATTAAAGGAAGAGCTTTTATCACGGGCACACACCAATTTATAGTGGATCCTGCTGATCCGCTCGGAGAAGGATTTCTTTTAGGGTGAAGAGCATAATGGATGTGGGGCGTTTTAAATCGAGACCTAAAAGATTTCGATCATAATCCCCCCTGTACTGAAACGTAATTACCCTACAATTCGGTTATTTTTTCAGTTGCGACTTCCATTTTATTGTTGAAAGGCGACCGGATTGGGACTAAACCGGAACAAGGACGGGGAACTGAAACAACATACCAACAGAAAGAGCGCCTCTGTCTGTCGGCAAAGACGCTCTTTCTGTATTTATACGATGTATTAATGCAATATAAAACCTTCCTCTTCTTTCTCAGCACTTGGCAGGAAAGGCAGCCGCGGTTTCGTTTTCAGTAAGGTTTCCATCAACGCGTTATCAAAATTATGCCTTACTGTACAACTGCGGTCAAAAATCATGGTTGCCTCGTCTCCCGGTGTACTTGCCGGCCACTGAGGCAGGGAAGGAATGTTAGGGTTGCCATAACGTGCAAAGTTTACCCAGGCACCGCAGATACGTTCTTCCATCCTGTCCGAAACACCCGGAATGAGGCAAATGGGTACACGCTCCGTATTATGGAATACGAAAGGAATTTCAGCGCAGTGCCATGCTGTTCTGCTGCCTTCAAAAGGAAATTCATAAGTAAACAAGTAGGAGTAGGTAGGAGCTTCCTCGTGTACGGATTTCTTCTCAATAAAGTCCTTGGTCGGAACGCGGAAGAAAGGATCCAAGAACAACAGGTCGGATAGGTGTTTATCCGGATATGCTTCCCTAAACTGTGCGACCAGTTCCTCGGTATGATTGCCATACTTTTGGGTCAGCATCTCCATTGCGGCTTCCTCGGACGCCTCCTGCTTGTTCGGAACGCCGGGGCCAAAAGCACCGAACTCACCAAATACGCTACCAATTAACACCGGAATGGTCTTCGCATGCTCGGTAAAGCCTACCTCTCTAGGGTCACCTACATAGAATTCATTAGGCATAGGACTGCAGCCAATGTATTCCCCCTGCATTGCGAGCGCCGGTGAAACTTTATTATAAGCTGCTGCTAACTGAGGATAAGGAACCGTTTCCAATTTTTCCACTTCGTCTTCACCTAGGTTAAGCTCTGCTAACAGTGCTCTTACGATGGCGGTGCCATCGGTCTTGCGGGTGTTCAAAAAGCCATCGATCAATCCGCTCTGGATAACGCTCTTATGGAACAGGCCGTCTGCTGCCGGGGTATTCATCAGTGTCCATACCTTCATACCACCGCCAGACTGTCCGAAGATGGTCACATTTTCCGGGTCGCCGCCGAAAGCTGCAATGTTATCCTGAATCCATTTCAGAGCTGCTACTATATCGGCATTTCCTGCATTGCCGGAATTCGCATATTTATCTCCAAAAGCAGACAGGTTCATGTATCCCAGAATATTCAATCGGTGATTCAGGGTCACTACGACCACATCGCCGAACTCGCTAAGCTTGTCTCCTTCATAAGCTACTTGCTCAATGGAAGAGCCTGCTACAAAACCGCCCCCGTGCAACCATACCATAACAGGCTTCTTAGCCTGCATATCAAGGCTCTGGGTCCAGATGTTCAGATACTGGCAATTCTCATCCATAGGCCAGTAACGGTGAGGAACCAGCACTTCCATTTGAGGCTGATCCTGGGTCAACATGGGAGACACATAACCGTAAGCCAGTGCATCCTTAACGCCCTCCCGTGGGGCTACCTCTGTGGGCATCTGAAAACGTTTGGCATCTGCGTATTTGATACCGTGGTAGGTATATGTGCCGTTTACCTGAAAACCTCTAATTTTGCCGGCTTTGGTCTGTACAATCGGTTCTGCTCCGGAACATGCGAAATTTTTTGCTGTCATCATCGAAATCCTCCTTCCATAAGATAGTTCCAATATAATAAAGAAGGGAAGTAAAAAATACAGGAAACTTATCTGCCAGCATCTACTGTGAAATATCTTCCATATAGTGTTCATTCAAATAGCGGATCAAGTCGATGAAACGGTCTTCCTTTTTCTGTTCTTCCTGCTGCTCCTCTCCAAAATACTGTATCAGGCACTCCAATAGGATAACCAGCTGGGTACGGGTATGGACATCCACCAGCTGTTCCTTGCTCTTAGACCAGGTATATATAACATGGGCCAACTGTCTGCGGAGTCTGTCAAAGCGCTGTTGTTCCTGGGCTGGATACAGAAAGGATTTGCATTCAAACATATACTTGTCCGCCTACGGCAGAAGATACTCCTTATAATCCATCTGAATCATGAGGGACAACAGATGACTTCCCTCTACAAGCACAACCCTGTGCAACTGATAACTGTTGATCACGAAAATATCATTTTTCTGCAGAGGATAAGAATGCTCATCCATGACCAGGTTTCCACAGCCATTGAGCACAAAGCCTACCTCTAGCCACTTATGGCATAAAAGCTGCTCATTTTCTGGGTCATTCACAATGACGCGATATTTGTCTGTCCGCTGAAATCCCTGTTCCATACCAGTTCCCTCTTCTTCCGTTTGTTACTTGACTGCACGAATCAGCCATAACCGTCATTAATTCGAAGGAATCGAGAAAAGAATTAGAATAGTGAATAAAGTTAGGACAGTAGGTAGGTTTGTGGAAAAAATAAATCTACCGCTGTCTTTTTTGCATAAGTGAAGTACAGTTCGCTGCTATCTGATCTTTGGTGGAATTAGCCAAAATGGTATCCATATAGAAAAATAATTAATTTTTCCTGAACTGAATCAAGATGGATTTCTTTTTCATTCAAACGTTTAAAGTTTTGACTCTCATAAAATCCATAGTTGCATCGAGTATCTGTATATAGATATATTGATTTTACATCCATATTTTTCATATAATTGGACAAATAATTGATTAGAGCTTTTCCCACCCCAAGACCTCTGCATTCTTTGGATACAATGAATAGCTCTATGCAACCTTGAAAATCATCTTTTTTTCCTTTGATAATCTCTGCATACGTTTCTTGAATCTTGAACATTTCTTTAATCGCTTTTTTATTCTCTTTACTAGCTATAGTTACTTTAAGTAATGAATAGGCAATACTTAACGTATTATTAGCTTTTCTTAAACGTTTTTTGTCCTGTTTTGCATCTCCCAGAATAATTCCAATCACCTTATTGTCTTTTACGGCTACTTTGCTGAATGAACTAGATAAAATGCAGCTTTGCAGATATATGTTTAATACGACATCTAAAAATTTTCTATCTTCAATCAATTCGTGAAGCCCAAAAGCTTCATCAATTAATTCTTTTACGCGGTCATAATCTGCTCGAATTAGTTCTCTGTATATAACTTTATCCATGTTTATACACGCCCTTTCATATGCCTACCTACCTAAAAATGATAATAAGGTGTACCCTAAAGGGAGAGTCAAGAGCAGGTAAAGACAAAATATAAAAGGAAGGGATTAGATTGAAAAACCTGTTTTCTATTGGTGAAGTCGCTGAAATTAAAGAAATTACAATAAAAGCTTTAAGATATTATCACAAAATGGGCATCCTTATTCCTAAGTATATTGATGAGACAACAGGTTATAGGTATTACTCTATAGATCAATTCATTTACATAGATGTCATAAAAGGTTGTAGGAATTTAGGCACAAGCATTAAAGAACTTCAAGAAATTTTTAAGGAACGCAATACCAACAAATTAATAAAATTCTTACAGCTAAAGAGATCTGAGGCAGAAGAAAATTTAATTAGGATGAAAGAGCTAATCAGTAATATTGATAACATAGATAGCAGCGTAGAGTATGCTAAAAATATACTAAGTCATGATGGTCAAATATTTATTAAATATTTTGAAGAGCGTTATATCATTACGGCCCCTTGCAAGGAAGCGGGAAGTTTAAAGGAGTTACTTTACTATTCAGACCTAGAGAAAGTCATCCAAGAAAAAAAGATAAAAACCTCTTTAGAAAGAGGAATCATATATAACCTTACAGCAGAGGGGAATTTAGAGCCAAGATATGTTTTCAATGGATTGCAGGGGTATGGCGACATAGAAGCTGAACAAAATATAAATATATTGCCTGAGGGAAAGTATGTAACTCTAGCATATAGTAAAGATAACGAAGAGGAACGGATAAGGGAAATATTTAATTATGTCGAAAAAAATAATTTGAAAATAAAAAAATTTCTTGAAGTGGAGTTACTCAATGATTTTTTTAATGCCGAATCCTATAGTTGTCAAATTCAAATGCTTATACAAAATGGGGTGTCTGACCAAATGGTAAACTGTGTTAGGTGAGGGTCTGTCAAAGGGTCTGACAATAAGTTTGTGTAAATTCTAAAATAGGGAACCTCCGTTTTATGTGAAAGAAAATAGAACGTGCATTCTGCTTGTTAAGGGTTGATTTCAGTGGAATGAAAACTGTCCATTTAACCGTACGCCTTCTGTAATCCCTTTATAATTTTTAAAACGGGCCATAATTGACTGACGTGCCCCTTGGCTTTGGGATGCTATAGCCGGGGGTTAAATCGAAGACCTATTCCACTCGGATTGTCGCGGAGCATTTTAAAGAGCAAATCGAGTTTGAATTCTTTCCTTAAAGATCGAAATATCATGTTTGTCCCGCTGACTTCATGTACTTGGGAAACTTAAGATTTTTTATCTTAATGAAATAAAAATAGACTTTTTAGGGTACCTCGTACGTCTTACTTATATAAGGCAAGCAAAATACAACTGGAGGTTTATAAAATGAAGAAACAAAATGTAAAGAAAATTACTCTTTTGGGGGCAGGTGTCATTTGTGCAGCGGCAATCCTCACACCTCAAGTTTCGCTGGCAAAACAAGCAACCTCAGTTCCGCAAGCGGTAACGAAGCACACTGAAAAAACGTCACCCAAATTG
>NZ_LAZU01000053.1 GCF_000987955.1 Paenibacillus sp. DMB20
CACCTCGATGTCGGCTCATCGCATCCTGGGGCTGAAGTAGGTCCCAAGGGTTGGGCTGTTCGCCCATTAAAGCGGTACGCGAGCTGGGTTCAGAACGTCGTGAGACAGTTCGGTCCCTATCTGTCGTGGGCGTAGGAAATTTGAGAGGAGCTGTCCTTAGTACGAGAGGACCGGGATGGACGTACCGCTGGTGCACCAGTTGTTCCGCCAGGAGCACGGCTGGGTAGCTAAGTACGGAAGGGATAAGCGCTGAAAGCATCTAAGCGTGAAGCCCCCCTCAAGATGAGATTTCCCAATTAGTAAGACCCCTTGAAGACGACGAGGTAGATAGGTTGGAGGTGGAAGTGCAGCAATGCATGGAGCTGACCAATACTAATCGGTCGAGGGCTTATCCTAAAAGTTTTACGGAGTAAAACTCGCTTCGGAAGCGTTACGCTTTGCATCGGAGCAGAACTTCGTAAGACATAAACGCAAAACGTTTCGTATCTAGTTTTCAGGTGATTAAAACACTTGAATCGAATATTGTTCCCTGATAGCTCAGTTGGTAGAGCACTCGACTGTTAATCGAGTTGTCACAGGTTCGAGTCCTGTTCGGGGAGCCATTTATGGAGAGGTGTCCGAGTTGGCCGAAGGAGCACGATTGGAAATCGTGTAGGCGCCAAAAGCGTCTCGAGGGTTCGAATCCCTCTCTCTCCGCCATTATATTTTTAGGCGTGGCCCGTTGGTCAAGGGGTTAAGACACCTCCCTTTCACGGAGGTAACAGGGGTTCGAATCCCCTACGGGTCACCACTGTTTTTATCGCTTGCTAAGTGATCGGGATTCTGGTATGATAAAGGTCGGTTTTATTTATGGAGGCTTAGCTCAGCTGGGAGAGCATCTGCCTTACAAGCAGAGGGTCGGGGGTTCGATCCCCTCAGCCTCCACCATAAATATTTTCTTAACGACGCGGGGTGGAGCAGCCCGGTAGCTCGTCGGGCTCATAACCCGAAGGCCGCAGGTTCAAATCCTGCCCCCGCAACCAATTATATCGCTTATGTCATGCGATAGTGCCTCGTGGAACCGTGGTGTAGAGGCCTAACATGCCTGCCTGTCACGCAGGAGATCGCGGGTTCGAATCCCGTCGGTTCCGCCATTATTTTTAAGCTTCGGCAAATGAATAACCGAAAGAGCTTTATGGCTCGGTAGCTCAGTCGGTAGAGCAGAGGACTGAAAATCCTCGTGTCGGCGGTTCGATTCCGTCCCGAGCCACCATTTAGTTCTAAATTGCATAAGCCGGTGTAGCTCAACTGGTAGAGCAACTGACTTGTAATCAGTAGGTTGGGGGTTCAAGTCCTCTCGCCGGCACCACCTGGAGGATTAGCGAAGTGGCCAAACGCAGCAGACTGTAAATCTGTTCTCGTACGAGTTCGGTGGTTCGAATCCATCATCCTCCACCAGTTTTATAGGGGCATAGTTTAAAGGTAGAACAGCGGTCTCCAAAACCGTTAGTGTGGGTTCAATTCCTGCTGCCCCTGCCAACAGAAACTTTTCATTATTATGGCGGTCGTGGCGAAGGGGTTAACGCACCGGATTGTGGCTCCGGCATTCGTGGGTTCAAGTCCCATCGATCGCCCCATAATTTAAAAATCATATTGGGGATTAGCCAAGCGGTAAGGCAACGGACTTTGACTCCGTCATGCATAGGTTCGAATCCTATATCCCCAGCCATTTGATTTTTTCTTGCGGACGTGGCTCAGCGGTAGAGCATCGCCTTGCCAAGGCGAGGGTCGCGGGTTCGATTCCCGTCGTCCGCTCCATTTTTATTTGGCGCCATAGCCAAGTGGTAAGGCACAGCTCTGCAAAAGCTTTATCCCCAGTTCGAATCTGGGTGGCGCCTCCATTCAAACATTTGTGCCCTTAGCTCAGCTGGATAGAGCGTTTGACTACGAATCAAAAGGTCAGGAGTTCGAATCTCTTAGGGCACGCCATTTGTTAGCCGGTGTGGCGGAATTGGCAGACGCGCGCGACTCAAAATCGTGAGGGAAACCGTGGGGGTTCGAGTCCCTTCACCGGCATCATCTAAAAGGAACGTGGTTATCCACGTTCCTTTTTTGTATAAAATGATAGCAAACAATCAACAGCAAGTGGATGATGGCCTGGCGGCTCATCCGCTTTTTTTGCGTGGAAGGGCTTGTATAGACTGAGGTCTGACGATGTCCCCGACTTAGGTCGAGGATAAAAAACCGTCCGGGGTCCGTTTTAGCTTAACGAGAAATTACCTAGAATAGAGTCATAAGGTTGAACAAAAGATTTTGATACTTTAAAAAGCCGGAACGGAAAGGCGGTGTATACATGAGAAACTCAAAAGGAAACGGGATGGGCATCCTGCTCATCGGTCTTGGCGCTTTGATTCTGTTAGGGGTCTTCGGTCCTCTCCTCGGTTGGCTGTTCAGCTTGCTGATCCCCGTGCTTATGGTCGCACTTGGCTACTACGGCATCCGCCAAGGCAACACGCTCTTCGGTTGGATCGTACTCGGGATTGGGGTCATGGTTTTGATGGGCAAACTTTCCTGGCTGATCGGACCGATACTGGGTATCCTCCTGATCGCTTATGGAGTATCCCGATTAAAAGGCGGGAGAAGCCGTTACTACTAAGACGCCATGCATCAATGTAATATTTGAAAGAATAGGAGGACGAAGCGACAATGAGCGTATTTCGACGCATTCGGGACATAACGGCCGCTACCTTGAACGAAAAGCTTGAACAAAGCCAAGATCCGGTACGGCTAATCGATCAATTTCTACATTCAACCCGCCAGGATATCCTGGAGGCCGAAAAGCTTCAACAGCAATGCGAGTCCCATACACGCCAATTGAAGAGACAGGTGGATCAGGCGGAAACGATGAGGATGAAGCGTGAAGAGCAGGCCCTGCTGGCTTTGAAAGCAGGAGAGGATCATCTCGCCAAGCTGGCTCTTCAAGAGAAACTGATCTACGAGGAGAAAATTGAACAGTATGAGGGTTTGCTGGCTACAAGCCGCGAATCCTTGCGGGAAGTGGAAGAACAGCTTGGAGAGCTGAGGATGGAATACCAGTCGGTTTACAGCAAACGCCAATATTACGTGGCCCGGATGGAAACCCTGCGGCTTCAGCAGAAAATGAATGAACGCACAGGCGCTTACGGCGGCCAGGATGTGCCAAAGATGTTTAATCGCCTTGAGGATCGTATTAGCGACTGGGAGCTTGAAGCCAAAAGTCTGCGCGACCTTCGCAAGATGGGACAGGAATATCTGGGGCAAGCAGGCGATAGCGTCTCCACGATCCTTGATCGGGAATTGGCTCGCTTGAAGCAGAAGCTGGATAACAGCGGAAAGGAGTAAACATGACGAGATTGTACCGTTCCACCCGAGATAAAATGTTCACCGGGCTGATCGGCGGATTGTCGGATACGTTCGGCGTCGAATCAACCCTGCTCCGTATTATTTTTGTCATCAGTATCTTCTTTACTGGCGGTACGACATTGTTGATCTATTTAATCGCTTCGCTCGTGATTCCGAAGGAACCTTATTATCGTGATCCGTATGGGCCGGGAGGTCCGGGTCAAGGTTGCTCCGGTTACGATTACGGCCCAAGAGGATCTTACCAGGGACATAACGGTCGCCGGTATGACGGTTGCCATGACCGCGATCGTTTTGGACCGCGCAATCCGGGACCAGGCTATTATGACGGAGGCTACAATGCCAGAAATGCCGAACCGGCTCCCGATGAAGACTTAGATGCCATGATGAAAGATATCGAGAAGAAGGCCTTGAAAAAGGAAATAGAAGAGCTTAAGCAAAAACTTTCGAAATATGAGAAGGGAGATTTATAAAATGGGAGTATTTAAAAGAATTAAAGACATGACAAAAGCATCGGTGAACGAGCTGCTAGACAAGGTTGAGGATCCGATTGTAATGCTGAATCAATATTTGCGCGACATGGAAGCCGAAATTCATGAGGCTGAAGTGACGGTGGCCAAGCAAATGGCGAATGAACGCCGCATGAAGCAGCGTGTGGATGAAGCCGTTAAAATGGCAGCCCAACGCGAAGCCCAAGCCGAGCTGGCTTTGAAAAACGGCCAGGAAGAAGTTGCCCGTAAACTGCTCGAAGAGAAAATCTATTTTGACCAAAAAGAAACGGAATACCAGGAGCTTCACCTGCAGTCCGAAGCCCAAGCGAAAGAACTGGTCGCTCAGCTTCATCAGATGAAAGATGAGTTCTACAAAATGCGCAATAAGCGCAACGAGTTGGTAGCCCGTGCCCAAATGGCGAAAGCGAAAAAACAAATGTCCCAGGTTAGCAGCCTGCACACGATCGAAAGCGGAAATGCTTCGATGGGATTCCACCGCATGGAGGAAAAAATCATGCAGCTTGAAGCGGAAGCGGACGTTATGCGTGCTCCATATCGCGCAACCCATGCTTACACCAGCCCGGTGGATGCCGAAAAGCAGTTGAAGGTGGAAGAACAGCTTAACGCGCTTAAGAACAAAATGAACGGTGCTTCCAAGGACAAATAAGCCGGGGAGACATTAACAAATTTTATAGCTTCTTACGTATACGAAAAAAACGATAAATGTGATATGCTACTGGAGTGAACTTGAGCATACAAGGATATTGGGGTTCGGTCATCGAGTTGTGATCCCAACGGCTGTCACTATATTGAGCAAGCCAAACGGTGCGGATCTTTCGCACTGTTTTGGCTTTTCCGGAGACATAAGAAAGCAATGACTTCACCAATAGCTTGTCTATTCCCGTAGAAACGCTATCTGTCGGGAAGGATAATGAAGTCTTTTCAACCCGGCATGATTATCATCGGAAGGAGGTGCGTCATGGATAGAAACCGCTGGATTGCTTTTGGATTGATCGGCATCGGCGTGTTTATGCTTTTCGGCAGATGGTTCGGTTTCTTTACCATTGTCGCCCTTTTGCTGATGGTGGCAGGCATTCAGCAGATTCGAGGCGGCCATGTCCGTAAGGGATATATCATCCTTGGCGTGGGAGCTGTCCTGCTTCTGTTGGATCATCTGATGCTTATTATTGGAATCGGCCTGATTTCGCTCGGTATTTTCTATGGAAAAGCCCGGCGTGCCCATGGGACGGATTCCTATGTGCAAAGGCAAAACTTCATGTCCAATTTTGACTGGGACAGCGCTCCATGGGTGATGCGGAGCCAAAGCGTATGGCATGTATTCGGCGAAGCCGACGTCGATTTGTCGCTCGCCCTGCCGGAGGAACGAATTACGGTGCTTATGTTTCACGGGATACTGGGAGACATTGATATCGCCATTCCGGATTATTACGGAGTGGAGATTGAGGCTTTCGTGTTGTTCGGTTCGATCGATGTCGGAAGGCAGAAGGAGACGGGAGTCATGAACCGTCTGAACTGGAAATCGCCAAACTATGATTCCAGCGAATATAAAGTAAAGTTTATTGTGTCTTACCTTGGCGGGGATTTAAGCGTACGGCTTGTTTAAGTCAAGGCTTCCCACAAAGCGCCAGTTAAAAAGCAGGAGGGCTGCCCGATGGATTCGGAAAAGAAAGCGAATATGATTACCCGGAGCATGCGTGAGGGCACCCTTCTGGGCTTTGTGATCATGCTGGTAGTGTTATATGTTTTATATACATACGATTACCTTCAACCCTTTGACTCC
This sequence comes from Paenibacillus sp. DMB20, assembly GCF_000987955.1. Lineage (GTDB taxonomy): Bacteria > Bacillota > Bacilli > Paenibacillales > Paenibacillaceae > Paenibacillus_AQ. The sequence continues at coordinate 5,671 of NZ_LAZU01000053.1, forward strand.
TGGAGAAATGCCATTCAGGCGGGGATCACGCTTGCGTTGCTGCCGATCGCACTCGGGGGAGCTTATGGTTTTTTTCAGGGTTACAGGGTTAAACGAAGGCTTGACCATGTAAGGGAAACGCTGATTACCTGGGAAAAGGGGGGCGTTACCTCGGCGGTCATGCCGGATATGGGCGAGGATGAAGTTGGCCGACTCGGCGAGCAGCTGGGGCGTATCAGCAAGCGCTGGGAGGAGCAGGTCACTTCGCTTCAGCGTCTGTCCACAAACAATGCGCAGCTGGCCGAACAGGCTCGCATGACGGCGATCGTGGAGGAAAGACAGCGCCTGGCCCGCGAACTGCATGATGCGGTATCCCAGCAGCTGTTTGCCATCTCCATGACGGCCACGGCGGTAGGCCGTACGCTGGAGAAGGATTTTGGCAAGGCTCAGCGGCAAGTGGCTCTGATTGAGGAAATGGCCGCGGTGGCCCAATCGGAAATGAGGGCGCTGCTGCTTCATCTAAGGCCGGTGTATCTGGAGGGCAAAGCGCTGGAGCAGGGACTTCGTGAGCTTATCCGTGAGCTTCAAATCAAAGTGCCGATGGAGATTACTTTGGAGATGGAGGAAGGGATTCCTCTGGTGAAAGGGGTCGAGAACCACCTGTTCCGAATTATCCAGGAGGCCATGTCCAACACGCTGCGTCATGCCAAAGCGGATCGAATGGACATTCGGATCCAGCGCAAACAGAACACTGTGCGCGTGACCCTCCGTGATGACGGCATCGGCTTTGAGTTGGATGAGAAAAAGCAGACCTCTTACGGCCTGTCTACCATGGAGGAGAGGGTAACCGAGCTGGGAGGTTCCATTCAGATCATCACAGCGTCGGGAAAAGGCACGCGTATTGAAATTTCAGTCCCTCTGATGGACGAAGAACGAAACCGGGGTGAGGTAGATGGAAACACCAATCAAAGTACTGCTGGTCGATGACCATGAAATGGTCCGGATCGGACTTGCCGCCGTTTTGGGGACAGAGGACGGGATTGAAGTGGTCGGCGAGGCTGGCAGCGGAGAAGAAGGAATAAGATTAGCGAAGGAATACCATCCGGACGTCGTGCTGATGGATCTTGTCATGGAAGGGATGGACGGCATCGAAACGACGCGGGAGATGCTCAAGCTGTACCCGGACTGCAAGGTTATCGTCCTTACGAGTTACCTTGACGACGAAAAAATGTATCCGGTCATCGAGGCGGGAGCCTTCAGCTACTTGCTGAAAACATCCAGAGCTTCGGAGATCGCGGATGCCATCCGCGCTGCTGCGCGGGGACAATCGGTTCTGGAATCGCAGGTGGCCTCCAAAATGATGAACCGTTTCCGTCACCCTCAGACCGAAGCACCGGCTCACAGCGAGTTGACGGATCGTGAGATGGAGGTGCTGCGCCTGCTCGCACAGGGGAAGTCGAATCAGGATATTGCGGATGATCTGATTATCGGCATCAAAACGGTAAAGTTCCACGTCACCAATATTTTGGCAAAGCTGGGCGTGGAGGACCGGACTCAAGCTGCGATTTACGCTTATAAAAACGGACTTGCCGAGTAAGAAAAAATATTCGGAAAGCCACTCCGCGGCACTCATTTGAGCCCTCTGCTGCCTTCATTGGCAGTCGGGGGCTTTTTCCAATGAGGCGGAAGCCGCATGCCAAAGAAAACGAATTTAAATCTTTCCCAAGAATAAAATGACAAGAATCGGACATCCTTTTACTAGATTGATAGATTTCATCTAAAGGAGCGGTTATCGATGCGGCGTTTTGGAATCCAGTGGTTGGCACTGATCTTACTGATTAGCGGCATAACGGGCGTGCTAGCGGTTTTTTCCCAAAAAACCCCATTAAAAGAGAAGAACGGGACATCCGCAAAATCGGCGGCCGAGGAGCTGAAACTGCTGTATCATCTGGGGCAAAAGGAGATTTCATCGCCGACGAAGGTAACGGTTAAATTGCAGGGGGAACGGGACCTTTTTTCCGAACAAGAGCTGGATGAGTCCGCACGGCAGCTTGCCCAGGAGATGGGGCTGACAACCGTACGCATGGAAGAAGACCAGGAAGGGAAAACATATCGTGCCCGGGCGACGGTCAAGGGCGTAAGCATCCGGATGGATTGGGTTCTGGCAGGAAACCGGAGTTACGCCAAAATACAGCTCGATGCCAGCGGCGAGGATAGACTGTCGCACATGCTGGAGCTTCAGGAGAAGGGATGGAATTCCATGCTGAACGCCGGGGTGACTCCCGAATGGAATGCAGCCGTACAGGGCAATGTAAGTTATGAAGCTCCCGCGGTGAAAACCGCAGACTTCCTTGAACAGAGCCTTGATGAAACATTGCCGCTTGAGATGGCGGATTCTTATGAAGATACGACGACGGTGAGCCGTTCATATCATGTCCCTTCACTCGCGTTTGACGCTCGAAGCGGTTCCGAGTCTATTCATATGCAGGTTGCCGTGCATGAAGATTCCATGAAGAAAAATAATAGAATCACGATTGGATTTCCCGTCATTACCGTCGAATATTAAGAACACTTTCTGAAATAACGATGAAAAAGTATGAAATGAGATAGCATACTTTTTATGAATATGCTAAAATGTCATCACATCGTGGTAAGTCTCGATGCATAAAAATACACCATATTACATAGAAAGAATGAGGAGCCATGGCTGAAAATCAAAATCTAGACACATTAAAGACGCCGGGAGCGGTATTTTTCATCTTTGGAGCGACCGGTGATTTGGCAAGACGCAAATTGTTCCCGGCGATCTACAGTCTTTATCGCGAAGGAAAGTTGGCAGAGGATTTTGCGGTAATCGGCGTGGCGCGGCGTCCGCGGACCCAAGAGGAGTTCCGGGAGGACGTATACCGTTCGATTCAGGAATTTGGACGGTACCGTTCCGAGCAAAACGAGGATTGGAATACTTTTGCTCAGCATTTTGAATATAAATCGTTGGATATTAACAATAATGACGGGTTCCGAGAGCTTCGCGAGCAAACCGAAGTGCTCGAGGCCAAATTCGGCATTCCGGGCAACCGGCTGTTCTATTTGGCGCTTGCGCCGGAACTGTTCGGCAGCGTATCCTTTAACCTGAAAAAGGGCGGAATGCTGGATGGAGAAGGCTGGAACCGTCTCGTCATTGAAAAACCGTTCGGCTATGATCTGGAATCGGCGGCGAAGCTGAATGAAGAAATCCGCCAGGTGTTCAAGGAAGAGGAAATTTACCGGATCGACCATTATCTCGGCAAGGAAATGGTGCAGAACATTGAGGTTATCCGTTTTGCGAATGCTTTCTTTGAGCCGCTTTGGAACAACAAGCATATCGCTAACGTTCAAATCACATTGGGCGAGACCGTCGGCGTTGAAGAGCGCGGCGGTTATTACGATCACGCAGGTGCCCTGCGCGACATGGGGCAAAACCATATGCTGCAAATGCTCACCATGATTGCCATGGAGCCGCCTAGCCGCCTTTTGCCGGAGGATATCCGGGACGAGAAGGTAAAAGTGCTTCGGTCTCTTCGTCCATATGCCACAAGTCAGGACGTGAAGGAAAACGTCGTTCGCGGCCAGTATGCGAAGGGCGCTGCCGGAGGCAAAGAGCTTCCCGCTTACCGGGAAGAGGACAAGGTGAATCCGGAGTCGAATACGGAAACTTATTTTGCAGCCCGGGTATTTGTGGATAACTTCCGGTGGGCCGGCGTTCCGTTCTATATCCGTACAGGCAAACGGCTTCCCGTCAAAACCACGGAGGTCGTGGTGGAATTCAAACGGATGCCGGGCAATGTTTACCTCGGCCAGAAGCATTCGCTTGAGCCTAACCTGCTCGTCATTCGCGTGAATCCGATGGAAGGCCTGTACGTGAAGATCAATGCGAAGAAACCAGGTTCGGAAAACGAGATCGAACCGGTTGCCATGGATTTCTGTCAGAGCTGCCTGGTAGGTATCAATTCCCCCGAAGCTTATGAGCGCCTCTTGCATGATGCGGCACGCGGCGATTCCACCTACTTTACCCGCTGGGATGAAGTGGCGTCGGCCTGGTCCTTCGTGGACAGCATTGCCCAGGCATGGAGAGAGGATCAAAGCGATCTGGAAACGTACGCTGCCGGCTCCTGGGGACCGCAGAAAGCGGACAAGCTGCTGGAGAAAGACGGTTTCCACTGGTGGCCGGTAAACGGTCAGGATGAAGATAATGTGGTTTGGCTTAAAGGATCCAATTAAATCTTAAAAAAATCATCCTCATGCGCCTGGCGTATGGGGATGATTTGCGTATGGATTGTGGTACAATGATATACATGACTTTAGTAACGAAGGGAACAGTGAAATGGGCAAAACGATAAATGAGCTGCAAAGCGAAGTGGATAAGCGCAGAACTTTTGCGATTATTTCCCACCCGGACGCCGGTAAAACAACGCTTACCGAGAAGCTGCTGCTGTTCGGCGGCGCCATTCGCCTGGCGGGTTCGGTTAAGGCAAGAAAAGCAAGCAAGCATGCGACAAGCGACTGGATGGAAATCGAGAAGCAGCGGGGGATCTCCGTCACGTCCTCGGTTATGCAGTTCGATTACAAAGGCCACCGCATTAACATACTGGATACGCCGGGTCACCAGGATTTCAGTGAAGATACGTACCGGACATTGACGGCTGCGGACAGCGCGCTCATGTTGATCGACGTGGCCAAGGGCGTCGAGGCCCAGACGATTAAATTGTTCCAGGTATGCGCCAAACGGGGCATTCCCATCTTTACGTTTATCAATAAACTCGACCGCGAGGGTCGCAGTCCGTTTGATCTGATGGAAGAGATTGAGCAGGTGCTCGGAATCCGCTCGGTTCCGATGAACTGGCCTATCGGCTCCGGGCGGGAGCTGTGCGGGGTTTATGACCGGATGAAAAATCAGGTCGAGCTTTTCCAGGGGGATGACCATTCCTCCATCGAGGTGCAAAAAGTCAAGGATTATAACGATCCTGTCATCCGCGACATGGCCGGTGAGTTTTTGCATGATCAGCTGTGCCAGGATTTGGAGCTGCTCGACGTGGCCGGCGACCCGTTCGATCTGGAGAAGGTGCTGAAGGGCGAACTGACGCCGGTATTTTTCGGCAGTGCCGTGAACAACTTTGGCGTGCAGACTTTCCTGGATAATTTCCTTCAGCTGGCGCCGAAGCCGGAACCGCGCCGCAGCACGGAAGGTCTTATCGAACCGACCAACGAGAAGTTTACGGGATATGTATTCAAAATCCAGGCGAACATGAATCCCGCTCACCGGGACCGCATTGCGTTCCTTCGCATCGTTTCCGGCAAATTCGAGCGCGGCATGAGCGTAAAGCATGTTCGTGCAGGCAAGGAGATCAAGCTCTCCCAGCCGCAGCAGTTTCTTGCCCAGGATCGGGATATCGTACAGGAAGCATACCCGGGGGATATTATCGGTTTGTTTGACCCGGGCATCTTCCGCATCGGCGATTCGCTCTGTCAGGGCGGGGAGGTCGTGTTCAACGAGCTGCCGACGTTCTCTCCCGAGCTGTTTGCCAAGGTTACGATCAAGAACGCGTTCAAGCATAAACAGTACCAGAAGGGCATTGACCAGCTGACCGAGGAAGGAACGATTCAGGTATTCCGTACGATCAGCTTCGACGACATGATTCTCGGCGTGGTCGGTCAGCTTCAGTTTGAGGTATTCGAATACCGGATGAAGGCGGAATACGGCGTGGAAGTACAGCTTCAGCGCATGCCGTATCAGTTTGCGCGCTGGATCATGGACGAGAAGGTCGATCCTTCGAAATTCCGCATTAACTCCACGCTGGTTCTGGATAAAAAGGACAACCATGTCGTTCTCTTTGAAAATGAGTACGCGATGAGAACGGCCATGGAAAAAAATCCGACAGCCAAGTTTTTGGAAACCGCGCCTTAAAGATACTTGTTCCAAACTTGCTTACGGCCTCAGCATTGGCTGCCATATATGGAAAATCCCCCTGCCGTATCCGGCTGGGGGATTGCTGTTTCTGCTTGACCTACTCCCAGGATCATCAGACGATTTTTCCTGGAGTTACGGTTTTCAGGTGATCATGAAGGGACGAGACAAGGTCAGCCTGAGCCGAGGAATCCATGTCTTTCCACATCATCTCGAACATGACGCCGAGACCGGGAAGCGCGGCTTCGGGCCCGTCGACGGAACCCTCGATCATGGAGCGAAGCTGCTCTTCGTCCTGATTATGGACTTTGTGAATGACGGCCTGCCTTAGATCTAACAATATGGACATCGAAATGTTCCTCCTTGTTATTTAAGGGTCATTGACTAATGTGCCCCCGGAAGGCTCGTTAAATTCAAGATTGCATTTCAATATGGTATACTAACACAGACAGATCTAAGGCTCGGGGAGGATAAAACATGGCAAAAAAGCAGTACGCCGTTATCGGCATGGGACGTTTCGGTACGAGTGTTGCCAAAGAGCTAAGCGGCATGGGCTTTGACGTGCTGGCCGTGGATGCGAGCGAACAGCGCATCCAGGAAATCGCAGGGATGGTGACGCATGCGGTATCATCGGATTCGACGGACGAAGAAGCGCTTCGTGCTCTCGGGATCCGCAATTTTGACGTCGTGGTTGTGGCGATCGGCGAGGATATCCAATCAAGTATTTTGACAACGCTGATCTTAAAAGATCTGGGTGTGCAGGTCATCGTCGTCAAGGCAAAGAATGAGCTCCATGGCAAGGTTTTGCAAAAGATCGGCGCCGACAAAGTAATATTCCCTGAACGTGACATGGGGCTTAGGGTAGCCCATCATCTCGTGTCTCCGAATATTTTGGATTACATTGAATTGTCGGATGACTACAGCATTATGGAGATGAAAGCATCTTCCGACATGATCGGCCGGAATCTGAAAGAGCTGGATATCCGGGCGCGATTCGGCTGCAACGTGATGGGGATACGTACCGGCGGGGAAATGAATATTTCGCCGAATCCGGAAGACCGGCTTGTCGAGGGAGACATTCTGGTCATTGTCGGACAAAAAAACGATTTGACCAAGCTGGAGCTTGCGTATCCGAGATAAGCGGTTGTTCATAACGACGTACGTCTGTAAACGCCAGGAATGAGACGGGTGGAAATGACATGGAAATTTTATCGCTGCAGAATCCAAGGGTGAAGGCTTGGGCTCAGCTGCAGGAGAAAAAACACAGGGATAAGCAAAACAAGTTTGTGGTTGAGGGAATCCATCTTGTTCAGGAGGCCCTCCTGTCCGGAGCCGATGTGGAATGCGTCGCTTTTGACATGGCTAAAGGGATTCCGCGGGAGTTAAGGGAAATACCGGACAACGGCCGCCGGGTGGAATGGATCGGCGTTACGGAAGCGATTATTTCAAAGGTCAGTCACGCTTCTACCCCTCAACCGGTTTTTGCCGTCGTTCGAAAAGAACGCGAAACCTGGGACAAGCTGTTTGCCGATATAGGCAGACCGGTAATCGTATTGGACGGATTGCAGGATCCGGGCAATGTTGGAACGATTATCCGCAGCGCAGACGCCTCAGGAGCGGCTGGAGTGATTTTGGGCAAGGGCTGTGCGGATCTTTACAACCCGAAAACGCTGCGCTCCACCATGGGCTCGGTATTTCATCTGCCGATCATCGAAGGGGAGTTAACCGAGCTGCTGCCTAGAGCCAGGGAGAAGGGGGCCAGGCTTGTTACAACTTCCCTGGAGGGAAAAACTTCAGCTTTTCACTACGACTTCACTGGCTTCTGCTGGATTGTGATCGGCAGCGAAGGGAGCGGCGTTTCACCCGAGGCTGCTGCGCTCGTGGACGATGCCATCATCATTCCGATGCCGGGCAGGGCGGAGTCGCTCAATGCGGCCATGGCCGCTTCGGTGCTTCTGTTCGAGGCATTGCGGCAGCGGGAATATCGGTAAATAACTTGAATTGATGAATACGAAAAAAGACTGAAAACGGGCGAATGAGGTCATCGACCCGGGCTTCAGTCTTTTTTTACGTGGGAGAAGCCCTTCTTTTTCACGCTTTGTCCGCATATTCTCTTCTGAAGGGAACAGCTTGCCAAGAAGAGGCCGCACCTCGGGCGACAAAAGAGGGGAGGGCAAATGTGTTCAGAAGAAAAAAATGGGGGAGCCGAAGGATTTCGCTCCCGTCGTTGCCGTCATGGCCGAGACCGAAAATGCGGCGGGTACACCGAAAGCCCGTCAGGAACGGTTATACACCCGTCAAAGCCTCCTGGAGCCGGACGCGTTCTCAGAATTCCAGGCCGCGCAACCGGAAGAAGTGGTGGCTGATTGCGTCGCTTGTATTTTTGTTTGGCATTCTGCAGCTGTTTTTATATGTCGAGAGGAATCTGAAACCGCCGATCATGCATCTGGCCCAGATACGGGTAAAGCAAATCGCAACGGATGCGATAAACAAAGCCATTACGAGCCAGGTATCGCAGGGAAAGCAGTTTGATAATCTGGTGAACTGGAAAACCGACAGCTCAGGCAAGGTTACCGGATTTATGCTTAACTATGCGGAGCATCTTAAAATTACGTCCTTCACTACGCAGCTCGTGCAGGAGACGCTTGAGACGATCCATAAACGAAAGGAACATATCCCGCTCGGTCAGGTTCTAAAAAGCCCGATTGTCGCTTCATTCGGCCCGCAGATCCCGGTGAAAATCGAGCCGCAGGGCGCGGTCAAGGTCCAGCTGGATACCCGGCAGCAGGAGGCGGGGATCAACATGATCCTGGTTGAGGTATTCGTGCATATCGTCACGGAAGTGGCGGTCGTCGTCCCGTTTGATATGGAACCCCAAGTTGTGGAAACCGATATTCCGATATCCTATTTGCTGGTCGTCGGCGACGTTCCTATGTACTATTACGATAACCAGGGGAATCCGGTTGGCGAGAATAGTGCCCAAGCGCCAAGCATAGCGATTCCTCCTCCGGCCAAGACGGGCGAAAAACCGGTATCTCCCGGAGATAAGCCTGGGCCGGGAGTGTCCGTTCCCGTGCCTCAGGAGGGAGGACATCAAGGCGAAGGGGATGCTGTTACCCCGGAGATGGAAGAACCGCTTCATGACAGCGTGGGGCAGCCGTAATTATGCGATATATGAGTAGCGATGCCCTGCCTTATAAAGCAAAAGCGCGTACTGCTGAAAGTCAGCGACGCGCTTTTTTGCCTTTTCGGAGGGCTTTCCGCTCCTGAAGTTCCCACTGCTTGAGGAGGGGGTAGGGATCAAAAGACCATTCGGACAAACCGGTATCACGATAGATCCCGTAATGAAGATGGGGCGGGAACTTGCCGGATGTGCCCGGTTTACCGTAGCCCGAGCTTCCCACCCAGCCGATCGTTTGGCCCGGAGTGACGACATCGCCGGCTCTAACCCCTTTTTCGAAACCTTGAAGATGGGCGTAATAATGATAATGGTTGTTTAAATCGCGGATTCCAATCCTCCAACCGCCGTACCTATTCCAGCCTTTAAGCTCCACGACCCCGTAGCAGGTGCTGCGGACCGGTACGCCGTATCTTGCGAACAGGTCGGTTCCTTCATGGATCCGGTAGCCGCCCCAGCTGCGCCCCATGCCGTAGGTGCTTCGGTAGGAATAATCGCTCCTGACCGGAAGGGGGAAGGCATGATCGAACAAATCCAGCTTGCCGAAGGTTTCATACAGCTTGGCATATTGCAGCACGCGCTGAACGGCCCTGCTGTTCTGGTAGTATGACCATAATCCGATTCCGAAGTCATCCCGTGAATGACCGAAAGGTTTTAACTTGGAGGCCATGCTATACAACAGGTCGACATTATTGTTCGGATCGGCCAGTCCGTCTCCATCCCCGTCCCGTCCCATCCCCGAGTACAATTCAATCGTCGGCGGATAAGTATCCTCCGGATTGGGATTGAGTGGTCCGGCCCAGGCTGTAGGAGGCACAAATATGCCGATTTCGCGCTGAGGATGCTTCCGGTCCTTTGGATGCACACGGGTCAACGTACGTTCGTACTGATCGATGGCAGCCAGCCGATACCAGGGCACTTGCGTTACGGCTTGAATCCGATCGTAAAGCGCCTTTCTCGTTGAAAAGACATCCTCCTCCTTCGGCTTAGGAGCGGATACCGCCTTTTCCGATCGGAGAGTATGGCCCGCTTCGGCATACCCTCCATTCCATAGACAAGCGGCGGTTGCGGGGACCAAAATGGCGACGGCGGTCCTGCGAATCCAGTCCCGGCTCTGCCTGCATTGTCGCGATGTGTTTTTCATGGTTTTTTCCTCCTGATCCTAATCAAATCATGCTGAGAAAAAACGGACGTGGATGCCTTCCTGTAGGGTGATTCGAAACGACTGTTTTTATCCATGCCGTAGAAAGATGATTTCCATATCGATGAGGATAGGTAAACGTAAGGTTTTCATGATATAATATGGAGCAGTTAATGGACTATCTCCAACTCCAATCGAAAGAGGGTTTTCTTCTTGTCCAAAACTTCCAATAGCCAACCCAAACCGGACTGGATCAAGATCAAGCTCACTACGGGCGATAACTATAAGGAAATCAAAAGCATGATGCGTTCCAAAACGCTCCATACGGTATGCGAGGAAGCGCGCTGCCCAAACATTTATGAATGCTGGGCGAATCGTACCGCAACCTTTATGATTTTGGGGGATATTTGTACCCGGGCATGCCGTTTTTGTGCCGTAAATACGGGACTTCCAACCGAGCTTGACTTGCAGGAGCCGGAACGTGTTGCCGAAGCCGCAGAGCAGATGAACCTGCGCCACTGCGTCGTTACCAGCGTGGCAAGGGATGATTTGAAGGATGGCGGAGCGTACATATTTGCCGAAACCGTCAAATCCATTCGCAAGCGGCTCCCACTCTGCAGCGTTGAGGTTCTGATCCCTGATTTTATGGGCAGCACCGAATCCCTTAAAATCGTGATGGACGCCAAACCGGATATTTTAAATCATAATATCGAGACGGTGGAGCGTTTATCCGACCGCGTTCGCGCGAAAGCAAAATATTCCCGTTCGCTGGAGCTGCTAAGAAACGCAAAACTTATGCAGCCCGATATTCCAACCAAATCCAGCATTATGCTTGGTGTCGGCGAAGAATGGGATGAGATTTTGCAAGCGATGGACGACCTTCGTTCGGTGAACTGCGATATCATGACGATCGGTCAGTATCTGCAGCCTTCGCCCAAACATTTGAAAGTCGAAAGATATTACACCCCCGAGGAGTTTGCTTTATTGAAGGAAGAGGGGCTTAAACGGGGATTCAGCCATGTGGAGTCCGGACCTCTCGTACGCAGTTCTTATCATGCGCATGAACAGGTGAAATCCGCTGAACGCCGCAAGGAACAAATCGTTCAATCTTAGCCGGGAAAGGCAGGGGAACTTGCTTGATCGTTATAGGCAACAAAAGCTACGAGGTCCTCGTGGATCATCGCAGCGGCTGGAATCCCGAAGCTTTCCGCGAGAGGTACAGTGAAGTGCTTGAGCGGTACGATTATATCGTTGGTGATTGGGGATACAATCAGCTGCGTTTAAAAGGCTTTTACCGGGACAACCACCCTAAGGCCACGAAAGACTCAACCTATTCGACGTTGTCCGATTATATCAATGAGTACTGCAATTTCGGATGCGCCTATTTTGTCTTGCATAAGACGAAAGAGATCAAAGATCCGAAAGAGCTTAAGGAACTGAAGGAAGCCCAGGAAGCTTTTGAAGGCCTGGATGAAAGCCGTGCTTTGGATCCTGAAACGAGCGCGGACAAGGGCGACAGCAAGGATAAGGAACCCAAAATCGCCGGCAGGCAGAGCGAACGCGCTCAGGATAAAGAGCTTCCGGATGCCCGAGGGAAACGAGAATCAAGGGAACCACGGGAATCCAAAGACTCCCGCTCAGGAAAACATCCGAAATCATGGAAAGAAGGCAAAGCCCGCGAAAACCGGGATCACCGTGAGCGGCCTCAGCCCAAACCGCGTCATCAGGCGGATTAAGCCTGATCCACAAAAACAGCAGCCCGATTAAGGGCTGCTGTTTTTGTGCAAATATAAGCTTCATGCTGTGGGAAAAAGGGCAAAGCCGCTTCTTGCGTTCATCATAAAGTTTAGATGGATGACTGACCTAACCCAGGAAAGCGTCCCGCACCCGGTTCCAGAACGGAAATGGACGGTAGCGGGCAAAGCTGACCTTTTGTTCGGCAACCTGACAGCGGACGGATATCAGATCGTCGATCGGTATATTATTATGATCTACAGTCAGCAGCAGTCGCTGCTCTTTGCATGAAAAGATGTCGCAATGATGATGTTTCGGAAGCAGCAAAGGAGAGCCGAGGGTCCGGAAGATACGGTTATTGATCGAAGCGATTTCCGCAATTTGCAGGGCGTCAATGGACGGATGGACCATGGCGCCGCCTACGCTCTTATTGTATGCCGTGCTGCCGGATGGCGTAGAGATACAGATGCCGTCCCCCCGGAACATTTCAAAGGTTACGTCATTGATGTCGATTTGAGCGACGACGGTTCCGTCTACGCCTTTTAGCGTGAATTCATTCAGGGCGATATAAGATGCCGTTCCCGATTTCTTGTGGATTTCGAGCTGAACCAGCGGATACTTAACGATTCTCGGTTTCAGAATTTTGGGATCTCCGATGCCGCACATCAAATCGATCAGCTTGGGAATTTCATCCGCTTTCCAATCGGCATAAAATCCAAGATGGCCCGTATGGATTCCGACAAAAGCAAGGTCGGGGATCCGATCGATGAATGTATGGAAAGCGTGCAGCATGGTACCGTCCCCGCCTATGGAAACTACGATTTCCGGGGACTCGGCATCCAGTTCGAAACCCCGCTGTTCCGCCAGCTTGTGAAATTGTTGACTCAATTCGACAGACAATGGGTCCCCGCGGTCCAGAACATAGTATCTCAAGTTGATAAACTCCTTTTATAAGGTTATATATCGATGATAATCAATCTTAGGACAGAAAACAATGTTCACCTCGGGAAATTGCGGGATTTGCGTCTCAGGAGATAAATAGCTTCCGCCAACAGCATCATTCCGATGATCGATCCGAGCAAAATACAGAAGAAAGCCATAACTTGGGTATACCCGGTCGAGGATAAGTAAGAAACAGCCGGAACGGCAAAAGAGGCGGCCGTACCTCCCATAACCGGCTCCCATAGCAGCAGTACGGCTGCTGCGGCTATGAAGCCGTGTACCAGCCGGGCAACCATAAACGGAAGATAGCGAAGATTGGTTGAATTCAAAATGCTGGCGATTTGGGCATGGACCGACAAGCCCCCCCAGGATAATGCAAAAGCGGCGGCTGCGGCTTTATAAGGAAGGGGAATGCCGTCTCCGGCCGTCCCGGCGTAACGGGTACCGAGGGTCACTTCAAAAATACCGCCGACCAGTGCCGTCGTAAGCTGTTCCGGTACGCCCGCAAAAGAAAGCAATGCATTCACGACATGATTTAAAGCAGGAATGGCTCCCGCTTGCGTCCAAAGCTCAAGAAAAACGGAAAAGAATACAACCAGCCCGCCTACGACAATAATAAGATGGAGGGAGGATTCGACCGCCTGCTTCAGCAAAATGCCGAAAGCCCGTCCGTCCGCCTTTCTGGCAGCATGCATCGCATAAATAGCCGCTTTGAAACGGCTGTGCTGTCGGGGGCCCTCATGTTTGATGTTAGCCGTAAATTCCTTCCGGCCATGAAATCGCATCAAAAGACCTACCAGCAGCCCGCCGCCATAATGGGCTAAAGCAAGAATCAACCCGATACGGGGGTTGTGAAAAAAGCCGACGGAAACCGCGCCGATCAAAAAAATAGGATCCGACGAGGTCGTAAAGGCAACCAGACGTTCACCCTCGTCGCGGGTCACCATCTTTTGCTCCCAGAGCTTGGCCGTCAGTTTGGCCCCAACAGGGTAGCCGGAAACATAACCCATCGCCGCCACAAAACCGCCGCTGCCGGGGATACGGAAGAGCGGCTTCATCATGGGATCCAGCAGGGTCCCCACCAGATGCACGACACCAAAACCGAGCAATACCTCGGATATCACAAAAAAGGGAAATAGCGACGGGAACAGCACGTCCCACCAGATGGCCAGCCCTCGAAGGGCCGACTGCAGCGCTGCTTCCGGATACAGTGCCATCAGGAAGATGATGCTGAGCAGTCCCGTCATAAGGAGAATCAACCCGATCTTTTTCATGGTCATGGATATGATTGCGCCCCCTGAACCGAACAAATGATGTCCTCGTAAATTAGACTTAATGCTCAATCTGTATGCAAAAGGTAGGACAAACAGTACAAAAAATGAAGGAAAGCGGTTACAATAATGCTTTATTTTTAAGGACATTGTGCTATAATGAAAGCATCAAAGCACATCTTTCGAATTATGTTTGGATGGAGTGATGATCATGAGCATAGTCGCGGGTATTCTGGTATGCGCCTTCGTTTATGTAATACGTGCCTCTCTCGTCCATCAGGGTGAAGAGGATTGGAGAAGTTACTAATTAAGTACAGGGTGCTAAACTTGGTTTAGCGCCTTTTTTGTTATAGCCCGCCGCTCCCATGAAATCCTTCCGTAAACGCTGACCTTATTGAAGAAGGACGACGGAATCGTTTCTAATTGGTATAATAAACTGACGCGACTAACTAATTAAAGATGGGAGATACGGGAGATGAATCCAAGTCTTAGCATCTATGATAATCTTGGCGGAGCTGAAGGAATCCGCGCTTTAGTGGAGGCTTTTTACCCGAGAGTTCAGCAAAACGCCATGCTTGCCCCCCTTTTTCCGGAGGACATCATGCCGGTGATGGAGAAGCAGTATATGTTCTTAAGCCAATTTTTTGGGGGCCCCGCCCTTTTTTCGGAAGCATACGGGCATCCGATGATGAGAGCCAGGCATCTGAATTTTCCGATCACGGATCGCCATGCGGACGAATGGCTTGGCTGCATGGCAGGGGCCCTTGAAGAGATTGGAGTGGAGGAGACGCTTCGGGAAATCGTGCTTCAGCGATTATCGGGCCCGGCCCGCCACTTTGTGAACACGCCTTAAGCATCGAAAAGACACCAGCATGGGGGAAAGGGATGTCCGTGTCATGGATATGACATTAGAACCACTGTACAAAATTAAAGTGACATGCGCCAACTGCGAAAATGAATTTGAGACCTCAAGGGTTCGGCCGAGTTTAAAAAAGGCATATCGAACGGATACGGATTTTTGCGGTTATTACAAAAATGAAAATCCGGATTTTTATGTAGTACGGGTATGCCCGGAATGCGGTTTTGCTTCAACCGAGAATTCGGTTGAAAGCCTGAACGAGCGGCAGAAGTCTGATTTTCGGACCAAAATCTCAAGCCGCTGGGTTCAGCGGGATTTCGGCGAACATCGTTCGCTTGGGGATGCCCTGGAGACGTACAAATTGGCGCTGCTGTGCGCTCAGACCATCCGGGAGAAGGAACGGATTATCGCAAGTCTTCTGCACCATATTGCCTGGCTGTACAGGTATCAAGGAAATGAGAAGCAAGAGAAGCGCTTCCTCGCTCACTGTCTTGATTCCTACATCCGCGTCTACGAAGTGGAGGGAGTGGGGGCTAATGATGCCCGGCTGTTATACCTGATCGGAGAAATAAACCGCCGGTTGGGACGCTATAACGAAGCGGTTCAATGGTTCTCCCGGGTCATACAGGATAAGAAAATAGTGGATTCCGCCATGATCCGTGCGTCACGCGAGCAGTGGACAGCCGTTCGCGAGCAGATGAAAGCCGAAAAAATGGCTCTTCCCGAAGAGACGGGATCAATGTAGACCGAAGAATTCCGTACGCTAAACAGGCCCCTCGCAAGAGAAGCCTTAAGCGTCTATGGCCAAAAATCCGTATCATGGAAAGATGGCTCTCATCGAAGCCGTTGGTCGGTTAAAAGATAATCAGCGTCGCTGTCCAGCACCATTACCTTATTATGGCAGCAGGGGAAGACAAGCAGCTTTTTCTTCCCCTCCCGCACACTGACAAGCTCCTTGGGCTTCATGGGAAGCAGCACGTTGTCCCTTCCGCAGAAGGGGCAGCTTTGTACATATACATCGCCGGAAATAATGTCATAAGGCCAGGCATTGGAAAAGGGAATCATGGCTTCTCCGTGGAACCTTGCGGGTCCTTCGCAACGTCTGACGGCGAATCGCCCGTTTGGGCAAGTTCCGCGATTTTTTGCATTAATATGTGCTGCGGCATATGCATAAGGTGTTCCAGCGGAACTCCGAGTTTTTTTGAGAGTATGAGGGCCGTTTCCGGCGATATTTGCAAAGGTCTCATTTGAAATCCCTCCAAATTTTATTTTGACGTGCTGTAATAATAGTTATACACTTTTCCGGGTAACCGTACAAATGTAAAACTACAAAACTTTATGATGTGAAGAAAGGTTGATAATCCATGAATAAGCCGCTTCGTCAAACATGGGATCTGGAATCGATTTTCCCGGGAGGCTCCTCTTCCCCCGAATTGAAAGCGTTCCTGGAATCGCTTGAAGCAGAAGCCAAACAGCTTCGTGAGGCCGTACAGTCCGCGAAGGTTCCGACAAATCTGCAGGAAATTTCTCCGCTTGAAGAGATTTTGTCGCTTTTTGAAAAATGCGTCGCAAAAGCCAGCGAGGCAGGAGCTTTCGTCGGTTGCCTCGCCGCGCAGGATCAAAACGACAAAAAAGCCATCCAATTGTCAGGCCGCGTAACAACGCTTTATGCCGAGCTTCAAAGCATAAAAGCGAAGTTCGACAATTTGCTGCGCGAAATCGACGATTCCCTTTGGGCATCATGGCTTACCACGGAAAAAGCTGCACCTTTACAGTTCATTCTCAATGAAAGCCGTGACCTGGCACGCGAAAAAATGAATCCCGAAATGGAAAGCCTTGCGCTCGAGCTTGCCATTGACGGTTACCACGGCTGGGGAGAATTTTACGATACGATTGTAAGCAAAATTCAAATCCCGCATGAAGAGAACGGCAAGACCGAACTGTTGTCCGCCGGTCAGGCGTTCAATAAGCTGCATAACCCGAACCGTGAAGTGCGGCAGGAAATGTTCGAAAAATGGGAACAGGCCTGGACTGCGGCAGAGGACTATTGCGCGGATACGTTAAACCATCTTGCGGGATTCCGGCTTAAGCTTTACGGCAACCGGGGATGGGAAGACGTGCTGAAGGAGCCGCTTGCGATCAACCGGATGTCCCGGGAGACGCTGGAGACAATGTGGGCGGTAATCCAGGATGCAAAGCCCGTGCTCGTTGAATATTTGAACCGCAAAGCCAAGCTCCTTGGGCTTGAAGGCTTGGCCTGGACCGATGTTGAGGCGCCGATTCGCACGGCCGTATCCAAAGTAACCTATGACGAAGCCGCTCAAACCATCGTGGAGCAGTTCCGTAAGTTCAGTCCGAAACTGGCCGATTTCTCCCAAATGGCCTTTGACAAGAGCTGGATTGAAGCCGAGGACCGCCCGGGTAAACGGCCGGGAGGCTTCTGCACTTCCTTTCAGTGGAGCAATCAAACCCGGATCTTCATGACTTTTGGGGGAACGTCATCCAATGTATCCACATTGGCGCATGAGCTGGGCCATGCTTACCACCAATATCTGATGAGCGGGCTGCCCGTCTTGAATCAGGATTATGCCATGAACGTGGCGGAGACCGCTTCCACCTTCGCGGAAATGATCGTGGCTGATGCTCTGGTCAAAGCAGCCAAGAGCGAAGAAGAGAAACTTGCCCTGCTGGAAGAGAAGATTCAGAACAGCGTAGCGTTCTTTATGAACATTCATGCCCGCTTCCTTTTTGAAACCCGGTTTTATGACAAGCGAAAAGAAGGTCTGTTAAATGCGGCGGAAATTTCGGAACTGATGGAAGAGGCTCAGAAAGAGGCTTACTGCAATGCCCTTTCATCCTACCATCCTCATTTCTGGGCTTCCAAGCTTCATTTTTACAGCACGGGTGTGCCGTTTTATAATTTCCCGTACACGTTCGGATATATGTTCAGTACCGGCCTTTACGTTCGGGCGCTGGAGGAAGGCAGCTCGTTTGCCGATAAATACGATGCCCTTCTTCGCGATACAGGCGTAATGACCGTTGAAGCCCTCGCTAAGAAGCATCTGGGTGTCGATTTGACCGAGCGCGATTTCTGGCAAGGCGCAGCCGACATGTGCATCGCCGACATTCAACAATTTCTTCGGATGACGGATCATTTGGCGTAACTTGCTGAACATTGAAAAATCATGTATTTTGCGAAGTCCCTTCGGGGCTTCTTTTTTTGTCGCAAAAGCAAGAATTATGCCGTAAAACCAAAAAAAATCAGCTGATCTATTATGCAATAATAGTAATTATTACCCATTTATGTTGTATATTGTTGATGAAATCTATCAGCTGGCCTATAATGAGTCATAAGCCCTATTATTTAGTGGGTTTATAGTAAATTTGGAGGGGGTTTGAAATGATTAAATTGGAGCAATTATCGCTTGCAAGACAACTGGATTTGGTATTTAAAGAGTTAGAAGAAGAGTTGGCAGGACTTAATTCCGGAACCGTATTTGTGCAAATACGAAATAATGTCATCGGCAAGTTTGGGATCCGGCACAATCCTCTGGCTGGACGAAATGGCGTCATAGCCCCGGCCGAAGGGGGATTGAACCCTGTTCAGCAGTCATCTTTCCGTACCATGGCGCTCGAAAGCCTCAAACATAAGCGTCACTGGACACACGGAGAGATCAGCTATGAGTTCACGGTAAGGCAAGGGATTGTAATGGTGGATGCCGTGCTGGAGTCAAACTACAATATGGCCAATATGATGATTCGATACCCTAGAACTGCTTATTCCGAGGCTGCTTCGGAATCTTGAAATCATTTCTTTTTTTATCCGTTATATTTGAATACATATATGACGAAAGAGGCGATCTTTGGGGAGAAGACCGCCTCTTTCTTAATCTGGAGGGAAGAGAATCAATTACAGGTTGGAACGACCCGACAATTGCTGCTCAGCCATTTGAACCAGACGCTTAGTGATGTATCCTCCCAAAGAACCAGTCTCACGGGAAGTGTAGTTGCCCATGTAACCGTCTTGCGGAATCGTTACGCCCAATTCTTGAGCAGCTTCATACTTCATTTGTTGAAGAGCCGCGTTAGCTTGGGGAACGACCAGGTTGTTAGAACGGCTTCCGCTTCTACGGCTTTGTCCAGCTTGACCCATACCCATGTTTGTCACCTCCTTCGACGTTGTATGAAGTTATTATGGTTGAAAAAAGAGAATCTCATGCGTGAAGCGTAATCAATCATTCCTGGTAATATTAGCCGACGAAGCAGGGGAACGGCAGGGAAATGACACGTGAATAGGGAGGGGATTTTTCGTTCCAAACAAAAAGAGCCTGAAACAGGGGTTCCAGGCTCTTCGGTCATAATGAAGAGGGTAAAGCAACCTTTATTCATGAGTCTTTCGGGTAACGGATCTCCAATTTTGTGTGCAGATCGACGGATTGACCTGAGCCAAGATGAATCAGGCCGGTAACGTCTGCCGGAAGATCCAAATTCGGAGCGTTGGGAAGCCAAGTGTAAGGCTCGATGCAGAGGAACTGGTCGGCCGTCCCTTTAGTATAGAGGACCCAATGTTTAAAGTAAGAGCGGTCCGCCGTGTAATGGATACCATATCCATCCTTGCGGATTAACCGTGCTTCAGCCGGCTGTCCATCCGGAATTTTGAAAATAGTATCGAAATCGGTGCCTTCTAAATTTAACCCCGTATTAAGGGAGGCCCATTGATTCAACGGCGCGATTTTGCCCGAGGGTAGTAACTCTTCGTCGAGCGTGTAAATGCCATCGACCGGCAGCTGAAGCGTCCATTGATCCGGACGGCCGTCAAGCAGGAACCACGTATGGTAACCCATTCCGAAAGGAACGGCTCGCTCGCCCTCGTTGGTGATTCGCAGCGTCTGGTGAAATTCGGAGCCCTGCAAACGGAAATTCATTTCAAGTTTTAGCGGCTCCGGCATTTGCGACATCCAGCGGGAATCGTCCGCCGTAGAGAATTCCGTGCTGACCGTGCAGCCGTCCTCATCTTCTTCGATATCACTAACACACCATGCCTGGGTTCTGTGCAGGCCGTGGATATGGTTTTCGTTTGCAGTATTTTGGTCAAACTGGAAGCGGGTTCCTTCGTATTCGAAACGGCCTTTGGATATCCGCCCTGGAGGAATGAGCATCGGCATGCCGAAGTGGTAAGGTTTTTGCAAATAAAAAGCCAACTCACTTTCGTCCGGCCGCCTCAAAATCTGGCGTTGTTCCTGCAGGTCCTTGATTTCAATGACATTGTTGCCAAGACGCGGAAGAAGGGTTACTTCCAGCCGGCCGCTGTTCAGGATATAAGTATCGTAACCATTCCATTGTCCTTTGGTCACTTGATTCATATCGTTGCTCCTTTACCACAGTAATCTTCCGAGATAACTAATCACATCATAACAGATTTATCGGCTTTACGTAAAAAAATGCTTGGGTTGACGTAAGGTAACCGAATCAGGATCTTCTTTTTTTCGCTTTAACGATGAAACCCCATCCGATATTTAAAACGGTCAGGACGCCGAGCCCTAAGGCAGTCCAAATATTATGGCTGATAAAGATGGCTGCCGCGCTGAGCAATACGATGGAAGAAACTGCAAACCATAGAGACAAGCCTTTGCTCATGGGGAAAAACCTCCATTAATTATATTTTTAATATTGCGGTATAACACTTCGTGAAGGAGACATAATAAGCTTGCAAGCTTGCAATGGAACATTAGACTTGAAGTTGAAGGGAGATATGAATAACATGGCACGAAGAGGTTCCCGCAGCAATAATCTGGTTGTACCACAAGCAAACGCAGCTTTGCAGCAACTTAAATTGGAAGCTGCTCAAGAATTGGGCGTAACCATGCCTCAAGACGGCTACATGGGTAATTATACTTCCCGTGAAACCGGATCGCTTGGCGGATACATCACAAAACGCCTTGTGCAATTGGCAGAACAATCCCTTTCCGGACGCAGCAGCTTGTAATTATTACTTGCAATCTAACCCGAAGTGCATAGCGCTTCGGGTTTTTCGCCTGCCCATTATCCTCGGCAAACGGTGATTCTTAGACAAATTGTGCCCTAACGGCCGGCGCAGCGTCAAGATGGAATCACAATGGCAAATGTCACTGAATTGTCATAGAGATGGAACGAATTCCGGATGATTGCCAAACACTTTTTACCGATGATATGATAAACTTTATAGCGGAGGCAGTCTTCCTCCATAACGACAGATACAAGGAGGAACGTTAAGACGTGGAAAATCATATGAGTTACCAGGCTCCTTCGGATTCCGCAACACTGGCATCCGCAAGATCCACGCCTCCCGAAAAAGAGGGAACATGGAAAGATTTTATAACTGTGACGAAACCCGGAATCATCCGGTCTAATTTAATAGCGGCTTTTGCCGGATTCTGGCTGGCGTCCCGATGGGACATTCAATTTGGCTTAATGATCATGACGCTCCTCGGAACCGTGCTTGTCATGGCTTCGTCCTGCGTTTTTAATAACTATTTCGACCGCGATCTGGATATGAAAATGGAACGTACGCGCAACCGTTCGCTTCCGACCGGGCGTTTAACCCCAAAAGTAGTTCTGTGGTACGCCGTTATCCTGGGAGCTGTCGGACTAGCCGTATTGTTTATTTTCTCAGGGGTGCTGGCCGGCGTATTCGGTCTGGTGGGCATGTTTGTATATGTCGTAATATACACCCTGTGGTTGAAACGCACTTCGACCTGGAGCACATCCGTCGGAGCCATATCCGGTGCCATGCCGCCGGTCATCGGTTACGTAGCGGTTTCGGGAACCGTGGATATGGGCGCGATACTTCTGTTTGCGATGCTGTTTTTGTGGCAGCCTCCGCACTTCTGGGCGCTCGGGATTCGCCGTGTAGAAGATTACCGGGCGGCTGGCTTTCCTCTGCTACCCGTTGTCAAGGGCATTAAGCGGACCAAGTACCAAATGATTCCTTACCTTGTTTTGCTTGTTCCATTGCCTGTACTCATGTATAAATACGGGTATGCGGGCATGTTCTTTCTTGTCATTTCGCTGCTGCTATCGCTGGTTTGGCTATACCTTGCGCTTAAAGGTTTCCGTGCAAAGGATGATGCGGCCTGGTCCAAAAAAGTATTTTTATTCTCCATCAATTACCTGACCCTAAGCTTGTTCGTCCTTGTTTTGAATACCGTCCATTAAAGTAAGATGTTTTTTCTATAAGATGAAATAACGATCGATGGATAAGGGGAGAGGGACGTAATGAACACGCTGAAACGGTACAAATGGACGTGGCTTCTGCTGGCTGTCTGCGTCATTGCCGCAGGTTTTCTGGTTTCAAACGCTTTGGGTTTAGGAAAAAGCAAGCTGCCTGTCATGGGGCAGGTCGCCGATTTCACGATGGAGAATGTGGATGGCAAAACGGTGTCGAGAGACGATACCAAGGGTAAAGCACGGCTCATGTATTTTTACTTTACGAGTTGTCCGGATGTGTGCCCCGTTACAACTTTCTTACTGTCCCAGATTCAGAACGAGTTGAAGAAGGACGACCTTTTCGGCAAGGATGCGAAGTTCGTCTCCATTTCCTTTGACCCGAAAACGGACACCAGGGATAAAATCAAAAAATTCGGGGACCGTTTTTTCGCGGATTACAACGGCTGGTACTTCCTTCGGGGAGATCAGGAAGAAACCCGAAAACTGATGGTGGAATCTTTTAAAATCCCGCTGCTCGGCAATGACTCCACGAATTTCACCCATGGCAATCGAATCGCTTTGGTCGACCAAGACAACAATATCCGTAGAATGTACGATGCGGGAAATCCGGACGACGTAAAGATCGAAGAAGTCGTAAAGGATATTAAAAACTTGATTAACGAATAGACGCTAAAGCGCCGGCATCTGCTGCAGATGGCCAAGGCGCTTTTTTTGCGTTGAACGGCTGCTCTGATAAAGAGGGAAATTAATATTTCGAGGCGGGAGGATACATGATAAACTCCTCCAGGCCGGCCTTTTCAAGCTGGGAAATCAGGTATTCATCGGGTGTGCCTTCCACTCCAGCATACCCTCTGCGCGTGTAAATATGCCCTGCATCGGGAAAAACGTCCCGCAGAACCCCGCGGATTTTTTTGCCGGAGCTGTCATTATCCATAAACAGATACACTTCCTCATCCTTGATCTGGAGGCGAAGCGATTCCAGCTTGACGGTGTTCAGCGTTCCGAAAGTGCATAATATGGTAACATCCGGAGTCAGCAGCCGACGAAGGCGGCTGCGGTCATTTTTGCCTTCAACGATAATGTAAATCGACAAGTCAGTCACCTCTGTCATTTTCCGGCGTTTCTCTCCGAGATTCCCCGGGAAATGTTCCGACAGGGATATCGGCCTATTATGTATAGTGTAACTTGTCGGTACGGATTCATGCAAAACGAAAAAGCGGCCCCTCCTGGGAAAGGCCGCTTTACATATTCATTTATTAGATGCAGCTGAGAACGATGACCAACAGAATATATAATACCAGAATTAAACCGACCGAAGTATCAACCGGGTAACAATGTTTATGGACTTTACTCAACAGGATTCACCCCTCGTTTATTTTGTATCTTGGCGGTTCATTTGCCACACTGTATCATATGTGAAAACACCCATGCCGTTTGTGCATTGGCCTAATGCTACAGTTTTTGGCTTCGAAAGGAATTGCGTTTTCTCGTCAGGGATTGACTCCCGCAGGAAGCTCCAATGGAGAAGCTGCTTTCCGCTGCGGAAGTAAGAGCAAAACGATCATCAACAATACAAAGGCAACAAAATAGGGAGATATGCTGCCTCTCAGCTGCCCTGCGGCTATGGGACCCACAAACGAGCCTATGGACATGGCAATCGATTGATAGGAGAATACCCTGCCCAATTTTCCGCCTCCGCTCAGTTCAATGAACAGGGACGATAAAGCAGGAAACAGCAGACCTTTTGCAAGCCCCAGCACAAACAAAACGCCTACGAGCGGCAGGGATCCGGCCGCAGCCAACGCGTAAAAACAGAGGGCCAGGCCGAGAACGGCGACAGCCACTCTTTTTCCGGGCGCGAATCGGTTCAGAAAAAGCATGCTCAAGGTAACAAGCGCCCCCAGGCTTACCGCGGAGAACAGCAGGCCGGTAGACATGATGCTGGCTTGGCCTCCTGCCCGAAGCGGCAGCTCGAAGAACAGAATGCCCTGTGAGCAGGCAATCGCAAAAGGAATCAAATATAACCGCAGACTGAAAGGAAGTTTGCCGGACGTGTCGCCCTGAGCCGCGCTTGACGGATTCTTTGCGGAGTGAGCAGAGGGTTTGGGGACGGTCAAAAAAGCCATGATGCCGGTGAAAATGAGCAGCCAGCCCAGACTCTGGAAAGTTCCGGAAAATCCGGTTTTGGCAACGATAAACGCGCCGGCGGCCGGAGACAAAACGGAAGCCAGCGTATGGATGACTCCGTGCCCGGACATATATTTCCCCTGCGTGACTGGATCCTTGGACAGGGAAGCAAGCAGCGCAAGGCATGCCGGAGATAGAAATGCAAGCACGAATCCGCTGATGGAGCGGAGAATCAGAAGCTGCCAGGGCATCTGGACATGGGCCTGCATCAGGAGAATGATGCCGGCCGCAGTCAGGCTGAAAATAATGTAGCGCCGGCTGCCATGCTTATCGATCAGGCCGCCTGCAAGCAGGTTCCCCGGCAAGTGGGTAAGAGCATAGATGCCCATCATCCATCCGATGAAAGCCGGGGCGGCACCCAGCGAGATCGCGAACGGCGTAAGAACGGGATATTGAGCGTGCAGATCAAAAAATGCCAAAAACAAAAACATGTAAAGCCAAACCGCTGTTTTCACAAAAGCACCTCCTACCCGCACAAGAGACAGGTTATGTTCTACTTGTACGCCCCAAAGGTCAAGCTTATACCTTTAATTCCTAGACCAGGGTCTGGCTGACACCCATATGGGGAATCATGTATAATCAATAAGAACGGCTGTCCGTATCAGCCGTTATAGGCATGTCGATAGGAGTGAGATTTTTTTGGATACAGTGTTGGATACGCAGGTATGGTTGGAATTTCTGAAACAAAACTGGCTGGTCATCGCCGTTGCCTTGATTGTTCTTTTTATCGTGGTCAATCTGGTCAAGACGGTAATTAAATGGCTTCTGGTTGTATTGATTGTCGGGGGGCTGCTGATCTACAGCGGAGTAACCCTGGACCAGATTGGCGAAGTGGTCACCACCGTCAAGAATGAGACGGTCGATACCGTTAAAGCCGAAGTAATGAACCTGATGGTCAAGGAAGCAAAAGAAGCAAAATATACATCGAACGGTGACGGGACATTTACGATAAAGGCACCGAATCTGGAGCTGAAAGGGGAGAAGGGCTCTAAGGAAGTGGAAATAACCTTCAGGGGCGTCCCTATCGGCAAGTGGGACATGAACGAGACGATTCAGGAATACATCGATCAGGCCAAAAACAATACAGGCAGCTAACAGAGTCAGTCAGAAAGGGGGGGGTTCCATGTTTGCGGCTTGGAGCGACAGTTTGCGGGAGGGAAATGCGATTACCATCTTGCTGCTGTTCATCGTAGCCTTTTCTTTGATTCAGGGTTGGAGTCGGGGAGCTTCCCGCTCAGCCGGGCGGCTCGCTTTTTTTCTTGGTGACGCCCTGCTTCGCCTGATGGGGCTTGCCATATCCGTTCCGTTTACGCTGTGGCTTTCGCCCATAGCATCCTCCTGGCTGGAATCGCTGGGCAGCAGGATTCCCGAGCGGGAGCTTTCGTTCTGGGAGCAGCTTTATTATACGGCAGTCAACTCCCTGGCTAATTTCCCGCTGCTCCGTTTTGCGGTTTTGTTTATGATCAGCTACAGTTTGATTGTTTTTATTCTGCGGCTGTTGATATCTTTAACCATCGGGGGACGAATCGGATTGTTCGGGACGGGGCAGGAACGGCCGGCGACGATCGTCAGCCGGTTTGCGGGAGCAGGCATAGGCGTGCTGATGGGAGCCGCGCGCGGCATCATCGTCATTGCGGCGCTGTTCATTTGGGTCAGCCTGAATCCGAATAGCCCCTTCAGCCGTTATGTGGAGGCATCGCCCGTTTATCGTCAGGGCGCCCAGGCCGTTATTGAGCCGTTGTCCGGCTCGCTGGTAAGGGAGAAGCTGCCGGTCTTTACCCAATCGGTGCAAAAAGAGCTCAACGGAATCATGCAAAAGAAATACGAGGTCATTGACCACGCGATTCCGGAGGGCATCGAACAGACGGCGGCCCATGTCGTGAAGGGAGCCGAAACGGACGAGGAAAAGGCCCGCAAGCTTTATGATTGGGTAGGCACCCGCGTATCTTACGATTACGATAAAGTAAAGGTATACGAGGAACAGCGGATATGGAAAGAGCAGACGCCTCAGGATACTTACGATACCCGTACCGGGGTATGTATCGATTACGCCAGGTTGTACGCCATGATGGCCCGTTCCCAGGATTTAAAGGTTCGGGTCGTGACGGGAAGAGGTTATAACGGCCAAGGCGGATACGGTCCCCATGCCTGGAACGAGGTTTATCTCCGGGAGAAAAAACAATGGATTCCCCTCGACCCGACCTGGGCGCAGAGCGGAGACTGGTTTAATCCTCCCCGTTTCAACGAAACCCATATCAAAGAACAGGTATTTTAGGATGACTAGCAAACGGCAGTTTTTAACGAATGACCATAGCTGTTTATAGCAGCCCCAATAGGCATTTTATCGACTTCTTAAGGCAGTCTTTCTTTAGAGAAAGGCTGTTTTTTTGAGAATTCATACAACTTGGAAAAAATGCTATCTTTATTCGAGAAAGGTCGAGATGAACCTGGCATATCGTTTGTGGTAAGATGATCTTATGTGAAAGCAGTTAAAAGGGGAGAAGCTTAAGGTGAAAGGTTTTAAGCCGGGCAAAAGGAAACCGGATGAAGGAGACGCCGGTAGTCAATTTAATCTGAGGATTAATTTGTTCTTTTTCAGTACGTTTATTATATTTTGCGTCATTATTATCCGGCTTGCGATCTTGCAATTTGTGGAAGGGCCGGAGCTTACGGAACAGGAAACCGGGGGCCAGACCAAGAATTTCCCGCTGGAACCGATCCGGGGCACCATCTTTGATGCTGCCGGAACGCCGATCGCGTATTCCAAGCCTTCCAATGCGCTGTACGTGACTTTGCTGAAGAACTACAACAGCAAGGACGAGAAGGGATTAAAAAACCGCCCGGAAATCGAGAAAATAGCCAAGGATATTGTTGCCGTCTTTGACAAATACGGCGATGGCAATCCCGATAACAAGAAGACATATGACGATGTCATTAAAGAGCTCGATCTGGACTCGCAGAAGCAGCACGGATATGAGCCAAGGCGGATCAAAGGGGATTTGACCGACAAAGAGGTTGCGTATTTCATCGAAAACAAGGATTTGTTTCCGGGCATCGAAATTGTTGAGGAAAACATCCGATATTACGACAAGGATACGGTAGCGGTTCAAACCATCGGATACTTGAAGAAATTCCAAGGCGTTAAAAGTATCGATAAGTATGCCAATATTGATCGGAAAAACAAAGATCAGAAAGATCCCGGCCTGAGATACACCGAAACGGAACGGGTCGGCGTGGACGGTATGGAAATGCTGTTCCAGAACGAGCTTCGGGGCAAAAGCGGATATATGAGCATACCGATCAATCCGCAAAACATGATTGACGGCGTGCCGATGATGGTTCCGCCGGAGAAAGGCCATAATGTCTACAGCACGATCCATAAGGAAATCCAGCTGAAGACGGAGCAGGCGATCGTGGATCATCTCAAGTGGCTGCATACGACCCCGTTTTCGGGTAGAACCCATCCCGAAGCCAAGACCGGTTATGCGGTCGCGATGGAGGTGGATACCGGAAACGTGGTTGCGATGGCAAGTATTCCGGATTACGACCCCAATGTGTGGAAGGACGGCACGGATGATTGGAAAAGTGTAGAAGCGTATATGGGCAACGGTACGATCTCTCCATTCAACAGCGGCCGTTCAGCAAGAGGTCTGGATTCCATTCCGTGGCTGGGCTCGACCATCAAACCGCTGAGCGTGCTGATCGGGCTTAATGAAAATTTGTTCGGGACGAACGATTATTATTTTGACCAAGGCTACGCTCAGATAGGGAGAGATACCCGCAAGATAAGAAACTCGGGTAGTAAAGTTCTAGGTCAGATTGATCCGGCAAAAGCGATCGAAAAATCCTCGAACGCCTTCATGATTGACATGGTTGGTGAAAGACTGTTTAAAAAGTACGGTGCTAAAGGTATAGAGGTATGGGACAAATATATGAAGCAATTTGGATTGGGAGTCGATACGGGGGCGGGACTACCCAGGGAATTTAAAGGGAAAATTGACTATACGAATGTTAAAGCGGCAGGGAGTCCTATGGCGGCCCTTTCCTTTGCTTCATTCGGACAATCCGGAGGTTACTCCACGCTTCAGCTTGCCCAATATACGGTTATGCTCGCTAATCGGGGCGAACGGATCAAGCCTCAGTTGGCTAGCAAAATTGAGAGCCAGGACGGCAAGGTGGTCAAAACCTTTAAGCGCCAGGTTCTGAATAAAGTGGATATTCCTGACCGGTATTGGGACGAGGTTATACAAGGGATGAACACCCAGGGACTTCTTTCCTTCGATGGATTCGGTTATGACTTCGCGCGGAAAACGGGGACATCCCAGATGACCATTTATGACAAGGGTAGAAAAATCGACACGGATAATGGTGTCTTTATCGCCTTCGCGCCGCGCAAGAATCCTAAATTGGCGGTGGCCGTCATCATCCCCGAAGGCGGTTATGGCGCCTACAGTGCTGCTCCAATTGCCCGTAAAATCTTCGATGCCTACGACGAGGTGTACGGATTGGACGGAACCCCGCATCCTAAAAAGGCCGAGACCACCGAAGACGGCGAGGCAAATACGGTGAACACACCTTAATCGGGTTAGAGCAGCATCGAAATAGCAGGCGGGACATCCCCGCCTGTTTTTTTATTTCTCGCAATAACGTTGACGTCTCTCGAGGAAGGACGACGGAATCGGTTTTGCTTGCCTACCAAAACACGGCCAAAACTTTCGAGAAGGTGCCGCTGTTTCAATTTGCCGCATTATACGAGTTAAGCTGCCTTTCCGGAGTGATTGTGTCTTTTCTTCCAAATCGCGGCATTTGGCTTCTTTTTCATTTGTGGTAAAATGGCGTTATGTCTAATCAAGAGAGCGAAACAAAGAGGGGGATCACCAATGAATCGTAAATACGGGCTGTTGGCACTGGATATGGACGGAACGCTGCTTCGGGACGATCAAACCATCTCGGAGGAAACGGTAAAATGGATCAAGGAAGCGGTTCGTCAAGGCGTCCACGTCTGCTTGTCCACCGGCAGAGCCTTCAAAAACGCTTATCCGTACGCACAGCAGCTGGAGCTGACGACGCCGATGGTTACCGTGAACGGCAGCGAGGTCTGGCGTGCGCCATACGATTTATACCGTCGTGCCCTGCTTGACGTGAAGCTTGTGCGGCAAATGCATGATTTAGCGGTTGAAACCGGCTCCTGGTTTTGGGCGTATACAGTAGAGCAGGTGTACAACAAGAATACCTGGGATGAACATATCGATATCGAAAGCAACGAGTGGTTGAAGTTCGGCTATCATACCGAGGATGACGAAATCCGCCATCATATTTTGATGTCGCTTCAAAACATGGGCGGGCTGGAAATTACCAATTCGTCCCCGCATAACCTGGAGATTAATCCGCTGGGCGTAAACAAGGCGGTGGGCATCGGGCAAGTATGCGAGCTGCTTGGCCTTGAAATGTCCCAGGTGGTTGCCTGCGGAGACAGCCTGAATGATCTGGCCGTTATTCAGGCCGCCGGATTAGGGGTTGCGATGGGCAACGCCCAGCAGACCGTCAAGGATGAAGCGGACATCGTCGTTGCGGGAAATAACGATGACGGAATCGTCGAGGTTATACGCGATTATATTTTGCGCGGGGAGTGATTCATAGGTGGATGTACTCGGCTGGATTATCGTTATTGCCCTTTTCGTGGTGGGCATGGCCGGAGCCATATACCCGATCTTGCCGGGAGTGGTTGCCATATATCTGGGGCTGTTCGTGTACGGCTGGTTCTTTACGTTCGGGCATTACAACGTATGGTTCTGGATTATCCAGACTCTGATTCTTATCGTTTTGTTTATAGCGGATTATGCGGTCAACGCCTGGGGCGTCAAAAAACTTGGCGGCTCCAAAGCATCCGTGTGGGGAAGCACCATCGGATTGATCATCGGTCCTTTTGCGCTTCCTCCTTTCGGGTTGATCATCGGCCCGTTTATCGGGGCATTGATCGGGGAGATGATGGCCGGCTCGCCTCCGGGGAAGTCGGTGAAGGTCGGACTGGGCTCGGTTTTGGGCTTGTTCAGCAGCATTGTGGTAAAAATCATTTTACAGCTTGCGATGATTATCATATTCTTTATATGGATTTTTTAAAAATTTCAGAAACCATGAAATTCATTTATGTTTCCGATATTTCTCGCAGAAACACGGCCGTCTTTTGAGATAGGACGGCGGAGTTGTTTCTACTTGGGCCGAAACAGCTGCGAATACGGCGCCTTTCGGAAGAAAGAAGGGTAAGGATTTGTCAAAGAAAGAATCATTCATCAAAGGTACGATCATCTTGGCGGCGGCTGCCTTGGTAGCGCGGGTACTGGGCCTTGTTCAACGGATTCCGCTTGAGCACATGCTCAATGACATAGGGGATTCCTCCTTTACGATTGCAAATAACGTCTATTTGATGCTGCTCGCCTTGGCGACGGCAGGCATTCCGAGCACGCTGAGCAAAATGGTATCCGAAAGATATGCGCTGAACAAACCGGCGGAAGCCAAACGGGTGTACCAGGCGGCGCTTATATTCTCGGCAGGGGCCGGCATCGTAATGACGCTGCTCCTTTACTTCGCGGCACCTTATTATGCGACGCATGTCACCAAAGTGCCGGAATCGGCCGCGGCGATACAGGCGCTTGCGCCCGCGCTGCTGCTGTTCCCGACCATTGCGATGATGCGGGGCTATTTCCAGGGAAGAAACTTTATGACGGCCGGCGGGGTCTCGCAGATCGTCGAACAGATCGCCCGGGTGGTAACCGGCATTGGCCTTGCCTATGTTCTGGTTCGTCTCGGGTATGACGATACATGGGTAGCGGCCGGGGCTTCCTTTGGCGGCGTGCTTGGAAGCTTGGCAGCATTTGGCGTCATGATCTTTTTTGCGATTAAGCTGCGCCGCCAGGACCGCAAACTTCAGCTTCCTGGGCCGGATACATCGATTCCGCTCGGCGGCATCTATAAAGCGATTTTTACGCTGTCGATTCCGATCGTCTTGTCGTCGCTGACGGTTCCGGCGGTCAACTTTATCGACGGTTCCATCGTAAAGCCGCTGCTGAACGGCGTGGTTGGTTCCGATGAGGCGACAGCCGCCCTTGCGGTGCTGGGCACCCGTGCGCAGAGCATCGCGGGAATCCCGCCGATCCTCGCGATCGCGCTCAGTCAATCGCTTATCCCGATTATTTCGGCGGCTTACGCGAGGAAGGATCAGGAGCATCTGCAAAATCAGGTGACGATGGCGCTCCGCATTTCGATATTGACGGGCATGCCGATCGTGATTGCGCTGGTGGCGGCCTCTTACTCCGTGAACGGCCTGTTATTCAGCTCCCTGAACGGCAGCGGAATTATCGCGATGCTTACGTTCGGCACCATTTTCCAAATCACGATGATGACGTCGGGTTCCATCCTGCTCGGCATCGGGAAAGCCAAAGTTTCGATGGTGCATGTCATGATCGGGATTATCGTTAAATTGGGTGCGAGCGTCCTGCTTGCCCCGCTGTTCGGCATTTACGGGATCATCGGGGCTACGTCGCTATGTTTCCTTTTGATCACGGTGTTGAATATCCGGGCCATTAAAATGATCGTTCCGTTCTCCATTCTGGGCACCCGGTGGACAGGCTTTTCCATTACGGTTCTCGCCGGCTTGGCGGCGGGTTACGGAATGAATGAGCTGGGCAATCAGTTGGTGGGCCTTATGCCTGCCCGCCTTGCCTTCCTTATCACCTGCCTGTTGGTGGGGGCCGTCACCTCGGTTATTTACGTGCTGCTTCTGGTCGTGTTCGGCGTTCTTCGCCAATCGGAGCTGTCAAGCTATCCGCGGGTACTGCAAAAGCTGTTCCGTCCGCTCATGCGTCTCCAGCCATCCCGGTTGAGGGAACGGGGTTAAAACGAAACGATTACACAAAAAAGGCTTCTCTCCGGGTCTGATCGGACTTCGGGGAGGAGCTTTTTTTGGTTTATCGCGGCTAATGCTTTCCAACAAAAACGCCGTCATCTTTACCATCATTCCAGCCATTCGCGTCCATCATGGGCCATAGAAGTTCTCTCCAGCGCAGAGCGGTGGGCATGCGTCATATCGAAAAGAAAAGGCCGAACGGGTTTGGTCAGATGCCTGAGCATGGTCGGTTCTTGAAACCAGTCGTAACGGGGAATCGGCTCGTATTCGGTGTCGCGCCATACCTGTTCCACCTTGGACTGTACATCCGGTTCCCTTCCGGAAGCCATTCCCATTGAAGGAGCTCCGAGCTTTCATTCGGAGTGTCCAAGGCATTTTTTCGGCGGAAGGTAAACAGGGCCGGCCAGTATTCCTCCCGAGATCCAAGGTGTGGGGAACAGTGCACGAATTGAAGGACGCCCTGAAAAACGGCGTCGTACCCGAACAGCATGGCATATAGCGTTTTTCCCGCCTTGATTCGCGCGGAGGGATCGGCAAAATGGTTCATCGTGATCCCGGTCAGAGGCCGAAGTGGAAGGATCGACTCCTTGAATAGGTCATGTCGGCAGTTGCTGGACCCCAACGGAAAAATAACCTGGTTCAGGCGGCTCATCTCATACAACCGGAGCGAAGGGTGCCTCAAGACATTTTGCCGGAAATAAGGATGCCGTACGACGCGTCCCTCGATATAGTTCTGTTCATTAATGATCAATGCGACGGTCAAAAGCGAGCTGCTTCGGTCCATCCAAAACCGTTCCCAGAAAGGCGTCATAAAAGCGGACACATGAAAATGAGGCAGAAGATGAAAACAGCTGCGCTTCAGTTCCCTGCTGTGTTTATAGAGAAGAAGCTGAGGGTAGGCGTCCTGAAAAATAAGGGCATTGCATCGTTCAAGGAACCGGTACATATGCTCTTTGAATCGGCTGTCGGTCAGATCGGACATCAGGCCGCTTTTCAGGTCGGTCATATTCCATCCGGCGTTGCGGGAAACCATATGGGCAAGCAAAGCCCAGTGAATCTCCGGGTACTCTTCGTAAAATGCAATATAAGCCCGCGTCCTTGTAATATTGCTTTTATTCGCTTCGGTTACGGCTTCATGAATCCGCTGGATCAGCAGGTGATCGGAAACGGGAAGCTCGTCCGGACTTCTCCCGGAAATTGCAGTCCCATCCGGCTTCGCGGAAATTCCTATTCGTTCCCGGCGGCATCCTTCCGCCGTTTTATAAAGCTGGCATGTAATGCTTCTGACGGCGCCCTCATTCCAGGCCAGAACCCGCTGACGGCGGCGAAGCTCGCCGGATGACAGCCATGCTGCGGCCAAACCGCTGAAAACTTCGCCTGCGGCCCGGGGGAGCGACCTTAGCAGAGACCAGAGAGAACCGCGGCGGATCCTGTGCTCCCGGGAATATCTCATGAAGGCACCTTCTTTCCGTTCGTCTATGATTTCAATCTAAGTATGGCTCTAAAATTTGACTTCCACTCAACATTTTGCTTCACTTAGGGAGAAGGAATTCAGAGGAAAGGAGAGATTCCCATGGAAAAGATTGCTTCAGAAGCTGAATTTCAGGTTTCGATTCAGTCGCCGAGATTGACGGTAGCCGTATTTAAAGCGGACTGGTGCGGCGACTGCAAGTTTATCGACCCGTTTATGCCGGAAGTGGAAACCAAATATGCCGACCGGTTGACGTTAGTTGAAGTGGATGTCGACAAAGTGGGAGACGTCAGCCAAGAGCAGAACATTTTGGGCATTCCAAGCTTTGTGGCCTACACCGACGGACGCGAACTGGTACGTTTCGTCAATAAGCTGCGCAAATCCAGAGAAGAAATCGAGTCTTTCCTGGATCGGGCATTAGAGGTTTACCAAGCGATTCACAAGTAAAATTGTCACACCGCCAACCGCTTTTTGCGGGCGGCGGTGTTTTATTTTTGAACATTTTGTCACAATCGGTCTATGATCAAAGGCTGTCCATCAGTTATAATATATGTTGGACTTTATTCTAATCTTATCAAGAAACCGCGAATGCTATGTTTTGATATTACGAATACGGGCAGCAGGTGAAAATGTTGAATAATAAGCAATTAAAATGGCTCAGCTACATCACATGTCTGGTCATGTTCCTGGCTACCTTTGGAGGCATGGTTGTGACAAAAACAGATTCCGGCATGGGCTGCGGACAGGAGTGGCCGCTCTGCAACGGGAAGTTTGTTCCCGCTTACACGGTGTCCTCGATGATCGAGTACTCCCACCGGGCCGTTAGCGGCATGGCCGGATTGTCGGCACTGGCTTCCCTTATCGCTTTTTGGGCATATAAGCGGGACCGACGCGATCTGGTGACGTATTCGGTTTTGACCTCGATTTTTGTCGTTCTCCAGGCGATCATGGGCGCAATGGCGGTGATGGCCCCGCAATCGGCGGCTGTCATGGCGCTCCATTTCGGTTTTTCCCTGATTGCCTTCGCAAGTTCCGTTATGCTCGCTCTGGGGATGCGCAGATTGGAAAGGGCCAGGGAACCGAAAGATCTTGAACAGCTGCCGAGAGTCGGCAAAGGGTTTCGGAATCTGGTATGGGGGACGACCCTCTATTCCTATATCGTCGTATACATCGGAGCCTTTGTCAGCCATACGGATTCAAGGGAAGGCTGCTCTGGGTGGCCGCTGTGCAACGGCGAGGTTATTCCGGAGCTGACCGGCGGCGTGGGCATCGCTTTCATGCACCGGGTGGCTGCAGCCCTGCTGCTGCTGGTCGTCGCCATCATGGCTCATTTTGCTTTCTGGCGTCACCGCGAGAACCGCGAGGTTCAAATGCTGGGAGTTTCGGCTGTGCTGCTCTGCTTGATGCAGGTATTGAGCGGCCCGCTGCTGATGGCGACGCTTCATAACGACGAGATATATATTTTTGCAGCCTTGGGGCACACGCTGTTGATATCCGCGCTCTTCGGGGTACTAAGCTACTTAAGCGTACGGGTATGGCAGCTTAGCCGGCCTTTTAAGGCGATGCCTCACGATGAAAGGGCTGTTCCGTACCGGAAGAGCGTATAGATCCCGAAAAACAAAACCATCATCTTGCAAAGTCCGCGACATTTCCCGTTCGGGGACTTTGTTTTATAGGGGGAGTAATGCTGTGAATTATACCAATTTGCGCCAATGGCTCGAAACGCTTCGAAAGGAGAAGGATCTGGCTGTCATCGATGCGCCGGTCGATCCTTACCTGGAGCTTGCCGAAATTCATCGCCGTGTAATCGAAGAGGGGGGACCCGCGCTATTATTTACCAACGTAAAAGGAACTCCTTTCCCGGTAGCGACCAATCTATTCGGAACGCCGCGGCGTGTGGACATGGCCTTCGGGCCGCGCCCCGAACAGCTCATGAAATCGCTCATCGGCGCAACGGAAACGCTGCTTCCCCCGACCTTTACGGCTCTGTGGAATGAACGCGGGTTGATCAAGGATATTTTAAAGGTAGGCCTAAAGACGGTACCGCAGCAGGATGCGCCGATTATGGGCGTTCAGGTTACCGATCGGCCATTAAAGGATTTGCCCAAAATCACAAGCTGGCAGGAGGACGGAGGCCCTTTCATTACGCTGCCGCTCGTTTATACGGAGAGTCCGTCCAAGCCTAAAGACCATAATTTAGGCATGTACCGGATCCAGATCTATGACGATCAGACGACGGGAATCCATTGGCAAATCCATAAGGGCGGAGGTTTTCATTACTACGAAGCCGAGCAGCAGAACCAGGCGCTGCCCGTATCCGTTTTTGTCGGAGGGCCGCCTGCCCTGATCGCATCGGCGATCGCTCCGGTTCCGGAGCATCTGCCCGAGCTGCTTCTGACGTCGCTCATTATGGGAGAAAAGCTGCCGCTCACGGATAATCCGCTCGGCGGCCATCGCATTCCGGCGGAGGCCGAGTTTGCCATACACGGGCTGGTGCCTCCTCACGAACGTCGCTTAGAAGGCCCGTTCGGCGATCACTATGGCTATTACTCCCTTGCGCACGATTTCCCGGTAATGCACGTCAAACATATGTGGCGGCGGAAAGACGCCATTTTCCCCGCGACGATTGTCGGCAAGCCGCGCCAGGAGGATTACTACCTTGGGGATTTCCTGCAGCGCCTGCTGTCGCCGGCTTTTCCGATGGTCATGCCTGCGGTACGTTCGCTCTGGACCTATGCGGAGACCGGGTTCCATGCCCTCACCGCCGCGGTCGTTCGCGAAAGTTACTCCAGGGAGGCGCTTGTTTCGGCTTTCCGGATTTTAGGCGAAGGACAGCTGTCCTTGACCAAGTTCCTTATGCTGACGAACCGTCCGCTGGATTTGTCGGATTTCAACGAAACGCTGGAAGCGGTGCTGGAACGGTTTAACCCATCAACCGATTTGTTTATATTTAATAACACATCCCATGATACGCTCGACTATACCGGGAAAAAGCTGAACCACGGCAGCAAGGCCGTCATGCTGGGCATCGGGCAGCCGGTCCGTGAGCTCCCCCGCGTATACGAGGAAGGGAATATCCCGGGCATCGATCAGGTCAAGGCCTACTGCGGCGGCTGCCTTGTCGTTTCGGGCGCCTCCTACGAACAGGATCCGGGACTTGCCGAACGAACCATGAAGCACATGGGGGAACGGGACACGGCATGGCCGATGGTCATTCTGGTCGACGATGCGGCCCAAACCTCTGCTACGCAGACCTCCTTCCTGTGGACCGTGTTCACGCGCTTTAACCCGGCAACCGACATGTTTGCGGCAGCGGAAGTGCGAGATCATCATCTGTCGTACAAGCTTCCGATCGTGATTGATGCCCGGATGAAACCCGGTTATCCGGATGAGCTGTTCCCGCGCGAGGACATCGTGAAGACGGTGGATAAGCGTTGGCACGAGTATTTTAATAAACCATCGACGCTGTGAACTTGACTCGAGGGGGAACCGCCATGCTTCGACTTTTGCTCGGGGAAGAGCCCCGACACAACAACGGTCTGATGGAAGACGCCATCGAGGCCATGGTAAAGACTACTCGGCTGCTGGAGAAAGAAATAGAGAAGAATCAGGACCCGACCCATAATTTCCGCAAAATGGAAGTATGGACTCGGGGACTGATCGTTTCTTTGGACGAGCTGGAGCAAAGCTGGTTTGCAGCTTCCCATTTCCGCAAATCGGTAAGGGCTGGTTATGTGGATGACATGTCCATGGAGGAGCAGGGAGAATATGCCCGGTACGTTTATTTTTATAAAAACGGATTTATCAGGGTTTTCTCCATTCTTGATAAACTCGGGACGGTGCTGAATGAGATGTATGATCTCCATACCTCCAAGGTGAAGGCTCACTTTTCCTATTTTACGGTATTGCGCCAGTTCAGGTATTTGAAGATGCATGATAAATTGGCCAACCGGTTGGAGGACATCAAGAACAGTTATAAGGTTCCGATGTCTGTCCTGCGGAAGCGGCGCAACGCGGAGATTCATTACATGAATTCCGAAATGCAAGATGATCTGTGGCAGCGCCACAAAGGACTGAACGATAAGGTGGAGCTGGAGGATCTGGACCAACATCTGGACGATCTGAAGCAGGGACTCGACATGGTGTGCAAAACGCTTGCCGTTTCTTACCATTACACGAATAATCTTTGGGCGAAAAAAGGCATTCGTGCTTAGGATGAGACTCCTATAAATTCCTTTTGACAAACGCTTGAAAAGAAACTATACTTACAATTGCATTCGTTGCAATGCTTTTGAAAATAAATCAATTAAAAATTTCATATCGATGTTTTCTTATCGAGAGAGGCGGAGGGACAGGCCCGATGAAGCCCGGCAACCGATTCCTGACGGATCATGCAGTCATATGCTGACGTCAAGAGTGTCATGGTGCTAATTCCTTCAAGACTGCGCTTGGGCGCGGTTTTGACAGATGAGAAAAGGCATTCGTCTTTACGTAAAGAGAGCCCTTTTTGATTCTGCGAAGAATAGGGCTCTTTTATTTTTGCTCTGCTCAAGGGATACGGAAACGAATTGATGGAAAATAGATGTGGAAATTTGGAAGGGGAGGAACGGGATTGATCGAACTTAAACGATTGACAAAGCAGTACGGAAAAGCCGGAACGCTCATGACAGCCTTGTCCGAATTGGATTTGTCGATTGAAAAAGGCGAAATATTCGGGGTGATCGGTCACTCCGGAGCGGGAAAAAGCACGCTGATCCGCTGCATTAATTTGCTGGAGCGCCCGACTTCGGGCGAGGTATGGGTTAACGGCGTCAACCTGACGGCTCTCGGCAAAAAGCAGCTTCAGGCGGAACGCCGGAAAATCGGCATGATATTCCAGCATTTTAATCTGCTGTCATCGGCCACCGTATTTGACAATATCGCCTTTCCGCTGCGATTGATCAAGACGCCTAAGGCGGAAGTGGAACGGAAGGTGAGCGAACTGCTTGCACTCGTCGGATTGGAAGCCCATCGGGACAA
Source organism: Paenibacillus sp. DMB20 (assembly GCF_000987955.1). Lineage (GTDB taxonomy): Bacteria > Bacillota > Bacilli > Paenibacillales > Paenibacillaceae > Paenibacillus_AQ. The sequence goes on from NZ_LAZU01000053.1 coordinate 44,502, forward strand.
GTTCCCAGCGCAGCTGTCCGGCGGACAGAAGCAGCGCGTGGGCATCGCAAGGGCATTGGCGAGCGATCCGGAAGTGCTGCTCTGCGATGAGGCCACTTCGGCTCTGGATCCGCAGACGACGGATTCGATTCTGAGATTGCTGTTGGACATTAACCGGCGCTTCAATCTGACGATTGTGCTGATTACCCACGAAATGCATGTCATCCATAGCATTTGCGACCGGGTAGCGGTCATTCATCAGGGGGGCATCGTTGAACAGGGGCCGGTGACGGAGGTGTTTCTTAAACCGCAGCATGAAGTTACCCGCGAGTTTGTCCGCAACGAAACGGATAGCGGAGAAGCGCTGCGTCTGGCGATTCAGGGCTCCGAGACGGAAAACTCCCGCGCGGCGAAAATCACGTTCTTGGGTGCCAAGACGTATGAGTCCGCCTTGTCGCATACGGTCCAGGAGACGGGCGTGAATTTTGCGATACTGCAAGGGACGATTTCCACGATAAAAGATACCCCGTACGGCCAATTGATCGTACGCTTTGAAGGGGATCAAGCGGCGATCGAGCGGACGATTCAAAAATTGAGGGAACAAGGACTCGATGTGGAGGTGATGAACTGATGTTCGGATTGGATTTTTCCGAAGTGAATTGGGAAGAGATTGTTACGGCAACCCTGGATACGCTTCGAATGCTGGGATCCTCGGCACTGTTTACCTTTCTTATCGGGCTTCCGCTAGGGGTACTGCTGTACATGTCGGCTCGATCGACCTCCGTTTGGGTGCGCTTCGGATATTCGATACTGTCGTTCGTGGTGAATATCCTGCGTTCGGTTCCGTTCATTATCCTTATTGTGGCCATGATTCCGATTACGAAATCGATCGTCGGCGTATCCTACGGGGTACTGGGCACGATACCGCCGCTTGTGGTCGGTGCGGCACCTTTCTTTGCAAGGCTTGTTGAAACCTCGCTGAACGAGGTGGATAAGGGCGTTATTGAAGCGGCTCACGCCATGGGTTCGTCCACGCGCCAAGTCGTCATGAGGGTGATGCTGCCTGAAGCTCGACCGGGTCTGCTCGCCGGGATGACGATCACGATCGTAACGCTGGTCTCTTACACGGCGATGTCGGGACTGGTTGGCGGCGGCGGACTTGGTGACCTGGCCATCAAGTACGGTTACAACCGTTATGAAACCGAGGTTATGATTGTCGCCGTTGTACTCATGGTGCTTCTCGTGCAGCTGCTCCAAATGGCTGGCGACCGGCTTGTAAGGCATTTTACGCGTAAATAAAACGAGATGCCGGCATAAGCAAGAAGCACGCATAAATCAGTGCGTAAAAACTTTTTATAGATATCATTTCATTATTATTTGGAGGGAGAGTCACAAAATGAAAAAATGGACTTTGGGATTTTTAAGCCTGGCACTGGTAGCGGTATTGGGCGCTTGCGGAGATAAGCCGGCTGATCAAGGAGCAAACGACAAAGGCAGCGATAGCATCGTCTTGCGCGTCGGCGCTTCGCCTTCGCCGCATGCGAAAATTCTGGAGCATATCAAACCGGCTCTGGAAAAAGAGGGCGTTAAGCTAGAAATCGTGGAGTTTACGGACTACGTGCAGCCGAACCAACAGGTGGATCAGAAGGAGATCGACGCGAACTTCTTCCAGCACAAGCCTTACCTGGACAGCGAAGTGAAGCAGCGCGGCATGGACCTGGTTCCTGTGACCGCCGTTCACGTCGAGCCGCTGGGCGCTTATTCCAAAAAGATCAAGTCCGCCGATGAGCTGAAGGACGGAGCCGTCATTGCTATTCCGAACGATCCTTCCAACGGGGGCCGTGCTCTTTCCTTGCTGTCGAAAAACGGGCTCATCAAGCTTCAGGACGAGAACAAACTTGAAGCCACGGCGAAAGATATTACGGAAAATCCGAAAAATCTGGTAATCAAAGAAGTGGAAGCGCCAATGCTGCCGCGCATGCTGGACGAAATGGACATGGCGATCATCAACACGAACTATGCCCTTGAGGCGGGTCTGGATCCGCTTAAGGATTCCCTCTTCATCGAAGACAAAGATAATCCGTACGCGAACCTGCTTGTCGCCCGTTCGGACAATAAGGACTCCGACGCTATCCAGAAGCTTGCGAAGGCTTTAACTACCGAAGATGTCAAGAAATTTATCGAAGAAGAATATAAAGGTGCCGTTATTCCGGCATTTTAAGTAAGAAACAGCAGGCCATCCAAGGGCTGATCCTTGGATGGCTGCTTTGGTTTTGGAATTGTGGATTTCAAATCGTAAGTTAAGGGTAAATAGGGTAGAATAACCGAATAAAATGAAGCATTGCGGGAGGTAACCAAATGAAACCTGTCCTCAACCGTTCCCGGGTCTCCATTTTGGGCATCGGGACAGCTTTGCCGGTCCATTCTATTCCACAGTCCGATGTTGCCGAACTCTTGGTTTCTTCCTTGAAGGATCAACCGGACTTGGCCCGATTTGCCAGAAGGATTTTCAGATCCTGCGGAGTGGAGACGCGTTATACATGCGAGCCGAGTTATCTCGGCACAAGCGAAGAATGCAGGTACTTGCCTTCCGGAGATCCGTCGAATATTCCAACGACAGAAGAACGCATGTCTACATATAAAAGGGAAGCTCTGCCTTTAGGAATCGAGGCTGCCGAAAAAGCGATGAAGGATGCCGGGATTTCGCCCGAAAATATTACTCATCTGATCACGGTCAGCTGTACGGGGCAGTATCTGCCGGGTCTTGATGTTATGTTGATCAGACATCTGGGCCTCTCTCCCCGCATGAATCGCATCCCGCTGATTTTTCAGGGCTGTGCCGCGGGACTTAAAGCGATACAGATGGCCAGGGATATGGTTCTGGGCTCACCGGGAGCGAATGTCCTTGTCGTTTGCGTTGAGCTGTGTTCTTTGCATTTTCAGCCCGCGAAGGAGAAAGAGGCGCTGTTCGCTTCGTCCTTCTTCGGGGACGGGGCTTCTTCGTGCGTGATCGGTAACGCCGGTGAACATCACGCCGATATTTTGCAGCTTGGGACAGGGTGCTCGGTTCTGCTGCCTGACTCTGCGGAAGACATGACCTGGGAGGTGGGCAATACCGGGTTTGACCTTTATCTTTCACCGCGCATACCAAAACTGCTGGGAACCCATCTTGGGCCGGAGCTGGAGTTGTTGCTTGCGGGGGACGATCTGCCTGAACTTTGGGCGATTCATCCCGGAGGCCGGGGAATCGTTGATTCCGTGCAGAATGTCTTGAACTTGCGCGATGAGCAGACCAAATACAGCAGGGAGATCCTTAAAAATGCGGGCAACTTGTCCTCCGTCACGATTATGTTTGTTCTAAACGCCATGCGTTGCGAACTCCGATCCATGGACAGCGCGTCCAAAGAAGGAGTGGCGATGGCTTTTGGGCCGGGGTTGACGGCAGAGCTTATGCGTTTTCGGTATGTCCCCGCCCATGTGCCTTCCCCCAAGGAGCCGAACCATGCCAACCTTTAGAAATTTGTCCAACAGGGCACAGGAAGCCGAATTGATGGATGATTTTTCGACCGGAGGCGAAGAGTTGAGCCAAGCCCTTAAGCATTTAAGGCGTCTCAACAAACTATTCGCCGCTCCGGGACCGACCAAATACGGGGTCCAAAAATTGTGGAAGGACATGGGGAGCCCAAAATCCCTAAACATCCTGGATGTAGGCGCAGGCTCAGGAGACGTCAACCGCAAACTGCTCCAATGGGCGGCTGATTTGGGAATCGATATCCGGATTACGCTGGTTGACCTGACGGAAGAAGCATGCGACGAAGCCAAAAACCTTTTTTGGCGCGAACCGCGTGTACAGGTTAAACAAGCCGATGTCCGGGAATTGCCTGAAGCCTGCGCGGATATCGTAACGGGCTCCCAGTTTGTTCATCATTTCGACGGCGAAGAATTGATCGATATCGTTTCCCATATGCTGAGAGCTTCCAGGCACGGCGTCGTGATCAATGATATCCATCGCCATGCGGTTCCATATGCGGCGGTATGGCTTGCAACACGGATCATATCCCGCAACCGTTATATCCGGCACGATGGCCCCCTGTCCGTGGCCAAAGGTTTTACCGGGGCTGATTGGAGGGAGCTTAAGAGAGCATTAAACCATCCTTCGATGACGTATACCTGGAAACCTCTGTTTCGCTATGCTGTCGTGATCCCTCGAAACCGGACATAAAGCGGCCCAATTCAATTTTGCGTGTTCAAATGGTTGGATATTCCACAACGGAAAGGATAACGAGACAGCGGGAAGGACTCTTAAAACAACTTCTGGAAGGATGGTGCCCTCTCATTGGATAAACAATTCGATGTCATTGTAATTGGAGCCGGGATTGCGGGCGGGAGTACGGCGCTGCAGCTTGCACGGATGGGGCATCGCACGCTTCTGCTCGATCGTCAGCCATTTCCGAGGCATAAAACATGCGGCGAATTTATGTCCCCTGAAACCAAAGAAATGCTGGAGTTCCTTGGCGTGGATTTGCTGAACCATCAGGTGCAACCGAGCAGAATGACAAAGGCTCGGATCTTTATGTCTCGCGGCGGCGAAATAGAGGCTCCGCTTCCCGGAAGCGCATGGGGAATAAGCCGGTATGAACTTGATCGTTTGCTTCATGAGAAAGCCATGTCTTTTGGAGCCCGAATCATGACCAAGACAACCGTTACCGGTATTCACCATTTGGATAACAGTCGGTACCAAGTTGAAGTCAGAGAAGGAAAAGACGCCGTTCATTATGAAGCCAAGGCGGTCGTGGGAGCTTATGGGACGCGCAAACCCAAAACAGTTGCGGATGAAGCAGTTGCGGATGCAGATGAAGGCTATCGGGATGCAACGATCTATGTTGGCGTAAAATCGCATTATACGGGTATTCACGCTGAATCAGAGATTGAGCTTTATTTCTGTGAAGGCGGTTACGCAGGAATCTCCCCCCTACAAAACGGAACGGTTAATATCGCGGCTTTGCTTACCCTTGATGCCGTTCAATCGAGCGGTAAATCCGTCCGGGACATATTGAAAGCGGCCTCCCGTACCAATCCGAGGCTGGCTGCAAGACTGGAGCGGGCTGTACCCGTTGAAGGAACGCAGGCATCCATTGCCCCCGTCCGGCTGTCCAATGCACCCGAACCGTGGTCCGTCTTTCCTCATGTGGGGGATGCTCTACTGATGATTCCTCCTTTATGCGGGGACGGCATGTCCATCGCTCTGCGCTCTTCGCTGCTTTGTTCGAATCTGACGAACCGCTATTTACGGAATGAATTGACGTACAATGAATGGCAAAGCGAATATATTAAGGAGGCCAACCGCGAGTTTGCCCAGCTGTTGAGGAGAGCGCGTTGGGTCCAGAAGATGGCTTTAGCGAAAACGAATCGTGTATATCCGGGCATCGCGCGTTTGTTTCCAGGATTGGTCTCTTATGCGGTGAAGGCTACACGTCTATCGGAGTCAGGATTGTGGAAGGAGCGATGAAGACGTTTGCTTCCTAAAAAAGTGTCAAGTTGTGGGGAGGAGGCAAATATTTTATACTGATGGAAGAGGATTTGAACGGAGGAGGGAAGGCCCTTGAAGGGGAAAGTGGCGCTGATTACGGGCAGTGCGACCGGTTTGGGGAAAATGACTGCTTTGACGCTGGCCCGCCAGGGATGCGATATCGCGCTAAATTACGTGAACAGCAGAGAACAGGCGCAGGCTCTGCGGAAAGACATTGAAGCCATGGGTGTCCGTGCGATTGCGGTTAAAGCGGACATCGCGGTTGAAGCGGAATTGTACCATCTTGTTGAGGAAACCGAGCAACAGCTGGGCGAAGTCGATATCCTTGTGAATAACGCCGGCCCCTTTATTCGGGAACGCCGTTTGTTTTCACAATATGAACGGGACGAGATCGTGCATTTGGTCAATGGCAATCTCACCGGCGTCATGCTGCTGGACCATCGGGTGCTGCCTTCCATGCGGAAGAAGAAATGGGGGAGAATTATCCATTTCGGCTTTGGCCACGCGGGGGAAGCCAGGTCCTGGCCGCATCGCTCCGTTTATGCCGCAGCCAAGGTGGGCTTGGTCTCATTCACCAAAACGCTCGCGGTAGAGGAAGCTCCTTACGGAATCACTGTAAATATGGTATGCCCGGGCGACATTCGGGGGGCCAACAAGGAGAAGATGATCGAGGAAGTATCCGGGATCATGGATGAGAACACGCCCCGTGGACGCTCCGGAAGCGGGGAGGATATCGCCCGTGTCATTGAATATCTTTGCCAGGAGAAATCCGATTTCATAACCGGCAATATCATGGATATTTCCGGCGGACTGGACCCGATCCGTCCGCGCATCGTACCGGAGTTTTAATTCGGCGAAAAAAATACGAGCGCCGCTCTTTCTTCAGCAGCGCCGATATCAAAAAAGAGCCTTGGCTCCCGACGGAACCAAGGCTCTTTTGCTCTATATAGTTTAGAATACTTGTACTACTTCCTGAATGCCTTCGACTTCTTCAACCAAGGCGCGTTCAATACCGGCTTTCAACGTAATGGTGGAGCTTGGGCAGCTGCCGCAGGCACCTACCAATTTCAGCTTTACGATGCCGTCTTCAACGTCGACCAACTCCACGTCACCGCCGTCGCGCTGCAGGAACGGACGAAGCTTATCCAGCACTTCAGCCACTTCATCATACATGGTTGCTTGTGCGTTATCGCTCATCTTGTTCAACTCCTTTCCACTTTATATTATAGTACATAAAACGGCAAATTAAAATGCCAATTCAAAGGCAGGTTCAAGAACATGCGACCCATCATCGAATTTTGTGCGGGCAATGCACATTTCGGAACGGACAAAGCTTTAAAACCGCTTGAGGAACATTCCGATTGCGAGATCATTGAATACGGCTGCCTCACGAACTGCGGACAGTGCTATCTGGCGCCGTTCGCTCTCGTGAACGACGAGATGGTCGAGGCCCCGACGGCGGAGGAGCTTTATGCAGCGGTACTACGCAAAATAAAAGAACTGGAGCAGCTATGAGGCCTTTCTAGAAATGGCGCTTGGACTTCCATAGCACGCCGCTCTTCAGCAATCTCGGCACGCGCCCGATAACGGAGGTATTGCCCATAAGACCGAAGCCGGCCCGTTTGCCGAGCGATCCGAGCGTTCCCTTAAGCTTGAGCGGATGCACTTTAGGGGTTTCTTCTTTCCACAGCGCTTTGAGCACATGGCCGATCTGTTCGGCCTGTGCTCCGGCCGCCTGCGCGCTCGGCACGAACGGAAGGCTTGCACAGTCGCCGATGACGTAGACCTCCGGATACGATGGCACCTGATACAGCTCGTTGAGGAGAACGCGTCCGCTGCGGTCTTTGGGAAGATCCAAATTTTGCACAACGGAAACCGGCTGAATGCCGGCTGTCCATACGGTCATATCCGTCGGAATGGCTTGTTCCATATTGTATACGGCATCCCGTTCCACTCTTGCAACCGATACTCCGCTCAGAATGTCGACGTTATTTTCTTCAAACCACCGCTGAATGTAGGCCGACAGCCGGTTCGGAAAGGAAGAAAGGACGCGCGCTCCCCGGTCGAGGATGGCAATGTTCAGGTCTGGCCGGCTTTCCCGCAAATCCGCAGCGAGCTCGATGCCGCTCAACCCGCCCCCGACAATATGAACCCGACCGTAAGGTTTTAGATTGTTCAGACGCAAATAAGTTTCTCTTGCCCCGGAAAAGGACTGCAAGCTGCAGGTGAATTCTTCAGCACCCGGAACGCCGTGGTACCTGTCGGTGCAGCCGAGTGCGATGGCCAACTGATCGTACGCAATGGGGTCATCATTCTCCAGATGCACGAGCTTTGACTCCAGATCCACGGAGGTCACTTCCCCGTAATGGATGCTCAACTTATCGTATTCCGGGAATTTCACGCGGAGCTCGGTATCGGCAACCGTTCCGGCAGCCAAAGCGTAATATTCCGTTTTTAACCCTTGGTAAGGCATGCGATCAATGAGCACCACTTCCAAATCATGGGGAAGATAACTGCTGAATAATTCCTGAATTAAGGCAAGACCGCCGTAGCCTCCGCCGAGAATGACGAGCTTTTTCATATACGTCTTCCTTTCTTGAAGAGATAAGAAAGTGGAGTAGTTCAGATGATGTTCAAAGAGTTACACAAACTTATATTATCTCTTTAACCGTTATCCTTTAATTGGAACTTTCCGTCTGCTGTTATTCGTACACTTTGATTTCGTTATAGAACGTATCCCGCTCCACCGGTATCCGGCCGGCGCCCTGAATGAGCCATACGAGTTCTTTCCGGGTCAAGCCTTCCGGCGTCAAGGCTCCAGCAGCATGGCTGATCCGTTCCTTGAGAATGGTACCGTGGACGTCCGATGCCCCGAAGCTGAGGGCCACTTGGGTCAACTGAGGACCGATATTAATGAAATACGCTTTCACGTGATCAATGTTATCGAGCATAAGTCGGCTGATGGCAATCGTTTTTAAGTCCTCGTAAGCCGAATTGCGCCGCATGATGCCCGCATTTTTGTTCTTCGGCTGCATGGACAGCGGAATGAATACCATAAAGCCTTTCGTTTCATCCTGAAGATCCCGGATTTGGATCATATGTCGGATCCGGTCCTCGTGGCTCTCGATGGAACCGTACAGCATGGTTGTGTGGGTTCTCATCCCGAGCTGGTGGGCGGTGCGGTGTACCTCCAGGTACTGGTCGACATTCGCTTTATCCACCTTCATTTTCTGGCGGTATTGATCGGACAGAATTTCCGCGCCGCCGCCGGTCAGCGATTTCAATCCGGCTTTTTGAAGCTCTTGGAGCACTTCCTTTATGCTCAGTCCGCTGATTCGCGTGAAAAATTCGATTTCCGCCGCAGTATAAGCTTTCAGGGTCACATCAGGAAAACGCTCGTTGAGCGCCTTCAGGGAATCGACATAGTATTGAAACGGAACATGGTTGTTATGTCCGCCGACGATATGAAATTCCCGGATTCCCGGATGAAAGTGCTGTTCCACGTATTCAATCATTTCCTGACCGGATAGGGTGTACGAGCCTTCCTCCCCCTGGTCTTTGCGGAAATTGCAAAAGGCACAGCGGGATTCGCACACGTTCGTAAAATATAAACTCATGTTTTCAATAAAATAAACCTTGTTCCCGTTCTTGCGCAGGTTGGCTTCATTGGCAAGCTGCCCAAGGGTTAGAAGGTCGTCGGTTTGGTATAAATATACACCGTCTTCCAAGTCCAGCCGAATACCGTTCCGGACTTTCTCTACAATCTCAGCCATCTTCTTGTCGAGTGAAGGGCTTACAAGGGTGGGCATAAATCTTCCTCCTTCAAGCACATCCCCTCCACGGATCACGTAAAGGGCAGTGCATAAAATGTCCGTTCGGCGCATAAGCGCCTCCCAAAACTTATATTGATTGAGGCAAGCGGTTATATTTAACTGATTTTGTGAAAAAATATACAACTATGGACTCGGTCACATCCAGAGGCGGTTTAGGTTGCAGGATGTGACGGAAATCCAACACTTGACCTCTTCAGTTCCTTCCCTATTATAAACCTGACCTACCGGGGTAGCAACACAAACAGACGGAAAAGGAAAAGCTCCGGGAGAGACGGTTGGGGATTCAGGCCGCTTGAGGGTTGAAACCATGTAGAGTATACTAAGAATTGAACGAAAAGGAGGGTGACCTATGATTACAATCAGTGAAACAGCAGCGGAGCGTTTGAAGGATATGCTGGCTGAACAGGAAACACCGGATATGTTCCTTCGTTTGGGTGTCACAGCCGGCGGATGCAGCGGCTTTTCTTATGCCATGGGCTTTGATGACGACGAAACGGAAAATGACGTATATATGAACGTTGCCGATCTGAAGGTGGTTGTCGATAAAGACAGCATGAAATATCTGAATGGCCTGGAGATCGATTTTGAAGAGTCCGGCATGACCGGAGGGTTCACCATCCATAACCCGAACGCCACGGTAACGTGCGGCTGCGGATCATCTTTCCGCACGGCGAAGGATGCGGGCAAGCCTAGCGAAGAGCCTTGCTGATAATGGGATATGGATATTAATTGAAAAGGTAGTATGAACAATCCCCAACTATCGTTTGATACTAAACACCCCTAAAAACGGTGATTGTGGGTTGCGGATTATAACCTTCTAAACGAGTGTGTTGTTAAATACGCATGTTTAGAAGGTTTTTTTATGCTTAATAATAAGCAACGGGGAGTTTCTGTGGGGAATCAACCGTGCAGAGGGTGCAATCTACAAAATTAATAATTGTCAAAGAAAATCAAAGGAGAAAAAAATGAAGAAAGACGATTTTGGAAATCGAATGAAGGGTTATGAGAATGTTTTTAGACAAACGCTTCCTCAAAGGCTTCCAGTCATTATCCGAATAGACGGCTCTCATTTTCACACCTATACTCGTGGAATGAAAAAACCGTTTGATGAATCATTAACCCAAGCGTTTTGGGAGACGTGCAAGTATTTGGCACAGAATATTATGGGCTGTAAGTTGATATACCACCAAAGTGACGAAATATCTATTCTGCTTACCAATTATGATAAGTTAACAACACAGTCCTGGTTTGAAAATAATCTCCAAAAGATGGTTTCAGTGTCTGCTTCAATGGCCACTGCTAAGTTCAATGAAATGATGAGAGAAACCTATCCCGATAAACCACTTGCTACATTTGATAGTAGAGCCTGGGTATTGCCTCATGATGAAGCAACGAATTATTTTCTTTGGAGACAGCAGGATGCAACCAAAAACAGCATTTCGATGGTTGCTCAGGCAAACTTTCCGCATAAAGAACTTCAGGGTTTGAATGGGAAAAAGCTTCAGGACAAGTTATTCATGGAGAAAGGCATAAACTGGAATGACCTGCCTATTTGGCAAAAACGCGGAGTATGTATCACCAAGCAATATTATGCAAAAGGAGAAGCGATAAGGAGTAAGTGGGAAGTTGACCTTAATACACCGATCTTTAGTCAGGATAGAGAGTACATAAACCAATACGTTTATTTATCAAAGGATGAATAATTATGGAATGCGTCATTTTCGTTGGGATTCAAGCATCCGGAAAGTCGACTTTCTACAAGGAAAAGTTTTTCCAAAGCCACGTTAGAATCAATCTTGATATGCTAAGGACTAGGAATCGCGAGAATGTTTTTATTGAAGCATCGATTAAGACTAGACAGGCATTTGTAATTGACAATACGAATCCAACGATTGTGGACCGACAAAAATATATCGATATTGCAAAGAAACATAAATTTAAAGTTGTTGGTTACTACTTTAAGCCAGATTATGATTTATCCCATAAAAGAAATGAAAAAAGAATAGGAAAAGAAAAGGTTGCCGAAGTGGGAATCAAAAGTACGTTGAAAAAATTACAGACTCCTTCATACAGTGAAGGGTTTGATGAGCTGTATCTGGTCAGATCACATCATGGGGGATTTGAAGTCGAGGAAATGACGGGGATATGAGTTGAAGTGTGTTCCGGCTGTAATCATTGAAGTTTAAAGAGGTGATAGTTCTGATCAAAATGCCTTTGATTGCGACGGCTTTGAAAGTGAGGTTGAGCAATCCCTATATAAGCCCAAAAAGGGTACCCCGGATCTTTGCGGATCTTAAGGCGCCCTTTTTTGGTCCGCTCGGATGGGCCGTGCAGCCCCGCTTAAGAAGGGAAGAAAAACTTTTGATTCAGCATAAATACGACCATGCATCCGGCGACGATGGAAAAAGCGATGCAACCGGCGCCTAGACCCCGGCGTTTGTCTTTAATGAATTTAAATCCGATCGCAAAAATGAAAACCGTGATGGCTGCCAGCGACGCGGACATCCCGATCATGCCAATCCAATACAATGCCTTAAATAGAGCTTCCAAGACAAAAAAAGCCTCCTTATTTTAAACACGCAATCACCAATTGCGGCGGGTTGATGAACTAATTCCTACTATACGACAGATCGAAAACTTTGGAAAGGGACAACCTGGGCGCCTATATATGGCGGCATTTTGCTCGTGAATAGGCGAGCTTATACGGACAATCATACAAGAGGAATCGGCCGGCATGGAGTACTATAACATATGTCACGAGTTAAAGGAGGCGTAGCAGCATGGCGGGAAGACAGCTGGCCAGCAAGTGGCTGAAAACGGAAGCGCTGCTGACCGATCCTCAGATTACCCCCTATATTCCGGCGACGGGAGCTTACGGAGGGGACGATCTGATGTCGATGCTCTCGGAACACGGCATGGTCGTCATCAAACCGGTTGTTGGTACCGGCGGGAGTGGCGTGATCCGCATTGAAACGGTCGATACCGGCTACCAGGTGAGTCATAAAGGACGAACAAAACATGTCGAAACATTCCCGGCCTTGCTTCGGGTTTTGGCAGGCCTGAAGCTGAGACGGAGATATTTGATTCAGCAAGGAATCCATCTGGCAAGGATTAACGGCCGCCCTTTGGATTACCGCGTAAAGGTTGTCAAAGAACGGGGAGTCTGGCAGTTCCGGGCTATGGTTGGAAGGCTTGCCAGACCGGGCCTGTTCGTAACCAATCTTTGCAAAGGCGGAACGCTGCTCCGTTGCAGGCCGGCCTTACGGATGTCGCTGCCGCACATCGATTCCGTGGAGAAGCGTAAAGAAATGAGGCAGCTGACCCGGAACTGCATTGCCGTGCTTGAATCCAAATTTCCGGGAATCGGCCAATTGGGGTTTGATTACGGATTGGACCGGGAAGGGAATATATGGATTTTAGAGGTGAATACCCGTCCGAGTTAACATCCTTAAGCCTCCATTATCGGTGTTTGTATGAATTAGTGGAAGGGTAATGAAAAATAAAATGAGATTAGCCGATATATATCATAGTTTCTATTCCTACCAATGGTGATTAATTTTTTTTATAATAGATTTGCCCAATATCCTGTGTATAACATTTATCCCCATAATCCACGTTGATAGAGCAATATTTTTGACACTTACCAACAAATTATACACAGGATTTCCACATGTGCTTGTGGATAAGGGAACAGTTGTTCTGACATTTGATGTTTGCTATGATGAAATCAGGAAAAATGAGGAAGGGGTGTGAGCGTGATGGCTATGTTGACGGATGAGATGCTACTGGATTCCTATCATATGGCGGTTGAATTAAAACTGGAACGAGAGTTTATCACTCTGCTGCTGGCCGAAATTCATAAGCGGAACCTGGACACCGATTCCATCAGTATCCTGCACTAGCTCCACTTGCATATAAAGATATCAGCAAAACGACATGATCATAAACCTGGAGCTTACATATGAATGTCGTGCAACCAATAGAAAAGGTATCTTCCATCCGCAGTATGATCCTGCTGCGGAAATGGAAGATACCTTTTTTGTGGATAGCGATCAACAAACCTTGGATTAAAGCTTCATATTGCTGCTGTGTCCCGGAGCCAGGCGGGCTTCCGGATCAAAATAAACCTTGGCATTGTTTACGGCTGTCGGCGCTTCGCCGAATCCGACGGCAATAAGTTTGACCTTGCCCGGGTATGTCGTAATGTCGCCTGCGGCAAAAATGCCCGGAATGCTTGTTTCCATTCGGGAGTCGACCACGATGGAGTTGTTCTCGATCGCGATGCCCCATTCGTTAATCGGACCAAGTGACGAGATAAAGCCAAAGTTTACGATCACATCGTCCACTTCAATCTCCTGCTCTTCTTTTGTCTTGATATGGGTGAGCGTTACCTTGCCGATTCGTTCCTCTCCTTGCAGCGCAGTGATTTCGGTCGGGGTAACGATATGAACCTTCGACGCGAACAGTTTCTCGACACTATGCTCATGCGCACGGAACTTGTCGCGGCGGTGAACAAGCGTAACCTGCTCCGCGATCGGCTCCAGCATGAGAGCCCAGTCAACCGCGGAATCCCCGCCGCCGCTGATCAGCACCTTTTTGCCTTGAAAACGGCTAAGGTCGTTGACGAAATAATGAAGGTTTGTTCCTTCGAACTTATCGGCATTTTCGACTTCCAAGCGGCGCGGCTCAAAGGCTCCGACACCCGCTGTAATAATAACGGCCTTGGCATGGTGCTCATCCTTGTCCGTTTTTACCACGAAGTGCCTTTCGTCCAGCTTCTCGACGGATTGAACCTTCTCATCCAGCCGGATGTCAGTATCGAACAGATCCATCTGCTTGGACAGATTGTTGACGAGTTCCTGGGCGGTCACTTTCGGAAACCCGGCTACGTCATATATATATTTTTCCGGATACAGCGCGGCTAATTGTCCTCCGAGCTGAGGCATGCTCTCGATCAGCTTGACCGAGGCCTGGCGCATGCCGCCGTAAAAAGCGGCGAACATGCCCGCGGGGCCGCCACCGATAATGAGCAAATCGGTCATTTGTTCCTGCGGCAAAGATGTCATAGGGTAAGCACCTCCGTCTTCAAATAATATATCGAATCGGACTACCTAAGTCCTATCCTGATTCAATGAATCCTTTACTATTATAATCTTCTAAACTTGGGAAGGAAAGCCGCGGATTCCTTCAAAATACCCATGTTCGCAATGGTTGCGCTTTCTTGTCTTGACGCTGCCGGAATCAGGATAAATGGGTATGTTCGTCAAGCAAAATTACCCCTTGATCTTTGCTCCATTTATGCATATGATTAACGTGATAACTTGCGCTTAGACTGCATTTATCGACATTTTTACGCATCGGACGGCAGCATGTTCATCCATCTGGCGTCTTTGATTTTACAGGGAAGCAAGCATCAGGTACCAACCTTAGCGGGCTCTTGAAAAGGGCTCTTCTCTTTTTTTGGGGTCATATTCACAAAAATTTAACATTTTAAACCATACAATAGATAGAGAGAACGCCGGGAGGAGCAGGAGAATGAGCAGCATACCCAAAATCGTAATCCTTGGAGCGGGTTACGGTGGCATACTGACAGCGCAGCGGCTGCAGAAAGAATTGAATTATAACGAAGCTGACGTTACGCTGGTAAACCGACACGACTATCATTACATTACGACCCATCTGCATATGCCTGCAGCGGGAACGGATAGTATCGAAAATACGAGGGTGTCCATATCCAAGCTGATCGACGAGTTCAAAATCGATCTGGTAAAGTCTTCCGTGCAGGAGATCCGTCTCCACGACAAAAAGGTTATTCTGGAGGACGGAACCTTGTCTTACGATTACCTGGTGATCGGCCTGGGCGGCGAACCTGAAACCTTCGGCATTCCGGGGCTTGCCGAATACGCCATGTCGATCCGCAGCATTAACTCGGTCCGGCTGATCCGTTCGCATATCGAGTACCAGTTCGCATTGTACAAGAACGAACGCAGACCTCAAGAACGGATTAATTTCGTGGTAGGCGGCGCCGGATTCAGCGGAATCGAGTTTGTGGCCGAGCTAGCCGACCGTATTCCGAAGCTCTGCAAGGAATACGACGTCGATCCGACCCTCGTCAATATTTATAATATCGAAGCGGCGCCGTCTGCCCTTCCGGGATTTGCCCCTGAACTTGTGGACTATGCGATGGAAGTGCTGAAAAAGAAAGGCGTTACTTTCAAATTGGGCACCGCAATCAAGGAATGCACGCCAAACGGGGTTGTTCTCAGCACGGGCGAGGAAATCCGTTCGGCTACGGTCGTATGGACCGGGGGCATCCGCGGCAACCGGCTGATCGAAGCCGCCGGCTTCGAAACGATGCGGGGCCGAGTCAAGGTGGATGAGTACCTCCGTGCTCCAGGTTATGAGAACATTTATATTATCGGCGACAACTCGCTGATTTTTAATGGAGAGCGTCCGTATCCGCCTACGGCACAGATTGCCATGCAGCAGGGCGTCTGCTGTGCGCAGAATATCGTTTCCGCCATCCGCGGGAAAGAATTGAAAGCATTCGAGTTCCATAATAAGGGGACCGTTGCCTCCCTCGGCAAAGGCGAAGGCATCGCGGTTGTCGGCGATAAGAAGTATCAGGGCTGGAAAGCGGCGCAGCTAAAAAAACTGGTCGACCTGCGATACCTCTTTATTATCGGGGGAATTCCGCTCGTCCTGAAAAAGGGAAGGTTTCTGTAAATGAGACACTGCAGTGTTCAAGTGCGAGGTTTGCTGACGCGTCATGAATTGGACCGGTATAACGCCCTAATGGATGTGGGCTCCTATCTGGAATCCCAGGAACGGTATGATCTGGCCTATACCATCCAGCAAGAGGTGGATCTGTTGATTTTACCCGCGATTGAGCGGTTAAAGGAGAAGAGCAGAGCCCGCGACAGGGCCACTGCAGAGTATTTGGAATCCCTCCGCCCGGATGAGGAAGAAGACGACAATTAAACGATAGAGGAGAGGTATGTTCCTGCGGGGGAGCATACCTTTTTTTGAAGAGATAAGAAGGTATAAGCTTCGAAAGATGCGGCTTCCTAATATCGCCTGTGCGTGGATGTTTTTTGCGAACCCCTTATAAAATCCTTATATTCTCTTGCTACGCTCAAGACAAGCATATAAAAGGAGTGTATCAAGAATGGAAACGACAATAGAAAAAAAGGGGCTCAGCGGCTTTGACCTGAAGCGCATAGCACTCGTGCTCATGGTACTGGACCACATTCATTATTTCTTTGGATTTACAGGGAGCATCCCTATATGGTTTTCCATGCTGGGCCGGCTTCCGGCGCCGCTGTTTTTGTTCTGTTTGGTAGAAGGCTTTATCCATACACGGAACCGCAAAAAATATTTTCTGCGCATCTATGCTATTACAATCGCAATGGGTCTTGTGCAATATAGCATGATGATCTTTGGATTGGCGCGTCCTGACGGCTTTTTTCCGCAAAATCAGATTTTTGCAAACTTCAGCATTCTTATTGTTATTCTGCAGGGGATTCATTGGCTCAGCCAAAAGGATTGGTTAAAAGGGCTCGCCGCTGTGGTTATTCCGCTGGCGTGGCCTTTCATCGTTATGCAGCTCGTGGGGGTTATCCCGTCACTTGGCCAGTGGGCAGGGCTTGTGCACTACACGGTGTTGCCGATGCATACGGCTATTCTTGACGGCGGCACCATCTACATCCTGCTTGGCATCCTGCTGTATCTGCTGCGAAACAACCGCAAGCTGCAGGCTGTTGGATATTTTGCTGCCGCTATCTTGTTACATGTCGGATTCGTGAGCCTGGCAGTACCTGATATTAAGCTGTCCCAGTTCTTCACTGAAGCGTTTGAGTGGATGGGGGCATTTGCGGGAATTTTTATGCTGTTGTATAACGGCAAGCGAGGCAAAGGCTCCAAACATTTCTTTTACTGGTTTTACCCGGCGCACGTGTATGTGCTGTTTGCCCTGTCGTGGGGATTGTATCATTTATTACATTAAGAGAGGTGTGAACCTTTGGCGCACATTATAGTCGTTGATGATACCGAAGATATTTGCAGTTTATTGAAAATGGCGCTGGAAAAGGACCATCACAAGGTTACGATCGCACGCAGTGCTTCCGATCTGAGCATTCCGTTATGCCAAAGCGCGGATCTCATACTTCTCGACATTATGCTTCCGCACGAAGACGGGTTTTCCATTTGCAGCCGCATTCGTTCGCAAACGGATTGTCCCATCTTATTTCTGACGGCCAAGAACGGGAATGACGATGTTTTAAACGGGTTATCCATCGGCGGAGACGATTACATCACCAAGCCGTTCAACCTTGCCCAGCTGCGGGCGCGCATTGCTGCCCATTTACGGCGGGAGCAGCGCGCACCCGTTCGGCGAATGTATCGCGGGGCGTTCAGCTTTGATTTGGCGGGTAAAATGCTTTTTTGCGGCAACGAGCAAGTCCCCTTAACCAAAAGCGAATATGCGATTTGCGAAACGCTTGCGCGTCACGCCGGATTTGTATACTCCCGGGAACAGCTGTTGGAGGCCGTTTTCGGATGCGGCAGCGATTCGGATACCGCCGCGATCACGGAGCATGTCAAAAATTTGCGCAGCAAGCTGGCCGTGTTTGACGGGGTACCGATAGAAACCGTTTGGGGAATCGGATATAAATGGAAAAGCGAAAAGGAATAGGCCTGTTATCCTTACTGTTGCGGTATGTGCTGATCTGCGGAGGGCTTTCCGCGGTATTTGTGGGTTTATGGTGGGGCGCGATAACCGTCTCCATAAAGAACGGATTTGTTTTACCCGCTAACACGGCTGAACGCCAAGCCCAGCAAGCCCTTGTACGGCTGCAGGAAAAGGGCGTATTTGATAAGACGCTGGTGCCGCCGTTATCCGATTACGCGTTGTTTGCAAGCGATGGGACATTGATCGAAACTTCCCTTGCCGGTAACAGTGGCGGCCTGGAAGATGCAAAGCATTATGCATTGACCGGTGAGAATGGAATCTTCCGCTATCATGCAGCGACAAAGCTGGACGGCAAAACTTGCGTCCTGCAGTATCGGTTTCAGATGCCATACGCGTCCGAGACGCTGAGAAAAATACTGCCGGAGTTCCAAACGCTCAATACGCTCAGCCTTATTTTACTCATTCTGATTGTATTCATTGTCGTTACCCGGCATTATGTCCGTGTATTTAAACGTTGCATTGCGCCGCTGGAGGAAGCTGCCAAGCAGATGGCTGCCGGCGATCTTGAAAGCTCGTTCATGACCTCCGGTATCCGGGAATATGACGCGGTATTGAGTTCCATGGACCATCTCAGGTCCACGCTAAAGCAGTCATTGCTGGACCAATGGAACATGGAGCACAGCCGTGCCGCGCAAATCACTGCGCTTGCGCATGATCTAAAGACCCCGCTCACCGTCATTGACGGCAATGCGCAGCTGCTTGAAGAATCCAATCTTACCCGAGAACAACAGCATTGCCTGAACGCTATTTTGCGCAATGTGCAATCGGCACAGAACTACGTAAATGCACTCAAACAGTTATCGCACCCCGAGGGCAGCGTTTTGAATGAAAAAGAAGGGGTGGACGGAAACCGTTTTGTGGACGGGGTTCGGAAGAATGCGGAAGAGATTTGTCATGTTTGCGGAGTGGCGCTGGACTTTGGTGCGGATAGCGATATCCCATCGCTTTATATCTTGGTGCAGGAAGTACAGCGCGCAATTAGCAACATTATTGATAATGCCGTGGAACGTACCCCCGAAAATGGAACCGTACGCATCATTTGCCGATGGGAGGAACCTTACCTTACCATTGCCGTGGAGGATGAGGGGCCGGGATTTACGGACAAGTCTTTAAAGCATGCAACGGAGCTGTTTTATACCGATAATGAGAGCCGCACGTTGAACGGGCATGTGGGGATTGGCCTTACCTTTGCCAGCAGCGTGGCGCGTCATCATCGCGGAGAATTGACGCTGGGCAACACCGCAAAAGGGCACGGATGGGTATGCTTGAAGCTGCTCTGTTCAGTTTAGGGTTTGGATGGAAATGCAATTACATAATTATTTGCCCCTTCAGCAAATTCAAATGATGCATGGGGAGAGATACTGTCGTTCAAATTATCATTTATTCGTAACATATCCAATAATTTCATTTTGGGATACTCTAATACAAGCCACACAAAAAAGCACCTTGAGCAGAAAAAAATATATCTGTTCGGAGGTGCTTTATCGTTTTGCACTTATAGCAGGATACGGATTTTATACTTTCATCAGCAACGTGAAAGCCTCAGGCTCCAGCAGGTTGCCGACATAGAAAGGCCCGAACTCGCCGAAGCGCGCGCTGACTTCGTCAAACCGCATTTCGTACACGAGCTTTTTGAAATGAAGCGCATCATCCGAGAAGAGCGTGACGCCCCATTCCCAATCGTCAAAGCCGACCGAGCCCGTAATGATCTGCTTGACCTTGCCCGCGTAACCGCGTCCGATCATGCCATGGCTGTGCATCATGGTACGGCGGTCTTCCATGCTGAGCATGTACCAGTTGTCCGTGAGATCGCGCTTTTTGTTCATCGGATAGAAGCAGATGTGCTTGGATTTCGGCAGCTGCGGCTTCAGACGCGCGATCACATGCGGGTTCTCCATCGGGTCGCCGCCGGAGGAGCCGGCCAAATAATTGCTCAATTCAACGATGCTGACATAGGAATACGCTTTGGTTGTATACTTGGCAAACGTCGTTTTGTTAAAGGCGTTTTCGATGGCGTTCAACTCTTCAAGGGTTTCCCGCAGATGCATGAATACAATATCCGCTTTTTGACCCACGATGGTGTAGATCGCCGTGCTTCCTTGTTTGGATTCCTCCACCCGGTTCCACTCTTCGAGGAACTCGTTCAGCTCGTCCAACGCGACGGCGCGCTCTTCGTCATCCGCAGCTTTCCAGGCCGGCCAGTTGATCGAACGGAAATCATGCAGTGCATACCAGCCTTCCAGCGTCATGGCGGCTTCGTTCATATGATCACTCCCAAATCAATTGTATTATGCGCTAATTTCAAACGGATGAACCGCTTGCTTATATCTACCCTTCATTGTAGCGAACCGGGGGGCTTAGGGCAAACGCCGACACAATCTATTCACGGAATGTTCGTTGATATGTGACATTTTTTTTAGTAAACTATCTACTAGCCCGTTCGCATGTGCTCTTCTTCATAGTCATAGAGGAAGCTGCCGGCAGCGGCGGTGATGAAGAAGAGGTGAATGGCTACAATGCTGCAGTTTATTCCCGTGGTTGTGCTGATGATATTATTTTTTGTTATGATGTTCGGCATCGGATTTATATTGAACATGCTGATGAAAACGACTTGGTTTCCCTGCTACCTGTTCGTCATCGTGATTTTGCCGGTTGTCGTCTACAGCTTGTGGAACCGCGATCAAATGACGCTTTTGGCGCACTTGGGTTCATTCCAGCTGGTGGATTATCTGACAGGTTTGGCCGGCCTTGCAGGGGCGTTCTTGAGCGGGTGGACCATCAAAACGCTGCGCATCAAAGGCTTTAAAATGTTTTAAAGGTTGTTGAAAAAGTCATCTTTTGATCACGAAGAAAATCCAGGCAAGTGGAATCGACATCGAATCTTGAATTCAGCCGGGCCTTTCGATGCTCACGTAGGGTTACCCTACGCTCCGCTTCTCAGTCCCTAGCTTTATTCAACCTTCTTGGTGCTGAAAACCTGACTTTTTGAACTTTTATTATGAAGAGGTTGTTCAAAAAGTGCTTCATGCATGATGTAAAACATCGGCGGCTCTCCCTGAACGGGCGAGTCGTTTTTGTTGCTTTTTTGAAAAAAATTCATCGCCCGTTTCCATAAAAATAGAGGGATTTAACAGATTTGCGGTCTTCTTTTTATGATAGAATAGAGGCAGTCTATTTTTTAGAATATATAAAAGTGTAAGTTTTTAATTACACTGGCTTGTATTTGTCGCAGAAACGCCATCGTCCGCTTCAAAGGACGACGGAGCCGTTTCTGCTCGGACGACAGGGAAGGAGCTATCAACATGCGCATGACTAATTTTTTGCATTTTACCGAAAACCACCGTTACTGCGTATACCGCGACTTCTGCCTGAGCGGCTTGGACGAAAAAATGCTCATTTCCATATATCAACCGATGGTTGGCGCTTTTGCGGTCAGTTTGTACCGGCTTCTCGCCATGCATGTGCCGGGTGAGAAGGTCGGCTACTCGAATATCGACCAGCAGCGCCGATTGTTCTTAACGCTGGGGCTTGAACCCAGTGAAAAAGGGCGCCGATACCTGATCGAACAGACCTCGAAGCTGGAGGCCGTCGGGCTGCTTCAAACGAGCCGCATGTATGTCCTGGAGACGGATGACTATGTGTATGAATATGAGCTTCAGCCTCCGCTTTCTCCATCGGATTTTTTCAATACCCAGCATCTCACGCTCCTGCTCCGCGACAAGGTCGGCAAATTCGCCGTACTGGCTCTTCGTGAGCAATTGTGGAGCAAGGAGCCCCAGGAATGGTCGGGAATATCGCTCAACAAAGAGAATATATCGGTTCCGTTCTACGATATTTTTGAGCTGAATACCCACGTGATCGATTATGAGCTGGAGCAGGCGCTGACCGAAGTGGAAACCCCGCGGAAACAGGCCGTACCGGTTATGCCTCAGGGGGATGGGCTGAATTATGCCGACATTATTTTGAGATTTCCGCGCGAGTCCAAAAACCGGGTGTTCGTGGAGCGCTTGAGGTATGACCATGAACAGATGGGAATTGTGAATTACGTGGTGCGCAAGTACGATCTGAGCGTCCAGGATATATGCCGCCTGCTTGATGAGGACGGTATTTTCTCCGGTCAGGGCGAGGTGATGCTGGATGATCTCCAGCATAAGGCGAGCCTTCATTTCCGGCAGGGCATGAAGCTTCAGGAGAAGAGGCAGATTACGGCCGGGAAAGTGGTGGCCCTTCATCAGGAACTAAACGGAGAGTCCGCCGAGCCTGCCGAGGAACATGCCGTTCAGATGGAGTATTACGTGGAGGTCCCTGCCCAGTTCCAGTCCAAGTGCGATATTCACCAATATAATATGATGCTCCGGAACGAGCCGTATACGAAGCTGCTTCAGACGTTCTTTCCCGGCACGGTGCCCGCGCACTTCATGGATATGTTTGAAAAAATCGATCTAAGCTACAAGCTTCCGGGCGAAGTGATCAATGTGTTGATTCATTACCTGATGTCGTTAATCGCATCGGGAGGAGATCAGCGGATCAA
Source organism: Paenibacillus sp. DMB20 (assembly GCF_000987955.1). Lineage (GTDB taxonomy): Bacteria > Bacillota > Bacilli > Paenibacillales > Paenibacillaceae > Paenibacillus_AQ. Next base: position 67,124 of record NZ_LAZU01000053.1, read on the forward strand.
CCGCAATTTTGTAGAGGCCATTGCTTCCAATATGCTGCTGAAGCAGGTTGACAGTTACGAGAAAGCCGTCCAGTATATCCGCGATCAGGCCAAAACGAAAGGCAGGCAGGCCACAGCCGCTTCGCGCACGCGTACATACGCCAAGGGCGGAAAGGTGAAGCCGGACATTCCGGTGGCGCAGGAGTCCGCCCAAGGCGAGACCGTTACGGAAGAGGAGTTCGAAGAATGATGAGGCTGGCTGCCGAGATGCAGGCAAGCAAAAAGAGAGGCGTGTAAGGAGACGAGACGCTCTTAAGAAAGGAAGGTGGGCCCATGGAATCTCTTGGTGAAGTGCTGGAAAACATGAAAAGTCCGGCCTTCCGCCGTCGTTCGGATGAGATTGCGGAGAATTTGCTGCAGCATCCTTTAATCCGCAGCTTAAGGGCGGAGCATCCGGAGCTGGATGAACGGGTACTGAAGACGAACTTGAGCCGTCTTTACCAATACGTCGGCGATCATTCGAACTGTGAACACTGTCCCGGACTTGAGCGGTGCCCGAATGATTTTCAAGGCCATTACAGCAAGCTGGAAGTGCAGCGCGTGAACGGCTCTCCGGAAATATACGAGCGCAAAGCGCCTTGTTCCCTCCAAATCGCCAAAATCAACGAAGACCAAATACGGAAGCGGGTTCGCAGCTTTTACGTGGATGAACGGGCGTTGAATGAAGGTTATGACGAAGTGGAGATTATGGCTAAAGACCTGCGCCGCGCCCCGGCCGTGCACCAGGTTTTCCGATACATCCGGGATACGAAGGAGAACGGTTTGTCCCCGCGGGGGCTGTATTTGACGGGATCATTCGGGACGGGGAAAACCTTCCTGATGTGCTACCTCCTGCATGAGCTTGCGAAAGACGGCTACACCGGCGTCATCGTGTATATGCCGGACTTTGTGGAGGATTTGAAGGTGATGATGCAGGACGGTGCCAAGCTGAAGGATACGGTAGAAACCATGAAGCAGTGCGACCTGCTCATTTTTGACGATATCGGGGCGGAAAATCTGAATCCGTGGGTACGCGACCATGTGCTTGGCTCTATTCTCAATTACCGCATGAACCGGAAGCCGACGTTTTACACATCTAACTATCATCTTGACCATTTGGAGAAACATTTGAGCTTTACGAGCAAGGATGGCGAGGAAAACCACAAAGGGCAGCGCCTGATGAACCGGATATCTCCGTTCGTGGACGTTGTCCAGCTGTTTGGCGAAAATCAGCGCGGAAAAGTATAGGGATTTCGATTCGCAATAAAATAATAAAAAACAACCGGCCGCAGGCCGGTTGCTCAAAATAAAGAAGCGGTGCCGTCCTTTGAACAGGATAGGCACCGCTTCTTTCTGCGTGCTCATAGGAGCATTAGCTTATGATGAACTTAACAATGACCAATGCGAAGAAGATGACGAACATGAAGCCGAACATGCCCAGAAAGCCAAACGTCGTATCGAAAAAGTCATTGCGCGGTTCTTCATTGATATGCTCCCGAGGATCTGCCGCGTGCACGTTAACATCCATGATGCTGCCTCCTCAAACTTCCGTGTGATCCTGTTCATTGACAAGATCGCCCGGTTTGTTACTTGTAGTATACCCAATAGGCAATTCATTTGTAAAGAATGGTTGGGAGGGCCAAACCAAAGGCATGTACTATTTCACTTTAAGCTTACGGATGTGGTATACTATGGTGGTCAGCTTAGACATAATAGTTTAGGCACATATATGTGACATTCCTGTAAGGAGGAGAAAACTCATGGCTATCGTGAATGTATCCGATCAAACCTTTTCCACCGAAGTGGAAGGTCAAGGAACGGTTTTAGTTGACTTCTGGGCGCCTTGGTGCGGTCCTTGTAAAATGCTTGCTCCGATTTTGGATGAATTGTCCCAAGAGCTCGGCGATGACGTGAAAATCGCAAAGGTAAACGTGGATGAGAATCCCGAATCCGCATCCCGCTTTGGCGTGATGAGCATCCCGACGATGATCTTCTTTAAAGACGGCCAGCCTGTCGATAAAGTTGTGGGCCTCAACTCCAAAGAAGCCCTGAAAGGCATTATCGCAAAACATCAGTAAGCATCTTTATTATAGGATGTCGTGTCCCATACAGCGCCTTCGGTTTTCGTGCCGGAGGCGCTTTGTGCGGTTGCGTCGGTAACCAGTTCCCCCGAGAGAGGAGGAGAAGGATGGAAGATTTCGCGCAGAAGCTGCAGGAACAGGAGAAGGCGATGGAAAATATCCGCAACAAGCTTGCCCTGCTGCCCGATTTGCCGGGTTGTTACCTGATGAAGAACGGGGAAGGCAAAATCATTTATGTAGGCAAGGCCAAGGTTCTTAAGAACCGGGTGCGTTCCTATTTCACGGGAAGCCATGACGGCAAAACCCAGCGTCTCGTTTCTGAAATCCGCGATTTTGAATACATCGTCACAGGGAGCAACATGGAAGCGCTCATTTTGGAGTGCAACCTGATCAAAACGCATCAACCGCGTTACAATGTATTGCTCAAGGACGATAAAACGTATCCATATTTGAAAATTACGAATGAAGCGCATCCCCGTCTTGAAGTGACACGGAAGGTGCTTAAAGATAAAGCCAAATATTTCGGTCCTTATCCGAACGCGTACGCCGCCCATCAGACGAAGAAGCTTCTGGACCGCATGTATCCGCTTCGCAAGTGCGATGTCATGCCTAAGGATGTATGCCTCTATTATCATATGGGCCAGTGCATGGCTCCCTGCGTGAAGGAAATTCCGCAGACGGCTTACGAGGAAATTACTAAGGAAATCCAATCGTTTCTAAGCGGCGGCCATGAAGAGGTCAAAAAAGAACTCCACCGCAAAATGGAAGAAGCTGCTGAAGATTTGTACTTTGAGCGGGCAAAGGAACTTCGCGACCAGATTAGGCATATCGATGCCATCATGGAAAAGCAGAAAATTACGACGGCTGATTCCAGGGATCGGGACGTATTCGGTTATGCGGTCGATAAGGGCTGGATGTGCGTGCAGATTTTGTATATGCGCCAAGGGAAAATGGTCCAGCGCAATGCTTCCGTGTTTCCGTATTACGGAGATGCCTACAGCGATTTTATGTCGTTTGTCACCCAGTATTACAGCGACAATCCGGCACTGCCTCAAGAGATCCTGCTGCCGGCGCCAGCCGTTGACGATGAAGCACAAGAGCAAACGGCGTCCGCAGCGGATTCGGCAAGCGGTTCAGAACCTGCCCAAGTGGCCGGAGCCGTTGATGAAGCCGACGAGATCAGGATGACGGAAGCGGACGAGGCTGACGCTGCGGAGACCAAGCAAGCGGCGGCGGCTGACGAAGTTTCCACCGAGCAGGAACACGGCGTGAGGGCAGGGGCGGTCGATGCGGCCGGCGGAGCGGAAGCCCTGCAGGAATGGATCGGCGTGAAGGTCCATGTACCCCAGCGCGGCCTGAAGCGTCAGATGGTCGGTATGGCCTCGCAAAACGCGAAGGTTTCGCTGGACGAGAAATTTCGGCTGATCGAACGGGACGAGGAGCGGACAACGATCGCTGCGGCCAACTTGGGCGAAGTGATCGGACTTGACGTGCTGCACCGGATCGAGGCATTCGATAACTCGAACATTCAGGGAACGAACCCGGTATCGGCGATGGTCGTGTTTATCGATGGCAAACCTGCCAAGAAGGAGTACCGCAAGTACAAAATCCGTTCCGTTCAGGGCCCGGACGATTACGAGACGATGCGGGAGGTTGTGCGCCGCCGGTATGAGCGCGTGCTGAAGGAAAACCTGCCGATGCCCGACCTGATCGTGGTCGATGGCGGAAAAGGGCAGATATCCGCGGCAGTGGACGTATTGGAGAACGAGCTCGGCTTATTTATTCCGGTTTGCGGATTGGTGAAGGATGCCAAGCACAAAACGGCCCAGCTCATGGTGGGGGATCCGCCGGAGCCGGTGTCGCTGCCGCGCGACAGCCAGGAGTTCTACCTGCTGCAGCGGATACAGGACGAGGTCCACCGCTTTGCGATATCGTTCCATCGCGAACAGCGCGGGAAATCGATGGTAACCTCCAAGCTGGATTCGATTCCGGGCATCGGGGAGAAGCGGCGGAAGCTGCTGCTCAAGCATTTTGGTTCGGTAAAGAAAATAAAGGAAGCGAGCGTCGAAGATTTTCGGGCCCTGTCCATCGGCGAAAAACTTGCGAATGAAATATTGAGAGCTTTGAATGATCCTGAACAATCATAACGTGTAACCAAAAGAAAAACGGCTTACCGTCCTAAATGGACGGATAAGCCGTTTCTTTTGTCGGCGGGCCCGGATTGAATTTATATATGGCATACCCTACGATCGCCGGCAGAATGATGTAGAAGATGCCGAACAGCAGGTTGGCCGTGTCGTTCATCATCATAAGGCTGAAGCCCATCAGGATGCTGTTGAACACCACATGGGCAAACACCGCGGAAAGATAACCGTACCGCAAAAAAACAAAGCTGAACAGCAGGCCGATGATGACAAGCTCAATCGGTCTTGAGATGACGGGATAAATCGGATAAAGCGTATGCCCCAGCGCCCAGATGATCGAGGTGATCAGGCTGGCGGCAAACGTGTTGCGGACGATTTTTTTGACCATTTTAATCCCGAATAACCGGTACACGGCTTCTTCCGAAATGCCCGCAAACCAGGCCATAAGCGGGAACAGCCAAGGATAAAGCATATTATACGGAGACTGGCTGGCATCCGTTGTGGACCAGGTGTGCAGCGTAAGGCTTAGTCCGACAAAGATGATCGACTGTACCCCAAGCAGGATAAGAGCCCATACATAACCGACCTTCATGCTTTGCAGCACATACGGTCCATAACCCGGATCTTTGGCCTGCGGCCATGGATTAAGACCGTTTTCCTTCCGCCATAGCCCGTTTCCTCCAACGAGGGAGAAATAGAGCAGGGCCGAAAAGATAAGGGAGTACCCGGCATAAAATATCATGATTCCACTGATGCCCGACGCGGACATGCCTTCCGCTTTGAAAAATGGGATTAGGTTGTAAGTGTTCAGCATCTGGATCACGAACAGAAGACTTGCAAGAAAAATGCCGCGTTTGAAGGATGTATGTGCTTTGGTCTTCACGCTGTATATGATCGCCAGGACACCAAGCACGAGCGTAAACAGTCCGTAGCCCAAAATGGTAAGCAGCGTGGCGTTCAGCGTCTGCTTCTCTACGTATGCGCTGTGGGTTTTCGGGACAGAGAAAGCCGGTTCGTAAGAACGAAGCTGGCCGTTCTCGAAAGTAAAACCGAGCTGAAGAACCGCATCGCCAACCTTTGCCGCAGGGTCACGGTATTGCAGCCCGGGTTCTCCTTCCCGGGTCAACAGCTCCAACCTGGAGGAATCGTACCCCGCTCTTTGTACCCAAGGCTCGGCCAAAGCCTGCTTCTCCGCAAGCGACAAATCGCCCTCGATGATCAGGAGCATTTCCCTGCGTACTCCTTCACCCTGCAGCATGGCCCCCTTGTAACGGGATCCTTCCAGGTCGTAAGAGAAGCCGGCAATGCCGCCGTTTTGCATATGGACGTCCACGTTAAGCGCTGTGCCGTCCGGCTCCTCGAATCGTACCCTGTAAACATCGTAAGGGTATTTGCTTTCATATTTTTTATTATATTCGTCGAGCTTGTTTTCTTTGGATAAATACCCGTACACGTCGGAACGGGATTGATATGTAACAAGCGGCGGCGTTTCTTCCGGAGCCGGAGCCATCTGCATTTGCTCCCGTACGAAGCGTTCCGCAGCCTTTGCCGCTTCCGGTTTGCTGATCATTTCAGGCGTTTTTCCCGTTTCCAGCGTCCTTGAAGATGTGCTGGGGAAGACTTGGAAGATCAGAAACAGTACCAGCCCGATGACTGCCAGTATGACCAAAGGTTTGAAGTTGGGCTCGAGTTTGAGGGGCTGTCCCGTTTTATTCATGTCAATCCTCCTTAATCATTTATTTTTCGTAGCCGTTTCGAAGGACCATAACATATTGCCGGTTGATTGGGTAAGTCATAACTACAAGACATAAAGCCAATATAACACAATATGATATCGTCAATCTTCTTATCCCGTTCAAAATCATGAAAAATACGATGAAAATGAAGGAAAGCTTTCGAAAAGCTCAGAAAAGCCCATGCTGCTCTTCTCGAATATACCCAATTTGGTTCTTTTTTAAAGATTTTGAAGCTAAAAACGGTTTTGGGTTCGTCGAGCGATTGCGTTATAATCACATCATGTTTAATGAATTGAATAAACAGGCCGAATTTCGTAATGAAAACGGGGGAACCATTTAATTGGGGTGAATTTCGCTTATGCAAGGCAGCGAATAGGGCAACCTGTGATATGCCCGAATCCGTCAGCTAACCTCGTAGGCTGTAACACAGGAACCCAACCGTCAGGCATTGGATTTCCAGTGCTTTTTTCTTTTGACTTTTTAAAGAGGTGAAGATGTTGATTTCCAAATTAAAATGGCTTCGCTTTTCGCCGCCACAGATTCTTGTGATGGGGTTCGGAACGATTATTATGATCGGCACGATGCTGCTGATGCTCCCCATTGCGAACACGACAGGAGAGCCGCTGAACTTTATGGACGCTCTGTTTACGGCCACCTCCGCAACCTGCGTAACCGGGTTGGTTGTCGTGGACACGGGAACCTTCTTCACCACCTTTGGTCAGGTCGTCATCATTTGCCTGATACAGATTGGCGGATTGGGTTTTATGACCATGGCTACGCTGTTTGCACTCGTTCTTAAGCGCCGTATTTCGTTGAAAGACCGTTTGGTCCTGCAGGAAGCCATGAACCAGTCATCAATGGAAGGCATCGTCCGGCTGATAAGGAGAGTCCTGCTGTATTCCTTGATTATCGAAGCGAGCGCGATGGTCCTCCTAACATTACGCTGGGCGTTTGAAATGCCATTTGGAAAAGCTATGTATTTTGGCGTTTTTCATTCGGTATCCATGTTTAACAATGCGGGATTCGACCTGTTTGGCGAGTTCAGCAGTTTAACCAGGTTCGTAGACGATCCGCTTGTAAACTTCGTGGCGATGTTTCTGATCATCTCCGGCGGGATCGGCTTCATCGTCATGGCGGACATCGTGGACTACAAGAAAAACCGCAAGCTGTCGCTGCATTCGAAAGTCGTTCTTTCCATGACATGCGCGCTTATACTGATCGGCGCCATCGTTATTTTTATATTTGAATTCACGAATCCCAAGACTCTTGGTTCTTTGAACTGGGGCGGAAAAATATTGGCTCCTTCTTCCAGTCGGTTACGCCGAGAACGGCAGGCGCCAATACGCTCGACATTGGAGCCTGCGGCAGGCGACCCAGTTTTTCATCGTCATCCTGATGTTTATCGGCGCTTCGCCGGGATCGACCGGGGGCGGAATCAAAACAACGACGTTTACGATCATGATCGGTGCGGTTATTGCGATGATCCGCGGCCGGGACGACATCGTATTGTTCCGTTACCGTTTGGCCATGGAACGGATTTTCAAGGCGCTGACCATTACGCTGCTTGCGCTGTTCCTGGTTATTGCCGTGTCGATGATACTTTCCACGACGGAGGACAGCAGTTTCCTGTCGATCTTATTCGAAACGACGTCGGCGTTCGGTACGGTGGGGCTGTCGATGGGACTCACCCCGGAGTTGTCGCTCTTCGGCAAGCTGCTGATCTCTCTTACCATGTTCGCGGGGCGGCTCGGCCCGCTGACGTTGGCATACGCACTGGGGCCTAAAAAGGGTAAGGAATTGTATCGTCACCCTGAAGGTAAAATGATTATTGGATAAGGAGATTGACTTAGAACATGAAACCAAAGCAGTTTGCGGTAATCGGACTGGGGCGCTTCGGCGCAAGCCTTGCCCTGGAACTGATGGAACTGGGTTACGAGGTTCTCGGCATTGACCGGGATGAAGAAGTAGTAGAGGATATGAGCGATTTCCTTACGCATACCGTCGTGGCGGATGCGACGGATGAAGAGGTGCTGAAATCGCTTGGCATTCGTAACTTTGATTGCGGGATCGTCGCGATTGGGGACGAGATACAGACGAGTATTTTGGCTGCGATCCAGCTTAAGGAACTGGGCGTGGGCACGGTCGTGGCCAAAGCGATTTCGGTGCTGCACGGACGGGCGTTGGAAAAATTGGGCGTGGACCGGGTTATTTTTCCGGAGAGGGATATGGGAGTCCGCGTGGCTCATCAACTCGTGACGCCTAACCTGCTCGATTATATCGAGCTGTCGAAAGATTACCGGATCGTGGAGATGACCGTAACGGACTGCATGGACGGAAAAACGTTGAGCGAGCTGAACACGCGTGTGCGGTACGGCATCAGCGTAGTGGCGCTGAACCAGCGCCAGGGCATCATCGTTGCTCCGACAGCCATGGACGTGCTGAGGGCGGGAGATATCATGGTGGTTATCGGATCGAAAGAAAACATCGACCGTTTTGAGGGCGAGGTCGTCAATTCATAAACTTGGGCTGCTCCAAGACCGGCTTCATTGGAATATTTCGATATACGTTCATTAAAATAGTCATTGAAAGCAAACAGCCTGACGCCGGCATGGGGTCAGGTTGTCTGCTTTTTTTCTTCCTGCCGGCGCCGGAACAGTCCTTCGGTCTCGTCGATCCAGCGGCTGGCCGCACTGCTGAGCTCGGAGGTTTTGCCATAGATGAGGCTGGTCGTCCGCCGGGTTTCAATCAGCGCCGGGATATGAACATCCACAAGGCCGTTATCCGAGAGAAGCTGCGGCCGGAGATAGGATTTCGGTAACAGGGAGGCGGCTTTGCACGTCGGAATGAGCCTTACGATGGCTTCGAAGGAGTCGATCTCCATCCGGATATCCGGCATGATGCCCCAGCGGTGGAACAAATCGTCCGTCAGCTTCCGGTACCACGTTCCCGTGGAAAAATAATCATGGGCAATCCTTGAAGGTGCTCGATTCCGACCTCCTGGAGCTCCGAGAGCGGATGTCCCGCCGGAAGCACAAGCTCCAGATGATCGTCAAACAGCGGAATGCAGTTTAAGCCGGGCTGGTTAATGGATGAAGCGACGATGCCGACATCCGCGCGTTTATCCCGGACGGAGGATACGATTTCATGGGTCTTCCCCGTGATCAGCTTGATTTCGGCCGAAGGGTGTCTTTCCATGAAGGCGTTGACCAGCGGGGGGAGGGTGGTTTGGAGCGTGGTCAGGCTGGCTCCCAGCGTGATGGTGATTTGCTCCTCCTCCCGGTAATGAGCCAGCGTTTGCATGAACCGCAGCTGGTTTTGCCGCTGTTCCAGGGCATAGGTATAGGCAAGCTGGCCGATGGAAGTCAGCTCCAACCGTTTTCCGCGGCGGTTGAACAACTGAACGCCAAGCTCGTCTTCCAGTTTGGCGATTTTGCGGGAGAGGGCTGGCTGCGAAAGGTTCAAGAGCTTGGAAGCTTTATTCAGGCTGGACTGCTCCACAACGACAGCGAAAACGTCCAATTCTTCAAACAACGGGATCATCTCCTTTATGATGAATTTGTTATGCGTATAAATTATAACGATTAATAATTATATTGCAATTCCCTTATAAGAAAAAAAGGAGTAACATGAAATGTGACACAGGATGTTCACACAATGCGCGAAATCAGAGGCATTTTGTCGTTGTGTGCGGTTTTAGTCCTAGATGGTTTAAGTGTAATGATTTAAGATGAAACTTAATGAAAACGCTGTACATTGGAAAGGGGAACGTCACTGATGAAAGGGTACTATTCCAGAAAGCTGCATTCTTTGCTCGGCGTCATACCGCTTGGATTTTTCCTGATCGAGCACATGCTGACGAACTACACAGCTTTCGAGAGTGGCAAGGAAGGTTTTACCGATGCCGTCCTGTTTATCAACAAATTGCCGCTCGTATTTTTTCTGGAGCTGTTCTTTATTTGGCTGCCGCTGTTGTACCACGGCGTATACGGCCTGTACATTGCCTACCAAGCAAATTCGAACATCGGCAACTACAATTATCCCCGCAATATCCGGTTTACGCTCCAGCGGGTTACCGGCGTGATTACGTTTGTGTTCGTGATCTGGCATGTTTATGAAACGCGGTTTCAAATTGCCCTCGGCCGTGTGTCGCATGAGGAAGTAGCCAGCGTAATGCATGATATCGTCAGCAACCCGGTTATTTTCGTACTATATGTTATCGGGGTCATTTCGGCTTCCTTCCATTTTGCCAACGGCCTGTGGGCGTTCCTGGTAAGCTGGGGGATTACAGTGGGACCGCGTGCGCAGCGCGTTTCGTCCTATATTTGCATGGGCTTGTTCGTAATCATGGGCGTCATGTTCGTGCTGGCGCTGACCGCTTTCCGGAATTCCGAATTCCAGGCGGCTGCGGCGGTTGTTGATATGTGCAAATCAGTCTTTGTCTAAGGAGAGTGAAACGAAATGGCATCTAACATTATTGTTGTGGGCGGCGGCCTGGCCGGCTTGATGGCGACCATCAAAGCGGCCGAAGCCGGAGCTCACGTTCATTTATTCTCGCTGGTACCGGTAAAACGTTCCCACTCGGTGTGCGCGCAGGGCGGCATTAACGGAGCCGTTAATACAAAGGGCGAAGGTGACTCTCCTTGGGAGCATTTCGACGATACCGTTTACGGCGGCGACTTTCTGGCGAACCAGCCACCTGTTAAAGCGATGTGCGAAGCCGCTCCGGGCATTATTCATTTGATGGACCGGATGGGCGTTATGTTTAACCGGACTCCGGAAGGACTGCTGGACTTCCGGCGGTTCGGGGGCACGAAGCATCACCGTACCGCTTATGCGGGTGCCACGACGGGCCAGCAGCTGCTGTATGCGCTTGACGAGCAGGTGCGCCGCTGGGAAACCGCGGGTCTCGTTACGAAATACGAAAACTGGGAGTTTCTGAATGCGGTCATCGACGACGAGGGGGTATGCCGCGGCATCAATGCGCAGGACCTTCGTTCGATGGAAATCCGGGCATTCCGGGGCGACGCGGTCATTCTGGCTAGCGGAGGCCCTGGCATTATTTTCGGCAAAACGACGAACTCCGTCATCAACACCGGTACGGCGGCCAGCGCCGTATACCAGCAAGGCGTGCATTATGCCAACGGCGAATTTATCCAGATTCACCCGACGGCCATTCCGGGGGATGACAAGCTGCGCCTGATGTCCGAATCCGCGCGCGGCGAGGGCGGCCGGATCTGGACGTACAAAGACGGCAAGCCTTGGTACTTCCTTGAGGAGAAGTATCCGGCCTACGGTAATCTGGTGCCGCGGGATATCGCTACCCGTGAAATTTTCCATGTCTGCGTGGATATGGGACTGGGCATCAACGGCGAGAACATGGTTTATCTCGACCTTTCGCATAAAGATCCGAAAGAGCTTGACGTCAAGCTCGGCGGCATTATCGAAATTTACGAGAAGTTCATGGGCGACGATCCTCGTAAAATTCCAATGAAAATCTTCCCGGCTGTCCACTATTCGATGGGCGGCATGTGGGTGGACTACAACCAGATGACCAACATTCCCGGCCTGTTTGCGGCAGGGGAATGCGAATACCAATATCACGGCGCCAACCGTCTGGGAGCAAACTCGCTCGTATCCGCCATCTACGGCGGAATGGTGGCCGGCCCGAAAGCGATTGAATATGTGAAGGGCTTGAAAAAGTCGTCGCAGGACGTTTCCTCTACGGTATTCGACCGTTCGGTGAAAGAGCATCAAACGAAGTTTGATAACCTGTTGAACATGCAGGGCACCGAGAATGCCTATGTGATTCATAAAGAGCTGGGCGAATGGATGACCAACAACATGACGGTGGTCCGCTACAACGACAAGTTGGAAGCGACCATCGGCAAGATCAAAGAACTGAAACAGCGCTACAAGAAAATCAACATGACGGACACCTCCCGCTGGAGCAACCAGGGCGCGGCGTTTACGAGGCAGTTGTGGAACATGCTGGAACTGGCCGAGGCCATGACGCTAGGGGCGCTGCTGCGCAACGAAAGCCGCGGAGCCCACTATAAGCCGGACTTCCCGGAACGTAACGACGAGGAATTCCTGAAGACAACGAAGGCGGCCTGGACACCGGACGGACCTCAAATTTCGTACGAAGAAGTGGACGTATCCTTGATTAAGCCGCGTATTCGCGACTATTCGAAAGATAAGTAAGGAAGGGGGATTTGACATGGCTCAAACTACAGCGTCCTCAAAAAACGTAAAATTTATCATCACCCGCCAGGACAGTCCGGAGTCGAAATCCTACACCGAGGAATTCGAGGTTCCGTACCGCCCCGGCATGAACGTGATCAGTGCGCTGATGGAGATTCAGCGCAATCCGAAAAACGTCCAAGGCCAAACGACGGCTCCGGTCTGCTGGGACTCCAACTGTCTGGAAGAAGTGTGCGGCGCCTGCTCCATGGTCATCAACGGCAAGCCGCGCCAGGCCTGTGCCGCCCTGATCGATAAGCTGGAACAGCCGATCCGGATTCAGCCGATGAAGACCTTCCCGGTTGTGAGGGACCTGATTATCGACCGCAGCCGGATGTTTAACGCCCTGAAACGGGTGAAGGCATGGATTCCGATCGACGGTACGTACGATCTCGGTCCGGGTCCGCGCATGCCTGAGAAGAAACGCCAATGGGCTTACGAGCTGTCCAAGTGCATGACCTGCGGCGTCTGTCTTGAAGCGTGCCCGAACGTTAACGAAAAAACCGATTTTATCGGACCGGCCGCTATCTCCCAGGTACGTCTCTTTAATGCTCACCCTACGGGCGAGATGAACAAGGAAGAGCGTTTGGAAGCACTGATGGAGGATGGAGGCATCGAGGGATGCGGCAACTCGCAAAACTGCGTCCGCTCTTGTCCAAAAGGCATTCCGCTTACCACGTCCATTGCGGAGATGAACAAAGATACGACCAAACATTTGTTTAAGCGATGGCTGGGGGTTTAAGCAAAACCTTGCATAGAGGCACTTGTCCGTTGGAATAACGGACAGGTGCCCTTTTTTACTTCGGCAAGGCAAGTTCGAAACATTCAATAAGAGCAACGGAAATGGAGTGAACGGCATGATTACCGAAAAACCGGTTACCATAAATGATTTAATTGAGGATTTGACACGGCTTGGTTTAAAGCCGGGTACGACGCTTCTCGTCCATTCTTCCTTAAAAAGCTTAGGCGGATGGATTGTGGGCGGCGCTGAATCTGTGATTCTCGCACTGGAAGAATTGTTGGGGGTGGACGGCACGTTGGTAATGCCAACGCAATCCCCGGATTTGACGGATCCTTCCACCTGGATGAATCCGCCGGCCGATTCCAAATGGTGGCAAACCATCCGTGACTGCATGCCCCCCTACAGCCCGGATTCGACGGTGACGACCGGAATGGGGGCCATTCCGGAAGCGTTTCGCAAAGGGGAGGGAGTTGTCCGCAGCCGCCATCCGCACGTATCTTTTGCCGCAAAAGGCAGGAATGCTAAATTCATAACGGGCTCACATCCTCTTTCCGACAGCTTGGGAGATCCTTCGCCGCTCGGCAGGATGTATGAGCTGGAAACTTGGGTTCTGATGCTTGGAACGACGCATGCAACGAACACTTCATTTCATCTGGCGGAATACCGTGCCGACTGGAAGGGAAAACAAAAAAGATCGGCTGCTGCACCGGTTCGGAGGGAAGGCGGCATTACCGTCTGGGAATCATACAACGACATTAATATCGATTCGGATGATTTCGAACGGATGGGAGCCGATTTTGAACGCGATTGTCCATCGGCATATAACCGAGGTTTCGTCAGGAACAGCCGATGCATCCTGGCAAGGCAGAGGCTGATGGTGGACTATGCCGTAAAATGGCTGGAAAAGAACCGTAGAGCTTAGGGAGGATTAACCTGTGGCTTTAAGGGGCTAAAGGGGTAATAAAGGAGTAAGATCTTCGAACATCTTATAATAGGAGGGATGATCTTGTCCTGGTGGATGTGGGCCATCAATATAACCGGATTGATCTTGCTTATTGTTTTTTCTATAACGCGGAGAAAAAATGGTCAAGCAAGCCTGTGCTTCTTGCCCCCTTGATCATCTACGTCCTTGTATCGGTCGAGGATCTGCTGGGATGGATCGATTTGAAACGTATCGTGCCGGGCGAAGGCGGGATGAGGGCGCTTATTTTGCTGTTTGTTTTGGGCTCGGTCATATTTTACATCCTATACATATTCAATAAAATTGCCGAGTCCGTCAGCAAGGAGGTCCGTTTAAAAACCACCCTGGTCCGAATCAGTCTGGCCGCTCTTGCCTGTATTCTGTTTTTTACGATTGTGTACATGTCCATTTATAAGCTGTTCGGCGGCGGGTCTTTTGAGGGGACGAACATCGGAGAGGATCTGGTGAGCCAGTTTATTACGTTTCTGTATTTCAGCGTAGCTACCTTTGTGACGGTGGGATACGGCGATGTGTCCGCCGTGGACAATACGGCACGCTTGACCGTGGTAATGGAGATTGCCTTCAGTTTTATTACGGTTGCTTACGCCTTGTCCATGCTGGGCACCTTAAGGCAGATTTTCAGCCCGGGGCCCGACGATCAGGGTTTGCCGCTCGAGGATGGCGAGCCATTTCATGAGTCGGCTAGGGACCTGGAGGGGCGAAAATCGCCTTCCGAAAATGATTCCCGCTCACGGGCTTAGGACTGGGGGCGGCTCAATTTTTTGCCGAAAATATTAAAAGGGCGTGCGGAGCAAAGGCTTCGCGCGCCCTTTTTGCAAGAGAATACATAAGGGCGAAATTTAGGCTATGGTTTCATCAGCTTGCGAAGCAGCTTAAGACCGCCCTTGCCGGGATAGCGGAAGCTGAAATCGAACCGGTTGGTCTGGCGCAGGACGCTTTTCATATGCGAAAAAGTCTGGAAGCTGTATTCTCCGTGGTAGGAGCCCATCCCACTTTCGCCTACGCCTCCGAATGGAAGGTGGGGGGTAGCCAGATGCATTAAGGTGTCATTGACACAACCGCCGCCAAAGGATATATTATTCAAAATTTGATCCTGTGCGGCTGTACTTTGCGTAAACAAATAGAGGGCAAGCGGTTTGGGTTTGTCATTAACCGCGGAAACCACTTCTTCCAGACGGTCATAAGTCAATATAGGCAAAACCGGGCCGAATATTTCCTCCTCCATAACCGGCATATCCCAGGTAACCTGGTCGAGCAGCGTCGGTTCAATCAAAAGCTTTCCGGGGTCGTTTTGCCCTCCATGCCGTAAATTCCCGTTACCTAAAAAAGCGGATAAACGGTTGAAGTGCTTTTCGGAAACAATCCGGCCGTAATCCGGGTTGGAGAGGGGATGGGGACCGTAAAATTCAGCGATGGCTTCGACCATGTAAGAGACCAGCTTATCTTTAACGTTCCGTTGAACAAACAGGTAATCCGGGGCTATGCATGTCTGGCCCGCGTTGGTGAATTTTCCGAATACGATCCGTTTGGCGGCAAGGCGGAGCGATGCGTCATCATGCACGATGCACGGGCTTTTTCCGCCCAGCTCAAGCGTAACGGGGATGAGGCGTTTGGCGGCAGCCTGCATGACGATTTTCCCGACCCGGACGCTGCCCGTGAAGAAGATATAGTCCAATGGCTGCTCCATCAGGCGCGTGCTGATTTCGGGCCCTCCTTCAATAACGGCTGCAAGCTCTTGCTCAAAGGTTTCCTTGACCAGTTCGGAGATCACTCGAGAGACGGCAGGCGTCAATTCCGAGGGTTTGATAATCACCGTATTGCCTGCGGCCAGCGCCCCGATAAGCGGTGACATGGCAAGCTGCCAGGGATAGTTCCAGGGGGCGATAACGAGAACGGTTCCGTAAGGCTCGGGATGGATTTCTCCCCGGCTGCCGATATGGGTGATCGCCGTCTTTACGCGTTTTGGCCTGGCCCATCGACGGATATGTTTAATCACATAGGCCAGTTCTTTATAAACGATACCGATTTCGGTCGAAAAAGCTTCCTGTTCGCTTTTGTTCAAATCCTTGCGCAGGGCATCGATGATTTCCTTTTCCTTCGCCAATAGAGCGTCGCGCAGTTTATAAAGCGCGCGGACACGGAAGGAAACGTCCTTTGTGGCACCCGTTTCATAAAAACGGCGCTGCCCCGAAACTATAGCCTCTACGGAATCGTTAACAATCATAGCGAACTCCTCTCTGTACTTGCTTGCCTATCATGCGGCAGCAGTACAACACTCACTTTCATATATTATAAAGGAGGCCGTTCCAAAATGAAAAATGATTCCTTCCTGACGGACGGCCCGAAGGAAGAGGTTCGCCAAGGAGAGGCAAACCGCATGACCCGCCGCCGTTTTTTAAAGCTCGGTGTTTCAACCTTGGTCGGAACCGGCCTCGCCTGTGCGGGATACGGAGCCTTTCTGGAGCCGAGGCAGCTGGAGATTACAAGAACTACGCTTTGGCAAGACCGCCTGCCTAAAGCCTTTGACGGAATGAAAATCGCCCATTTCAGCGATCTTCATTTGGGTTTTCATACCGGAGCGGAGGATGCCAAACGGATAACGGGTATCATTAATGCCGAGCGTCCCGATTTGATTGCGTTTACGGGTGACATGGTGGATGGCCCGGCAGCGGACATGGAATCGGCGGTCGAGCCGTTATCGGCTTTGGAGGCCCCGTTAGGCGCCGTTTCTATCGTAGGCAACCACGATTTCGACGATGTATCCCGTCTGATATCGCTTCAGGAGAAAGCCGGATTTACCGTATTAAGGAACGAAAATATCATACTAAGTCGGAAGGGGCACACGATCGCGGTCGCAGGCTTGGATGATTGGCTGCTTGGGATGCCTGATCCGGACAAGGCTTTGAAGGGAATCCCGGAGCATATGTACACCGTGCTGCTGGTGCATGAGCCGGATTATGCCGACATCGCCGTAAATTACCCGTTTGACCTGCAGTTGTCCGGCCATAGTCACGGAGGCCAGATCCGGCTGCCGGGAATCGGGGAAGTCATCACTCCGCCGGGCTCAAAAACATATATTCAGGGACTTTATGAAGTCGGACGATCCGGCATGCCTTTGTACGTGAACCGGGGGATCGGCATGACCCGTCTGCCGTTTCGTTTTTTATGCAAACCTGAACTGAGTATCATAACCTTAAAGCAACGCGATTATAACGGGCAAAGAGGAAATGGAAGCTAGAGTTCCGAAAGTAAACTGCATAATTTGTACTTTTGTTACACAATTGAAATATACCTGTTATCAAACTCTAACAGCGGCGGGTTAAACTTATTGCATGACCCCCTTTTGAGAATATATATACTGCGTTTGGGACCCGATTGCCGGGTCCTCTTTTTTTGCTTTAAGCCAAAAAAAGGCTCCGATCCTCTTAGAGAGGAACGGATACCTTCTGTTTTTGTTTGAAATATACCCACTCTTTAAAACCGATTTCCTTCAAAACCGCGGAAACCTCTTCAAATTCGTCTCCCACCCTCGACGGTTTATGCGCATCCGAACCGAACGTCACTTCAACTCCATGGAAAAGGGCACGCTCAAGAATTTCATTGGAGGGATACCAGCCTCCGGACAATTTGGTTTTACCGGAAGTGTTGATCTCGATGGCGATGCCGCATTCCGAGATGGTTTTAAGCGTCTCCTCCAGCGCCTCTTCCGTCAAAATATCCGTGAAGGACGGATAGTTTCCCTTCATGGCGTCGATGTGTCCCAAGATCTGAAACATGCCGCTTTTTGCGGATTGGCGGATCAAAGAGAAGTATTCTTCCTTTTGAGCGACTTTTTCTTTTTCGGATAAACCTTTCCAGCGGTTTTTATTAAAGATGCTTACGCCGTTTACCTCGTGGACCGAGCCGATGATATAGTCAAAAGGGTATTGCGCCAGGGCGTCCCGGTAAATGTCCGCGTACTTCGGGAAGAAGTCCGACTCGATGCCGAGGAGCACGTCGATTTTCCCCTCGTATTCCTTTTTCAGTTGAAGAACCTCTTCCACATAGTTGACGATTTCGCTTTTACCCATGTAGATATAAGGGAACGGCTGCTCCTCCGGGCTTCCAAAGTAAGGAGTATGGTCCGAGATCCCGATGACCTGCAGCCCGGCGCTGATCGCGGCCTCCACATAATCCCGGATGTTTCCGTCCGCATGGCCGCAGCGGAAATGATGAGTGTGCAAATCAAATTTCATGGTGTCCTCCTTTATCTCCATAAACGCGTTTTTGATTATTCGCTGCTAATAAACTGGGTTTCCGGCATCCCCTTCAAATCGCTCAGAAACTGGCGCATGGCTGAGCTCACATAACGGCCGCTCTTATAGATCACGCCGACAGGGTGGCTGACCTCAAGCTCGGCAAGAGGGACGATTTTCAGCGTACCGTTTCGAAGTTCCTTGGAAACCGATTGTTTCGAAATGATGCCCGCCCCGAGGTTGATCTCCACCATCCGCTTGATTTCCTCGCTGCTGGAAAGCTCCATGACGACCTGAGGTTCAATACCGTGCGCTTTCATGACTTCATCGGCAAATCTCCGCCCGAACGTATCCTGCGTCAGAAGGATCAGCGGGGTTTGGCCCAGTACCTCAATGTCGGCTTTGTTTACCTTCGCCAGCGGGTGCTCCGGAGAGACGACCAGTTCAAAGGAGTCATAAAATAAAATGGAAGAGTTAACGTTCGGGTTGCGCTCGATGAGGTATCCGATTCCGATGTCCATCAAGCTGTTCTCCACGCCGTGATAGATTTGGGAGGAAGCCATGGATTGAATCGTTGTTTTGATATGGGGAAACTGGTCCTGAAAGTAAGACAGTACGCGGGGCAATATTTGAATCGCGATGGACGTGGTAGTTCCGAGCCGAATGTGTCCCTGGGGAGTCTGATCCAGATCCGACAGGCGCTGCTTCAATTCATCGACGATCCGCAATATTTGTTCGGCATGCTCGACGAATACCTGCCCCCTGTCTGTCAGCGTTACTGGCTGGCTGCGGTCCACGAGCACGGTCTTGAATTCATCTTCAAGGCTCTTGATCTGGGCCGAAACGGCCGGCTGGGTCAAATTGAGAAGTTCCCCCGCTTTGCGAAAGCTCATCGTTTTGGAAATGGTGATGAGGGTTTCCAGTTGGCTGATGTTCATGGCCGTCCTCCTTGTCATGATTTCATTTTTCCGTGCCGTTTAAACGTGATTGCCTAATGATTAAATTATAGGTGATTATCCAAAACGGGGCAATGCGGTGGCTCTTGGTCCCGGTTTGCAGACGAACAGGATAAGGTCATCAATTTTCATTTCATTATTAAATGTGGGGGATAAAATCCGATAATAGTAAAGACCGCTAAATTAGAACTACGACTAAAGGCCTGTGAACGTGAAGCAGAATGTTCGGTGAAAATTAATGCCCGGCTTATAAACAGAGCTTCTTTCGTTAATTTATGATGATTTATTACAGGGTATCCATTATAATGTTTTTAATTGATATCGGGACTTTGGGACCCTGACCAAAAACCTAGTGAAAGGGGGCAATCCGGAATGAAAGCGGAGGTTATCAATCCTTTTTTAGAGTCCGCGCGGCATGTCATCGAGCAGGTGATGCAGGTATCGCCTTCCACGGGAAATCTCGGGGTTAGGGAGATTACGCGCATTGATGACCATATATGGATTTTGATCGGCATGACAGGCCAAATGAGCGGAGACATTGTTTTTGGTCTTCATGAGCAGGTTGCCCTGCGGATGGTATCCGTCATGATGGGGGGATACGTATTGACCGAAATGGACGAGATGGGCCAGAGCGCGATATCGGAGCTTGGCAATATGATTAGCGGCAACGCAAGCATGATCTTGTCCAACCAAGGGGTTCATGTGGATATTACACCGCCAAAAGTGATCAGATCCGTGAACGTCACCCATTTTTCAACGAAAAAAGCGCTGAGCATCCCGCTGCTGATGGATGGAATCGGGGAACTGGATATTCAGGTCATGATTTCATAAAATAAAGGAAACACGGCGGTCCGTCCTTCAAGGGAGCCATCAAGCTTCCCGGCAGACTGCGGGGAGGAAGAAGAAATCGTGCTTGATCAGAAAGTGATTGTCGTTACGGGAGCATCCAGCGGAATAGGGGCATTGACGGCGGAGATGCTGTCGGAGCAGGGCGCCTACGTTGTACTTGCCGGCCGGTCGGAGCAGCGGCTGAACGAGGTCGGCGGCAGGCTTAAAGGCGCCCATGAGCTTGCGCTATTGGACGTTCGGGAGCCGGAGCAGGTCAAGGGCTTTTTTCACCGTATCCTCGAAACGCACGGCAAAGTAGACGTGCTGCTGAACAACGCGGGGTATGGCATATTCGAATCGTTTCTGAATACGCGGGAAGAGCAGTTTGAGGACATGATGGACGTGAACTACATGGGGATTGTCCGCTGTACCCAGGCGGTTCTTCCGGGAATGCTGGAGCGAGGCAGCGGTCAAATCGTCAATATCGCTTCCATGGCCGGGAAAATTGGCTCGGCTAAGTCAACCGCTTACTCCGCCTCCAAGCATGCCGTTCTTGGGCTGACCAACTCGCTGCGCCAGGAGCTCAGAGGAACAGGAATCACGGTGTCGGCGGTTAATCCCGGTCCGATCGATACCCCTTTTTTCAATTTGGCTGACCCGTCGGGGGGCTACGTCAAAAACGTCAGCTGGTTCATGATGAAGCCGGAGTATGTGGCCCGGCGCATTGTAAAGCTGATCGACAAGCGGAAGGAAGAAATCGATCTGCCTCGCCTGGCCGCTGCGGGCATCAGGCTGTATCAGCTATTTCCGCGCTTGGCCGACCGGATTTCTCACCGGTGGATGAACCAGAAATAAATCGTTTCGTGCAGTCTGATGGATGGCCGGCTCTTAAGAGGAGCCGGCTTTTTCGTCTAAGAGATAAGAAGGTATAAACTTCTATCTCGCAAGAAAAACTTCGGCAATATGCGGTCTGTCCTCTGAGAAAGTTCATCGATTTCTTATCCACGAAGCATCGCACGGACTTTTCACCTGGTTGATTTGGTGGGAACTTCCGTTTTAGCATATAATGAGACGAGAGTGATCAAGACTCGATGAAAAAAGGGTGGACAAACGAATGACTTTTACTGCATTTAATCAACTCGGCATTGCCGAGGACTTGACGGCCCGTTTGGCCGAATTCGGAATAGAGACGCCGTCGCCGGTACAAGCCGAGGCGATCCCCCATGTGTTGGAGGGCAGCGACGTGCTGGCCACCTCCCAGACAGGGACCGGCAAAACGCTCGCCTATCTTTTGCCTGTGCTTCAGGGCATTGATCCCGCAAGCAAAAACGTTCAGAAGCTGATACTCGCACCGACTCAGGAACTGGCGATTCAAATTGTGCGGGAGAGCGAGCGATACGGCGAAGCTCGGGGAATAGGCGTGCTTGGTCTTATAGGCGGCGCCGCCGTGAAGCGGCAGCTGGAAAAGCTGAAGCTTCATCCGCAGCTGATTGTGGGAACGCCGGGACGCGTCCGTGAACTGATCGAAATCAAAAAGCTGAAGATGCACGAAGTCAGCACCATCGTGGTGGACGAGGTCGATCAGGTATTTAACCTGGGCGGAGCAGGGGACGTGGACCGAATTTTAAAAAGCGCGAAACGCGACCGGCAGCTTGTTTTTCTGTCGGCCACCGTCAGTCGGGAAACGGCGGAGCTCGTGAAGCGGGAAATGGATCGTCCGATCGAGATCGGCATTGATCCCGAGCGCAGAACTCCATCCGCGCTGGAGCATTATTATTTTGTGGTCGAGGAGCGTGACCGGATCGACATGCTCCGGCGGGTCATCCGCCACTATAATCCCGACCGGGCCATCATTTTCGTGAATCAGACCGAGGATTTGGCGGAAGTGGAGGCGAAGCTGAACTTCTTGGGACTGAGCGCCGCTGCCCTCTACGGCGACGCGGACAAAATGACACGCAGCCGCGTTTTGAACGCTTTCCGGGAAGGCCGCACCCGGCTGCTCGTGGCGAGCGACGTGGCGGCTAGAGGCCTGGATATCGAAGGCCTCGGAATGGTTATCAATCATGACCCGCCGATCGATGCAGAGCATTACACCCACCGTGCCGGACGGACCGGACGCATGGGCAAAAGGGGGATGGTTGTTTCCCTCGTGACGGACCGGCAGACCTTTATTATGCGTAAATTCAACCGCGAGCTTGGAATAAGCATTGAAGAGCGCGCGATGTATGGAGGCAAGGTTCGCGTACCGCGGCCGGCCGCTTCCATTTCAGGCCGCTTTCAGGGAGGCGCTTCGGATAAGTCCACCGGCAATGGGGCAGGTCGCAACGGGGCGCGAAAGCAAGGCAAGCAAGGAAAAGGAGAGGCAAGCAAGCCTTCCGGCAAGGCTCCGCAGCCTCGCCAGAGCGAACGGCATCGGGACCGGAAGAACAAGGGAGCGCCGAAATGGCTGAAGAACAAGCCGGCCAAAGATGAATAGCCCCGGACCATCCGGGACTATGGGTCAAGGAACTGCGGGACAACCGCAGATTTATGATCATCTGGATTTAATTAACGGGCAGTTTTACCGTGCGTAAGGCTGCCGTAGTGTGGGGTGAACAGGAAATGAACGAATTTCCGGTATTGTCCGTTCAGGATCTGAGCGGAGGCTATAGTTTGAACCGTCCCGTTCTGCATGATGTATCCTTCCATGTTCAGCCGGGCGAGATGGTTGGTCTGATCGGGTTGAACGGGGCGGGTAAAAGCACCACGATGAAGCATATTCTGGGACTGATGAATCCGCAGAAGGGCGAAGTCCGGGTTCAGGGGAAAAGCCGGAACGAGGATGCGGAGGCTTATCATGGGGCTCTGGCATTCGTCCCGGAGTCGCCGCTTTTGTATGAAGAGATGACGGTAAGAGAGCATCTGGAATTTACAGCCAGGTCCTATGACGTTCCGCGCGGAGAGTACGAGACCCGTGCAGCGCAGCTGTCCAAGATGTTTCGTATGGAAGACAAGATGGACAGTCTTTCGGCTCACCTGTCCAAAGGGATGAGGCAAAAGGTCATGATTATGTGCGCGTTTGTCGCAAGGCCTTCGCTGTATATCATCGACGAGCCTTTTCTGGGCCTCGACCCGCTCGGAATCCGCTCTTTGCTAGACTTTATGCTGGAACTGAAAGCGTCGGGCTCCTCCGTCCTGCTCAGTTCCCATATCCTTTCCACGATTGAAAACTACTGCGACCGGTTCATTGTGCTGCATCAAGGCAAAATCGTGGCTCAGGGGACGCTTCTTGAGATTGCCGAACAGGCAGGCCAGCGGGATAAATCTCTTGAGGAGCTGTTTTATGCCCTGATTCAAGGCGGGAACGGCGGATGAACCTGAAGGAGCTGTTTGCCAAAAGAAGGGGGCAATTCTGGGGAGAGATCCTTCCCTATCTCGGTTATGTCATTCAAAGCGGCGTTGCCTTCGTATTTTTATTCGTCCTGATCGCTTTTTCCGCATGGTACACGTCCATTGTTCAAAATGTGCCGCAAGGACTGCCGATCCGTTGGATTATGCTTGCCGTCCTATTTCCGCTTGCCGTCAACAGCAGCGTTCGGACTTATCTGCGTTCTGCCGATACGGTGTTTTTGTTGCCGCAGGAATCAAGAATGAAGCAGTATTTCGTTAAAGGCTGGGTCAGCGGGGTTGTATATAAAACAGCACTGCTTCTCGTTGTCCTGCTCATCCTGTGGCCGTTGTACATACGAAGCGATTCCGAACCCAAGCTGCTGCTGCCTACGGTTCTGGTCCTGATTGTGCTAAAGCTCGCGTCCAGCTACGGCAGCTGGAAGGAGCAGTTGATGGTTTCCAGGTCAGCCGCCGGAGCTTTCCGCGCCCTGCGTTGGGCGGTTACCGCGCTGTCGCTGGCTTCTTGGCTGTGGTCCCCGGTCTTCGGCAGTCTCCTATTTATCGCTCTCATCCATCTGACTTATTGGGCGGCCCTAAGGGTGCCGGTCAAACATTTCGTCGCTTGGGAGCGCTTGATTCAGGTTGAAAAAAGACAGGCCGCAAGGGTGATGATGGTGCTGAGCTGGTTCGTCGACGTGCCTCAGCGGGAACAGCGGGTATATGCCCGCAAATGGCTGTCACGCTGGGGCAGCGGAATTCCGTGGCGGAAGGAGACGGCATATCGCTTTCTGTTGGCGAAGAGCCTGGCCCGAAGCGATATCTTCGGCATTTTGTTCAGGGTGGGCGTTCTGGGGGCGCTTCTTGTCTGGCTGACCCGGGACAGCCTTGCATCCGCTGCGGTTTACCTCGTATGCCTAATGATTGCGGGGCTGCAGCTGTCGTCTTTAAGAAAGCTGCATCGGGAATCGTTTTGGCTTCATGTTTATCCCCTTCCGGAAGGAACGCGACGACAGAATGAAGTGAAACTGGTCTTCCAAGTCCAGCTGCTGTGGGCAGTTCTCCTGTGGATTCCGCTGTTGTTCTCGATTTCAACAAAGCCGGGGTTGGTGCTCGGCACCGGATGTGCAGGGCTTCTGCTTGTATTTCTGTTCCGTATGGCGGCTCTTCGCCGGGGGAAAAGGGAAGACGAGGACGATCTTTAAATGAAAATGCAAAAGAGGCCGGGGCATGCTGCTTCGGCCTTTTAAAATACGAGAAATGTTCGTTTTGAAATCGCAGCCTTCATTACACCCAGAAAGCACGAGTGATGATAACGAGCAGAATAAAGAGTACCAGAATGGCTTCTACGCTTCCGTAACGACCATATCCCCCGTAATTGCCATAACCGCCATAACCACCATACCCGCCATAACCGCGGTACTCGCCATAACCGCGATACTCGCTACATCTTGGTTCTTCAACTGCTTCCATGATCCATTCCCCTTTCGGTTCGCTGTGCGTTAAGAGTATTTTATATGGCTGAATAACCAAGGATATGGGCCAACGTATATTCCCATAAACAAAAAAAGGCGGGAAGACTCCCTGCCTTTTTTAGCATTCATTCGGCAAAACAAGAAAACGGCATTTTTTCGAATCAGTTCTTTTTCAGATCCTGAACGGCTTTGTACACCAGGTCAAATAAATCTTCCAAATACGCCTCTTCGATGCAGGAGAAGGCAATCCGCAGATCATGCTCTCCCAGCGCGATGGTACCGACGCCGTATTCGTGGATCAGATGGGTCCGAAGCGCCTCGGCTGAAACGCCGTTCAGCTTAAGGCACATGAAATAGCCGGAGTTGAAAGGATAGTATTCCCATGCGTCGGCGTATTTTCCGCTGTCCAGCAGAGCTTTGACCTTGTTGGCCCGGCCCTTCATAATGTTGAATTTTTCCAACTTCTGCTGCTCGAACTCGGGAGATTTCAACGCATCCAGCACAAACGTCTGGGAAGGATGGGAGCCGCTTGAAATCGTGGCCCGAATGATACCCAATGTTTTCTGCTCCAAAGCGGCCAGCAGCTCTTTGTTCTCGGAAGCATAGGTAATAAAGCCGACGCGGAAGCCCCATACGAATTCCTCTTTGGTCGCGCCGTCGATTTTAACGGCAAGCACGCGCGGATGGAGATCGGCCAGACGCCCGAACAGGGATTCCTTGAGCGAGTCTTCGAAGAACAGGCCGAAGTAGGCGTCATCCGTGACGGCAACCACGTTGATGCCGGCTTCTGCGGCTTCCTTGATGGCGGCAACGATGGCTTCGCCTTCTTCGGCTCCCGGCGTATATCCCGTTGGGTTGTTCGGAAAATTGAGCAGCACGACGGCCTTGCCCTTGTCTTTCTGGCTCAACAGCGCTTCGCGCAAGCCGGCGGCGTTAAATTTCATATCGTCCGTAAAGAGCGGGTAATTGACCGTCACGCCATGGCGGCGGATACCGAAAGTGAGCTCGTAGTTTTCCCAGTTTTTATCCGGGTAAACGACGGCGTCGCCTTCATCGACAAACAGGTCCGCAACAATGCTGAGGCCATGGGTCAGGGCATTCGTCGCCACGGGATTGCTGAAGCTTTTGCCTTCCAGGGAAGGGTTTTCCTGCAGCATTTTGCTGCGCCAGGCGGAGCGGAGTTCAGGCTTTCCTGCAGGCGGCGCATAGCTGTACAGATCCTTCGGCTGGTAGGCCGACAATTTGTCTTGGATGACGTCCAGATGCATCGGGATGCCGCCTTCCGTGGCGATGCCGATCGTGGCGTTATATTTCTTCGCGTGGCTCGCGGCTTCGGCGGACTGGCTCAGGATGCCTTCCTTGGGGAAATAAATCTCCCTGCCGAGGTTTGACAGCATGTCATACACGTGCGGGTTTCCAGTCTTGATGTCTTCGTTCAATTGAGAAGCCAAAGGGTTCATGTGTGGATTCCATCCTTCCGAATGCTTTTGGTTAAGGTTAGGTGCCTACATCTCTCATCTGCGTTTTCATTGCCTAACATTATACCATTTCACCGTGAAAGCGTCACGGAAAATGCACTTCGGTTAAGAAGAGGATGGATGGTATTTGCAAATATGTTCAAGGGTTTGGGAATCCCTGTCATGGTTGCGTTTTTCGAGACCGTTCAGAACGCCGTCCAGCCGTTTCTTTTTTAAGTTTTGGCCGAATTTGAACTTGGCTGTCATTCGGGAAGGAATGAGTTTGATAATCGACACGCCCTTCAACTGAGGGATATAACGCGGATCGTCGGCATCAATCGGGTCATATCCTCCCTCCGGCTGCAGTTTGGACATAAAACCGCTGAGCGCAAGCGCTTTTTCCTGCAGATCTTGGACGATTTCAGCTTTGCCCCGTGTCATGACGCTTTTAAAAAAAGCGGTTGCCGGGCAGGCCATGGAGGGATCGCTGAAGTAGGAAGGAATGATCGCGTATTCGTCCGCTACCGTAAAGCAGACCTGAGGCTGGTGCTGCAAATGCTCCATTTTTTCGCCTGCACGGCTGCCATGAAAATAAAAAGCACCATCCATATACACAAAATTAATCGGCGTAACTCTCGGGAAGCCTTCTTCATCCACGGTACCGAGAAAGCCGAAACTCATTTCCCCCAAAAATCGTCCGATCTCCTGTTCGTCTTCCACACTGAATTCACTTCTGCGCATACGTTTTCGCCCCTTTTCAAGATTGCTGAGTTGCCATCCATCATAAGCGGAATATTGACAAGGAAAAAGGGCCAATTTACATTATTTTAAATGGTCCATTTTTGCGAAGGGGGAGGATATGATGGAGTTCGGGCTCCCGATGGAATCTTATCTCGAGCGGTATGCCTATAAATATTTGGCATTGTATCACGCTTTGCGGGATGCTATCCTTGACGGCCGCCTGCAGGAAGGGGAACGCCTTCCGGCTACAAGGGAACTGGCAAGGCTGTACGGCATGTCGCGCGGTTCGGCGGCGCAAAGCTACGACATGCTTCTAGCGGAAGGATACGTGCAGGCCCTGGTCGGCAGCGGAACCTTTGTGGCACGGGGGGCTGCCCGCGTACGGGGAGAAAGTCCATGCTCGACCCCCGATCCTGTGCTGTCGACATGGGGACGGCGGCTGATCGAGGGAATCTCTACCGCGGATCACCGAAGCGGCATTCTTCAGCCCGTTGAGGATGGACAAGGGATATCCTTTATCGGCGACCGCATCGCTTCCGATTTCTTTCCGTACCCCGAATGGAGAAGCTGCCTGAATTATGCCGGAAGCTTCTCAAAGGAGCCAAAGCCTGAGAAGCTGTCCGCGGCAGGATATCTAGAACTCCGCCGCGCCATAGCGGGGCACCTGAGATTTACGCGCGGCATCCAGGCTGAAGCGGAGCATATTATCATGTTCAGCGGCTCGATGCAGGGGATCCTGCTCCTCTCGCAGCTGCTGATCGATCCGGGAGATTCAGTCGTGCTTGAGAACCCTTGCTATCACGGGATTCGAAAGGCCGTATTGTCCTGTGCCGGAAAAATAGTTCCTGCAGAGGTAGACCGTGAAGGGATTGTACCGGACCATTGGAATGCCAAGCTCCTGTTCGTGACCCCAAGCCGCCAATATCCGACCGGCTCCGTCCTGACGCTTGAGCGCAGAAGGCAGCTGCTGGAATGGGCTCGGGTCCGGCAAGCGGTCATCATCGAGGATGATTATGACAGCGAGTTCCGGTGGGGCGGGCGCCCGATGGAACCGCTAAAAACGCTTGATGACGAAGGCCGGGTCGTCTATGTCGGCTCCTTCTCCAAAACGATGCTGCCGGGACTTCGCCTCGGTTATGCCGTTCTTCCGGAAGCGCTGGTGAAGCCGGCTGCAGCCGCCAAGGCGCTGTATGAGCCGGTATCGCCGGGGCTGCTTGAGCAGCGGGCCTTGGCCCGATTTATTTCGAAAGGCGGCTATGGACGCCATCTTCGCCGGATGACCCGTTTGTACGGGGAGAGGCATCGGACCTTTTGCAGGGAAATGGAGGCCAAAGCTTCCCATCTGTTTAACCTCCAGCCCGGCGATGCGGGGCTTCACGTGTATGCGGAATGGATCCATGGGACGGAGGAATATGAAAGGTTCAAGACGGCAGCCGGTAAAAAAGGCGTCAGTTTCCGCGATGCGGCCCTTTACCGGCTGTCTCCGGGGCCGCCGGCGGCATGTTTCGGATTTGCGCATTTGGACGAAACGGATATCATAGAAGGTATCGACCGGATGGTACGGGCATGGAAGGATATGCAAAACATATGAAAAAAGAGTATGATGGGATAGTATGATACAGATTACTATGGAGAGACAAGGGGGAATGACGTGATGCTGAACGCATCGCCGTCTTCTTTTGTGATTTTGCCCGCTTTAGCCAAAATCGCCTGCGAGCCGGGATGGAAGTGGCAAAAACGGGAGAAACCGATGCAAAATTATGACCTGTTTTATGTATGGAGCGGTGAAGGGACCGTGGTGCTGAACGATCAGCCCTTTGAGGTCGAAAAAGGCAGCTGTTTTCTGTTCTACCCTGGCGATTATACAAGCGCGACGCACAACCCGCAGAAGCCGCTTGTTCTGACCTACATACATTTTGATGTTACCGATCCCGTCAGCGAAGTGCCGGCTCCTTACCGGAAGCTGACCGAGACGATCGATTTCGAATATTTGCTTGCGAGATACGTTCGCCTCTACCTGGACCGTCCTTACGGCGCGGAGGAGGAAGGTCGGTTGATCCTGAAGCAGCTCATGATTTATCTGCTCCGGGACGATAAGGACACGCCTGCGGTCAGGAAGGCGAGCAACCATTTGACGGAGGCGATTCACGAAATCGCCAACTACGTCCGCCTGCATCCGGGCATCCCGCACCGAGTCGAGGACCTGGCGGCCAGAGCGGGGCTATCTCCGCGTTATTTTTCAATCAAGTTCAAGGAACTGATCGGCATGCCGGTGCAGTCATACATCATCAAAATGAGGATCGAGCGCGCCCAGCATCTGCTTCTGCATCAGGGCATGAACGTGACGGAAGTGGCGGATGCGCTGGGTTACCGCGATATCTTCTTTTTTAGCCGCCAGTTCAAGCAATATACGGGCAAAAGCCCGTCCGAGGTTCGTTAAAGGCAGCACCCCGGCTTCATGCTCCGATAGGCCCAGCCTTTTCGGTGGATGCCGCGGGTGCTTTTTTTGATGATTCCGTTAAAGCGTAAGTAAAAGGGAAGGGAGGGAAAGAAATGGGCAGAAAGGAAACGGAAGATAAAACGGCGCTCGTCACGGGGGCATCCGGCGGGTTCGGTCAATTCATATGTCTGGAGCTTGCCGCTCAAGGATATAGGGTGGCTGCGGGAGTGCGGAGGCCGGAAGGCCTGACGCAGCTTCTGGAGATGGCCCGAGAAGCCGGCGTGGAGTCCGGGATCCATGGGGTAGCCCTTGATATATGCCGGCCGGAGCAGATTCAGCAGGCGATGCTGGAAATCGGGAAGCGGTGGGGGCGTCTGGACCTGCTTGTCAACAATGCGGGCGAGGCAGTCGGCGGCTTCGTGGAGGAAGTGCCGATGGAGGCATGGCGCAAGCAGTTTGACGTGAACTTTTTCGGCACGGTAGAGGTAACCCAAGCTGCGCTTCCGCTGATGCGGAAAACCGGGAACGGCAAAATCATTCTGATCAGCAGCGTCAGCGGCGTGATCGGGTTTCCCGGGTATGGTCCCTATGCCGCTTCCAAGTTCGCGCTGGAAGGGTTTGGGGAAAGCCTCTCGCTGGAGCTGAAGCCGTTTGGCATCGACGTGGTGATTGTAGAGCCCGGTGCTTACGGAACCCCGATTTGGGGAAAAGGCTTCGGCGAAATGAAGGTTCGTGAAGGTTCCCCTTATCGGCAGCCGCTGGAAAACGTCCTGAAATTTTCTCGAAGAACGGCTGAAAGCAGCGGGAATCCGCGCGAAGTTGCTGCTCTGGTAGGGAAAATCGCGAATATGGGCATGCCGAAATTCAGGTACCGGCTGCCGCGCGGTACCCGATGGACGATTGCGGCCAAACAGTTTCTGCCTTATCGGATATTTCAGCGTATGGTGTTACATGCCATAAGCCGCGGGAAAAGCTGACTTGTCTACGTAGAGCTTTTGACCGGATGATGTAGAAGCCCAAGCAGCTCTCCCATCTTGACCTTGTCGCCGACTTTCAAGTCTCCGCGTGAAGTAAACGTTCCCTGTTCCGTCAGCAGGACGACGGTAGACCCGAACTCAAAATACGCAAGCTCGTCGCCATTCCGCCATTCGTTGACGGAGGCGTCGGCATAGTGGATGCTGCTGACATTCATGGCTCCCACTTTCACGACCGCCACCTCGCCAAACTCGTGAGTGATGTATGTAATCAGGCGTTCATTGCGGCTTAATACGCTGCGGATATTCGTCAGCGCAAAATCATTCACGGGGTACACTTTTCCGCGGATATGTTCGCTCTCCGCTTTTTTGCCCGTAACCGGCGAATGAATGCGGTGATAGTCCGTCGGGCTCAAATACAGCACATACGCAAAGCCGTTCACGTAGTTCTCCATCCTGGGAGAATGTCCGAGCAGTTCGTCAATCGTGTAATCCTGGCCTTTGACGTTCAGGATCGTTCTGGCATTGATCGCTCCCATGCCCGTAATGACGCCGTCAACCGGGCTTGTCATGGCGCTTGCCGTATCGTTGACCGTCCGCATCCCCATCTTGAGCCGGCGGGAAAAGAATTCATTCAGCGAACGGTATTCATGTATTTCCTTTTCTGCCTCATGGGCAGGAATCTGATAAGCTTTAATAAACGTGGGTATTAGGCGACGGCTTAATCTGCTATGGGAAAAACGCCCCATCAGGCGGGAAACCCACTTGCGGGAAGATAGCTCCGTCATCAGCCTCAGTAATTGTTTAGCCATGTGATTCTCCTTTATCCTTGCGTTGCCGACAGCCGGCATGAGGCGGTATACGCACTCTGAATTATATTGACATAGAATAAGGGCTAAATCAATAAAAGAGGCGGTTCAAGGTTCGAAAACCCGACTTTTTGAACATGGAATGAACGGTGTCCCGAAAAAAGGGTCTTGCAAATCCTGGGGATCCTGTGTATTTTAGAGTCAGCTTAAAACCGAATACGGAATACGGGTGCTTGAGTGAATCAGGCTGAGATAGCAGATGCGGATCCCGCTGCTGACCGTCAATCTGAACTGGGTAATGCCAGCGTAGAGAATATCCCGACCCTGAACAAGGGCCTATTTTCCGTCTGCGCATATCCAGACGGTTTTTTGTCGTGTGTTGTAGGCATATGGAATTCAAAATAGGAGAGGGGAAAGCTGTAAATGCAAACAAGTATGCAAGGAAACGTGAACGGTCGGCTCAAAAAAGGACTGAGGCTCAGCGATATTCTGGTGACCGTATTGGTGTCGCTGGTGCTTGGCGTGGTGTATCATTTCTGGGGGTCGGTATACAGCCTGTTCAAACCGCTGTTTTTGGAGGCCGACGAGCTGCTGTACGGCATGTGGTTCGCGGCAGCGACGCTTGCGTTTCTGCTGATCCGGAAACCCGGCGTTGCGCTGATCGCCGAGCTGGCCGCCGCCCATGTGGAGGTTCTGTTCGGCAGCGGCTGGGGCATCAATCTTCTGCTTTACGGCGTGATTCAAGGACTGGGCGCCGAATTGGTGTTTGCGGCTTTCCGGTACAGGAAGTTTACCGCCTGGGCGGCTGCGCTGGCCGGTGCCGCATCTGCGGCCGGATCCATGTTTATGGACTTTTACTTAAGTTATACGGAAGATTACGCATTATGGATGTTCGCTGCGAAATACGGCATGCGTTTGCTCAGCGGCGCCCTGATCGCAGGATGGTTGATGTACGCCTTGGCAAAAGCTCTGGAGCGTACGGGCGTGACTTCCCTGTTGAGTCCGGCATCGGCCAAGGATTACGAAGCGCTGGACGATCCGCGTCATGTCTAAGACGGCTTCGGACAGGCTCATCTTAGCCAGGGATGGGTTAAGAGAGGAGGCAGGAGGCGCAGCTATCGCGGATTCGGCTTCGATCAGCTGGGGAGCCTCCGTAGGAGTGAAGGAGCACAGCCCGGCGGGATTGGTTCAACGTGCAAGGGAAGACAAGGTCGAACCGGCGTTTTTTGTGGAAGGGCTTCGGCTAAAGTTTCCGGGTGAACAGTCGCTGATGTTTCAGGATTTGTCGTTTGCGGCGGATCCGGGGGAAAAAGTGCTTCTTCTCGGGCCCAGCGGCTGCGGGAAGTCCACTCTGCTGCAGGTGCTCAGCGGCATGATACCTCGTGCTGTAGAGGTGCCGATGAAATGTGCCGCTCAGCGGATCCCGGATTCCTGGGCTTATGTGTTTCAGGATCCGGATACGCAGTTTTGCATGCCTTTCGTGGACGAAGAGCTGGCTTTCGTGCTTGAGAATCTTTCCGTTCCGCGCGAGGAGATGAAGGAGCGTATGCAGGGGGCTTTGAAGTCCGTGGGGCTTTGCCTCCCCGATTTACACACGCCGATCGCCCATTTGTCCCAAGGGATGAAACAGCGTTTGGCCCTGGCATCGGCGCTGCTGCTTCAGCCGGAAGTGCTGTTTCTGGATGAGCCTTCCGCGCTGCTCGATCCCGAGGGGCGACGTCAGATTTGGGAGGCGATAAAGGCGGTATCGGCAGGCCGGACGCTGATTATCGTGGAGCACCGCATTGAAGAGATGTCCGATTACGTGGACCGTGTGGTGCTGTTTGGCCCGGGCGGCGCCATCCTGGGCAATGGCAGTCCCGAACATATTTTTTCGTCTTATCAAAGGGAATTGAAGGGATACGGCATTTGGTATCCGGGCGTATGGGATGATTACGCGGTTTCTTCGGCTGGCGCCAAGATCTTGCGGGAGCATGAAGGAGGCCAGGATAGAGGGAATGCAGCTGGAGGTAACAAGCCTGTTCTGGAATTGACCCGGTTCGGGGTCTATCGCAAACAGCAGCCCGTTACATGGGTTGAAGAGGCCAAACTCTATCCGGGAGACTTTACGGCCGTTATCGGTCCCAACGGTGCCGGCAAGAGCTCGCTGCTCCTTGGCTTGAGGGGGCTGCTGCCTTTTGAGGGCGAATACCGGTTGGCAGGAGAAACGGTCTCGTCCGGAAAGAAACGGGGGGAGCGAAAACGGAGGGAATCGGCGCTAAGCCGGATCGGCTTCGTGTTTCAAAACCCCGAGCTGCAGTTTGTTACGGAGCGTGTGCTGGATGAAGTCGCTTACTCCCTGCTCGTAAATGGCGCGACTGCTGCCGAAGCGGAAGAGCGGGCCCGGGAGATGCTCGCGCGATTTGGACTGACCGGCTTGGAATCGCGGCATCCTTATCAACTGTCAACCGGCCAGAAACGCAGGTTGAGCGTGGCAACCGCCATGGCTGTGCAGCCGGAGGTGCTGCTGCTGGATGAGCCGACCTTCGGTCAGGATGCGCGGAATACGTTTGCCATACTGGAGTTGTGCGAGGAATTGCGCCGAGCGGGGACCGCGATTTTGATGGTTACCCATGAAATGACCATCGCGGAAAAGGCAGCCCGTTCGATATGGGAAATCCGGAATGGACGGCTGCTTCGGCAGGAGGATATTGGAAGCGTGGAAGGTTTGGTTGAGGTTACGAAAGTGATAAAGGACGGAATTTTTGAAGGCGAGACGGAGGACCGTCAAGTCCTGGTAGGGGGGAGACGATGAACGTATGGAATCCGGAACGGCGGACGTGGCTGCACCGGGCCAATCCGGTCATCAAACTCGGCGTTCTGCTGGGATTGTTCTTGATGACCGTGCTGACGCACGATATCGATTTTGTTTTGTATCAGGCGGTTATTTTTACCTTGTGTCTGCTGGTTTTAAGCGGAGTGGCGCCGTGGAAGATGCTTCTGTTCTGCCTTCCTTTTCTGATCGCCTTCATCTCTTCCTCCTCGTCCATGATGCTGTTTGGCCGCGGGGAAAACGTATGGTGGGAATGGGGACTGTTCCGAATCTCCGAGGAAAGCTTTTACCGTGGGCTCCATTTGGGGTTCAAAGGGATGGCTTTCGCGGCCGAAGGGCTTTTATTCGTGACCACGACGTCCTCGGTCGATTTGTTTTACGGGCTGATGCAGAAGCTGAGGCTGGCTCCTAAATATGCTTACAGCTTCATGGCCTCCATCCGGCTGTTGCCCATGGTGTGGGAGGAGTATGTGGTCCGACGCCAAGCGCTAAAAGTTCGCGGGCTTCGTCCTGCGAAAGGGGTAAAGGGAGCAATCCGCCGGGCAGGCTTGTACGCCGTCCCGCTTCTTGCGCAGAGCATTCGAAGAGCCCACCGGGTGGCCGCTGCCATGGAAGCGAAGCAGTTTAACGGCGAGGAAGGAAGGAGCCGCACGTACTACTATGAGTCCCGTTTCACGGCGTATGATCTGCTGATCGTCGCTCTTTTGGGGGCTGCGGCTTGCGCGGCCTACACGCTCGCGGTGCGCTTTCCGTGGTTCGGAGTCGGGGACGTGCGATTTGATTGATTTTGCTCGTGAATGATGCTACATTAATTAGTATGTAAATACTTTCCTGCTGCCGTATAAAGCGGAGCTTGCCGAGATTCTCGGTGGGCTCCGCTTTTTTGTTAGGCGCGGTGAAGACTGAAATCTATGAAATACGTCTTTTTTACTAAAGGAGGGATAGGAATATAATACCAAAATATTATAATATATGATAATATAGTTACAATTTTACTATGTGAATTTGCACGGGAAAGCAGGATAGCAGAGAGCATTGTCCTCAAAAATATTTGAAGGAGAGTGGGCGAGTTGAGATTAATAGGTAAAGGAATTTTAACGTTTGTCATTGCTGCAGGTGCTTTTTTCGGTACGGCGGGTTTGAACTCGGCGTCAGCCGGGGCGAAGTTTAAGGATGTCCCGACGGATCACTGGGCTAAAAAGGCGATTGAGTCCGCCGTAAGCAAGGGTTATTTCAAGGGGTATTCGGACGGGACTTTTCGTCCCCATGCGAACATTACCCGGGCTGAATTTGCTGCGTTGATGGCCCGGGTGTCCAATAATCCTGTCGCGGATGGACAAGACAGCTTTAAAGATATTCATGGACATTGGTCTGAGGCGGATGTCCTGAAAGCGATTGGCATGGGTTTTATCTCAACCGCAGATTACCCTAAAGGCTTTAAGCCGGGCACTGCACTCACAAGAAGTGAAATGGCGAAGTGGATGGCTTCCGGGCTGGCTGCCAAGAACGGGGATTTCAAGCAGGCTCTTTCGGACACGAAGGATACCTTGGTGCCGGTGGCGGAGTATTACAAAGGCGGATTGGACAAGGCTGACTATCCGTATGTTTCAGTGGCGTTGGGTACCGGGTTAATGGCGGGATATCCTGACGGTACGTTTGGCCCAGGTAAGACGACAACCCGAGCCGAAGTGGCCGTCATTTTGGAGCGATACGAGAAGACGCAGGACAAGGAAGCGAATTCGTATCAGGATTTGAACGAGATGAGGGAAGTAGGGTTAACGGGTACGAATCTGTTGTCGGCGACACCGCATGAATATGGTAAGATCGCCGGTACTGATAAGATTACGAGCTTCGATCGCTTCGCTAATAAGCCGTATACGATGATGTACAATCGAGGAACGATGACGGTTCATCGGATGATTGTGGTGGATGCTAGTTCCCCAGATAAGCCAAAGAACTTGTATGGGAAGATGTTTTTGGATAAGGATTTTAGTTGGTCTGTAAGAGAAGACATGTATAATGTTTTTCTTGAAGCAACCGTTGTTCCTAACGACAATACTTCTCTGACGAATGCAGCATTCCCGTCTTCTACACTCTATAATTTCACTACTGGATTTGGTTTCAAAAGCGGTACCTTATCTAAATACAATCTTACTGTGATACCAGAATCAGATGATTTTTTAAAAACAGGTTTTTTCAAAAAAGATGTTCCTCGGCACTTTTGGATGCATAGATACCTGAATAGAGAATGGAAAGTAAGTCAGAATGGGGGGACCATGGGGAGATATGGAACTTTAGCATCTTTTCAGATTCCTAGACCTGAATAGAGGTGTAAGTAGTAACTATGAAGAGAAAAACAATTGTTACTTTACTTGCATTAGTATTTATCACAATGTTATTTTTTGGTCGGCATCCAGTTTTAGCTCAAAAAGTTGTTGAGGTTAGTCCAGATAAGGAAGATGCGGAAGAATTGAAACCTCCGAAATTTTTACCGGACGCTAAAGAGGGGCCGACAGCTCACCAAAAAAAGATTGTAAGAGTAGAAGGCGTCCGCGATTCTGAACCAGGGGTGTATTGGTATCAAATCGATGATGGGAGTTTTCGTGCTGAAAGCTACAGAGCTACTGGTGGATTCGTCTATATCAACAACATTGGGACCAATCATGATCCATGGCCAGCTGTAGCAGAAGTAGTAGACAAAATTGAAATGAAGAGCAGCCCTTTATACAAGCCACATGAATGGACAGACTATACTGGGATAGCAAAATATCATCCAAGCAAAATATCAAAAGAAATCATTACAAAAGTTGAAACGATAGATGGAAGACAAGATGAACAGTCTGAAATAACTAAACTCGAAATAACAGATCAAAAAACCGCAGTAATGATTACCTCGAAAACTGGTCGGGAGTCAATGAGTTCCAACAAATATAAACAATTTTTAAGAAAAGACACCGGAAACAAAGCTTGGAGCGATGCATGCGGATGCTACTTGGATTGGACCAAATATCAGTTTGGCTACTACACCCCCATTAACATTTTTTGGCGCGGCGATGTCATTGAGCAAAAGAAAATAACGCTGACCGGTAAAACCACGCTGAAGATTGGGGAAGAAACAAACCTGAAAGCGGTCGTAGCCACGATGGCGCC
Organism: Paenibacillus sp. DMB20; assembly: GCF_000987955.1. Classification (GTDB taxonomy): domain Bacteria; phylum Bacillota; class Bacilli; order Paenibacillales; family Paenibacillaceae; genus Paenibacillus_AQ. The sequence goes on from NZ_LAZU01000053.1 coordinate 104,310, forward strand.
TGGCGAAACGGATTACGGCACACCGGTGGATATAACAGCACGGCCGGCTCCGGAAACGACATGGACCAGTCATAGCAAAAATATCGTCAGCTTGGTTGGAAGCAGCGGAAAAATCAAAGGAGTAAGCAAAGGCAGCTCTAAAGTCACTGTAGTTTGGGTTAAGGATGGCTATGAGCTAACAGCGACCATAAATGTGACCGTCGGAGATGGACCCGTTCCATGCAAACCTGGACAACCGGGATGCGGTGAAGAACCGCCACCTACAGGGGTTTCTTGCACCACGCCAGCTCCGGGGCGAACAATCCCCGGGAAATATATGGACCCCGTTGCTACCGCATCTATCAAAGCGGACCGGCGCGGCAGCGAGCAGTTTGATGTACTGCAGGGCATCCCGACATCCGAAAGCTTGTACGGAAATGTTCTGGCCAGAAATTATCTTTTCCAAAATAAATTCGTAAATATGACCGGCAAATGCACGTTCACGGTGAATGTCGAAAAAACATGGACGTTGACTTGGGACCCTGGAAAAACAACAACGGGCCCGGATGGAAAGCCGATCACCGTACCCGATCCGCAAACAGCGGAAGAAACGGTGACCCAAACCCATACCATTGAGCGGCCTTATTCTTTTTGGGTGATCGATAATCTGGAAGTTTATAAAATTGATAAGGCAACGCTCCGGAACTACGCTTTGCCTGGCGGAGAAATCAGTCTTAGTCCGGAAGGCTATCAAGAGCCTCAATTTAAAGCGGAGCAAACCGGCAAATATTATCCTCCTCCGGCACCGGGTACGGTTACGGCTCCGGGAGCCAGCAAAAACGGTGGAAAGACAAAGCCGTCTCCGGACAATGAAGATCTTAAAAGTTTTGCCGAAAAAGAAGTGAAGAAAGTTCAGGTGACGAATGATTCCCTCCTATTCAATAATCAGAAGATTATGGATGGAACCAAGGTTGAAGAAACTGGACCTTCCCCGGGAAGCATTCCGGCACCGACACAAATCGAACAGAACGTATTATACAGTCCCAACCACATGATCAGCAGCGACAAGGTCAATCGAGCGAACACCACAAGCGCGGGTACGATCTATTACGGATTGCTGCCGGGGAACATCAACGGTGGCGGCAACCAGGAGTTTTCTATCCACGGCATCAACACCGTTACCGTGCATACTCCGGTCGTGAACTACTCTTCCGTGACGGACGACCAGGCCCATAACCAAAAAACAAAGCCGAATCCAAACCGTGCGGCCTTTATTATGGATCGTCCGTTTACGGTCCGCATTCCAACCTCCGGCCAGCATACGAATTATCCCGGGTACGGAAACCGGGATTACGCTAAATATGTACGCACGAAGCAGGTCTATTTTCCGTTTGATGTCTATAGCGGCGATAAAACAACCTTTTACCCCAAAGATACGTGGATCAGCATACCTGTGAATCAAACGGATACGGAGTTTTTCCTTCCGGTTTGGGTCGACGAGGGCGATTACACGGTGTATTTTCGAACGATCGCCGAGAACGCGCCGGCCGATTTTACAACCCAATCTAATGCAAATCTGGATTTAAGCCACCATGTGGCCACCGACATGGAACAGGTGGAGGTCATCGGACGGTTGTATGACTTCCGGGTTACGGACATCGCGGATTATAACTGGGAGACCGTTTTTCGAACGGAAAAAGGGGGAGCGGCACCGCGAGGAGTCTCTTACTGGGTAGGGCAAAAGGATATCGATGGAGGTCCAAGAGGCAATTCGTTGCCGTATACTTTTCCGATTGCACCGGGCAAGCATCCGCATACGGGGTACAAAAACGTCGCCGTCAAGACAGGATACCATTTTAAGTTCGACCTCAAAACGAAAGGCAACATGTTCGGTTCCAAAGACGGCATATCCATCACTCCCAGCTTTTATTTCGTGAATAAAGACGGCTCGGGACGGCAGCCGGTCGATCTGTACTACCACAGCGGCAGCCGGCACTTTATTCGCATCGGCTCGGCTCAGGATACGGAAAAACGGTATGTCATCCTGAACGAACGCCTCCGCAATGTACCGCAGAGCGAGCTGACGGATACGGCGGCCTTCCTTTACCGGCATGGAGCGGCGGGCCCAGGAGGGCAGACAGGCCAAGACTTTGCCCGGAACTACATCAACAAAATAAGCAAAACGAAAACCTGGGTGGGCCGATTCGACTGGATGCTTCTTCCTTCCGGCGTCCGTACGTTACTGGGCCCCAAAACCGGGCTGCCAAGCTCGGTTGATGCCGGTCGGGCCAATGCAGCCGTCCAAAGATGGTATGGCGAGTACAGCATCCCATCCGAGGTGTACGTCGTCAAAAAGGGAACCGACCTGGCTACATACGGACGCGGGAAACGCCTGGACGAGAAGTCGGATATTTTTCTGAAAAAGGGCTACATCGTGGTAAACTTCAATATTGTGACCATTCAGAACGGCCGTTTGGACAGCCCGCATCTTCAATATATTCATGCTCCGTTAATGAACCAGTGGAAGCTGGAGGGCTTTGCGAGCCGATATACCAATCCGTACGGAAGCACCTTTTCACTCATGGATGGGGACACGGTATTTTACCATGCCGATTTGTCCAGCAAAGGCGATTTCAGTTCCCAGGTACCGCATTAAGCTGGAGCCTAGGGATGGCATAACGGTGCAAAACCATCTAAACTGCCGTCAGGTCTCCAACTGATTTAAGCGTTTGGCGTGAAGGAAGAGGAGTGACAACGGAATCCGGCAAACGAATTAACGCTTATCAAAGAAGAAGACAGCGGATGAACGCTGTCTTCTTTGGCATGCAGCCCAGGCGGGTTTCTTTCTTCCCAGGAAGTCTTCTTGCGTGAACTAGAAGGTTCTGCCTAACAGTTTAGGGAGCGCTTCAAGCAGAAGCTCTCGCGTTATGGCGTCCGCGTAGTTCCATTGGGCAGCTTCCAAGAGATATACTTGCCCTTTCCGTACGGCGGGGAGGCTATGCCAGAGCGAACTGTTCATCAGTTCCTCCATCGCGAATCTCGACTCCCCATTTTCGGGAAGCAGCATGAATATGCGGTCCCCGGCATAGGCGGGCAGGCTGGCTTCCTCGATTTCCGCAAAGCCTTGTCCATCATGCAAAAGCTTCTGCACTTCCGTAACCGGAAGAAAGCCGTTGGGGTGGTACAACCCGGAGGAGAGTCCGGCAGAACCCATGACGAACAGTCGACGGCCATGCTCATAGGTAAATACCGAGGCCGTCTCGCCAAGGCAGATGGATGGACTCATTCGTTGCCAGGCTATAGCCGCTTTGGCGTTATACCTTTTCAGCCACTTTTCCGCTTCACGCCTGCGGCCGAGCATGTCGCCCAGCGTATATAGCCGTTGTTCGAGCGGCGCAAAGGAATTGAACGTAACCGTTGGCGCGATTTTCGCGATCTGGTTATATTTTCGCTCATCGGGATTGGAAAAAATGATCAAATCGGGCCGAAGCTCGGCGAGTATCTCGGGTTCTACAGGATGGCCGATATCCGTTACGTGCTTCAGCCGCTCTTGGAATTCACCCAAGTGGGGAGGGATCGTTCCTCCGCCTATGGGATCTACTCCAAGAGCGAACAAATCTCCAAACGTCTCTCCGTAATAAATAATGCGCTCGGGCCGGGCGGGAATATCGACGATATGACCAGTCCAATCCCTAATCTTCTTGTTATTGCGCATCAAACGGGCATACTGCTTTGGAGCAATGCCCGTGGTTTGGCGAAATCGGCGATTGAAATAGTATTCGTCCGAAAAACCCACCCGCCGGGCAATTTCGCGAAGCGGATCATCGCTCTGAATGAGCAGCTGTTTGGAGCGATTGATGCGCAATTCCGTCACATAGTCCAGCGGACGCTTTCCGGTTAACTCCTGAAAGATGGGAGTGTACTGCCAATAAGGCACTTGGGCCGATTTTGCAAGCTCCTTCACGGTAATGTTTTCCGTGTAATGGTTCTCGATGTATTGAATAGTTCGTTCTACCGCTTGGATCGGATGGGTTGGCTGTTCCGAATGGCAGTTGTGTTCGATGACAAAGTGTATCAACTCGTGGAAATCCAGCTGCAACTTGCATGCTTCCAACGGATCTGAAAGGGTGCTTCTGTGATATAACTCCTCTGTTATGCGAATCAGGCGGGAAATCGGGTAGGCCGTCAGTTCGATGCGCTCGGGCAGGAGATAGCCGTTATAGTTCTTGGGTGGATGGTTTCCGGCCTGGATTACGGAGAAGGTTATAAGGTAGAAGCGGATCGCATGATCATATCCGTTATCGATTCGAAAAGCTTGCCCGGGCGAAAAAAGGTAGCCTTTTTCCGCTGTATAATAGAATTCGCTGTCGTTCACATGCATGCAGCCTGTCCCATTCGCTATGACAAGAAGAGTATGCGCGTCCGTGGTGAAGGTATCTGATTTCCACCCAACAGGCTGGACGGTCAACTCTATATCCTTCATATAAAAAAGCAAAGAATGAAGCGGAGCGAGCGGCAGCGAATGATCAGTCATATTTCATATACTCCCATCCAAATGATAATGATTATCAATGATATTGTATAAAAAACAAAGAAGCTTTTCAATGACAGCTTGAAAAGCTTCTTTGCCAAAAAGAAAGTTTCTATTTAATTAGAAGATTCGGCAGCTGCTCAAGCAGCGACTGTCTCGTAAGTGCGTCACTGCCGGATTTCAGTAGATCAATCGTATACACATGCCCTTTTTTCACTGCCGGCAAGTTTCTCCATACCGAACTCTTCATCATCTCTTCCGTGGATTTTTTCGGTTCCTCATCGACAGGGGTCAGGACGAAGATATGGTCTCCCGCATATTCCGGCAGCAGTTCCATCGATATTTCCTTAAATCCCGTGTTTTCATCGAGCAGTTCTTGAATTTTGTCCACAGGCGCAAATCCGTTCTGCTGATACAGAACTTGAGACAGCCCCGTGCGTGCCATGATGAACAAGCGATCTCCGGGGTAAAAGGTTAAGACGGTGGCGGTTTCTCCCGGCTTCATGCCTGTCTCTTTCAGCTTTTCCCACATCGCTTGATTGCTGGCATCATACTGCGCAAGCCACTGCTCGGCCTCTTTTTTCTTTCCGACCAGATCGCCGATGAGCAGCATCCGGTTCTCCAAGGAATCAAACGTATCGAACATGAGGGTAGGGGCGATTTTGGACAGTTGTTCATATTCCTTTTCGTCCATGCCTCCCGTAATGATCATATCCGGCTTCAAATCAAGAACCTTCTCCACATTGATCGGGAAGCCAAGATCTTCTACATTTTTGACTTTATCTTCATAAACGAAACCTTTAACCCAGTTCAATCCGGTTCCGACCACATCAACGTCGAGCGCCAGCAGGTCGCCGTACGTCTCTCCCCAAAAAATGATTCGCTCCGGAGACGCGGGGATGTCCACTTCATGACCTTTATAATCGGTAAATTTACGCGTAGCGGAAGCAGAATCTTCTTTATTTTCCTCACTTTTCGCTGTATTCGCGGGATCAGCCTTCTGCTGTACTTCGGATGGAGCGCTGCAGGCGAACAGCAGCACGCTCATGCATAATATTGCGAGTAATAAGGCGTAGTTTTTTATTGCCAATTTCATGGAACCCCTCCAAGATCGTGTGGTATTACAGATAATGATAATCATTATCAAATGTATGCTCCCATCGTAAAACCTCGTTTGCCGATTCACAATAGACAAAAGGAAATCGTTCATTTGATTTGTACAAACAAGGGGGGCGTTCATTTTGTACAAAAAAACAGTCGATTTTGTCCATTGTCATGTTGAAGTAAACTGGCCTACAATCTAAATGAAAATGAGAATCAATATCATAATATATTGTAGATCAACAAGGGTGGCATGTATGGGACAAGTTGCAAAATCTAATTCCAACCAATCCGCTTCCGGAGGCGTCGAATTTCGATCGCGTCCGCTCGTGGCAACGCTCATTCTCATCGGAGGGGTGGTCGCATTAGCGTTCGGTATTGCGATCTCGGTATCCTTCGGTGCAGCGGATATTCAATTATCCACGGTATGGGAAGCTGTCTTTCGCTTCAATCCGGATCTTACGCAGCATCAAATCATTCAAGAAATTCGGCTTCCGCGCGTCCTTGGCGGAGCCATGGTGGGAGCGTGCTTCGCCGTGGCGGGTGCCATTATGCAGGGAATGACCCGCAACCCGCTGGCCGATTCGGGCTTGCTCGGACTGAATGCCGGCGCCGGCTTTATGCTTGCCGTATGCTTCGCATTCTTTCCGGGTTTGCCTTATATGTACTTGATTTTGTTTTCATTCCTCGGTGCCGGATTAGGGGCCGGGCTTGTATACGGCATCGGTTCGCTTGCCAAAGGCGGGCTCACCCCGGTTCGGCTTGTTCTGGCAGGTGCGGCGTTAAGCGCGCTTTTGTCGGCCTTAAGCGAGGGCATTGCGCTATATTTCAACATTGGCCAGGACTTGGCTTTCTGGTATGCCGGAGGCGTAGCCGGGACGAAATGGCCGCAGCTGGCGATCATGTTCCCGTGGATTGCAGCCGCGATTCTCGGAGCGATCGCCTTGTCGCGTTCCATCACCATGCTCAGCTTGGGAGAGGACATCGCAAAGGGGCTGGGTCAACGTACCGGCTTGGTAAGACTTGCGGGCTTGATCATCGTGTTAATTCTTGCCGGCGCAGCGGTATCCGTGGTAGGGGCCGTGGGCTTCGTTGGACTGATCATTCCTCACGTAACGCGCTACCTCGTAGGCGTCGATTACCGCTGGATTATTCCATGCTCGGCACTGCTGGGGAGCTTGCTCGTCGTATTCGCCGATTTGGCTGCCAGGATGGTCAATCCGCCTTACGAGACGCCCGTCGGGGCACTTATTGCCCTTATCGGGGTTCCATTCTTCCTGTTCTTGGCTCGCAAGGAAAGGAGGGAGTTGTAAGCCATGGGTCATTTATCCGCAAGCCTTGCGCTGCAGCGTAAAAGAAACGCAATATTGCAGTCATGATCACGCTCTCCGTCCTTATTGTCATCATGTTTATCGTCAGCATGAATACGGGTTATATTCGATTATCGCCAATGGATTTGCTGCGAACGTTGTTCGGTGCAGGCACGAATAAGCAGGAGTTGATTCTGTTTGAATTCAGATTGCCGCGCATTGTCATTTCCGTGCTTATAGGCGCCGGATTGGCGGTGTCCGGCTGCGTCATGCAGGCTATATCCCGGAATGCTTTGGCCGATCCCGGCATTCTCGGCATCAATGCGGGAGCGGGTTTGGCTGTCATGCTGTTCATTTCGTTCTATCCGTCAACAGCTCAGGCGCCCGTCTTCCTGATGCCGATATTGGCCTGGCTTGGAGCCGGACTTACAGCCGCGCTTATTTGCTTGCTGGCATACAAACGCCATGAAAATATATCGCCGACGCGCCTGGTATTGACGGGGGTGGCTGTAGCAGCCGGAATCAGCGCGGCGATGATCGTGCTGACGCTGAAGCTCAGCCCCGAAAAATATCAAATGGTTGCGACATGGATGGCAGGAAGCATCTGGGGAACCAATTGGAAGTATGTGCTTGCGTTATTGCCGTTCATCGCCGTTCTGCTGCCGTATGTATTTTATAAAGCTCGCGTGATGAATGTATTGAATCTGGGCGAAACGAAAGCCACAGGTTTAGGGGCGCATGTATCCCGCGAGCAGATCGCGCTGCTGGCTGCCGCCGTGGGTCTGGCCGGTTCCTGTGTTGCCGTCAGCGGAGGCATTGGGTTCGTTGGGCTTATTGGACCGCATCTGGCCAGACGGCTTGTCGGTCCGAAGCACGAGCTGCTCCTTCCACGTCCGCGTTGGCAGGCGCTTTGCTCGTCATTACGTCAGACACGATCGGCCGCTGGATTCTGCAGCCATCCGAAGTGCCTACGGGAATCGTGGTTGCTGTTATCGGCGCTCCTTATTTCTTGTACCTGTTGGCACGTTCAAAAGCGTAAATTCAAGAAATTCAGCTAACAACTTCGGAAAGTATGAAGATTCATGCCGAATGACTCCCTGTACCGAATTGGGATCTAAACGAATTTTTGGAGCATCCTCAAGGAAAGAGAGGTACAACGTTTTGATGCGTCGTTTCTTCGAATACTATAAGCCCTACAAGTGGCTGTTCGTTTTGGACTTCTCCTGCGCCATCATTGCTGCGCTGCTTGAATTGGCCTTTCCGGTAGCCGTGAATCAGGTGGTCGACAAGCTGCTTCCCAGCGGCAATTGGCAGTGGATCCTCTACGCCTGCCTTGGACTGCTAGGAATCTATGTCATTAGTGCGGCACTGCATTTTGTCGTAACTTATTGGGGACATAAGCTTGGCATCAATATTGAATCCGATATGCGCAAAAAGCTATTCGACCATGTGCAGAAGCTGTCATTCCGCTTTTTCGACAATAATAAGACCGGACATCTTGTTTCCCGAATGACGAACGACCTGATGGACATCGGCGAAATTGCGCATCATGGACCCGAGGATTTGTTTATCGCAATCATGACGCTGGGCGGGGCTTTCGGCATCATGCTGGGGATCAATTGGGAGCTTGCCGTTCTTACCTTTATCATCGTACCGCTGATGATCTATCTATCTCTCTACTTCAGCCGCAAAATGTCGGCCGCATTTAAACGAATGTTTGCGGATATAGCCGACTACAATGCGCGGGTTGAAAATAATGTGAGCGGCATCCGCGTTGTTCAAGCGTTCTCCAACGAAAAGTTTGAGATGAAGCGCTTCGCTGAAAATAACGAGCGTTTCCGCATGATCAAGCTGCTGACTTACCGCATCATGGCGTGGAACTCTTCGATCAGTTTTATTTTGATGAAGCTGATTACGCTGTTTGTGCTCGTATGCGGCACCTGGTACGTCATTCAGCAGAAGATGACTTACGGGGAATTCATTGCATTTGTCATGTTGTCCAATGTATTTCTGGGACCGATAAAACAAATCAATGGCGTTATTGAGATGTATCCGAAGGGAATTGCCGGATTCAAGCGTTATCTGGAGCTATTGGAAACGGCGCCGGATGTAGCGGACGCACCCGATGCCATCCCCGCAGCCAATCTGAAGGGAAACATTGAATTCCAGGGAGTATCCTTCAGTTATGGAAATGCGGACAAGGTGCTTAGCGATATTCATCTCGCCATTCATGCCGGCGAAACGGTGGCATTGGTCGGTCCGTCCGGCGCAGGGAAGACGACGCTGTGCAGTCTGCTGCCCCGTTTCTATGATGCGGATGAAGGGACCATTACGATAGACGGCATGGATATCCGCAAGATTACATTGGAATCGTTACGCGCTCATATTGGGATCGTGCAGCAGGACGTATTTTTATTCGATGGCACGATTCGGGAAAATATCGCTTACGGCAGGCTCGAAGCAAGTGAGGAGGAGATTTGGGAAGCCGCCCGCCGGGCACAGTTGGAAGAAATGATTCAATCGCAGCCTGAGGGAATGGATACGCTCATTGGCGAACGGGGAGTGAAGCTGTCCGGCGGCCAGAAACAGCGGTTGTCGATCGCCCGCATGTTTTTGAAAAACCCAAGCATCCTCATACTCGACGAGGCAACCTCGGCCCTTGATACAGAGACGGAGGCAGCCATTCAACAATCGCTGTCTGAGCTGTCGAAAGGCCGGACCACGATCGTGATCGCCCACCGTCTGGCTACCATCCGAAATGCGGATCGTATCGTGGTCGTGGATCAGGGCATAGCCGAGCAGGGGAATCATGAGGAGCTTCTGGCAGCACGCGGCACTTACAGCCGTCTGCATCAGGCCCAATTCGGGGAACAGGTGGCATCTTGGTCTTGAATGCTTTGAATAAGGAAACGAAAAACGTGGAATGAACAAAGCAGGGGAGGGTGTTTATCCGTGCAAACCTTGAAAGAACGAATGAGTACGTCCGGGCTGGACATTGCTTATGGCGAAACAGCCATCGTGAATAATTTGAATTTGACCATTCCGAATGGAAAAATAACGGCTCTGGTTGGCGCAAACGGCTCAGGAAAATCCACCATTTTGAAGACAATGGCCCGCATCATGCACCCCAAGGCCGGCGGCGTCCTGTTGGATGGACAGTCTATTCACTCGATGTCAACCAAAGATGTAGCCAAGCAGCTAGCCATTTTGCCGCAGAATCCGTCCGCTCCGGATGGATTGACGGTATCCGAACTGGTCGGATATGGGCGTTTTCCGCATCAAAAAGGCTTCGGTAACTTATCGGCAGAGGATAAGCGGATCGTTCATTGGGCAATCGAGGTAACGGGCTTGCTGGACTTTCAAGATCGTCCGGTCGATAATCTGTCGGGGGGACAGAGGCAGCGCGCATGGATTGCCATGGCCCTTGCCCAGCAGACGGACATCGTATTTCTTGATGAACCTACCACTTTCCTGGATATGGCGCATCAGCTCGAGGTGCTGCAACTGCTGCAGAAGTTGAACCGGGAAGAGGGCCGGACCATTGTCATGGTCGTGCATGATCTCAACCATGCATCCCGTTACGCTCAGCATATGGTTGCGATCAAGTCGGGTACCGTTGTGCGGGAAGCTCGCCTGCGGAAGTCATGACGAAGAAGGTGCTGCGGGAGGTGTTTTCCATCGAGGCTGACATCGTTCCCGATCCGCGAACCGGCGTGCCGCTCTGCATGCCGTACGAGCTTACTGCTGTTTCCGCTGCAGGCGCCAGCGCCTGACATTTTGAATCATATCGAGATATCGAAATCGAAAAAACAGTCCTTGGATCGTAGGTGTCCGTCTGAATCCTCAGATGCCTGCAGCCGAGGGCTGTTTTCTTGTCGTTCCAAATAGATCATGCAGATTAAGGGAATTATATAGGAAAGGTGAAAAATGGGATTGAATCCCCCGTTTGAGGGGAAATGAAAGATGATATAAGGGTTTCGCAAGACAACTTGTTTAAAGCAGGAGGGACGAAGGTGGCATCAGAAGGACAGCTTAAGAAAGAAATCGGACTTTCGGTAGCCTTGTCGATCGTAATCGGAACCGTTATCGGTTCGGGGATTTTCATGAAGCCCGGAGTGGTCATCGAGCATGCGGGCAGTTCGACTTGGGCATTGGCGGCCTGGCTGCTTGGAGGGCTCATCACGATAGCGGGCGGACTGACGATTGCGGAAATCGGCGTGCAGATTCCGAAAACCGGCGGGCTGTACGTATATATTGAAGAGGTGTACGGGAAAGTTTGGGGCTATCTGAGCGGATGGATGCAGACGATGATATACGGGCCTGCGATTATCGGTGCGCTCGGCCTGTATTTCGGACTTCTGTTTGCCAATCTTTTCTCTTTGTCGAAGGTTTGGTACGTTCCCGTTGGGATAGGCTCCGTTATCTTTTTGGGCGTTGTGAACAGCCTGGGGACAAAACATGGGGGTTCGATCCAGACCATTACGACCCTTGCCAAAATGGTGCCGATCGTTCTGATTGCGGTTCTCGGCGTCTGGATGGGCGACGAGCAGGTGCTCAGCGGCGGCGGTCCCGCGATGGACCAACTGGGCATGGGGGCGGCAATCCTGGCGACTTTGTTTGCTTATGACGGATGGATGCTGGTCGCTTTTGTAGCTGGTGAGATGAAAAATCCCGCCAAACATCTGCCGCTGGCCATTGTAGGCGGTTTGACGGTGGTTACCGCAGCGTATGTTCTCATCAATTTGGCTATGATGAAGGTGCTGCCGGCAGCGGACATCGTATCGCTGGGCACTGCATCGGCTCACCGGGTGGCCGAGATACTCATGGGCGGAATAGGCGCCAAAATCGTCAGCGTCGGCATTCTGATCTCCATTTTCGGTTGCCTAAACGGAAAACTGTTGACGTTTCCGCGTGTCCCTCTGGCGATGGCGGAGCGGGGGCAGCTTCCCTTTTCCCGCCGGATCGGGAAGATCCACGCCAAACGGGGAACGCCGGTGGCTGCCATAACGATGCAGATGATATTGGCCATTATCATGATGCTGCTTACCAACCCCGACTATTTGACGGAAATGGCGGTATTTGCGATCTATTTGTTTTATATCATGGCCTTTGCTGCCGTGTTTTTGCTGCGCAAACGAAACAAAGGTTTACAACGGCAGTACAGCGTTCCGCTGTATCCGCTGGTTCCGATCATGGCCATTGCCGGTTCCTTGTTTGTCGTCATCAGCACGCTGATCAATCAGCCGGCGGACACCCTGGTTGCGATCGGGATTACGGTAATCGGGCTGCCGGTGTATTATATCCTTCAAAGAAGAACTGGGCAGCTGCATTAAAAAGAGGCTGAGCACACATGGATCCGTCGTTCATCTAAATAAAGCACCGTCAAAAAAATGGACCGACGCTTATGCGTTCGGTCTTTGTCATGAAATAACAACGTATAAATTTTCACTATACTCCGCTTCTATTTCTCGCAGAAACGCTATCGGACCATAAAAAGGGCGTCAAAGCCGTTTCAACTTGCATCTGCTCTTTTACGGAACTTACGTTCGATTAAATATCAAAAAAATATAGCATTTCTTGAGGAATGCCTGCCCGCAAATAGAATTCGCCCATGGTTTCATCCGGCATCATCGACAAGTCGGACGTCAGCAAGGCAACGGCAAAACGGTTCGCCTGCCGCTCCAGCTTCCCGGGCGCGAAATAGGAATGCTCCTCCAGAAACAACCGGCTGATCCCTTTATGGAGCCTGTCGTGTCCCAGTTCGTGTGCGCATACAAACCGCTGCCATTCCGCCGGGAGACGGGAATGGATCACGATAAAACGCCGTCTGAGCTTGCGGAAATAAAGCCCTTTGGTCGATTTTCCAAGGTCCGCATAACGGATATGAATGCCTAAGGCGGCCGATAACTGAAAAGGACAGTTGGTATGGTGCTTTTTCACCAGCTGGCGGATTAAAGGTTGTACAAGATCGTCCATTGCGTTCACCTGCAACATATAATTTGGTCTGCGCTTCCATGCTCGATCATCGCCGCTTCTTGTTGCGTTTGTTCATCTGCTTGGCTTCCCAAAACAGTCCGGTTAACACATCCTTGATCCGCTGTTTATCTTCCTGATCAAGCGGGATGCCGTCAAACATCAGCTCGCCGTCGTCCTCCAGCATTTTTTTGAAATCGCGCTTATCCCTATAGGTTGCCCAATCCGGAATCTGTTCCTCTTCCAGGTTGTTTTCGCTGTCAAGGTATCCCGCCCTGCTCATCAGCTCCTCGTAAGAACTTCCCAGCGCATCCGCGATTTTGCGGATCGTGGGCGGTTTGGGGACTCCCCGCAGGCCGTTCTCGATCCGGGATATTTGCGACCCGCTGATCTCGGCTGCCTGGGCCAACTGATTAATGCTTATGCCGCGATGCTCGCGCAGCTCTTTTAAATACGAACCAAATGATTGCTCCACGTCCGGCCACTCCTTACCGTTACTCCATAGATAACTTCTTAATTCATAGTATAAACACACTTCACGTTGTTGCCAACAGGTAAGATAAAAGGGAGTATTGTTGCCAAAAGGCAAGAAAATGAGAGGAATTGTCCCAATTCATGGCATAAGCTACTCCATATCATAGTTTACGCCGATCACCAAATAGTGGTATATTAATGAAAAATACGAACAAAAATACGAACAACGATAAGAAGCGCTATGCTGCCAAATGGCAAAGTTAACAGCGAAAAAACCTGCAAAGGGGAGTGTATCGGATGAATTATGTTTTACCCGAATTGGATCGCAGAAAAACCCAATGTGCTGTTGAAGCGATATTCGAAAAGTATCGCATCTATAAAACGATAACCTTCGAGGCAAGAGAAACCAGCATGACGGCATCATATACCGAACGATTCCATGGCCCGACCAATGTGACTTCGGACCAAACGGCGAAGGTTGCCGTATATAATGTAGACGTTCCTGCGGCAAGAAAGCGGTACTGCGAAACCGTCGAATCGATCGTGGAGCGGCTTAGCGAGCGGGAGCAGCTGTTGGTGCGGGAAAGATACATGAAGCAAGACGACGTATATGATTACAAGGTGTATAACCATATTCTCGAACCGCCGGTCAGCAAGGACACGTATACCAAGATCCGCGCCCGGGCCTTTTATAAAATGGCGCTGGCCTTTGCGGACAGGGAGCTGCTGAAGCTGGACGAGCTGGAGAAAGCTTCGAAATGCAAATCGGTATGAAAAATGATAGAACGTGATTCTATATAAACCGGAGGACCTGAAGGTCTTCCGGTTTTTTCGTGGGAAGAGGAGATCGTTATTCTCAGGCCTGAGGATAACGTGCCCATACGGTAAATGAAAATGGTAAAAATACGAACATATGATCGTACTTTTTTCATCCCTTCATTCGCTGAAAGCTCTTCTTTATCCGTCCATTCATCCGTCAGCGCATCCGTTTCAGGGATGTAAGATTATATCATCGGGAATGAAGCAAAAGAGGACATACCGAAAACACGCGCAGTGTACTGCGAACCGGCCGGCGAAGGCCGGCTTTTTGTTTCGGAGAAGCTTTTGGCTCCATTCCCGTCTTACTACTCAATACGGAAAGGAGGGGCCGTGTTGCGGGAAGCAAGCGATTTGTATGCTTGGATCTCAGGTTTGGGGCAGCACGAAAGGAGCAATTAACCATGATGATTCAAAAAATGAAGGATGCTCTGACAGGCAGACTGACAAGCATTTTTCCTAACATTCCTCTGGTTTTCAGAGAGGATGCGGGGACAGTGCCGGAGGCTCCGTTTTTTCGTTCCGAACTGGCGCTGGCCGAGCTTGATCCAATCTCTGCCGATCGTTATGCGGCACGATTCCGCTTTCACATCTCTTATGTACCGGCGTCCGGCAGGCCTGTTCCGCTCATCATGGATGAAATGTTGGAAGGTTTGACCGTGATTCGGGTGGAAGAACGGCCGTGTCGGGCCACCACGGTAGCTTGGGAGCGACCGAAAGAGGGAACTGCAACGGGCGATGGATATTTTCGTGCAGAGTATGCGATCCAGATGACATCTGATCAGGAAGAGCCCGACGTGAAGATGCAAACATTGAAACAAGGAGGCGGATTGAAATGAGCAAAAAGGAAGCAACTCCAGTATTTCACAAGCACCAGTTGGCACAATCCAATCAATTCAATAATCGCGAGAAAGATGTGCTGAGCGCCATTCTTGAAGAGGGCAAAACGTATTCCGTACAGCAAGCCAAGGAGCAGCTAAAAACATTTTTGAAAAAGGAGGTCATTTAAAATGGCCGGAGGCGTATGGACAACACCGAATAAAGTAAGACCAGGGGTATATACCCAAATTTCTTCACAGGAGCAGCCTGTAGGACGCGTGGGCGATCGGGGAACTACCGCGTTGGCTCTTTCCTTGCCATGGGGGGAGCCCCATAAGATTTTGACTATTACACCGGGAACGAATCTGTTGGAGGTTCTGGGTTACCCAGTAACGGCTCCGCAACTTCTTGCCGTAAAAGAAGTTCTCAAGCGTGCAGGCAAACTGTTGCTTTACCGCTTGAATAGCGGCGTTCAGGCTGCAGGTACAACGTCGGGGCTCAAAGTAACCGCAAAGTACGGAGGCGAACGGGGCAATGACATTCAGATCGTGATCGAGAATGCCGTGGATGATCCCGGCAAGTTCGTGGTCAGTACCCTGCTAAGCGGCAAATCCATGGACAAGCAGGTAGTTTCATCCGCAAAGGAACTGAAGCCAAACTTGTATGTAACATTCACGCCTGAAACAGGAGAGCTGGCCGCTACGGCTGGTTTTGTCTTGACCGGAGGGGCGAACGGCTCCGTGACCAATCAAGAGCACGTTGACTTCCTTGCCGCACTGGAGGTTCAGGAATTCCAGACTGTTGGACTTTTGTCCTCGGATTCAACCTTGAAGCCGTTGTATACGGCCTACATCAAGCGTCTTCGTGACCAAGAAGGCAAAAAAGTCCAAGCTGTGCTCTCCGACTATCCTATGGCCGGGTATGAAGGCATTATTAGCGTGAAGAACGGCGTCATTCTGAGCGACGGGACGATTATCGACAAAGTTCAGGCGATTGCTTGGGTAGCTGGCGCAACGGCTGCAGCGGCTGTGAACGAGTCGTTGACTTATGATGCTTATGACGATGCGGTCGATACGGATATCCGCTTGAGCCATACTGAGCTTGAAGCAGCCCTTGTGGGCGGCGAGTTTGTATTCAGTTACAGCGGTGGCAAGGCAATCATTGAGCAGGATATCAACACCTTTACGGAGTTTACGCCGAGCAAGGCGCGCCATTTTGCCAAAAACCGCGTTGTTCGAGTGTTGGACGGGATAGCTAATGATCTGAAGCGTATTTTTGAACAATCTTTCATCGGAAAAGTGGATAACAATGTGGATGGGCGTACGTTGTTTTGGGCGGAATGCGCATCCTATTTTGCTTCGTTGCAGAATATCGGCGCGATCCAGAATTTCCAAGCTAATGAGGACATTATCGTAACGCCGGGTACCGAGGGTGACATCCTGTTTGTGGATATCAAAGTACAGCCGGTGGATGCAATCGAAAAAGTATACATGAAAGTGAAGGTGGTCTAAAATGGCATTTTTGCGAGCAAACGATACGATTTCTGGACAAGAGGGCAAGGCCTCGTCAAAATTGGCGATCGCATGGAGGAAATGTTCTATATTAAGACATTGGAGGCCACGGTAGAAAAGGAAAAAGCCGAGCTGAAAACGATGGGACAGCGCGCCGTTCAACATAAAGCCATTGGCTGGAAAGGGACGGGCACGATGACGATTTATTATGTGACCACCCTGTTCCGTCAGCTCATGATGGAATATATCCAGTCCGGCCAGGATGCTTATTTCATGATCGAGGTTCGAAATGAAGATCCGGGTTCGTCAACAGGGCGCCAGGTGGTTATTCTCGAAGGCGTCAATCTGGACAGCGTCATTATGGCATCCCTGGATACGGAAGCGGAGGCTCTGGAAGAAGAAGTTGCCTTTACGTTTGAGAATGTTCGGATTGAAACACCGTTTACCCCGTTGGCATAATCATAAACTTTTACTGAGGAGGAAGAAAAATGAGCGATTTTAGTATGTTTTTTGCAGGTCAGTCCTCGGCAGAGATCACGGAGCAATTCGTGGTCTCTGTTCGTTTTAAAGATGCGGAAGGTAATCCTGTGCCATGGAAGCTGCGCAGTATTACGGAAGAAGAGAATCAAGAGTGCCGTAAAGCAGCAACCCGTAAAGTAAAAGGCAAGAACGGCATTTTTACGCCCGAAGTCGATCCCAATGAATATATGTCGAAACTGATCGTGGCAAGCGTGACTTTTCCCGATTTGAAAAATAGCGAGCTGCAAAAATCCTATGGCGTATTGGGAGCGGAATCACTCCTTCGTAAAATGCTGCTGCCCGGAGAATTTGCGGCGCTTGGCGAGCGCGTACAGGCATTAAACGGTTTCGACCGTGATATGAACGAACTGGTTGAAGAAGTAAAAAACTGATTAAAGAGGGCGACGGTGAGGCGAACTATGCTTACTACGCCCTCCACGAGCTGCATATTCTTCCTTCTCAGCTTATGGCGATGTCGGTCCGGGAACGGGCCGCCATCTATGCCATGATCTCCATGAGGGTGGAGAAGGAGAAGCGCGAGCGGATTCGGAAGCGGTAATAGATTTAAATGAGGGGGTGAATGTATGGGGACGGTTAAGGATGCATTGTTTCTAGCAGGTGTTTCTATGAAACAATTAGGAGCGTCTATAGATAATGCGATGATTACGCAGTTCTTTCAAATGGAAAAAGGTTTTAGTAAGGCTACATTAAAGATACAACAGGCTGCTGAAGCTCAAAATAACTTGAACGTTGAAGTTCAACAAGGGGAGAAGCGGGTCAGTAAGCTCAGTAGTGCATTTAATTTAGTAAAAGGAGCCTTTAACAACCTGAAATTCGCAGCTGAAGTAGCCATACTGCCTGCCGCTAAGGAACAAGCGGTTGAGGACCTGTTTAAGATCAAGGTAGGGAACCCGGAAGTAGGAACGGCCATGTTTGAGAAGATCAAACAGGATGCCCTAAAGGCCGGTATGGATGTCAATGCTTCATTAAATAACGCGCTTTCGTTTATGTCGATGACACAAAACTCGGATCAAATTGCGATGCTGAACGGATTTGCCGATCGTCTTAGCAAGCTGTCTCCAGGAGGCAAAAGTTCCGGAGATGCCACGGCTGCGATTATGAGTGCTATGAATGGGGATACAAGTTTACTGACTAAAAATTTCAATATCCCTAAACCTGATCTTGGACAGTTTTCAGCCGAAATCGCTGCTTCAAAAGGGAATTTTGATGCTTTTTTGGTATCAATGGATCAACTCTTGCAGAAATCCGGGATAACCCAGGAATCCTTAGGAACGATGATGGACTCCCCGATCAATAAGTGGCAGATGCTCTTGGGTAACGTAAATAATTCATTTACACAGATTGGCGGCGGTGCTCTTGATTCATTAGTTCCTATACTTGATATGCTCAATGCTGCTTTTCAGTCGGGAACTTTCGATCCATTTATTAATGCTCTATCTATAGGATTATCGTTGATCGCACAAGGATTCTTGTGGGTTGCGGAAGCCATTCCTCCAGCGTGGGAGTTTATTAAGGCGGCCATTGTAGGAGTTGGGAACACGATCTGGAATCTAATAACGATTTTCTTTGGTTTGATGCCGGTAATTGCTTTTGTAGGTGCGCTGTTAGCGGTTTTAAATGCCGGATTTATTTTCGGTCAAATAAAAGCTTATGCTTTTGCTGCTGCCCAATCAGCGTTAGCGACATGGACAAAACTGTTGGCTGGAGCCCAGAGAATTTTAAACATGGTTCTGAATGCTAGTCCAATGATGCGAATTATTTCTCTAATCATTGCCATAATCGGAGCAATTGGAGCCTGGCAAGTAGTTACAATGGGCATTAAAAAAGTCTTCAGCAACGCTTTCGGCTTTATCATGGACATTGCGGAAACCGCCGTGAATTTTGTCATTGGTGTCATTAACGGACTGATTAAAGGCGTGAATGCCGTATCCGGATTTTTTGCCAACCTTCTGGGTATCGAAGCCAATCAAATTGCCGAAATCGAGTTCAGGGCGGATTATTCCAAAATTAAAGAACAAGGTCAGGACTTTATCGAGAATTTCTCAATGGACGATTTGAAGAAGAAATTCATGCCGGATAAGAACGCGGCACAGGAAGATCTGCTTAAAGGTTGGAATGAGGGCAAGACAGGAAAGGATGTCGCTTATACAGAAATGGGATCTCCATCCCCGGCGGCGGTCAGTGCTATGACTCCAATGGCTCCAAAGACGCCAGCAATGCCAAGCGCCCCGATGCCGGTTGCTCCTATGGGGGGCAGCATTGACTCGATCGGAAAAGTCGACAACTCGGTTGATGTGGCGAGCGAAGATCTGAAAGTCATGCGTGATCTAGCTGAGGTGAATGCGATCAGCAACATGATCACATTAACGCCAACCGTGCAGATGACGACAGGAGACATCAATTCCGGCGCGGATCTGGATACGATCATGTCCAAGATTAACCGTACGCTGGAAGAGCAGTTTGTGTCCAGTGCGGAAGGGGTGTACTTATAGCATGAGCGAATATGGAATGTTTCTAAGCTTTAACAATCAGGAGGAAGTATTCCGGTTTCCCGTAAATCCCGAAAAGGTTGAGGTCAAGGACAATGGGGAAAGCAAGTCCTATACCGTTCCAGGTCTGGGTGAAATCAATGCGATCCTGCACCCTAAGCTGACGGAAATTTCATTCAACAGCTTTTTCCCGGGACGGGTTTATCCATTCGTGCATCGGGATGCCAAGGGCGACTTGAAACTCCCAATCGATTACGTGAACAAAATCAAAGAGTGGATGGAGAGCGGAAAGCCTGTCCGCTTCGTCCTGACTGGACTTGTTCCCGATCCGCTGAGCGGCACGGATAAAGGAAATGTCGTGCGGGGAATGAGAACATTCGGTATCAACATGGCCGCTTCCATCGAAAGCTTTGACTGGAATACGGCTTCGGGCTCGCCGGAGGATATCGAGTTTTCGATTACGTTAAAACGATACGTTTTTTTCGGGGCTCGCAAGGTCGTACCGGTGAAGGGGAAAAAAGCTGCTTCCGTTCAGAAGAAGATAAGACCGGATGATCGGAAAAAGCCTGCAACCTATACTGTGGCGAAAGGCGACTCCATGTGGAGTATTGCTCAAAAGCTTCTTGGCAGCGGCTCCCGACACGGAGAAATTCAGAAGCTGAACGGAATCAAGGATCACGAGGTTCGGAAACTGGCCGTTGGCCGGGTTCTGAAAATTCCGTAAGGGGGTGGTCATGTGATTGAGATCATGCTGGACCGGAAAAACGGAAGCGCGTGGGATCTCGGACAAGTTGTTACCGATATCACATGGAAAACAAGCCGTCAGGCGAAGCCGGCAAGCTGGATATCACTTACGTGGATCACGGGCTGGCGCAAAGCACAAAGTTTGATGTGGAGAACGGGGATATCATTCGTTTTCGTAAAGACGACAAGAATCTTTTTTACGGATATGTCTTTTCCAAAGAATGGGGCGCTGACGGAGAGGTCAAGCTGCTTGCCTATGACCAGATGCGGTATCTTTCAAGCAATGATACGTACCGTTTCAAAAACGTAAAAGTAGAAGACATTATCCGCAAAATCGCCAAGGATTATAATCTGAAAACGGGCAAGCTGGCGGATACCGGCTATGTAATTCCTTCCATGCTGGAGGATAATAAAAAATTGATCGATACCATTTCTAAAGGACTCGATGCGACCTTAATGGCTACTGGTCAATACTACATGTTTTATGACCTGTTCGGGGAATTAACGCTGACCAATATTAATGACATGCTGCTGATGCTTGCGGTTGGGGAAGAAAGTCTCATGACCGATTTTTCGTACAAAAAAAGCATCGACAACGAAACATACAACCGGATTAAGGTTGTGAGGGACAACAAAGAAACGGGTAAGCGGGACGTTTATATTTACCAGCACGGACAGAATATTGCCAAGTGGGGTCTCCTTTCCCTGTATGAAGTCGCAGATGAGAACATGAACCCCGCTCAGTTGAAGGAGCTTGCCAAGAACCTGCTGAAATTGAATAACAGGGAGGAGCAAACCCTGTCTGTTGAAGCGATTGGGGATAGCCGGGTTCGTGCGGGCCATACGATTTACGTCAATCTTCCGGGAGAAGGGCTAAAACCGTATTTGATCGACGAGTGCACGCATAAGTTTTCAGGCGGAGCGCATACGATGTCACTGAATATGAAGGTGGTGTAACGACTGATGCTGGATATTATCAAAAAAGCGAGCCTGAGCGCCGTCAGCAACACGAATCCCATGGCCGTGCTATACGGTACCGTAATTTCCGAAAATCCTCTTGAGGTGAACGTGGACCAGCGTTTTAACCTCACGGAGGATTTTTTGGTTGTGGGGGAGTCTATGACCGAGTACAAGCTCTATATTGCCGGCGAAGAGTATGTCATCCGTCAGGGATTAAAAACGGGAGATACCGTTCTGCTTGTACGTTACCAGGGCGGTCAGACATATCTGGTATTGGATAGGCTGGTGAAGCCGTCATGATTCCGCAGGGAGGAACGTTATTGCCGGAAATGGAGATCGTGGAGGCTGTGGAACAGCCAAGTCTGACCTACCGTTTGAATTTTGAAGACGGGACGATTGACGGACAGATCGACGGTTTAAAGGCGATAGAACAGGCTGTCGTGAAAATATTGCAAACCCGTCGATTCGAACACCTGATTTACAGCAGCGATTATGGTCATGAACTGGATTCGGTCATTGGCCGCGATCCGCTGTGGGCATATTCCGAGCTGGAGCGCCTCATTGAAGAAGCCATCCTGCAGGATGATCGCGTTGTGGCGGTGGAAAATATCCGAATTTCTTTTCATGGGGAACGGGCTATGGCTGAATTTACAGTGAAGAGTGCGTATGGATTGCTCCATATGACCAAGGAGGTGAGTAAGGATGTTTGAAGAAAAGACGTATGAATTCATTCTTGAACGAATGTTGGAGAGAGTGCCGGACAGCATCGACAAGCGAGAGGGCAGCATTATTTATGATGCACTAGCCCCTTCGGCGGCAGAATTGGCGCAAATGTATCTGGATCTGGATTATTTTGTGAATCTAAGGTTTGCAGAAACGGCGACAGGAGAGTATTTGGATCGGAGCATTGCATGGTCAGGCATAACAAGAAAACAAGCAACGAAGGCCCAGTTGTTGGGCGTATTTTCGGGTAAAGACGCCGTTCCTGTGGAAGTGCCCCTCGGAAGCCGTTTTTCGCTGGATCCGCTGAACTATAAGGTGCTCAAACGGATAGAGGCGGGGCGATATGTGCTGGAATGTGAGAGTTCCGGGAAGGAGGGTAACCGGCGTTTCGGAGCGCTTTTACCGCTCGAGTATTTGGAGGGTCTGGTTAAGGCGGAACTGATTGAATTGTTCGTCCCCGGCGAGGATACCGAATCGGACGAATCTTTATTCACCCGGTACCGGGAAAAAATCTCCCGGCCTCTTACCAGCGCGAACCGCCATCAATATGAGTTTTGGGCCAGAGAAAATACGGGGGTTGGCAAGGCAAAGGCTTTTCCTCTTTGGAATGGCCCGGGCACGGTGAAGGTGGTGCTGCTGGATAATGAAATGCGTGCCCCGGCAGCTCCTGTGGTAGAGGAGGTACAAAAGTATATCGATCCTACCCGGGACGGTATGGGGGAAGGAGCCGCTCCGGTCGGAGCGGTAGTCACGGTAATGGGAGCGCTCGAGGTTCCGATAGATGTGGATGTCAAGGTGACTCTGTTAAATGGGGCAGGTATAGACGGGGTAAAAGAAGCAATTGAGCAAGGGGTTTCCCGATATTTAAAAGAGCTGGCGATGGCAGATCCGCTCGTCCGGTACAATCGGATTGCCAACGTTATTTTGGATGTTCCCGCAGTCATAGACTACGAGATATTGACGCTTAATGGAGGGACGGAAAGCATTCCTGTTGATTCCGAATCCGTAGCCGTATTGGGGACGGTGACGGTGTCATGAGCAAAGCCGAAGTTTGGATGAGCTACCTGCCGTCATATTATCAACATGTAAGGGAAATCAAGACCATTGCCGAGGTAGAAGGGACGGAACTGGATCGACTGGCTTATGACATAGAGGATGTTATGAACCAAAGCTATCCCGAGACGGCAACCTGGGCTCTTTCCCGCTATGAGCAGGAATTAAACGTTCCGGTCAATCTGGCCAAACCGGTGGAACAAAGACGATCTGTTGTAATCTCGAAAATGCGAGGGAGCGGGAAAGTATCCGGCAGCATGCTGAAAAGCGTGGCCCAGGCTTATGAACGCGGCTCCATCGATGTTAGCGTCCAGCCGGAAGAGTATAAGATCAAGATCCGTTTTGTAGATACGTACGGCTTGCCCCCAAATCTTAATGACTTGAAAGCAGCCATTGAAGAGATAAAGCCTGCTCATCTGGCTGTGGAGTATTCGCTACGATATCTAACCATTGCAGAGGCGGAGAGTATGACCGTAGAAAAAATTGAATTAACGACACAAGATAGATTTCTAGGAGGTGGAGCGTAATGGCAAATCCCAAAACACCGAATATCGGATTGAATAAAATCGACCGGTCCTCACCGGCAACTACGTATTTCGATCTAGAAAAGTATATTGATCAAAACGCAGATACTATCGATCAGTTTGCCGGGAAAGTGAACGCAGCAATTGAAGATACCAGCCAGCGCCTTGATACTGAGAAGCACCAGGAAGTCGTGCTTCAACCAGGCATGCAAATCCTTAACGCTGAACGAAGCGCGCCTTTTTCGTTAAGCGGGATTAAGGGGCGGACGTTGGTGAATTTGGCAGGACGTTTAGGAAAAGCAGATGATCCCTCTAAATTAGTTCAATATCAGATAACTGCCGTAGCTGACTCTGGAGCGTCAAAGGTAACCCTAAAAGCTACAACCGGTGCACTAGCTGTAAGACCCATGAAATATCTTGCTGGAAAGAAATATATCTTGTTGGGTGAAGTAAAGAACGGAAACACGACTGAGGAAATTTTTGTTCAAGCTGCAGGTGTTACAAGCATAGACATGGTTTCACTGATAAAGTCATCCGATTCCTCAAATTTTGTAACAGTGGCTACAAAATTTTCTTCTACAACTGACGTTGTCGGCTCGATAGAAGTTGTATTTAGAGGAGCAGTTGACCAGTACGCTTGGGTTAAAAATTTGAGAGCTTACGAAATCTCCGCAGAAGAATACACCGCACTCGACTCAATGTCCCCTGAACAGATCGTCTCTAAGTATCCGTACGTTGACAGCGTTCAGCCAGTCCGTAACCCATATGCGATTCGTTACGGGGAAAATCTGCTGCCGCCGTTTTACGAGTGGGTTGCACAAGGTACAACAAGAGTCCTGTCAAAATATGAAGTGGAGATATCTTCGACGACAAACAATGTCTCAGCATTAGAATATGATGTTCCCGTAATACCAAACAGCAACTATACCTTAAGCATTGATCAGAATGGGTCTTCGATGTCAGTTACTGGTGGGGCTGATGGTATAGCAATTGTGAACAATACAGCCGTGGCTTCAATAACGTTTAATAGCGGCAACAGAAATACAGTTCGAGTTTATGTATCGAACTATGCGGAAGGGCAGAGCACTCCAAGAGTTGGGAACTTTATATTTAAAAATCCGATGCTCACAATTGGTTCCACTCCTAAACCATTCAAGCCGCGGGAAGATTCTATGCTTGCTCTTCAAACGGACTTATATGCTGATCCTATTACATCCGAGAATGCTGACGAAGTTATTGAACGCAACGGGCAGTATTTCAAGCTGGCTAAGTGGAAAAGAAAAGTTTTGGATGGTTCGCTAGATTGGGCGTTTAACAACAGCGTAACAGGGGTAAAACGCATTGGTGCTCCGATAACTTTAAACTGGTTCCCATTCACATCGGGAACAGGTTTTGCAACTAAATATGACGGGAAAATGTTAACTATCAGTACAACCGTGGATGTCTCTGCTCCGTCAGATTCGTTTACGTTATGGGATAACAACTATGTTTATCTCGATATATCAAGTGCCGACAGCGGTTGGGGGGACAGCTACCATCCGACGCCATACGAGATTAAGGCCTATTTTTGGGGTTGGAAGATGTTTGATTCGAAATCTAATCCAGATGGTACAGGAGTCTATAATAGGACTGATGGTCTGTACAAAGGGTGGGCTCGAAGGATATCGGAAGGTACCTTTGTCGAGGGTACGAGCCAACTTCCTACGATAATCGCTCCTCAGTTTACGCCGTATCAACTCGTATACCAACTCGCAACGCCAACGGTCGAGTCTATCGATTCCGAAGGTATGCTGACGTTTAATGAAGGCGATAATCAGATCGAGGTTGGAACGGGGATTGTGATTCGGGAGAGAGCGAAGCCTACGCACTATTCACCCAACGGAAATTACTATATCAACAATAAAGAATTAAGTGGAAGCTTACTAAAGAATAAGGTGTCCCTCATGCTGAGAGTTTACCGAAATGGACAGGTTGATAATACCGCAAAGATCGAAAATGATGCTAATGCATATGGCAAACAGCACGTTAGATTTTTACCGTCAGACTTTGATCAAACCGCCGCCTATTCCGTAACATACCTAATGCCGGACAAATTGCTAGTCGTTCCGTTTATCGGTTCTTACGCCACTAATGAAAAGGCCATGCTACAGGAACTCACTGACGCTGTACAACAAAATGCGACTGCAACTTCATCGATAGTCTCTGCTTTAGAATTAATTGCTGGGGCTGGAGCTGCTAAAGAGGCGGAGACAAATGTAAAGAAATATGTTGATTCAAAGCCGTGGCAGAAAGCAGCATTGACGAGGGACGATTGGAAAAACATCGATTTGCCGCCTGGGTTCGACCTTAACACGCTTGTAAAAAACGGATTTTATAATGGATTTAAATTAAAAAATGCTCCTACTTTAGAAGGAGAAGATAGATGGATTTATATTGAAGTGCAGTGTCACACGAACGGGGACGGTTATGTACTCCAAAGGGTCTCAAAGCTAAACTCTGGAGTTAATGCATTTTACCAACGAACTAAGGAAAACGGTGTTTGGTATCCATGGAGCCCAGACCTTTTTACCTCTGTCGCTAACGGGAAACAGGCGATCGCTTCCGCCATTAGCGACAAGGGAGTTCCGGCATCAGGAAGCGACGAATTTGCGGTTTTAGCGAGTAAGGTTGGACAGATTAGTACCGGGTCCACATCCCTTGTGTCAACGTCATTTTCAGATGTACCTCTCTCGTCTGTCTATACCCGTGAATTGCTGACGATTCCAGGGGGGCGTAATACTGCTAGTATTTTTAGCATTGAAGCAGATAACAAAACAAGTTTAAATAAACACACGATATATATAAGCTGCAATTCAATTGGTTACCAATATTTGGAGAATAATAATTATCAGGAAGTAAGTCTGTATCTCGTGGATAGCTCGGGGCAGCGGGCTGTACTAGGTGCAGATAGAATTGTGGGGAAAGGAACATTTAATAATCCCTCTACAACCCTAACTATATCAGCACTTCAACTTGACCGTACATCCCGACAAATTGTATTCACGGGATTCAATAATGGCGGTAATGTAAAAACGGTAACATTGCCATCAAACTTCAGAACTCAAGACCCATTAAAACTTATTGCCGAATTTTCTATTAACTACCCACCTACTGTTGATCACCGTTGTTCTGGGGCAGTCAATAAAGCTTATGTCGTCGTATTTTAAGGAGGGTTAATATGTATATTATTTATCAAAAAGTTGCAGAGACAACTGGACGAGTGCAAGAGGTTATTTTCTTCCCAACTGAAGCCGACAAAACAAGGCCAGGCCGCGACATTGGAGATAAGCCGATGGTTTACCCGGACAATATTCCTGGCTTGGCATCGAGGCTGATGATCAACTTGGAAACTGATGAGCTTTATTATGATTACTACGCGCCTAAAACGGTGGAATCGAAAATCACTGAACTCGGACAAGAAAATGGAGCTTTACGCCAAGCGGTGGCAGAGCTCACAATGATGATGATTGCCCCTCAGGCCCCAGAAGGAGGTGAGGGACTATGACGTTTACTAAGGACAGCGGTTTGGTTAAGGTTTGGGTAAGTCTGGTGATGGTCGGGACATATAAATTAGAGCAGGTTCCGCAGCTGTATAATCTTAAAACGGTTGTAGCCGAAGTCGTAAACAAAACAGCTTAACTCGTGACGCCGCAAGGCGTTTTTTTTTAGCCCCCGGCCTACCGGGGGCTTTTTTAAACTCAAAGGAGGGAAAAGGATGGACATCACTGCCGTTACCGCTTTATTGGCTGCTGTCAGTGAGATTGTGCTGGGCTGGATGGGCGGGGCGAGGGCCTTTTAACAGGAAGTTGCCCAAGAGGCCGGAGCGGATGCTTCGCTGCATACGGATGTGTCATACATCAAGCGGGGCATTGATAACATCCAGGTGGATCTCCGGCTGCAAGGCCAGCGGATGGATGGATTGTCTGAAAGAATTACGAGGCTGGAAGAGTCGTTTAAGCAGGCGCACAAGCGGCTCGACAGACTGGAAGAATAAAATAGGTATAGATCTCAGTGAGTAGGAATAACCTATTGAATGGAAACGCATACAGGAAGAGCTGCGAAACGAAGAAGGGATACATGCTGTTGGTTCGACAAATGATTGAGCCAGATTGGGCAACTGAAAAATAACAGAGGATTTAGACGCTTCCTTGCTTCGAGGCTTGTCGAAAGTAAGCCTTCAGGTTGGGTGGCTTTCCCTTGCCCACAATTTGCTGAAGTGGCAACAAAGAAGCAAAAAGGTCGAGTTTGGGGTAGAAATATAACCCTTAACTCGACCTTTTTTGAATCAAGCGAACCTCACAATAATAAAAAACTACTTTTGGGACAGCCCCTTCCGGTTTTTTCGTGGGAAGACGAAATCGCTATTCTAAGACCTGAGGATAACGTGCCCATGGAATTTAAAATGATAAGAAATACGAACATATATTCGTACATTTTTCATCCCTTCATTCGCTTAAAGCTCTTCTTTATCCGTCCATTCATCCGTCAGCGCATCCGTTTCAGGGATGTAAGATTATATCATCGGGAATGAAGCAAAAGAGGACATACCGAAAACACGCGCAGTGTACTGCGAACCGGCCGACGAAGGCCGGCTTTTTGTTTCGGAGAAGCTTTTGGCTCCATTCCCGTCTTACTACTCAATACGGAAAGGAGGGGCCGTGTTGCGCAAGCAAGCGATCATTGCTGAAAGCCGTGGAGCTGACGACAGGAAGGAAGCCTTCCGGCCATTCCCGGAGTGAGGGGGGCGGTGAGGCAGGCCGTCACGGCCAGCATCCCCGAACTCGCAGGCCGGGTATATGATGTAAGCCCGCCGGGTGGTGCAGCCGATGATCCGTTTGCCGTCATTTCGCTGGGCGAGGATGTATGGAAATCCTCATGGGCGGGGTACAGGCAGGTGGTTCGGCTGAAGCTGCATGCAGGAAGCTTGGGTTTGGGGCAGCTGGATGCATGGGCCAATCGACTAATCAAGGAATTGCACCGAAAAAGAGTGACCGGTACCGACAATGAAGCGTTTATCCTTCATTACTTGGGCGTGCCGGATGCGGACATTCTTGATTCGGCAACCGGAAAAAGCGGCAGAATGCTGCGTTTCGGCATCTACATGCCGGAAGCTTCAGGAACCGGACCGCCGATGCAGCCGGACGAATGGCTTCATGTTCTGACGGCTTGGACAAGTGAGCTGCTGGGAAATCCCTGGCGGATCTATCATTCGGCCTGGCCGGCGGACCGGGAAGAATACGCCGTTCTTTGGCGGATGGCTGGCTGCGAGACAAAGACGTCGGGGGCTTCCATGGTTGAAGTCCGCAAGAGCTTTATCGGACATATTGCTTCCCCGGCCTTGGAGAGCGGGCAGCTGACGGCTGTAGCGCTTGTGGAGGAGCTCGGAGCCAAGGTTCAGTTGCTGCTGGATCCTGAGGATCGCCGGTATCTATCGGTGGCGGAGGCATCCGCCAATCTGCAGGCCGATCCCATTCTTGACGGACAGGTTAAGCTGACCCTGATGCAGAGGCGGCTGCGGCCGGCGGAAGAGGCAGCGTTGATTCGCCGGGTTAACGTTCATCCTATTTTAAAGTGAGGTGGTCCTGATGGCTAAAAAAGCTGTCGACACGAAAGTCCGTGAAAGCCGTGCTCCCCGTTATGAGCTGGCCGAATTGAAGGCCCATGCCAAGGAACTGTTCGAGGTCCGGGCAGAAGTGCTTGAAGGCGCGATGTATGGGGCAGACGGAGAGCTGTTTACGGTACCCGAGGTTCAAGAAAAAATCAAACAATTTATGAAAGCGAATGTGGTCTAATCATGGCGGGTGGAACTTGGGAAAACATGAATAAACCGGTATTGCCGGGATTGTATATGAATTTTAAGGCGGCGGCCGATACCGCTATTCAGGGAGGCTCCCGCGGTACGGTCGTGGTTCCGGTCAAAGCCAACTGGGGACCGGTGCGCGAATTTGTGGAAATCGGAAGCGAACGCGCGATTGGCGAAGTGTATTCCACGGACAGTTTAGATGGAGCAACAGCTTACCAGACATTGTATATGGCTTTGCTGGGCGGACCTAAAAAACTGCTTGCTTACCGTTTGGCGGATAACACTGCGGCAACCGCATCCGTGACGCTTAAAAATTCGGCGGATACTCCGTCCGATGTTCTGCAGCTGCAGGCCAAATACCCGGGCAGCCGGGGCAACGGATTCTCTGTCACGATCCAGCCTTCTCTTGGCGATCCTTCGGCACGCGAGCTTCGCCTGTATGAGGGAGCCAAGCTGCTTGGCACCTATAAAGGAGCGGACGGCTCCGCAGCCGCGATTGCGGCGCAGATGAACCAGGACAGCGATAATGTTTGGGTAACCGCCAAGGTGCTCGGCGACGGCGGCATTCCGGCCGATGTGAGCGGCGCGGCGCTGTCGGGAGGAAAGAGCGGCAATGGCGGAATTACGAATGCCGATTACATCGCGATGCAGGATGCGGTGGAAGGTCAGCAGTTTGACGTACTGGCCTTGGATTATGCAGCCGATATGGCGTTGCTGCAAAGTTTTGCCGCTTGGGTGAAGCGTCTCCGGGGCGAAGGCCGCGGCGTGATGGCTGTTTTTGGAGGAAGCTCAGCGGATGATGTATCCAAGGATGCGGTAAAACTGGCAACGGCCCGTTCGCTGGCACTAAATCATGAAGGAATCATCAACGTCGGCACGGGCGTGCGTCTTACGGGCGTGGATTACAGCTCCGCACAGACGGCAGCTTATGTGGCAGGTCTCGTCGCAGGTCAGCGGCTGAATCAATCCGCTACATACGCAGTCACTCCATTTGAAGACGTAACCCGCCGCTGGACGCGCTCCGAGCAGGAGCAGGCGGTGCGAAGCGGCGTGTTCCTGTTCTTTTTCGACGGACGTCAGGTTAAGGCGCTTCGCGGCATCAATACGTTGGTTAACCCGGCCGAGGGCCAAAACAACGCCTGGAAAAAAATTCGTTCCATCCGCGTTATGGATGCCATCAATGCCGATCTGCAGCAGGCTGCGGAACAAACGTATATCGGCAAGGTGAACAACACCGAGGAAGGACGGCTCGCGCTGATCGGTGCCGTGAAAGAATACCTTGCCCAGTTGTCCCTTAGTAATGTGATTGAGCAGAACGGTTACGACGTTATTCTGGATCCTGCCTATTACGGCGATTCCGCGGTGAATAAGCCGGAGCCGGATCAAGTGTTCCTGCAATGGAACGTGAAGTTGACCGATGTGATGGAGCAACTGTTCGGCACCTTTTACGTGCAGTAAGTAAACGTCTTTCGACTTAAGTCAAAGGCGGCAATTTGATTAAAGGGTTGTTTTTGCATTTAAAACCAAATTATAGGAGGAACAAAACATGATGGATGCTTCAAGAGTCATTCTGGGAACGTACGGCCAGGCGTATATCGACGGGGTGTGGCAGACGCATATTAACAAGCTGGAAGCCAGCGTGGAAATGGAAAAGCGCGAGCTCAAGCTCGTTGGACATGACTGGACGGTGCACAAAAGCGGAAGCAAAAAAGGAACGGGTACCATGAGCGGCTATAAGGTGACTTCCGATATGATTTCCCGCGGCTTCACGAAATTCGATATCATCTCCAAGCTGGATGATCCTGAATCTTACGGCCATGAGCGTGTTCGCCTTATCCGCTGCATGCCCGACAAAATCCAGCTGGCCAACTGGACGGCCGGAGAAGAAGTACAGGAAGAAACGGCTTTTACCTTTGAGGGCTATGAGCTTCTGGATCCGATTACTGCGGATTAAGCACGGCTTTATCCATCATAAAGGAGCTAGCATGATAAATCCCCACGGCTGTGGGGATTTTGCGCTGCTCCGATGTACGCTTACATTTTAGCGATTCATTTTGTAAATAAAGGAGAGATCGATATATGAGCTTACAGGAAAATTTAAGCGAAGAGCAAATTTTGGACAGTCTGTTTGAGGCGGCCGAGAAACTGCCGGAGGAAACCGTGCGAATTAAGCGTTTGGACATGCAGATCGTTCTTCACGGCCTGACCTCAAGCAAAGTCGACAGCATCCGCGAGCGCTGCACGGTTCGCCGGACGGTAAAAGGCTCCGTGGATGAAAAGGTGGACACCGAAACGTTTAACGCGCTCCTCATTTCGGAAGCGACGGGCAGCCTTTCCGTTAAGGGACTGACCTTGAACGGTTGGGGCGATCCGCGGATCACGAGCCGTTTGAAACTGTCGGGCGGGGAGCAGGCCGTGCGCCGCATGCTGCTGGCGGGAGAGCTGGATGCCGTCGGCGATAAAGTGCTGGAGCTGTCCGGCTTCGGAGTTGAAATTGCCGACCTAAAAAACTGATCGGCTCCGGGGGAATGACGACGATGCTGTATCATCTGTGGGTCCGGCATCACCTTCGTCCCGGAGAGTTTTGGCGTCTGCCGCGTGGAGAACGCCTGCTGCTGCTGGCTTTTTCCGAAATGGAAATGGACAGCATGGCGGGCCAGATCGAAATGAACGGGGGGTGAATCTATAGTGGCAGAAATGATAAATTACCGCATGAATCTCGTCATTGACCCGAAAAACGCGATCAAGGCGAACCGGGAGCTGCGGGCGATGGAGCGTTATTTTGAACGAATTCAGGGACGCGTCTACAAGATCGGGAGAACCCGCATGGCGCCTGAAATCGTGCTGAAGGACAGCGCTTCGAAGGGACTCGATGCCCTGCTTGATAAAATCAACCGGGTAAAATCCCAGGTGATTCAAGCGTCTGCAAACGTGAATTTGAATGTTAAGCAGACAGCGACTACGGGCGGAAATTCCGGCGCTCCATCATTTCCTGACTTTTCCTCGTTGACTGGGGAGCTTCAGGCGAATACGGCAGCTTTGACGAGTATGACAGATAAGCTCGGATCATTGAAGCTTGGGGGACAGCCCAAGGAAGATAAGCCGAAATCTATCTGGGATAAAATCAAAGACGGATTCGGGGCCGCAAAATCAATCGGCGGCGGCGTAAAAAATGTAATGGAAATCCCCGATAAATTTCAAGAAATGAAAGATACTTTCCTAGGAAAGTCTGAGGAAAAATGCTGCTGCTGTAAAAATTTCTCCTCAGGCTTGGGTTTAGATGTGCCGGGTAATGAATCATCGAAAGATAAGGGGAAACCAGGCAAAAAGAAAGGGAGATTCAGGAAAACCCTTGGTAAGCTTGGTGGTTTAGTGGAGACCGTTGGCTCGGCAGGCAGCGATCTTATAGGGGGATTTCAAGATTTCGGAAAATTGTTTGGTGGTAAGAACAAAGATGATGCGCTCTCAAACCACTCTAAAGATACTGGCAAAAGCAATTCGGCTACAACTGACAGCGCAGCTAAAAAGCTTGACAAAAGCAGCAGCGGGATAGCCGCCAGTACGCCAAAAGCACCCGAAACAAACACAGCAATAACCAGCACGCCAAAAGTGCCAGAAAAAAACGCAGCCATAGCCAGTGCGCCAAAAGAGCTTGAAAAAAGCGTAGCTGAAAGCGCGCCTAAAGGAATTGGCAAAATAGGAAAGCCTCCGGCTTTATGAAAGGGCTTGGCAAGAAGCTCTTAGGCCCATTAAGCTTTCTATCCGATGCGGCCTCGATTGCTACGGCAGCGCCCGGAAAAGAGCGCGCCAAAGCCATTGGCTCGACCGTCGGAGGGGGTATAGGTACGGCGATTGGCGGCTTTTTTGGATCGGTCATTCCAGGGGCGGGAACCTATGTAGGTTCAGCACTCGGAGGTGCCGCCGGTAGTTGGCTTGGGGAGAAGGCAGGGGCGATCGCCTCGGATGCCGGGAAATTCTTAGGAGAAGTGTCTTCCAAAGTGGGCGACTTCATTGGAGATAAGTGGTCGAAAGTCACGGATTTCTTCTCCTTCGGCAAAAAGAAGGAACCGGAAAAGGATATCGCGGACAAACCGGCCATCATGGCGGAACCTTCGGCACCGCCCAAGGCGCCTGCTGTTGCAAGTCCGACTTCTCCTGCATTGTCGGCTCCTCTCATGCCGGGTGCTTTTCCATACGGCTTTGCCCCGATGCCTTTTGCAGGACCGCTAACCCCGACCATGCCATATGGCCAGATTCCGGCGTTAAATGCAGGGCCTCGGATCCAAGATGCGGCGAGTGGAGCAGCGTCAGGAGGGAAAACGACGCCGCAGATGGTTCAGATCAGTCCGGAGCAGATGACATCTTTGTCGGCCGGATTAAAGGACTTCAAGACGGAGACGACGATGAACTACAATCTTCCGCCGGGCGCGGTACAGGTTACCGTTCGCGAGGAACATCCGGTGAATGTGGAAGGGCTGATTCTGCAAATCGGACAGCGGCTGAGGACCGAATTCAACAAAGCGACGCAGAACCGGAAGCCGCCAGCGAAGGCTCCTATGTAATTTTTTTGCAAAAGGTCTGGCAGAATCAAGGCCATCCGAAAAGAAAGGAGGGGCGGAAGTGAAATTTATGTTGATCAACGGCAAGGGCAAACGATTTACCTTTCCGGTTAATCCGGAAGAGATCACCATCTCGCGGCAAAAGGGGTATGACACCTCCACGATCCTGTCGTACGGAGAATTCGATTTTCCGCAGGGAGACAAGATTAAGGAGATATCTTTTTCGTCTTTTTTTCCCAAAGAGTATGATGAATCCTACTGCAAAGTAAGGAAAGACAGGCTGCCCAACCCGCAAACCGCCATGAACGCGCTCAATGATTTTTTGGTGTCCAAAACCCCATTGCGGTTTATTATTACGCAGTCGGCGGTTAATGTACCCGTATTCGTATCCTCGCATCAAACGACCTTCCGCGGCGGTGAACTTGGGGATGTGTATTTTGACATCACTCTCCGTTCCTGGAGGGAAATGAAGGTTGCGAAAACGGCAGGGGGCAAAAAAGGATCCGCCGGAGCATTCACCAATAAAAAAATTCGCATGGATATGAAGGAAAAGAACAAGACTTATGTCGTCAAACCAGGGGATTCGCTCTCCAAAATCGCTAAGCTGGAACTGGGGGACAGCTCCAAATGGAACCAGATTTACAAGCTGAACCAGAAGGCGATCGGCAAAAATCCTAACGCGATCAAGCCCGGACAGAAGCTGGTGCTGTCATGAGTTATAAAGTGATTTTGCAGGATCGGTATGATTTGTCCCCTTTGGTGGAAGCCATCAACCTGCGGGATTCGCTGGAGCAGATCGCCTATCAGGGAACGGTCAACCTGGTGGTGACACCGGATATGCCGCCGATCCAGCCGGGGATGGCGATCCGGATCAGCGGTATTCCTTACGGTAAAAAAGATTACGTTCCTCTCCTTCACCCGGCGGTCGTATGGGAAGCGGAAACCTCGAATAACGGGATCAAACGGATGACGCTCACGCTGTACGATCGCACGGTGTATCTGGATAAGTCGGAGGATGAGTATTTATTTCCGGCCAAACAGACCGCTTCGCAGCGGATTCGAAAATATGCGGCGGACTGGAATTTGAAAATAGCCGTTTTGCCGGATACGAAGAAAGAACTTGGGCGAGCCGTATACCGGACGCAGTCGATTTATGCCAGCATGTTTGCCGATCTGAGGGAGACGGCCAAGGCCGGCGGAAAGCTGTACCATCCGCGGATGATCGCCTCAGGACTTGAGCTGTACGAGCTTGGTTCCAATAAAGAGGTGTACGTGCTCGAATCGTTTACGGATACGACGCAATCGCGCACGCTCGAGGGAGCGGCCACCAAGGTTAAGGTGTTAACGACAACGGCAAGCGAGACGGGAAAAGAGGTCCCTTCCAAAGTGCTGGCCATTGAGGAAAAGGACATCGAGAAATATGGTCAGCTGCAGAAAATCATCCAAGACGATGAAGCAAAATCCAAGGCGGCAGCGAAGGAGCTTGCCAAAAGCGCTCTGAGGGGCATCCAAGAGACGATTTCCCTGAATGCTCCGGATATCAACACGATCCGTGCCGGGGACGCCGTCATGCTGGGCACGATGAAGCTGCTTGTCATCTCGGTCAGCCGGGAGCTCGGCCATCCGGGAAGCATGTCGCTGGAGCTGGGGACATATGACGATGTTAAAAGGAGGTTTTACCTTGAATAAGGACCCCTATGGACAATTGGCGTCTTCTCTGTATGCCTCGTTCAACAAGCAAACGCGTCAAGCTTTGGGCGGGGTAGGAGCGGTACTGGGTACCGTAACGTCGACCGGTCTGAAGCTGGATGATTTCAAACATGAGTTTCAGGATTATATGGTCGCGGAGCTCCCCGGTTTGCTCACTCTTCCCCTTCACGATGTTAAGGGAAGCATGGAATGGGAGGGCAGACAGGTGAACACATCGTTTCATTTTGATGAATCCGAGGTTGAAGATGCCCGACTGGAGCCGGGAAAAGGCTTGAAACCGGGAGACCGCGTACTGGCGGTCCGCGTCAACGGCGGTAATGACGTGGTGGTGGTATGCAAGGTGGTGAACGGTCATGGCTAATCTGTTCCCTGAAAATGATGACATGAACTGGACCGAGGTCACGGAGCCGGAGGCCATCGAGGAGAGCGGAGCCATCTTTGGCAGGAGCTGGCGATATGATTTTGAAGCCGGCGAGTTTGTGATGTCCCCGACCCACAAAATCATGTCAGCGGATGAAAGGGAGGCTTGGGTGATCTGGTGCGAAAAAGCCATCCGTACGCCGCGTTACCGCCATCTTATTTATTCACGGGATTACGGCAGCGAGTTGGAGGATCTGATCGGCATGGACTACGATCATGATTTGCAGGAAAGCGAGATTCGGCGGATGGTTACCGAAACGCTTTTGACGGATACGCGCACGGAGAGCGTGGATCAATTCGTTTTCTCCTGGGAGGGAGAAACTTGCCGCTTCAGCTGCCGCATTGCGAACACACGGGATGAAACGGAAATCATAGAAAGTGAGGTGGTGGTGTGATGGCAGATTTGCCGTTCTATTTGCAGGATCAAACGGAAGAAAATATCATGAGCCGCATGCTGGATAAAGTGCCTTCGGACATCGACAAATCCGAGGGTTCTTTTATTTGGGATGCCCAGGCGCCGGTGGCGTTTATGCTGTCCGAAGCGGCCCTTTGGGCGCAGGAACTGCTGCGGCGCGGGTTCGCCGGCACGGCTGCCAGCGACAATGAAGCGTATCGTTCTCCTGAGCTGGATTTGAGAGCAGCGGAACACGGCATTGCCAGACGTGAGGCGGTTGCCTCGTCCGGCAGTGTCTTGTTTACGGGGAAACCGGGTACGGTCGTCCCAGCGGGAACGTATGTGGCTACGCCGGCAGATGAAATTTCCGGGGAATCTTCCGTGGAATATGTAACAACTGCCGAAATTACGATGTCTGATACGGGTACCGGTGCTGCGCCAATCCGGGCGGTGACTCCAGGTAAAAGAGGAAACGTGCCTGCAGGCGTCATTCAGGTGATGATGACCTCCATTAGCGGCATAACTTCGGTTACGAATCCGGAACCGACAAAGAGCGGTGCGGATATCGAAACGGACCCGTCGCTGCTGGAACGATTTTATGCCAAAGTCCGCAGTCAAGGCACCAGCGGCAACAAAGCACAGTATATGCAGTGGGCGAATGAAATCGCCGGCGTCGGCGGAGTCGAGGTGGTCCCTTTATGGAAGGGGCCGGGCACGGTAGGGCTGTATGTGATCGATACGGACAAGCGTGCCGCCAGCAAGGATATCGTCGATGCCGTTCAAAAGTATATCGACCCTACCCAAGATGGTCAAGGAGAGGGAATGGCTCCGGCCGGACCGGTCATTACCGTGATGCCCGCCGAGGAAGTGAAAATCAATATCTCGGTGAAGGTCCAGCGTACGCAGGAGAAACCTTCAACGCTGGATGAGATCCGCCAGCTAATCGAGGATGGCGTTCGTACCTATCTGAAGCAGATCGCTTTTAACCGGAAGGATCCTCTGGTGCGATACACGAGGATCGCCGCTGTTCTGCTGGATATCCCGATTATTGTGGATTACACCGATTTGGCGATTAACGGCAATACGGAGCAGGCAAACATCGAAATCGGCTCTGGCCAGGTAGCGGTGCTGGGGACGGTGAGCGTCAGTGAATAACGTGAGAATAAACAGCTTGCGGGGCCGCGAGCTGTTTTCTTATCTTCCCGCCTATTATGAAACTTCGCGCGTGATGCAAGCGGATATGGACGCCAAGGGCAGCGAGCTGGATGCCCTTTATCAGGCGCTGAATGCGGCCGCAGACCAGTCTTTGTCCGTACGGCCACCTGGGGGTTGGACCAATGGGAAGCCGAGCTCGACATTCCCACGGACCGGACCAAGCCGATTGAGCAGCGGCGGGCCGTGCTGGAGTCGAAGCTGCGTGGTGCGGGGACCTTTACGGGACGTCTCGTCAAGAATGTCGCCGAGGCCTACGACGGCGGAACCGTTGACGTCTCTTTTCAACCGGAGGAATGGAGCTTTACCGTCAAGTTTATCGATACTTTGGGGATTCCGCCCAATCTGGAGGATTTAAAGGCGGCGATTGAGGAGATTAAACCGGCGCATCTGGCGGTAAAGTATGCGTTTAACTATTTGCTCATTCGAGATATTCATGATGTGATGACCATCCATGAGATGGGACAGACTCCACTAGACAAATTTGCAGGAGGTGCTTAAATTGTCCAGTAATACACCAAATTTGGGATTGCTGAAAAAAGATCCGATGGTCGACGGTAATGAGACCTTTAATATTGAAACGATGCTGAACGACAACTGGGACAAGATTGACGAGGCTGTAGGGCAAGTTAGAGAGGACTTGGGGAATGTAAACATCCCGGATGCATCCCTTACCACCAAGGGGAAAGTACAATTGTCTAATGCAACGGACAGCACTGCAGAAAATGTGGCTGCAACGCCGAAAGCGGTAAAAGAGGCATATGACCGAGGCAGCGCGGGCGTAACGGCAGCGGCAGCGGCACAGTCGAAGGCAGATGCGGCAGAGACTCCAGCGGGTGCGCAGGCGAAGGCGAATGCTGCGGAGACGAATGCGAAAACTTATGCAGAGAATTATACCAAGCAAAATTCGGCTCTGGTTGGGTGGAATAGCGTTAATGGCGGTGTCCGCACTGCCTTCAACATCTCTAGTCAGAACTTGAATTCTATCGTCAACACGGGGTTTTACGATGGATTACAGATGTCCAATGCCCCAAAAGGCGAGACTGGGTGGTTCTTCGTTCAGGTGATCTCCCATAGCAATAATCCGGGGCAGTGGACGACCCAAATCGCCTATGACTTTAATGCCGCGCATAGGACGTTT
The DNA here is from genome assembly GCF_000987955.1 of Paenibacillus sp. DMB20. Taxonomy (GTDB): domain Bacteria; phylum Bacillota; class Bacilli; order Paenibacillales; family Paenibacillaceae; genus Paenibacillus_AQ. The sequence continues at coordinate 143,135 of NZ_LAZU01000053.1, forward strand.
AGACGGACACAAACCAATGGCGCTTGGAGTGCATGGACGCAAATCGGCAATGCCTCGGTGAGTGATGACCCCAATCATATAACTTACCACGTACCCAGCCAATACCCAACAGTCGCGGCGGCAGTGGAGGCTATACCGAAATTTAATGCGGGTCCCCGGACCATATCCATCGCCCCGGACCATTACGACACTAGTGAACCAGAGCTTACTGGTTTTGCTGGTGGGGTGATCAGCATTAAGGGTCAGACCAATGCGCAGTACCCGGACGGACCAACCTTCTCCCGCCCCATCAGGATCGTAAATAATAACTGTAGATTTACCCTTGCCGTCTTTAGGCTCGAAGGGAGTGCTAGGTTGGAAGTTCAGGATAACGGTAATTACACCTACATGTTCGACATCGTGAAGGTCGGGGGTGGTCAGGGGATAATAGTGGCTGGTGGTTTTGCCTCCATTGTATTCGGCGTCTTTGTGGGTTGCAGTACGGCAGTCACAGCGACCAACGGTGCATCAGTTGTTTGTAGGGGGAACGCCGGGAACAACAATACCGTTGGTTATAGTACGAGCGAGGCTACTATGTACGTCTCCTACAACTCAATGTCGGCCACCACGTTGAAATATACAGATAGTGGTGGTAGGATCTTCGAGGGTGCGCAACCAGCAGGAACATAAAAGGAGGTTGATGATGTGGCTACAACATACGTGGTAGATAGGAAATCCCAGGTCGCAGGGGTGGTCCGGGATGTAATAGAAATAGGAGAGGATTACGCCTACGGTAGGGATTCATCGGTAATGGGCGTAGATATAAACGAAGCAAAAATAGTCGTTGTGAACACTGATTTGGAACTGGAGCAGGGTGACACCTTCCCGGACGAATATGGAGATGATATAAGTGATCAATTTAGAAAGGTAAATAAAGATATTCAGATTGATGAAATGAACACAACGATCGGAACCCTTTTACTGGAGAGTGCGAACGATAAGGCGACAATAGCATCCCTGGAGGAAACCGTGGGGACACTGTTACTCGAACTGGCTGCCCTGAAAGGAGGTGCAGAGTAATGTGGTATACGATCATCAAGCGCTACTACGACAACCAACATCCTCTATATAACAATGACAGCTTGAAGACCTTTGTCACCGCAAAAATGATTACATTAGAAGAATACAAGAAAATCACAAACGTTGAATATTCAGCATAGTTCGCCGGAAGGCGTTTTTTTTTATGCCCTGGGGATCCCTGGGGCTTTATTTTTCAATTTTAGACAGGAGGGAAAAAGGATGGACATCACTGCCGTCATCGCTTTATTGGCTGCTGTCAGTGGGATTGTGCTGGGCTGGATGGGCGGGGCGAGGGCGTTTAAACAGGAAGTTGCCCAAGAGGCCGGAGCGGATGCTTCGCTGCATACGGATGTGTCATACATCAAGCGGGGCATTGATAACATCCAGGTGGATCTCCGGCTGCAAGGCCAGCGGATGGATGGGTTGTCTGAAAGAATTACGAGGCTGGAAGAGTCGTCTAAGCAAGCGCACAAGCGGCTCGATAGACTGGAAGAATAAGATAAGGTATAGGATCGCAAGAGGAGGAATGACCTATGGAATGGAAGATGATTTTTGAACTGATCGATCCGCGGCTGCTGGCGGTTGTCGCTGCATGTTGGGTCGTCGGTTACATTTTGAAAAATACCCCTAAAATACCGGATTGGAGCATCGTGTACGTCGTCGTTGTTTTGGCGGTAGTCTTGACGTCGGGATTGCTGGGTTGGAGCATAGAATCCTTAATACAAGGCATATTGGCCGGCGCATTTGCCGTATTCGGTCATCAGGCGGTCAAACAAGCGATAAAGGGAGCTGATGAAAAATGAAAAAGGTATGGATTGACGCAGGGCATGGCGGCAAGGACTCCGGTGCGGCAGCCAACGGGCTGCTGGAGAAGAACATCGCGCTGGCCTTGTCGCTGGGCGTCAAAACGCGTCTGGAAGCCGGCTATGAAGATGTGCAGGTGCAACTGTCCCGATCCACGGATGTGTTCGTGGAACTGGCGGACCGGACGAATGCGGCCAACCGTGCCGGGGCCGACGTTTTGGTGTCCATCCACTGCAACGCGGGAGGAGGTTCCGGAGGCTTCGAATCCTATCGCTATAGTACTGCACAACCCGCGTCCTCGGCTTTGCAGAACGTCCTCCATGCCGAAATCATGGCGGCCCTAAAACCGTTCGGGGTCACGGACAGAGGAAAAAAAGCCAAAAATCTGCACATGGTCCGAGAGAGCCGAATGCCTGCCGTCCTGACCGAAAATCTGTTTATCGATGTCGCAGCCGATGCGAACTTGTTAAAGCAATCCAAAGTGATCGACGCCTTGGCGGACGGCCATGCTTCCGGCATTGCCAAGCATTTGGGCCTCAAGCGAAAAGACTCCGGAGAGCCAGGAAACGACCCGGTTCGCGATATTGACAAGGTGAGTCCCTGGGCGGCCGCAGCTTGGGAAAATGCGGTGAAAAACGGTTTTTTTGACGGAAAACGCCCTGGCGCGTCGATCACCCGAGAGGAGGCGGCTGTATTGGTCAGCCGGCTGCAGGACCATTTTTCCAAGCTCATGGCAACGAAATTGGAAAAGACAACGGGAGCAACGGATAAAGCAGAATGATCCGCTCCGGAACATGGCTGATGCCGCTCTTGCCTGCGAAACCCATCCGATTCGAAAGATCCCCGAAACAAAGGTGGCTCCCGCCGTTCATTAGCAACGGAAGGAGCCAACTTTGTTTTGTTAAGGGACGGTCACCGTGCTAACCGTTTCGGATAGATTGCCGGCGTGGTCCGTGATGACATAGGTAACGGTGTAGATCCGTCCTTTTCCTCGCTTCGATTTTTCCGCGCGCAAGCGGAAATGGTCGTCGGGGGTTCCAAACTCCGCGTCCTGGATATCCGGTCCGGCCTTGCCTTTGCCTTGATCCATTTCGTTATCATCCCCTTGGTGTTCTTCAGGGGAGTTACTGCGATGACCAGGCTTGTTTTTTTCCTGTATGGCAATGGAGATGAGCCGAATGGAAGCCACCCCGGACCCTTCATCCGCGGCGTCAAAAACAGCGCGGATATCGACCAGCTTGCGATTCGGCGCCTTAAGAACGGACGGTGTCAGTTTCACCTTCAGGACCGGAGCCGTTTTGTCGATCGTATTCACGACAGCGGTCATGGAGCCTTTATGGCCCGCCTCATCCACATATTCGAAGGTGAAGTTGCCGTTCTCCGTAAACCTGCGGGTCGGGGACCCGCCGTTGTTGGTCACGGTAAACTTGCTGTCCGAGACAAGGGTGGCGTATACATCCTGGTTGGTGGGTCCGGTTAAGCTGTACTGGATGCTTGTGATGATCCCCGAATAGGTAACGTCAGGGGAAGCCTTGAAATTAACCCCTTGGTTATCCAACACATTCCCATCCAGCTTGATCTCTTTGCCGGACTCAAGGTGAATTCCGTTGCTGTTTCCCGTGATGATATTGTTCAAAATATGGACGTCGCGGGGTTCGCCCGCTCCGATGCCGCCGGCCTTTTCATCGCCTTGATCATACTCCAGAAGAATTCCCCAGTACCGCTCGGCAAGGTTGTTTTGGATGGTATTGTTCCGGATCACCGTACCCGGGCCGTTTAAAATGTTGATCCCTGCGGCATCCGGGATGTCCGACGTATTCTCGATAAGATTATGTTCGATGATCGTATCCGGCGTTCCCATCGACACGGTAATACCTTCCCGTGTATTGCGGATCGTGTTGTCGTGAATGTAATTTTTCGGTCCGGATTTGCTGTGGTTGCTTGGCGCGGTCCCGCCGGTATTGCCGAGCCCGATGCCAGCACCGTAAGGCATGTCTTCGATCCGGTTGCCGTGGATTTCGTTAAGGTATTCCAGTTCCCCGTGAAGATCGATGGCGTCCAGCCTCACGTTCCGGAATTGATTGTTCCGGATCACGTTATTATGGGCAACGAATTGAATAAGCGTGCCATGCCGCAGATAAGGCCCCTCAAAGCTGGAATTCTCGACCAGGTTCCACCGGGTATCGTTGGCAAAGCCGTTGCGGTCCACTTTGGGGATGCCTTGAATGGACACGCCGTAGCCGGCGCCTCCGGGTCCCACGTCGGTCGCATTGCGAAAGGTCGTATTCCGCACGACGATATCATGGCTGTTCTCGATCCGGATGCCCATCCGGCTGAATTTTTCGATGATAACCCCGTCAATGGTGATATTGTACGACGGAGCCTCGCCATAGTTGGCTGTCGTAATCATCATGTCGGGACCGCCGCCGTCCGGATTGTTGACCTTGTGATCGGTGGAATATTTGCCTTCCCAGGCCGAGGTCAGCGTCAGGTTCGAAATGACAAGGTCATGCTGTTTGGCGGATTTGATCATGGAACTGTTTCTAACCTTGTTCAGCGAGGTCTTCAATATGGAGCCGCCTCGACTCTCTCCCCGGAGATTGACCTCCGATTTTAACGTCAGGTTCGTCAATCCGTCCGGCGCGCTGTTCAAGTTATAAACGCCGTTTGGAAAATACACTTCGTCCCCGGGCTCCGCCTCGTCGATCGCCCTTTGGATGGCTTTACGGTCGTCGGTATCGTTATCCGCCGGATCCGCTCCATAGTCCACCACATTCAAGGTTCTTCCGTTGACGCCATGGGGCTGATGAACGAGATGGTCGCTGCCGTCGGCATTTTTCAAGCCGGGCTCGGTAAAAGGCTCCGTGCCATCCGGCGGTTTGGGCACAAAATCCGGGATCACGGCCACCGGAGTCTCTCCGCCTTCGAAAGGAGGATAGACGTGAACCTCGGTCAGGCTTGTATATAGGCTGCCGTCCGAATTGCCGCGGCCGATGATTCTCAAATAGCGGGCCTTCACGTCGGGTATATCAAAGGCCTGCATGGCCGTGGTTTTGCCGCTGCTGGTTCCGTTGAACCGGGGAGTCCAGGCGAGCCCGTCGTCCGACGTCTCGATATCGATGGTAGCGGACCTTGCATTGCCTTTGTAAAAAGCGATGCCCGCGTAGCCGATGTCCACCGGTTCCCCCAAATCGTATTGAATCCAGGGTCCCTCGCCGGCGGAAGACCAGCGTGTGTACAGATTGTTATCCAGGGTGTAATCTTCGATGTTGCCGTCGCTTCCGCTTGCGCTTACCGATTTCACAGGCAGCGGCGTAAGCGGACCGGACAGGGTGGATACCGTCAAAGCCAGCGGAGCTGCGCTGATGTTGCCGGCTGCGTCAACCGCCTCCACTTTGTAGCGATACTGCGTCTTCGGAGCAAGACTTTTCGCTTCATAACCGGTGGACCCGTCGCTGATGTCGGCGACAAGAGCATCGTTTTGGTACAGCCGGTACTTGGCAACCTTTTGATTATCTTCCGCTTTCGGCCAAGCCAAGCGGACGTGATCCTCGTCGATGCCTGTCAGCGACAGCCGGCTTCCTTCAGGCCAGGAGGGAGGGGTCCGATCCTCGTTTGAATCGACGATTTGTTTGACGATAAGCTTCGGTCTCGGATTGCTTGTTCCGTTTGCTTCTTTGGAATACACATTGACGCTGATCCCCGCGCTGCCTGCATCCCCCAGAATAAAAGTGGATTTTTCCCGGGACAAGTTTCTTCTCACGTAATCCGTTACATCGACGCTGTAGAGGTCAGGCCGGCCTCCGTTGTTGGCTTCAACCGTAAAGGAGCCGAGGAACTCGGCCTCCGCCAAACTTTTAACGGGCGCGTTGTTCCAGGTTAATGAAGACTCTGTCCAGGCGTAATCCTGAATACCGTACACGGAGAGGGTGACGGGTGTATTGCTGGAGCCTTTTTTGGCTGAGACTTGAAATTCATACTGATAGGAAGGGTCGCTCAGCGAAGACGCGTCAAACTTGAAATAAACGTACTTTTTGCTTGAGGTTCCCGACGAAACGTTAAACAGCCCGGTGCTGGAGCCGCTGGCGGAATTCATGTTCGTGTCAGGCTTTGTGCTGTCGATCAACGCGTCGTCGCTCGACTCCAGGCTGCCGATCTCGACCGGGATTCCAGTTGGGTCCGTCGGCTTGTATTTGTCTTTGTACAGGATCGGCGTCTTGACCTCCAGGTTCTTCACATGCTGTTCCATAAAAGCCCAAGCCTGCGTTTCGGCGATGGATTTGGCCTCTCCCGTAAAACCGTGTCCTTGACCGGGCACGATCTGAAAGTCCACGACCGGCACTCCTGCGGCCGTCAGCTGGTCGGCAAAAGTAACGCTGTCGGTATAGGGGATGACGGCGTCCGCGTCTCCGTGGCGAATCCAGAACGGCGGATCATCCGTCGAAGCATACGTTCCCGGCATCGCGAGCCTGGCCTGAACGGGAACGGACTTGGCGTTATGTCCGCCCAGCAGCTTGGTCACGGAACTGTAGCGGTCGGCAAAATCCGTCGTAAAATCGGCGGGGCCGTACCAATCGACGACCGCTTGCACTTTGGTGGAATATTCCGGCCAACCTCCGATTCCCTCGATATCCGGTAAATTCACGGTATCCCCGGTATCCAGGGTGACGGTGTCCTCCATCGTCAGATCCCCTGTCGTTCCGAGCAGGGAAGCGAGATGCCCGCCCGCCGAGGTTCCCCACACGCCGATGCGGCTCGGATCGATATGATACCGGGCGGCATGGGCGCGAAGGTAGCGGATCGCCAGCTTCACGTCCTGGATCTGGGCCGGATAAGGCGCTTCGGGCGTCAAGCGGTAGCTTAAGGAGACGCCGATATAACCCCGCTTCAGCACGTAATTGCATATGCTGCCCAAGGCGTTCTTGCGGCCCCCTTTATTCCATCCTCCGCCATGGATGTAAATCATGACGGGCATGGGCTTTGACGGCGGGGTGCTCGGGACGGCGATGGACGTATACAGATCACGGTCGCCCGCTTTGCCGATCAGCACATCTTCGTAAAGGGTAACGCCTTCAGGGACAGCAAAAGGCTCAGGTTCCGTTGGCGTCGGTACCGGCACGGGGTTTTCGGCAGGCGGGATGCCCGGTATGGCCTGGCCGGCTAACGAAAAGCTGTCGATATACATGTTGCCGTTCATGGGATCGCCGACCCGAAAGCGGATCCTCACGTTCGGATTGCTGTTCGCATCGGAGGGCAGCGTCCAGGTTTTAAGGGTGTTCGGTTCGCTTCGCGGTGCTTCGGCCGTTCCCGGAGGGAGCTTGAATTCCTCAAGCACGTTCCAGGTGGCGCCGCCGTCGGGAGACCAATCGACCACGATGCTGCCGCTCACATAGGATGAGGCTCTGATATAGTAGCTTACTTTGATGTTTCCGTAACCGGTCGTATTCACCGGCAAATAAACCGAGTCCGTCACATCGATTTTCATGAGATTGGGCGCGGAGGGCGCGCTGCTTGAAACGGAGGTCTTGGCTTTGCTGCCTCCTTCGCCGGTCTGGATCCAGGGCAGCGGCACGACGATTCCCCCGGTGGCACCGTAAGCCTCGGAATCAAAGTTATCGGAGAAGAACCCGATCTCTGGACCTTCCGGTTCCGGGAGGGGGGGTGCCAGGGACTTTTCATTTTCTCGAGAGGCGATGGCTGGGATTTCGTCCTTCGAAGAAGCGGCGGCTGGAATTTCGGACATCCCCGGTAAGCTGCTCATAAGTCCGCCCTCGTGAAGCGGCGCGGCAGATTCAGCCTGCTGAAATTGCACGTCTGGTTCTGCCTGTATAGGCCCTAATGGACCGACAGCGCCGAATGGCATCAGCAGGCAAAGTGTTAAGCTGATCGTCTTTATCCACAGCTTTTTCAATATTCATCCCCGCTTTCGTCAGATTTGTGGAAAGCTCCGGGAAGGTTGCAGTTCCCGGCATACGGTATGGTTTTCATGAGGATGGTAGGGGCGCTCGTTTTTTGCCCGCGTTCCTTGCAAAATGCCTAATGCGCGCTTCTTCCGGTGAGCGCCTGCTGCACTGAATGGCGGGAGGTCAGGCTCAAACAGATATGCAAACTTAGGGGTGAAGATGCGTCAAGGAGAAGAAGGTCGCTTGGACATGATTCTATTGAATTTTTTACATCATACACTCCTTTTCAAAACTTATATCCCTCCTGAAAATGAGATAATTGCGATCGAAGCATGCCCCCTTTTCTTGAAATTGCGCATGAAATGATAGCGCTTACTCAAAACGTAGCAGAGTTAAGCATCATCGGTCTTGTGTATATCGCAGAGAAATTTGGTTGTTTTTTGGGGTTGTGCCTATATCTTTTTTTCATTCCGGCGGAGTATGTCATATAATCTAAACAAGATTGAAACTTACCGCACATGTATATCGTAATTTATCTTCCTCGCGCAGGAAGGTTAATTCACATATATAGACTGAGATAAACAGGAGTTGGAGCATATGGAAATGAAACTAAAGGAGCTTAGAGAACACCGCCAATATCCGGAAAAAACGAAACAGGACGCTACGAGGGCGGTCTACGAGCGGGATTATTCCCGCCTGATCCATTCCCCGACGTTTCGGCGCCTGCAGGGAAAATCGCAGGTATTCGGAGCAGGCACCGGGGACTATTACCGCACGCGGCTCACGCATTCGCTCGAGGTTGCCCAAATTGCCCGAGAAGCGGCGCGGAGTCTGGGCCGAGCCTATCCGGAGGTGCTGCCGGAGTCGGCGGACAATGCCGGGCTTATTATCGATTCGGAGGTCGTGGAATGCGCAGCGATCGCGCATGATTTCGGCCATCCTCCCTTCGGCCACAAAGGGGAAGAGGTGCTTCAGGGGATTCTGGAACGGTTGATCGACCAAAAGACAAAGGAGGAACTGCTGAAGCGTCCCCATGTGCCGACGCCGGAGCAGGCGCTCCAGGTCAAGCAGGCGATGCGGCGCAAATATGAGCATTTTGAAGGGAACGCCCACAACTTCCGGTTGATGATGTTTCTGGAGAAGAGGGAGGATGTCAACGGGCTGAACCTGTCGGATGCGGTCCTGCTGGGCATCAACAAATACCCGTACTCCGGATTGGATAACCCGAAAGGCATGTACCGGCATGAATGGTCGTATATTTCGCATATTCGCAGCGAATGGGGAATTCCCGACGGCAAGAGAACGCTGGAGGCCCAACTGATGGACTTGTGCGACGATATCGCCTACTCCGCCCACGACCTGGAGGATGGCATCAAGGCCGGCAAAATCGAGGTCCACGAGCACTTTCTCCGCGATGGCCATCTGAACCGGCTGATCGTGGACAAAATCATGACGCTCGAAGATGAGTTCTGGAAAGGGTGGACACGGGATAGGATCGGGCCTAAAGTGGAGCAGGTACTGGATTCCTTTCTGCGCATCTGGAACGAAAAAATGCCGGTATGCGAAAACGATTATTCCCGCACCCGGCGGGAGGTCAAGGCTTACTGGGTCAGTCTGTTCGTGGGCAGCCTCGGCGTCATCAAGGAGGGAGGCTGGAAAAAGGTTACCTTCGTCAAAGAGGGCCAAGAGGACGAGGACATGCTGCGGACGGTAAGCGTGCTGAAAAGCTTCGCCTGGGTAACCATGATCCGCGACCTGCGCGTCCAGCGCTTGCAAAAACGGAGCGAGTGGATCATCAAACGGCTGTGGGACGCGTTTTTGGATCCGGTTGCCTCGAAAGCGATCATCCCGTCCGACTGGCTGAACCGTTACGAGGCCGATCAGAAGCGGCCGGACCCGATTTGGACCTGGGAGCACATGGTCATCGATTATATCGCCGGGATGACCGATGCCTTCGCCGAGAAGATTTATAACGAATTGTACGGGTTGAAGGTTGGCTCGATTTATGATTTGGATTAGGCGGTTATGGCCTGAATGAAGTTACCATGACTTAGCAGCTATGATTTCGTTCTAGCCGTGAAAAGGGGATGTTCTATGTGGAAAGGAAAGAAATGATGACATGCCAGAAGATGTAATCAACGCAGCGCACCCGCTGGATGCAGTTGCCTGCAAGTTTATCTACACGTTTGCCAGCCACGAATCCGAGCGGGAGCTGTGCCGGCTGGAATTGACGGAACTCCTGAAGCAGGTTCCGCAGGCAGGCAGCGATTGGGTCTGCAGCGACCGCTTAGTGGATCCCGATCGCAGCCCGTTTGTCTCTGCCAGGATGGACGTGTTATGGACAGGAAGGACGGCAGAGGAAATCGCCTGTTACGCGGCCGGAATTTCGCTTGGAGAATCCACGTTCAAAGTCGTCTGCTTAAAGGCCGGGGAACCGTTAAGCTATGAGGAGCAGCGGAGCCTGGAACGGCTTGTGGGCGGCAGCATCCGCGGAAAAGCCGAAATGAAATCCCCCGATGTCAAGTTCGGGCTGATGCTGGCGGATGGCGCGTGGACGTTTGGCAGGCTTGAAGAGCCGGAGCGCGCGTGGCTTGCCCATAAGCGGAAGCCGCAAAACTATTCGACGGGACTTAGCTCAAGGGTAGCGCGGGCGCTGGTCAATATATCGGCCCCGGAAACGGCCGGGACGCAGATAGATCCGTGCTGCGGCATGGGAAATGTTCTGATCGAGGCGCTGTCCATGGGGATGGACATACGAGGATGCGATATCAATCCGCTGGCCGTCAGGGGCGCAAGAGCGAACCTGAGGCATTACGGGCATTCCGACAAGATTGTCAGTCTGGGGGACATGAATGACCTGTCCGGGCATTTCGACGCGGCGGTGCTGGACCTCCCTTATAACGTTTGCTCCGTGTTTCCGCCGGAAGAGAAGCGGCGGATGTTGTCCAGCCTGAGAAGGATGGCTGACCGGGCGGTGATCGTCAGCACGGAGCCGCTTTGGGAGTTTCTGCCGGCAGCGGGTTGGAACGTGATTGACATGGTGACCACCCGCAAGGGCAGCTTCGTCCGCGACATATGGCTGTGTCAATAGCATATGGCATGAAAAAAAGCCTGCGGTGCTTAAAGCTCCGCAGGCTTTTAACGTGCTGCCGCTCAGAGTATTGCGATCCCATCAATAGGAACGCTCATAATCAATCACGTTGCGGGGGAGGGATTTCCCTTCGCGGTAAGCCTTCAGGTTATCCAAGAAAATGTCCAGCACGCGTTCGGTATAATGAACCGTGTCGCCGGCCGTATGCGGCGTTAGGATGACGTTATCCAAGCCCCACAGCGGATGGTCTTCCGGCAGCGGCTCTTTCTCAAACACATCCAGTCCGGCTCCGGCAAGCTTGCCGGATTTCAATGCGGCAACCAATGCGTTCGTATCCACGGTGGGTCCGCGCCCCACATTGACGAAAAAGGCATTGTCCTTCATGGCCGCAAAGCGTCCGGCATTAAACAATCCTTTCGTCTCCGCGGTGAGCGGCAGGATGTTGATCACGAAATCGCCCTCGGCCAAAGCTTGATCAAGCTCGTCCGTGGCGTACATTCGATCGATATGAGGGTCGGGCCTTCCCGATCTTCGGACCCCTACGGTGGTCATCCCGAAGACCTTCGCCACCTTGGCCGCCGCGCTGCCGATTTGGCCCACGCCCGCAATGACCGCCGTTTTGCCGGACAATTCGGAAAAGGTGCCGGATTTATCCCAACTGCCTTTCGATTGGTTACGGACCGCATGGTGGAGATTTCGCGTATATGCCAGCATCATGGCAAAAATATGCTCCGATATCGGGATGCTGTGCACCCCGCTCGCGTTGGTCAGCCGTATGCCGCGTTCGCGGAGCTTCCCGAGCGGCATACGGTCGACTCCGGCGGACCATACCTGAATCCAGCGGACCCGGCTGTCCTCTTGAAGGGCTTCGTCGGCCGCTGCACCGGTCCATCCGAGGAGAATGTCGGCTTGGGCGACCGTGCCTGGAGGGAGCTCCTTGTATTTTCCCATGATGAAATCATAATCCGGGGCGGCATCCTTGATTCTATGGATCTGTTCCTCGGAAAGTTCGTGCAGGGCAACGATATTTGGCATGGCAGGAATCCTCCTCCGATAGTTTTGAAAAAAGTACCAAACATTATGGCTATCATATCAAATCTTGGTCGAATCCGCATTCGGCAGAGCTTCTCAAAAGCAAGCGAAAGCCGCGGCAGATCAGGTTTATTCGATTTTTCAGGCGGCAGGAAACAACCGTTTGACCCGAACGAAAAATAGAGGCCTCCACTGATCGATTTCAGACAGCAAAAAGAGAATTGGAAATTTATTGCATTCACTTTTTCTGATTTTATGGTATCATGTTAAACTTAGTGCGAGTTTTGTGCAAACTGAAGGTATGAAATCCAATCGAAAAAGGAAGAAGGTTATGCTGGTGAATGCAACCGAAACGGAACCGGTTATGCGTTTATTTACTGCCGTACCTCTGTCCGAAGAGGCAAGGGGCGCGATCTCCAGCTGGACAGACGGGCTGAAGAAGCAGATGTCCTTCCGAAAATGGGTACACCCTCAGGATTATCATATTACGCTTCAGTTTCTCGGGGATACGGAGGCCGGGCGAGTGGAATCCGTCATTGCTGCGCTTCGTCGTGCCGCAGCCGGCCAATCGGCCTTGGAGTTAACGCTGCACGGAGCCGGCGTGTTCGGACAGCCGTCCGCACCGCGAATCTTATGGACGGGCATTGACGGCGAGCTGGAAAAACTTCACGGTTTGTATAAGCGCATAACGGCTGCTATGTCGCCTTTGGGCTTCCCCCCGGAGGACAGGCCCTACAGGCCGCACATAACAGCCGCAAGAAAATTTACCGAAGGTCACATTTCAGACGGCTTGCTCCGCAAAGGACCGGAATCCGTCAGCTGGAAAGCGGACTCGATCGTGCTTTACCGGACGAATATGCATGCAAGCCCTATGTACGAAATTCAGGAACAAATCAAGCTTGGAAATTGAGAATTATCGCTCTTAAAGATGGACCATGTTTTCATCTCCTGAATTTCTGGTTACATAAAATAGGAATGTGCCGACGTATAGGAGGAAGAATATGGGTATCGCAATTTTACGGCAAAATCGCTGGGTGGCTCTGCTTGTCGGGGCCCTCTTTGTGAGCTTGTCTTTAATAAACCTGCTCGGAATGCAGACAAATGCCAATGAAGGGAAAAAACCTCTTCCTGCGGCAGAGACGGCGGCGGAGTCCGCTCCCGGAGCGGGTACGAATGTAACGGGAAAAGTAACGTTTGATAACAAGGATAGGGGATTTCCGGTTTTATTTTCTTCAAATCAATTCCATAAATGGAAACCCATAGAGCAAGAGGCGAGTTTGTCCTTTCCGGTGCCCGGCATAAAAGGGAGCGACTTTACGGCCGGCGCAAAATCGGAACTTCCGAGGGCAAGCCCAAATCTGCGGCGAAATCCGGTGCTGCAGACAAGGCAAGGCCCAAGAAGCCTAAAAAACCTAAGGGGACAACTGTATTAAAGCCACGGGCCAAGAGCCTACAACCCCCCACAACATTATTCTTCACGAGAACAAAGCTGCTGACTCAGGATCAAAAAGCGCAGGCGACCTGGGAATACGCTTTGTCGGCTGAAGAGCTGCTTCTGCTCCAGAAAATCGTCATGGCAGAAGCGGAAGGCGAACCGTACGAAGGCAAGGTGGCAGTTGCCAATGTTGTCTTAAACCGGCTGCGGTCAGCCAATTTTCCCGATACGATCAAAGATGTCATTTATCAAAAACACCAGTTTAGTCCGGTAGCCAACGGGCGTATTCGTCGCGTTCAACCAAGCAAAGAAACGATCAGGGCTGTAAATGCGGCGCTTCATGGACATAAAGCCGTCAAAGACGACACGTACTTTTTTCTGTCGTTAACGCTGGCTCAGGATCTTACCGTGCACCATTCCAGGACGTTTGCCAAAAAGATCGGCAACCATTCTTTTTACAAGTAACCCCTGTTTTGGGTAAACTATAAACAGGAGGTGTGTATCGATCTATGAAAATAACGTATTACGGCCATTCATGTTTGCTGGTGGAGGATAACGGGGCATCCGTCATCATTGATCCTTTTTTGTCCGGAAATGCGAGCTCCGGAATTGCTCCCGAGGATATCCAAGTCGATGCGGTCATCCTGACCCATGCCCATGACGATCATTTTGGGGACACCATTTCGATTGCGAAGCGGAACGACTGTCCGGTCATCGCCGTTTTTGAGCTGGCCAACTACTGCGCAAGCCAGGGCGTGAAGTCCGAAGCCGTAAACATTGGCGGCAGCCGCGAATTTAACGGATTTAAGGTGAAGTATACGCAGGCTTTTCATTCATCTTCCATCTCTGCGGGGGATACCTGGATCTATGCCGGACAGCCGGCCGGGGTACTGCTTACGATGGGCGGGAAAACCCTCTATCATGCAGGCGATACCAGTCTCTTCGGGGACATGCGGCTGATTGGGGAAATGAATTCGATTGATTGCGCGGCGCTGCCGATCGGCGATTCTTTCACGATGGGGCCTGACGACGCTTTGCTTGCCGCCCAGTGGATCCGGACAAAGAAGATCATTCCGGTCCACTACGATACCTTTCCGGTGATTAAACAAGATCCAAGAGCCTTTTGCGAACGTCTGAGCCAGACCGGGGTAGAGGGATATCCGCTCAAGCCGGGGGAAAGCGTCGAATTGTGAAACGAAAACGGTAAACTATATTAATAGAAGCAATTGTTTCCAAAAGAGAAAAGGGGCAGCCTGCAGATCCTTAGGCTGGCCCCTTTTTTGCAACATTACATACGGCGTTTAACTTAAGTTTATTCCGAATGACCGTCCGGAAGATTGAACCCGTCCTGTTCGATATAATACTCCGTGGCCTGCAGCCAGGCTTCCTCTTCAGGACTGTAAGCGAGAGGGGCTTCTCCTGCAAGGCCTTCAGCTCTTCCTCGGGCAAATCGGCCGGATCCTTGAAACTGGAGATGTCGCTTGTTGCGGTGATCATAAAGCCTGACGCAACTGTAGGTTCAAGAGCCTTTTTCAAAGAAAGAAAAAGCATTAACAAAGCGAGCCGCTTCAGAATGTTTTCTGAAACGGCTCGTGTTTCCCCTGTTATCTGTGAGATGCTCCACGATGTTTTTATGAAATGGATAAGTTCTAGTCGGCCAACAGCTGAACGGCCTCCGGATACGCGCCATCCTCGTGGTGGGACAGCATGCCCAGCACCTGAATCGCGCAGTTGTCCGGCTCCAGGTACGGAGACCTTTTAAGCAAGATCTCCCGCTTATATGAGGCAACGGTTTCGTAATTATCCGACAAAAGGTCAAGCCATTTATCAAGTATCGCCGGAGAGTCCAAGATTTCGCCAAAACCTTCGCTTACGAAAAAGTGGCAATTCTCCTCTTCCTGCCCGGGGATCGGCTCGTAGAACAGCATCGGAATGCCTTTGGCGGCCCCTTCCGTGCATGTCATGCCGCCCGGCTTGGTGATGAGCAGGTCGGAGGCGCCCATCAACTTATGAATGTCCTGGCGATAACCCAAAACATGAATGTTGGAATGGCGGAACATGGGATTTTCCTTCATGCTCGATACGAGTTTGTCATTTTGCCCCATGCAGAATACCAACTGAATGTTATTGGCTCTCGCGGCAAGCTTGCCGAGCAGGTCCTTGTCGAATACCAGTCCCCATCCCCCGCCCATAATAAGCACGGTCGGCATATCGCTTAGGTTTAATTCGGCGCGGAGCTGTTCCTTGCTCTCCTGATCCCAAAACTTCGGATGCACCGGAATACCGGTTACGTGTATATATTCCGGAGAGATGTCCCGACGGATCAAGAGTTTTTTGACCTGAGGGGTAGAAACGAGATATTCGTCAACCTCGGGGTTGACCCACGTGCCATGCGCGTCATAATCGGTAATCAGCGTATACAGGGGCACATTCAGACCCTGCCGTTTCAGACGGGACACGACCGCGTTGGGAAAAGGGTGGGTGCATATGATCACGTCGGGCTTCAACTGGTTGATAACCTGCGAGGCCTGCGCGTAGAAGATCCGATGCAGCGCCAGACGCGTAAGCTTATTTAATGATTTTTTATATTGTGAACGGTACAACATGCCTACAAGACGTGGGCGGACGCTGACCGTTTTGCGGTACGCCGACAGGATTAGCGGACCCACGGTGGGATTCAAAAAATTACCGAGCTCAATGACGCGGCACTGGATATGGGGGTTCTTCTTTTTGAGCCCCTCGGCCAAAGCGTACGCCGCTTGGGTATGACCGGTGCCGAATCCCTCCGAAAACAGGAGCACTCTAGTTTTTCGCATGATTTCACCTACTTCTTTCTCCCTCTATCTTACAGAACAGGAACGATTATTTGAAGAGCGGCGCGAAAAAAAGCATGTACAGATATAATATACGCGCGAACACGGGAAGCATTTCAAATATATTTGGCGTTGTTTTCATCAAAGAGCACGAAGGCCGATCCCTTATCTCTATTTTATTAGACGTTCCGGCAGAAAAGTAACCCTGCAAAAAAAATAGTTATATTTTTAATGAAAACATATTGCAAATTACATGAAACTCTGATAAAGTAGGTTTTGACCAAATGACCGAAAATGTTTTTTAGTCAGTATAACGGAATGACATGAGCTTGAAATGACGAAGGAGGGGGTAGGCATGCCAGCGATTGACCGTCGGAAGCAGGTGCTGGAAGCTGCCGCAAAATCGTTTGCGTTGTTCGGCTATAAAGCAACGACGATGGATCAGGTGGCGAAGATTGCAAATGTGGGGAAGGGTACCATTTACACGTTCTTCACCAATAAAGAAGAGTTGTTTGACGAAATTTTGCATGCGGTCATTTTGGAAATGAAAAGGATCGTCGAGAATACGCTTCGGGACGATAGAAGTTTTTTCGATAATCTGTACAGCGTACTGGATGCACTTCTGGAATTCCGCGATGAACATTCATTGTTTATCAAGCTTTCCCAGGAGTATCGGGAATTTGGAACGCCGAAGGCAAATTATGGCCTGACCAAGGTGGAGAACGTGATCGTCGGATACATACAGGGCGTGGTGGAAAACGCAATCCGCAACGGAGAGATCAAGCCTTGTGATCCGCAGGTGGTTTCATTTGTCATGTTAAAGCTTTACACCGTACTGACGGCGGACTTCAACAACCTGCGCGAGCCGCTTCAAAAAGAACAGATCAAAGAATACATGCTGCTGTTCTTGGAGGAAGGCCTCAAGTCGCCGGCTGCACGGATGCAATCGGAGTAAGGCGCAATTCGGGCATGGAAACAAGGGAATGAAGGAGACGAAGCTGAGTTCGGGAACGGATCCCCAAACGCAGAATTAGGCTGGCTTGTCTTCTTGGGTAATAACAGCCGGCCAAGCGATGGTTTTTTCAGGTCTGCGGATGGCCGGCTGAGGCAATGTCGTTTTTTTTTGAAGTTGAGTGACCAAATGAGCAAAACGGTCAATGGGTTTTTGGACAGTGGAAAACGTAAAAGCAGTAAAAGAGCATACACAAAGAGCCCTGTCGGGTCGCTATGGAATGTTGGCATTAATGCTGCTGTATTCTAGATAAAAAGGAGAGAGAGTGGATGAAGTCATTATCTGTATTTTTTAAAGACTTTGCGTCGGCCGTACGGAATCCGAAGCTTCTGATCCCGCTGATTGCGGTGCTGTTCATCCCGGTTATGTACAGCGGCATGTTCCTGGGGGCCTTTTGGGACCCGTACGGAAAGATGAATGAGCTTCCCGTTGCCGTGGTCAACAACGACCAGGGGGCGAAGTTTGAAGGAAAAACGCTGGAAGCGGGTAAGGATCTTGTTACGGAACTGAAAAAGGGCAGCGATTTTAATTGGCAGTTCGTAGACCGCGAGGAAGCGGAAGAGGGAATGCGCAACAACAAGTATTATATGACGATCACGATTCCCGATAACTTCTCCAAGCAGGCAACCACGGTGTTGGATGACCAGCCGAAGCCTGCACAGCTCGTATTCGAACCGAATGAGGGCTACAACTTCCTGGCCGCCCAAATCGGCGGAACGGCGGTAAAGGAAATACAATCCAAGGTATCGGCCAAAGTGACCGAGGCTTACACCGAAACGTTGTTTGACCAGGTTGAGAAAATTTCCGGCGGTCTTCAAGATGCCGGATCCGGAGCAACCCAAATTTCCGAAGGCGCTCAAAAGCTGGATGAAGGCGCCTTGAAACTGAAGCAGAACCTTTCCAAGCTGGTTAGCGGTACGGAAGAGCTCCGTTCGGGCATTGCGCCTTTGACAAAAGGCGTGAATGACTTGAACAACGGCGCCGGTGCGCTGAACCAAGGCGCAGGCAAGCTGTCGTCGGGACTTGCGCAGCTGCAGGCAGGACATAAGCAGCTCCAGAACGGGGCGGAACAGGCCCGTCAAGGGGGAGCGAAGCTGCAGGCGGGGCTCGAATCCGCAGCTTCCGGAAGCCAGGAATTGTCGAAGGGGCTTGAGGCGAACCGTAACGGCGTTGCGGCACTTCATGCCGGAGCAGAGCAAGCGGCGGAAGGAGCCGGCCGATTGGAAGCCGGACTGAAGCAGTCGCTTGAAGGAACGGCGTCGCTTGAACAGGGATCCAAAGCGGTGGCTGAAGGTCTTAAACATCTGACCGAGGCCAACCCTCAGCTGGCAGCCGTGCCGGAAGTTCAAAAGCTGCTGGCGGCAAGCCAAGCGGTGGCTGCAGGTACCAGCGAGCTGAATGCGGGTCAGAAGCAGCTCGCGGCGGGTGCTTCCCAACTGAAGCAGGGCACTGCCGAGCTCAGCGCGGGCGCAGGCAAACTTAGCGCGGGTTCCGAGCAGCTCGCCCAAGGCGGCAAACAGCTGACCTCAGGCAGCCAGCAGTTGCTTGCCGGAGCGAAGCAGCTGAACGCAGGCCAAGGCAAGCTTGCTGATGGCATGAAGCTGTTCGGCACGAAGCTCGGCGAAGCCGCTTCAGGCAGCCAAGAGCTTGCGAGCGGGGCCAAGGCCTTAAACAAAGGTACGCAGCAGCTTGCAAGCGGTGCGGGCAAACTCGGCAGCGGCGTAAGCACGCTGGCTGACGGGTCGAAGAAACTGGACGAAGGTGCCGGAGAACTGGTCAACGGCATGGATACGTTGAAGGAAGGCTCCGGCGAGCTGGCAGGCAAGCTGAATGAAGCTGCCGACAAGACCAGCGGCGTCAAAGCTACCGATGATAATTACAGCATGTTTGCGGAACCGATCAAAGTAGATGAGCATAAAGTGAATGAAGTGCCGAACTACGGTACGGGATTTTCTCCTTACTTCCTGTCCCTCGGATTGTTTGTCGGCGCGCTGATCACCTCGATCGTCATGCCGGTCTACGACACATCCGTACCGGATGCAAGCCGATTCAGCCGCTTTTTCAGCCGCACGCTGTCGTTTGCCGGAGTGGGCATCCTGCAGGCTCTGCTGGCTGTAGTGCTTATGCTTTACGGATTGAAGCTTGACGTTCAAAACGTTCCGATGTTCTATCTGTTTGCGATCATCACAAGTTTGTCTTACATGTTCCTGATCCAAGCCTTGGTAACCTGGCTGGATCTGCCTGGACGCTTTATCGCGATCGTCATCCTGATTCTTCAGCTGACGACAAGCGCCGGCACCTTCCCGCTGGAACTTATTCCGGACTGGATGAAGGTATTGAATCCGCTGCTGCCGATGACGTACAGCGTGTCCGGATTCAAAGCGGTCGTATCGACGGGGGACATGACCCAGATGTGGAGCAATGCTTGGGTGCTGATATCCTTCGGTGTCGCATTCATGGTCATCACCTGCATCTATTTCATGGCCAACCTGTACAAGAAAAAAATCAAAACCGAAGAGGCGGCTCCTGCCGTATAAGAAACCAAAGACATTCCGATTCGTTCGGAATGTCTTTTTTGTTCTTTTTTTTGCATTAAAATACATAAGAAACACAATGGATCAAGTGATTGATCTCACAAAAACAATTCTTATCGTATTTATAAAAACTTTGAATTGCACCGATATTATCGGGATGCTAAAATGATTACACCAATCTAACTCGACGTGTAACGGCTTGAAGCCGCTCTTATTATTCTTGCACAAAATTGCATTAATTTGGATTCCGGACAGACAGGATAAGGCAGACGGCCTGCTCTTAATCGGTTCTTATTTCGCCGAATTTACTCTGTGACAAAGAAAGGTTGCATATTATGAAACATACCGATTTCCCCCGGAAACAGGGACTCTACGATCCGCAGTTTGAGAAAGACGCCTGCGGTATGGGGTTTGTCGCTCATATTAAAGGAAAACCTTCGCATGATATCGTCAGCCAGTCCCTGACCATGCTGGGCAATATGGAACACCGCGGAGGGCAGGGCAGCGAGCCCAACTCCGGGGACGGAGCCGGGATCATGATCCAGATTCCCCATGCTTTCTTTGCGGCTGAGGCCGAGCGTCTCGGTTTTATGCTGCCTGAGCCGGGACGTTACGGAGCCGGCATGCTGTTCCTTTCCCATGATCCCGAGATCCGTGCCGTCCACGAGCGGACGCTCGCTTCCATCATTGCCGAGGAAGGACAGATTCTGCTCGGCTTCCGCGACGTGCCGACGAATGACGAAATGTTGGGCAAAACTGCCAAAGCCGCCAAGCCTTTTGTCCGTCAAGTGTTTATTGGACGCGGTGATGATATTCAGGACGACCTTGGTTTTGAACGGAAATTATATGTGATCCGCAGACGGGCCGAGCTCGCGATCCGCTACAGCGGGGAGCCGGAAGGCGAAACTTTCTATGTATCGAGCCTCTCCTTCCGCAAAATCGTGTACAAGGGCATGCTGACCACCGTGCAGGTCGGACAGTTTTACCCGGATCTGCAGAATCCGTGCCTGATGTCCGCCATCGCGCTTGTGCATTCCCGTTTCAGCACGAACACCTTCCCAAGCTGGGAACGCGCGCATCCCTACCGTTTCATGATCCATAACGGAGAGATCAACACGCTGCGCGGCAACGTCAACTGGATGCATGCGCGCCAGTCGCTTTTTGAGAACGAACTGTTCGGGGCGGACCTGGAGAAGGTGAAGCCCGTCATCAATCCGGACGGTTCGGATACGGGAATGTTCGATAACACGTTTGAATTTTTGTATTTGAGCGGACGTTCCCTGCCGCATGTGGCCATGATGATGGTGCCTGAGCCGTGGAACAACCATGAAAGCATGGACGAAACGAAAAAGGCGTTTTACGAATACCACAGCACGCTGATGGAGCCTTGGGACGGACCTGCGGCGATGGCGTTTACGGATGGCGTGCAAATTGCCGCTACGCTTGACCGGAACGGTCTTCGTCCGTCTCGGTACTATGTGACGAAGGACGACCTGATTATCCTGTCCTCCGAAGCGGGCGTACTTGATATTCCTGCGGAAAACGTACTCTATAAAGACCGCCTCCGTCCAGGACGCATGCTGCTTGTGGACACGAAGGAAGGCCGGATCATCTCCGACGAGGAGGTGAAGGCGGGGATTGCCGCCGAGCTGCCGTACCGCGACTGGCTGGATGAACATCTCGTGAATCTGGAGGATCTTCCGGAAGCCCCTGAATTGCCGAATCCGAAGCATGAAAATGTGCGCCAGCTGCAGCAGTCTTTCGGGTACACGTTCGAGGAGCTGCGCAAGGTGATCGAGCCGATGGCCCTGACGGGTGCCGAAGCCATCGCTTCCATGGGCTACGATGCTCCCCTCGCGGTTTTGTCCGACCGTCCGCAGCGTCTGTTCAACTACTTTAAGCAGATGTTCGCCCAGGTAACGAATCCGCCGATCGATGCCATCCGGGAAGAGCTTATCACCTCGACGGCAACGACGATCGGACCGGAGCGGAATCTGTTGAAGCCCGAGCCGGAGAGCTGCCGCCATATTCGGTTGGATACGCCAGTGCTGTCCAATGAAGACTTTGCCAAAATACGCCATGTGCACCGCCCGGGCTTTAAATCGATGACGATTCCGATTTTCTTTACGGCGGCGGACGGCGCGGAGGGCTGCGCCAGGCGCTGACGGGGCTATGCGAAGCCGCCGACCGCGTCATCGCCAAAGGACACAATATCCTGATTTTGTCCGACCGGGGCGTGGACCGGGAGAATGCGGCGATTCCGTCGCTGCTCGCGGTATCGACCCTTCATCACCATTTGATCCGTCAGGGCACCCGGACGAAGGTCAGCATTTTGCTGGAGTCGGGCGAGCCTCGCGAAGTGCATCATTTCGCGCTTCTTCTCGGTTACGGAGCCAGCGCGGTCAACCCTTACCTAGCGTTCGAAACGCTGGACGACATGATCCGGGAAGGCATGCTGCGCGGCATATCCCATGAGAAGGCCGTTAAAAACTTCATCAAAGCGGCAAGCAAGGGCGTCGTGAAGGTACTGTCCAAAATGGGCATATCCACGATCCAATCGTACCGCGGCGCGCAGATCTTTGAAGCCGTCGGACTGAAAACGGAATTCGTGGATCAGTACTTTACGTGGACGCCATCCCGCATCGGCGGGATCGGGCTGGAGGAGGTTGCAGCCGAGGCGCTGGCTCACCACGAGCGCGCGTTTACGGAGAAGGACGGGAATGATAAAGTGCTGGATTCCCCGGGCGAATACCAGTGGAGAAACGGTGGGGAAGAGCACCTGTTCAACCCGAGAACGATCCATTTGCTGCAGCAGGCCGTCCGCACGAACGATTACAAGCTGTATAAACAGTATGCGGAGCTGGTTCAGGGCGAGAGCGAAAAGCATTTGACCCTGCGTGCGCTGCTGAAGATCAAACCTGCAGGTGAGCCCGTGCCGCTGGATGAGGTGGAGCCGATCGAGTCCATCCTGCGCCGTTTCAAGACGGGGGCCATGTCGTTCGGCTCGATCAGCAAGGAAGCGCACGAGAGTCTGGCGATCGGCATGAACCGGATCGGCGGCAAGAGCAATACGGGCGAAGGCGGGGAGGATCCGGCGCGGTATATTCCGGATGCGAACGGCGATTCCCGCCGTAGCGCCATCAAGCAGGTGGCATCCGGCCGGTTCGGCGTCACGTCGAACTACCTGGTGAACGCCGATGAGATTCAAATCAAGATGGCGCAAGGGGCGAAGCCGGGCGAAGGCGGACAGCTTCCGGGACGCAAGGTGTATCCTTGGGTTGCCGAAGTCCGGGGTTCCACGCCGGGCGTCGGACTGATCTCGCCGCCTCCTCATCACGATATCTATTCGATTGAGGATTTGGCGGAGCTGATTTATGACCTGAAAAACGCCAATCCTCGCGCCGACATTAACGTCAAGCTCGTCTCCGAGGTCGGCGTAGGCACGATTGCGGCAGGCGTGGCCAAGGGCCGTGCCGACATCATTCTCGTGAGCGGCTACGACGGCGGAACCGGCGCCTCGCCGCAGGGCTCGATCCGCCATGCGGGCATGCCGTGGGAGCTGGGCCTTGCCGAGACGCACCAGACGCTCATGCTGAACCGTCTGCGCGACCGCGTGGTGCTTGAAACCGACGGGAAGATGCTGAACGGCCGCGACCTGATCGTTGCCGCTCTGCTCGGCGCCGAGGAATACGGCTTCTCGACGGCTCCGCTCGTCGCGATCGGCTGCATCATGATGCGGGTATGCCAGATGGATACCTGCCCGGTCGGGGTCGCTACCCAAAATCCGGAGCTTCGCAAAAACTTTACGGGAGACCCTGCCCATGTGGTGAATTTCATGCGGTTCATCGCCGAGGACATGCGCGAGCAAATGGCAAAGCTCGGTTTCCGGACCGTTGAGGAAATGGTAGGCCGCACCGATTGCCTGGATACGGTAACGGCGGATGGCCACTGGAAGAAAAAAGGGATTGATATCTCGGCTCTGCTGTATTCCCCCGAACTGCCCGAGGGCAGCACAAGATACCGTTCCAAGCGCCAGAACCACGGCTTGGAGGAAACGCTGGACAAACGCCATCTGCTTGAAGCGGTGGCGCCGGCACTGGAATCCGGCATTTCCGTTCAAGGCCGCTTCCCGATCACGAATGTGGACCGTGCGGTCGGAACGATCGTGGGCAGCGAGTTGACCCGCAAATACGGCGCATCCGGCCTGCCTGAGGACAGCATTCAGTTCACCTTCGAAGGCTCAGCCGGGCAAAGCTTCGGCGCGTTTGTGCCGAAGGGGATGACGCTGGCCGTGGAAGGCGACTGCAACGACTATGTCGGCAAAGGATTGTCCGGCGGCAAGATTATCGTGAAGCCTTCGCCAAAAGCGACCTTTGTCGCCGAGGAGAACATTATCGCCGGCAACACGGCCTTTTACGGGGCTACCAGCGGGGAAGCGTACGTAAGGGGCATCGCGGGCGAACGATTTGCCGTGCGGAACTCCGGTGCGAATATCGTCGTTGAAGGCGTAGGCGACCATGGCTGCGAGTATATGACCGGAGGGCGCGTTGTCGTTCTCGGGGGGACCGGACGGAACTTTGCGGCCGGAATGTCGGGCGGCATCGCCTATGTATACGATCCGGAGGGTACGCTCATCAACCGCTGCAACCTGGAAATGGTGCTGCTGGAACGGGTGGAGGATCCGGGTGAAGCCGCCGAGGTATTCGGCATGATTCAGCGCCACTCGATTTATACGGACAGCAGCTTGGCCCAAAATATACTGGCGAATTGGGAACAATCGCTTCAGCGGTTCGTCCGCGTCATTCCGAAGGATTACAAACGGATGATGCAGCAGATTGCCAAGGTCCAAGAGCAGGGACTGACCGGGGAAGCCGCGCTGCTGGCCGCGTTTGAAGCCAACATGCGCGAACTGGCCCGGACCGGAGGCAACTAGTAAAAAAATGAATTAGATTTGTTTATGCCTCATAGGCATAAATTCAAACCGTGTCGCGTTCTATATAGAATGAGGCACGGTTTTTCTTTAGATATCGCAAGAAAAACAACAGTTAAAAGCGGTCCGTCATCTTTGAGAATACGTCGATAAACGTTTTTCTTTAGATTTCAGAAAGTAAAACTTCAGAGAAAGACGCTTCCTGATATCGCAAGAAAAACAACAGATAAAAGCGGTCTGTCATCTTTGAGAATACGTCGATAAACGTTTTTCTTATTCAAAATAAAAGAAGGCTACAATTGTATGTTTATGTCAGGCTTATAGTTTCCGCTAGAAGCGCATCCATTCCCGAAGAGAAGGAGGAGGACTTTTTCAGCCTGCGATCTGTGTATCTAGGCAAAACCAGCCCTGCATTCGACAAAAATAGAAGCAGATCCATAGGACAATGGTTCCATGAGACGACAGCATCAAAAGCCCCGGTCAGCTATAATATTGAAAAGTAAGTAAGGCTTTTTATGATTAAAGAATAAGTTTTCAGCAGAGCTGGACCATTCTTTAATCGCAGGAAAATCATCTTAAAAGCGGTCTGTCTTCGTTGATGCACATCGATAGAATTTTTCGTACAACAAGGGAACTACCAGGGATGGAGAGCTAAAGTAGAAGATAAGCGAGGTTTTCAAAGAATGAAGATGGAGAAAGAGACCGGATCACGGCTGGATGAGCCGCAGCTTGCCCTCGAAAAGAAAGACCTGGACATCTGCAGGCTCATGATCCAAATGGGAATCCATCCCGATAAATGGCTGGAGTTTATCAAAGAGAAGGAATGTTAGTTAGGGGTTCGTTCAACCATGAAACAGAAAAAATCTCCGTTGCTGTTTTATGCAGTGCAGCCGGGGATTTTTTTGAAGATTAAAGAATGAATAAGATATCCGTCATTTCATCATTCTCTCCATGCGCACGAACGCAATGAAACGTTTTGCCTCATCTTCCGTGAGTTTTCGCCCGTCTATCATTAGATTAAAGCGTTCCAGCAGATCTTCGTCCGACAGCTCCAAGCTGTCTGCAAATTCACGGGCATCGGAATCCATATTCATTTTTTCATGCTTCGTTCGGCCGATGAGATAGTCGATGGATACGTTGAAACGGTCGGCAAGACGGGTTAAGGTTTCAAAATCCGGTTTGCGCCGGTTCTTTTCATAATGCGATAAGGCTGCGCGAGTAATACCGACGGAAGTAGCCAGTTCTTCTTGGGTCCAGCCCCGCTGTTCACGCAATTCTGCTATCCGGTTTCCGTAGTTCATTCATGGTCCTCCTCCGATTGCTTAACAGGCTCTATAGAGGTATTTATATGGCAGATGCCAATCCGAATGGATTACATATTGACATCGATACATTTCGTATCGTAAAATCAAAGGTGTTGAGGATACACATTGTATCTATTAGTTCGTTTTTAGTATCATTCTATCCGTCACTAGGAAATCCATACCAGGAAAATTTAACGATAAGAAGGAGTTCAATGATATTCAGATGTTAAGAAAAAAGTCTTTCGGCAAAGATCGGCACATGCTAAGCGTCCGGATCCGCCTCACGGCCATCGGGCCCGTGTTGATTCAGGGCAGAAGGCATCATGTGGATCCGATTGAACTCAGTCC
Organism: Paenibacillus sp. DMB20; assembly: GCF_000987955.1. Lineage (GTDB taxonomy): Bacteria > Bacillota > Bacilli > Paenibacillales > Paenibacillaceae > Paenibacillus_AQ. The sequence goes on from NZ_LAZU01000053.1 coordinate 169,400, forward strand.
CCATAGGCTTGTTTTTCTATGCTCATGGGACATTCCTGAAAGCTCCCGGGTGAAGCTGAGCTACGAACTGGACGATTCCTGCGACCGCATAACGGTGGCAGGCCGTTTACTATCGAAACAGGCGTGGGGAAGCCGGATACTCTACACGGTTCTGCTACGGGGAACGGACCGGGATCAGCTGCGGATTACGGGGATGCTGAACCGCATGCTCCATGTCCCTGACCGGGCGTTTGCTATGTACCAAACCCGGACTGGAACCGAATATGCTGAAGCAAGAGCACCAAGGCCGCCAATCGTTCAATAAGCTTAGGTTAAAAACATTTTACTATATTTACGTTGCCCGGTCATTAGTTCTTTTACCTTAAATGCTGGCGCCTCCGCAGTTGGGATGGCGCCGGACTATTTTAAGAGATAAGAAAGAATAAACTACAGAGGTCTGCCATCCTTATCTCGCAAGAAAACTTTCGCTAAACGCGGTCTGTCTTATGAAAAAGTACGTCGATAGGCGTTTTTCTATTAGGCACATTGCTGCGCTAGGGAATATGTCTGCATATTGTGATACAAAATGTATCATTTATCGTTGGTTTTATGGCAGATCTCAGACTTTGGTCGTCACGAATTGTATCATGTATTCCATAATGAATGCTGTGACAAGCCATGAAGCGGGATGAATAAGGAGGAGAAGAATGTTATGTCAAAGATCAGGAAGGCTATTATTCCCGCGGCAGGGTTAGGAACCCGTTTCCTCCCGGCAACGAAAGCGATGCCTAAAGAAATGCTGCCCATCGTAGATAAGCCAACGATTCAATATATCGTGGAAGAGGCGGTCGCCTCCGGGATCGAGGATATTATTATCGTTACCGGGAAGGAAAAAAGAGCGATTGAGGATCATTTCGATCATGCCTTTAAACTAGAACTCAACCTCCAACAGCGCAACAAAATGGATCTTCTTTATGAAGTACAGCGGCCCTCTCAGATGGCGGACATTCATTATATCCGGCAGAAAGAGCCCAAGGGCCTCGGTCATGCCGTTTGGTGCGCCCGCAAGTTCATCGGGGAGGAGCCGTTCGCCGTTTTGCTCGGAGACGACATTATCCGGTCGGATAAACCCTGTATACGCCAGCTTATGGACCAATATGGCTTGACCCGGAGTTCCGTCATCGGGGTTAAAGACATTCCGGCTGAAGAAGTCAGCCGTTACGGCATTGTGGATCCTTATTCGAACGTCCCTGACAACGGCTTGATAAGGGTGCGCGGCCTAGTCGAGAAACCTCCCGTGGAGAAGGCGCCTTCTATGCTCGCTATTATGGGCAGATACATACTTACGCCCGCCATATTCGACTATCTTGAAACTGCGATGGCCGGAATCGGCGGAGAAATCCAACTGACGGATGCAATCCAGCGATTGACGGAGACGGAAAAGGTCTATGCCTGCCTATTTGATGGAACGCGATATGATGTCGGGGAAAAGCTTGGTTACATCATGACTTCCGTTGAGTTTGCATTAACGAAAGAGGAAATGCGCATACCGCTCTTATACAGTCTGGAACAGCTGATACAAGAGAACAAGCGGTTAATGCAGTAAGGAGAGCGGTTATGGCAGTGAAGTTGATGGAAACCGTCCCAATGGCCGACAGAGAGCCGGGAGAAGTCTCGGCTTCCCCGTTTGTTTTTCCGACCCTGGATAGAAAACATCCCCGGGGAAAAAGACTACTGGACCTGAGCGTGTCCATATGCCTATTGATTCTGTTTATTCCGCTGTTTACTGTGATCTACGTGCTGATTAAATGGGAGAATCCGCACGGCGCGGTGTTTTTTTCCCAGCTGCGGGTTGGGGAGCGGGGTAGGGTATTCAAAATGTATAAGTTTCGGTCGATGGTGCCCCATGCCGAGTCGTTAAAGGAAGACATCCTGCATCTTAACGAGGTTTCGGGTGCCATGTTTAAAATGAAAAACGACCCCAGAGTAACGAAAATCGGCCGTTTTTTAAGAAAATGCAGCTTGGATGAGCTGCCCCAGCTCTGGAATGTGATGAAAGGGGACATGAGCCTGGTCGGTCCCCGGCCTCCGCTGCCCGAAGAGGTTGCGCAATATTCGCTTTATGATCTGCAGCGTCTGTCCGTTACCCCGGGGTGCACGGGATTGTGGCAGGTCAGCGGCCGCAATAATGTCGGTTTTCGGGATATGGTGGAGCTGGATCTCCAGTATATCCGGAAGCAGTCCCTGCTTCTCGATATATGTATTTTGTTTAAGACGGTAAAGGTGATGATGGGAAGCAAGGATGCCTTTTGAGGACGCTGCAGAAGGAGAAATCGGATGAAAATCAAAAAGAAAATCGCACTGTGGTTGCTTGCATTCTGCTTAACCGCGGCCGGTTTATATGTCTTTTATATGTATCAGTCCGTCAAGACGGTGGCCGAACAGATCTATGAAGCAAGGAAGCCGCTGCCCTCAGGGCCGGTACGTGTCAGCGCGGAGCCGGAGGCCAAGAGGACGAAAATCATCAGCGAAGAGCGCCAGGATCCCTTTACCGTGCTGGTTCTGGGCGTGGATGAGCGCCAGAATGACCGGGGACGTTCGGATGTGATGATCTTTTTGGCGGTGAATCCGGCTAAAAAATCGATTTTGATGTTCAATATTCCCCGGGATACCAGAACGAATATTGTGGGCCACGGCACGGTGGATAAAATCAACCATGCATACGCTTCGGCGGAGTGGATATGTCCATACGTTCGGTCGAGGAATTTTTGCAAATCCCGGTGGACCATTACATCAAAGTGAACATGGAGGGATTCTCCCGAATTATCAATTCTTTGGGCGGGGTTAAGGTTCAGAACGGGCTGGCTTTTGATTACGAGGGCCATCATTTTCCGAAAGGAGAGCTGCATTTAACCGGCGAGGAGGCGCTTGCCTATTCCCGCATGCGGTATGAAGACCCCAGGGGGGATTTGGGCCGGAATGAACGGCAGCGGGCCATTTTGAAGGAGCTTATCGACAACGCCCTGAATATATCGACGGTCTTTAAGCTTCAGTCCATTTTGGATGAGGTGGGCAGCAGCGTTAAAACGGATATTACGTTTGACGAAATGAAGATATTCATGTCGGAATACCGGACCAAGCTCGAAGGAATCGAGCAGGAAGAAATCAGAGGTTATGGAAGGAAAATAAACGGCGTATGGTATTACATGGTGGGGGAAGACGAGAAGGAGCAAATCCGTAACCGTTTGAGCACCTATATGAATTAACGCATTTAACCCCCTTGCCGGATGGAAGGGGGTTAATGCCGTTGATTGCGCTTTCTTAATTCACCGTGAGCCTTATCCTTGGATATCGGGTTCATGGCGATTACGTGTGGTTTCTCCCGATGATGTAATCGACGGATACTTGAAACAGATCCGCGAGGCGTGTCAGGGTTATTAAATTGGGTTTTCTGCGGTCCGATTCGTAATGTGACAATGAAGCCCGGCTGATCCCGATTGCTGCCGCCAATTCTTCCTGGGTTAGACCCTTTTCCTCCCTTAGTTTGGCAATGCGATGACCATACAACGCTTTTTCCACCTCTCCAAGAATTTAGAAACAGCCACACATTTTATCGCTTGACATGATACAAAATGTATCGTAAATTAACGATATCGTCAATACAAAATGTATCGAAAAAAATTAAAATCAGCTGTTCGGTCTTGCTGGATCGTTATTGTATCAAGTGTTTTTAGGATTCGGCAGGCTGTGATCACATCCATAGGAGATTGATTATGATTGATACGCATTGTCACATTCTTCCCGGTACGGATGACGGGCCCAAAACCGAAGAAGGCGCTTTGAAGCTGGCTCTGTCGGCCGTTGAGGAAGGGATTGAAACGGTGATAGCGACGCCGCATCATCGGGCTGGAAGGTACCGAAACAAGTCCGCCCATATCCTCCGCCGGGTGAAGTCGTTCAACCATGTCCTTAAAAGAAAGGGAATTCCTCTAACGGTCCTTCCGGGACAGGAATACCGGTTGACGGAGTTTTACCGCAAGGAGCATAAGCGGGGGGTTCTTCAAACCTTGGCCGGTTCCCGGTACGTTCTGATTGAACTTCCCTCCCGGGGGATTCCGGATTTTTTGCCGGAAATGCTGAATTACATGGAAAGCCAGCGGTTAAGGGTCGTGATTGCCCATCCCGAGCGGAACGCTTCCGTTATGAGCCAGCCCCGGCATGTGACCGCATGGCTGCAGAAGGGAGCGCTGCTTCAAGTAACAACTCCATCCCTGGCAGGTTTTTTCGGAGCTAAAGTGCAAGAAACGGCTTTGCGATTATGCCGGGAAGCTGGGCTCATCTTCTCGGTACCGATGCCCATGATCCGTTTCGCCGGAAATTTTTCCTGAACGAGGGCTGCAGCGTCATCAAACATCATTGCGGAACGGCTTACCTTGATGAATTACGGAAAAACGCAGAGGACCTGATCGGCGGAAGGGATATCGCTGCACGGCATTCGTCCATGCTGACCAAAACAAGTGCAGAAGGAAACTAGAACGAACTCTGGGGGGGAACCGATGGAATTCATGGCATGGATGTCAATCATCCGAAAACGGTTATGGTCGATAGCGTTAGGAGTGCTGCTCTGTTCGCTTGGTGCATGGTACTACAGCCAATATGTGATGACTCCCGTCTATGAGGCGTCCGCAACATTGATCGTCAATAAATCCAACCAGGATAACGATGGAGGGCCTTCTCTAGACATTAACCAAATCAACTCCAATATCATGCTGATCAACTCCTATAAAGTCATATTAAGCTCCGCCTCCATCATGGATAAAGTGGTAAGCGGCAGCCCCGAATTAAACGTAACCTCGGAGGAGCTCAGGGACCGCATCGAAGTGGTAACGACCCAAAATTCGCAAATCATAGTCCTGAAAATGCGGGACGCCTCCTATGAACAGGCCAGGCGCATAGTCAATGCCATTTCAAAGGTATTCCAGCAGGAAATCCCGGAGATTATGAAGGTCGACAATATTACGATCCTGGATGTCGCCCAGCCTCAAACGGATGCCGAACCGGTAAGTCCAAAAACGGCCCTCAATATCATACTGGCAGCGGTGGTTTCCTTGATGATCGGCATCGGCCTGGTTCTGGCTCTGGAATATTTTGACGATACGGTCAAAACGGAAAAGGACATCGAAAAATATCTTGATCTGGCCCTTCTGGGGACAGTCGGAAAAATGAAAAAGAAAGATTTGCGGCTTCGTTCCAAGGCTCCGACCAAAAAACAGGCAGGTGAATCCTATGCTCCGCTCAGCCAATAAACCCAAGCTGATCATGCAGACCAACCGGAGATCCCGCATTTCGGAAGGCTACCGGAATATCCGGACCAATATCCAATTTTCGGAATGGAACGGAAGGCGCCATGTTCTGGCCGTTACATCGACCCAGGCCGGCGAAGGCAAAACGACGACCATCAGCAACCTGGCGGTCGCTTACGCCCATGAAGGAAAGCGCGTGCTGCTGATCGATGCCGACCTGAGGAACCCGTCGCTGCAGGATATTTTCCAGAGTTCCAATAAAACGGGACTGTCGAACCTTTTGGCGAACCAATGCTCGCACGCCGAGGTGGTTCGAAAGACGGAGATCGACCACCTGTCCCTGATTACGGCGGGGCCGATTCCTCCAAACCCGACGGAGCTTCTTTCTTCCGGAAAGCTTCGAGAGTATCTCGAAATATGGAAGGGAAGCTACGATATTATCCTGATCGATACGTCACCGGTCATGGCGGTGGCTGACGGACTCATTGTTTCGTCGATGAGCGACGGCGTCATACTCGTGATCCAATCCGGGAAAGTAAAGCGCGAACATATTTTGAAATCAAAAGAAAGACTGGGTCACGTACAGGCGCAAATTATAGGCGTTGTGCTCAACAACAAAAAAATAAATAAAGCGGAAGCCCGGCACTACAACTACTACGGTTTACGGAGCTGATTAACGGGCAAAAGAGAGCGTTTTGAGGTCATGTCTACTGAACCTATATCACGGTAGGCACTCGGCCATGCTGTGGGTGCGAAAGCACCTTAGACGTTTATCGTCGGGAGTGTGGCGTGAGGCGGGGTTGAATGCCCTTTTTCTACTTGTTTTGCGGCGATAGAAGCATGAGTTATGTTGAACGGCTGAACGGTATAACTGATGCTTTTAGATTAATGGAAAGTTGGGACGAACATGGCAAAAAAGGTGTGTGTTGTGGGCCTTGGATATATTGGACTTCCAACGGCCAGTTTACTTGCCGTTAAGGGATTTCAGGTACACGGCGTCGATGTGAACGAGCGCGCGGTGGAGATGATTAACCGAGGCGAGGTTCATATTTATGAGCCCGATCTGGACATCATGGTGAAAGCTGCCGTACAGAGCGGGCAGCTTCAGGTTTCCGGCGAGCCGGAAGAGGCGGATGTGTTTATTTTGGCGGTGCCGACTCCATTTCGGCAGGATCACAAGCCGGATCTCTCCTATGTTAAGCAAGCGGCGATGTCGATCGTTCCTTACTTGCAGCCCGGCAATCTCGTCGTTCTGGAATCGACCAGCCCGGTCGGCACGACGGAAAAGATAGCCGAGTGGATCGTGGAAGCAAGGGACGATCTAAGCATCTCGGAATCACTGCATACGGCATGCAGCCGGGTTTACGTAGCCCATTGCCCGGAGCGGGTCATGCCCGGTCAAATCTTGCGGGAGCTGGTCGAGAACGACAGGATTATCGGCGGAATTGACAGCCAGTCCACGAAGCAAGCCGCAGCATTCTACAATCGGTTCGTAAGCGGCAAACTGCTTGAAACGAATGCGAGAACAGCGGAAATGGCCAAGCTGACGGAGAATTCTTTCCGGGATGTGAATATCGCTTTTGCGAACGAGCTTTCCTTCATTTGCGACCATTTGAACATCAACGTATGGGAGCTCATCCGGCTGGCAAACCATCATCCGAGGGTTCAAATTTTGCAGCCGGGCCCCGGCGTGGGGGGACACTGCATTGCCGTTGATCCCTGGTTCCTGGTGGATGCGGCCCCGGAGCAGTCGAAGCTGATACATACGGCCAGAATCGTGAACGATTTCAAGCCCGGATATGTGGTCGACCGGGTGGCGGAGAGAGCGGGGCGGTTTAAAGAACCGATCATTGCCTGCCTGGGGCTGTCGTTTAAGGCCAATATAGACGATCTTCGGGAAAGCCCATCCGTTGAAATCGTCGAGCATTTATCGAGATTGCAGGTAGGAAGAGTCAACATTGCCGAACCGCACATCCAAGTCCTGCCGGAATCCCTTCAACTGGAGCATGTGGCTTTAATGACGACAGAGGAAGCCATCCGTCAATCCGACATCGTGCTGCTGCTCGTAAACCATGATGTATTTCAGGATATTGACCGCAACCTGCTGAAAGAGAAAATCGTCATTGATACACGCGGCTTCTTTAACTGAAAATCCCGTGGATCACCCCTTGGAGTGTGAGTCGTCATGTCATCATTCATTTATAAAATGCGGAAGCTGAAAAACATGCCGCTGGATCTGGCCGTGAGGAAGGCCTGGAGAAGGGCGGTTAGGGCTCTGGATTGCACGATAAGGAAATATCGGATTCAGGCGGCGCCGATCCCATTGGACACGGCCCGTTTTACCGGATTTAACAGCGGCAGCCGTTTTTTGTTTCATCCACAGGACCGCCGGCGCTATAAAGATCATCTTGTTGAGCTTGGGCGGGACACAGGCATTATTGGGGATGCGGACCGGATCTGCTCCCACAACTTCAATTTGTTGGGCTCCGGAGATATCGGGCTGGGGGAAAGCCTGCCCTGGAACGAGGATTTCAAAGTGAAATACCGCTGGAAGAACTCATTTTATAAGCAGATGAAAATTATCGATCTGGATCATCCGGCGGACGTGAAGGTTCCTTGGGAGCTTTCGCGTTTTCAGCATGCTTTCACTCTTGGGAAAGCTTATTGGCTGACGGGCGAGGAGAAGTACGCAAGGGAATTCCGCGATCAGCTGGAGGATTGGCTGGCGCGGAATCCGGTTGAGATGTCCGTCAATTGGACGTGCACGATGGACGTCGCCATCCGCGCCGTGAATTGGATATCGGGCGCATGGTTTTTTCGGGACAGTCCCTTTCTGGAGGGGGACTTCTGGGCCCGATTCCACGCCTCGCTCTATCAGCACGGTCAGTTTATTATGAACAATCTGGAGAATGAGGGCGAACATACCGGAAACCACTATCTGTGCAATTTGTCCGGTCTTATCGCGCTCGGGATTTACTTCCGCGATTCCAAAGCCGTCTCTGATCGCCGAGGACGCCACGCTCCGGAAAGATGGCTGGGCTTCGGACTGGAAGAGTTCGAGCGGGAAATGTTCGTTCAGGTGAACGAGGACGGAACGAATTATGAAGCTTCCACCTCTTACCACCGGCTTGTTACCGAGTGTTTCTTGGTGACGACGGCTTTGTGTTCCCGCAACGGGATCGGGTTTTCCCCGGACTATATGAACCGGCTGGAAAAAATGTGCCGGTTTCTTCTTGATATCGTGAAACCGGATGGATGTTCTCCCCTTATTGGAGATGCGGATGACGGCCGGTTGCTGATACCGGCGGATTACGGATCATGGGTAAGACATGATTTCCGTCATCTGCTTGCTGTCGCAGGCGAGCTGTTTGACCGGGACGACTTTCGCCATGCCGGCCGGGATTTTCAGGAAGACGCGTTATGGATTGCCGGAACGTTCACGGTTACGGAATCTCCGGGAGGCGAGGACCGGCTGCGGTCAACGGCTTATCCGGACGGCGGCTACTATGTGCTGCGTCAAGGACCGGCTTACTGTCTTGTCCGCTGCGGAGACCTGTCCTTCCACGGGCACGGGGCTCACAGCCATAACGACCAGTTGAGCTTTGAACTGCAGATCGGCGGCCTCGATATCATCGTTGATCCCGGTTCGTATGTTTACACCGGCGATTACCGCATGCGCAATCTTTTTCGAAGCACCCTCATGCACAATACGCTGGAAGTGGACGGCAAGGAGCAGAATGATTTCGAAGCGAGGAATCTTTTCGAGATGAAGGAGCAAACCTTTGCGAGGTGCGACGGATTCCGCGACAACTTTTTCGCCGGAAGCCATCAAGGATACTTGAAGAAATGCGGGGTGGTTCACAGGCGGGAAATGACTTTAACCGGGCATCGGCTGGAAATCATCGATAAGCTGGAACGTACGGAAGATCCGCTTCAAACGGTGCAGGGCTACGCTGCTTCCTTCATTCTTGCCCCCGGCGTCAAAGCGAAAAAGCTTATCGATCGGTTTGTCCTGCACCGTCAAGGCATCATCGTTGAAGTAACCTTTACGAATGCCGAGGATGCCGAATGTCAACCATGCTGGGTATCCAGGCGTTACGGGGAACGGGAGGAGAGCCGGCTTCTCCGGGTGAGGGGAAGGAATTCGAAGCTGCGTACCGTTATAGAGTGGTCCATTCATGGGAAAGAGGGGTTTTAAATGAGCCTTGTCAAAGGGATAACCAAACAGATTTTGTCCCGTTTCCCTTACCGGTATATCAATGTCGGAAGGGAATTTTATAAATGGTTGAACACGTTCGAGCGGATGAAAACGATGACGCGGGAGCAGATCCGGGAGGCCCAGTTTGCCTCTTTCGCAAACATGGTGAGCTACGCCTATGGAGAAACCAAGTTTTACCGCCGGCTGTACGATGACCATGGTTTCCATCCCAATCAGCTGAAGGATTTGTCCGATATCCGGCGTATCCCTGTCATCAGCCGGGCGATGGTCAAGGAAGCCGGGATGGACATCGTAGCCGCCAAATACGCGTCCAAGCGTTTGTTCGTCGGATCGACAAGCGGCTCCACAGGCACGTCGCTCACGGTATATTCCAACCGAGCGTTGGAGCAGCGCGAGTGGGCGTCAACCTGCTTCCTATGGTCTAGCGCCGGATATCGTCCGGGCGACGGCAGAGTGGAGCTCCGGGGGCTTTTTCCTGGCGGAGAGGAATACAAGATCGATCCCTATCACCGAGTTTTTCGGGTGAATGTCTCCAAGCTGACCCCTAACAACATTCATTCGATATTGGAACGGATCGAAGAGACGGGGTACGAATTCATTCACGGCTATCCCTCCTCCGTCAGCCTGGCTTCCAAGCTCGTCCTGGATAACGGTCTTGTTCACGCGTATAAGCCCAAGGCGGTGTTGCTGGCTTCAGAAAACGTATTCGATTATCAGCTGAACACGATCCGCAAGGCTTTTCCGGATGCCTTGTTAAATGCCCATTACGGCCAGTCCGAGAGGGTGGTTACGGCAAGCTGGAATGACGGCGAGAGCGGGTATCATTTTAATCCTTTATACGGGTATGTCGAATTCAGGCAGGAGACGAATGCCGTTATCGGGACCTCATTTATCAATGATGTCACCCCCTTCATCCGGTATGAGCTGAATGATATCGCTTCGACCGAGAACCCGGAGCCAAGCAGCCGTTATCTGTTTCCGGCAATCAAGTCGATCGACGGCCGGGTTGGGGAAATCATGTATAAACCGAACGGGGACATGGTTTCGTCCGCTTTGGTGGCAATCGCGGTCCGGGGAACGAAGTCGGTAACGGCCTGCAAACTGATTCAGCACCGGCTGAACGAAATTGAAATTCTGGTGGAGACGGTTCAAGGCCAGTCGGAGGTTATGGAGGAACTCAAGCCGGTACTGCAGAGACTTCGTTCGATTTTTACGGATGCGATGATATTCACGATCTCGGTGGTGGATCATATCCCAAGAGGACCTTCGGGAAAATTCAAGAGCGTAGAGGTGCTTATAGACCAGGCGGGTGTTCCGGTATGAAAATTGTGATGGTCGGTCCTTATCCCCCGCCGCTCGGGGGCATATCGGTTCATGTGAAGCGGGCTGCCGAACATTTGAGGCAAAACGGCCTGGACTGCGACGTATACGATGAATCCAATGGAAGCCATTCCGCGGCGGGTGTCTACCCTCTCGGCAGCTACAGAAGGTTCCTGCTAAGATTCCCTTTGATCAAAGGGGATCTTTTTCATGTTCATTCGATCCGCAAGAAATTCCGGATGGTGCTGGGGTTTTATAAGCTGTTCGGGAAAAAAATCGTGCTTACCGTTCATGGCGGGAGCCTGATCGATCAGATCGAGAGCTCTAACCGGGTCGTTCGGTTTGTGCTCCTGAGAAGCTTGCGTGCCATCGATCAGATCTTGTGCGTGAACGAGGCGGATACCGAGAAGCTGTTGGCGATGGGATTCAAACGGAACAGAGTCGCTACAATGCCGGCGTATATCCGGCCTGTGGAGACGGAAGGGGCTGATTCCGGCATTCCGGCACACGTTGCGGATTTCCTGGAAAAGGCGGAGTTTGCGATAACGGCCAACGGTTATATCCGTTTCTTTCAGGGGCGTGACCTGTATGGTGCGGATCTGCTTGTACAGCTGTTGAAGGAATTAAATGCACGGGGGCTCAAGGCACGGGTGCTGTTCGCTCTTCTGGGAGCCAGGGAGCAAAGCGCAAGGGAGCGCCAGTATTATCTTGACCTCCGGAAACGGATTAAGGCTTATGGGCTGGAGGACCGCTTCCTGTTTTACGAGGTGCACGATACGGAGCTTCACCCCCTGCTGAAAAAAAGCGATTTGTTTATGCGCCCCACGCTTGCGGACGGTTACGGGGTTTCCATCGCCGAAGCCCTGGCCTGCGGAACTCCTGCGATTGCAAGCGACGTGTGCCGCCGGCCGGAGGGGACGATACTTTTTCGAACGGAAAATTCGGAAGACATGCTGCGCAAGGTACGGGATGTCATGGAGAATTATCCGTCCTATAAACGACAGGCTCTTTCGCTGCCGGTTCCTGATTATATATCCGGCCTGCTGGCCGTTTACGAACGGCTTGGCGCCAAGAAAACCCTGAAAAGCAAGCTGGTCTCCGGTCCGAATGGAAAATAAAAAAATGCTCTCGAACGGCATGGTTTATTTATGCGCGTCCGTACTGACCCAGGCGATCAACCTGATCTTGATTCCGCTGTATACCCGAAATTTATCGCAGGAGCAGTACGGGCAGTACGATTTGATTCTTAGCGTGCAGCAGCTGCTGGCTATCGCGATCACGCTGGGGGTCTATTCCGGCATGATCCGGTTTTTCAATGAATTGGAGGACAAGAACGCCCTGAAGAACACCGCGATGACGTTTTCTCTGCTTTGGGGGGCATTATGCATCGGGCTTGCCTGTATGATCAATCCCTGGCTCTCGGCGGTGCTGTTCGATCAGGTTCCGGAGGGGCATCTGTTTATTCCCCTTATCGTGATCAGCTCCGTTCTCGTGTGCCTGAACACCATCTACTCCAGTTATTATTCGATGGGTTTTAAAGCGCTGAAATCCGCCGCTGTCCAACTCTCCGCGGTCATTCTCATTCTGCTGTATGCGATTTGTTTTTTCCTGATCCTGGATATGGGAATCGTCGGCATCCTGCTGGCGCAAATGTGCGGCCATCTTACCGTTTTCCTGTGCCTGTTTATCCTGGATTTAAGGAATTACAAACCGATGCTGAAGGGAGAGCCGTTACGGAAGATGCTTCAGTACGGAACAGGCTTGCTGCTTGGGGAATTATCGGGGTGGATTCTCACGCTAAGCGACCGTTTCCTGATCAAAGGATTTATGAGCCTCTCCTCGCTGGCGGTCTACTCCATCGGATACAAAATCGGCATGTTGATACAGCCGGTCTTTATCAACCCGTTTACGTCGGTGTTCACGCCTTTTAAGTTCAAGGTGTATAAGGAGGCAGACGGAGCGGAACGGATCCGCCGGATGTTCAGGCTGTACAATTTCATCGGCTGGTTCTGCGTTGCCGGGCTCGCCCTGTTCGGGAAAATCGCCGTAAGCCTGATTGCAACCAAGGAATACGGCGAAGCGGCGTACCTCGTTCCGGTGATCACGCTATCCTATTTTTTATCGGGAGCCATCGCATTTTATTCTTTGGGACTCCATATCGCGAACAAGGTGCGGCTAAATTCGATGATTACGATCGCGGTGGCCTGCTTTAACGTGGCCGCCAACCTGCTTCTGATCCCGCGGTTCGGAATCTACGGATCGGCCGTTTCAACGGTGCTGGCCTATGCCTTGGCGAACGGCGCGTTTTACTATTTCGGTTCCAAGCACTACCCGCTCGGACTGGGGCTCTTGTACCCGTATAAATACCTGATCGTTTTCGGTCCCATTTACGGACTTTATTTTTGGGTTACGGGCCTCACGGATTCTGTCATTGTCGAGCTGCTGCTCAACGCCGTTTTATGCGGCCTGTTTGTTTTCCTGAGTCTGGTTTTCAAATTGATTTCACTGGAAGAGATCACCGGCGTTCTGACGCGTCCCCGTCTGCGCGGTGCGGAAAAATTAGCGGTTAAAGGAGTTCATTCGGAGTCATGAATACAAAGATTGTTACGGATATCGAAGGATTTCTCGGCATCAAGGACGATTGGGAGAGATTGGAGCGGCAGGATGGCGATGTGACCTATTACAGCACGTTTCATTTTAATTATTCCTGGTGGCTTACGTTCGGCAAGAACGCAAACCATAAGCTGTTTATCGTTTGCTGCTATCAGGACAACCGGCTGACAGGCATCGCGCCGCTGATGATCAAGCGTGCCGACAAGAAAATAACGAAGCTGGATACGCTTTGTTTTATGGGCAGAGGGGACTATTTGACGTTTTTGTTGGATAAAAGCGGGCAGCATGAGCTGAAGACGATTAAAGCGCTGTTTGCGGCGATAGAGGAGCATAAGGCGGAGTGGGATAAAGTGGAGTTGACGCATTTGGCTTCCGATACGAGTCTTCTATATTATCTGCTGCGGCACGACAAGTACAATCCGGGCGTAAGCTACCTAACCTCCTGCCCCCAGCTCGATTTAAGCCGATATCCGACCTATGAGCAGTTTGCCAAGCTTGGCCTCTACCCCAGGGCGCGCAAATGCGTGGAGAAATTCCGGAAAGAGGTACCTTACCGCTTCAGGGTGGTTTTCGGCGACGAGGATGAGGCCATCTATGATCGGATTTCGCACATTCACCAGCTGGAGAGGGACTATTTGCAATCGCAAAAAAACAGATCGGAGCGGAAAAGCCTGTTTGATGACAAGCAGAATGAGGAATTCCTGAAAAGATTATTCGACGGAAACGAGAGGATCGTTACCTTTCTATTGGAAAACGAAGAGGGCGAAATCATTATTTACAGGACCTGCTATGTTTACAAGGATAACATCCATGGATGGAATACAGGTTATTCCCCGAAATACGCCCATATCCACAGCCTGTCCGACATCATCATGATCGAAATGATTCAATACCTGTATGACCGCCCTCTGGGCTCGAAAATCGATTTCGGCGCGGGCAGCTATCCCTGGAAATTCAAATGGACGAGTCAATTTACCGCCAGCTATTCGTTCACGAAGTGGAATATGTCCAGCAGAAGGATCAAAACGTACCGGTTTTTTCAAAAAATGAAGGGGTTGCTGAGGGCGGTCAGGGGAGAACTTTATGCACGCTGAAATCTGCAAATGGTATGGCGGCGCGGACTCCCCGGTGTTGTTCATGATTGACGACCTAGCCAACACCTGGGTGGATGCGAATCATAACGGAACGTTGGATCCGGGCGAGGACTGGGGTTATTTCCGAAATGAAGAGAATTCCTCCTTTGCATTTTTAAACGAGAAGATCTTAAAGCAATTTCCGGAATTGAAAGTCACCTTTTTCGTTCCCGTCGGCATCCGTGCCGGCATGCTGACGGATTCGCTGTTCCCGCAAACGTCAAAGCCGATCAACAGCGATGAAGAGAGCAAACGTTTTTTTCGCTCGATCCATCAGCATCCGAAATTCGAGCTTGCGTATCACGGAACCACCCACGGGACGCCCGGAGCGCGTGCAGCCGAATTCGTACAGGAATGGGCAGGTTTCGGCTGCGTGGAAGAGGCGGTAGGCACGATTGAAAGAGGGATCGAAATCTACCGGGAGACGATCGGCGATCGTCCGCGGGGCGGCAAATACTGCGGCTATATCAGCAACGATTATTCGGATGAGAGCATTGACGAGACCGGGTTTGCGTGGTGGTGCAGATACTGGAACCGAGGGGTCCCGGAAGGGGCGAAGGACGTCGGCATCGGGCAGGACCGCAATCCGCGGACCAATTTCGATGTGAAAAGGTTTGGCAGGCGCGAGGTTCTGGATATTCCCTCCACGGTTAACGGCGAGCTCTTGAAGGGGATATACAAAAACGATCCGTCGGTTAAAGGAGCGATCAAAAGACTGCTCGGAAAACCGCTCGCCCGCTGGAAGCTGCGCCAGATCGACTATTTATTAAAGCACCGCTTGGTCATCAGCGTACAGGAGCATATGGCACCCTCCCGGGACGACGGCAAGCGGCAGACCCCTAATATATGGGATGACCTGGAAAGCCTCCTGGGGATATTTCATTACCTGAAGGACAAAAACGTCTGGTATTGCACCGGATCGGAGTTAGCCGATTACGTGAATCTTCGCGATCATGTCGAAATGCATTTCGAGGACCATGATACTTTTACGTTGAAACATACGGCGCACGATGCCAAACGAATCATCAGCCTGAAGTTTAGGGAACGGGGCCGTTTACAGGTTTTGCTGCCGAATCGGATGTCTGTCGGAGTGAAGGAGCGGGTGGCCAATCTGCCTTTAATGAGAGGCAAGTATACGATAATCCGCTGCTGAATCAGGGGGAAGGAGAGCAGTCCATGAACGGTAACCTTTCGTACGGGGAACATCGGAAACTGGGGAACATGACGGGGACGGGGAATGGAAACGTAAGGCTTATCCTCCTGGTTGCGGTTTTTATATTCTTTTTGACGGATACCGCGCGCAGCATTTTAATCAATGACCAATTCAGCTACTACAATTTTCCCTTCCTGTTGGCCGGAACCGTGTTTCTGATAAGGGCGGCAGTCCGGAACTCGGTGAATTACGGAATTTTATATGTCGTTTTTGCCTTCTCCGTCATTTTGTATACATACAGTTATTTATTTACGAATTACACCCTGGCTGTAATCCTGCAGACGGTCATCAGCGTTACCCTACCCCTTTTCCTTATCGGCGTGAAGGTGCCCAAGCCGGAGCTGATGCAGGCTCTGCGCATCGTGATTCTTCTGTTTAATGCGTTGATCTTTCTGCTGCTGGGCGTCGGCGTTGCGGATTTCCTGACGGGCGGTTCCATCCAGCTGCTTATGGCTAACACGATATATAACGGTCTTGAGCTGGGGGACTTGATCCGGGTGGAACGCGCTCTCGGGATCTACCGGTACTACTCATTCGTGGGGCATCCGCTGGCTAACGCCCATTATTTTCTGGTGTTTTTTATCCTCAACCACATTTATGCCAAGCATGACCGCTTTCTTCTCAAAAAAATGGCGGTAACCTTTATGACGATGCTGGGTCTGCTGCTTAGCGGAAGCAAAACGGGGCTGGTTCTGGGCCTGTTTCTCGTGATTTTTTGCAGCGGCATGAAGAGAAACAGGGTGTTTTATTTTGCCGGAATCATCGCAATTATCGTCGTGTTATTTAACACTCCACTGTTTGAGGAAAATATAAAGCAGCGCTTTTTGGGCGGGATTCAGAGCGGCGACATCACGAGCGGCAGGAACGAATTGCTGCAGACGCTCGCGAACAGCCGGGCCGACCGGCCCGGCCTGCTATTGGGCGGGGGGGCCGGATATTCAAGAGAAGTGGCGAAAAGCCTGAACGGAAACATTTTTAATTTTGAATATCCACTGATCATGCTGGCTTACGATTATGGCATTGCCGGCACGGCCATTATTTATTTTCTCATCCTGATCTATCCGGTTTACGTGTTAATTCGGAATAAAAGCTATTATGAACTCGTTCTATTTATCGTTTTGAGCGCTTTGGCAAATTCGAACAACGGATTGGCGAACTTGGGCAGCGATGCTTTGGCGCAGCTTTGTTTTACGTTTTTCATTTTCAGGAATCTCGGAAAACATGAAAAGGCGTCCGATCCCGAGGGTCGGCGCAAGAGGTGGAACGATGGGAAGTCAGGCATTTATGGTGAGCGTGGTCATTCCTTACTACAACAGTGAGCTGACGATTGAGCGGGCATTGGATTCCGTCTGCGGCCAATCCTTTGAGCAGCTTGTCGAAATCATTCTGGTCAACGATGGATCCACGGACCGAAGCAGGGACGTGGTGCACCGGTTTATTCAGGATCATCAGGGATTCATCTTTCGCCATGTGGACCAGGCCAACGGCGGGCCGTCCAAAGCGAGGAATGCGGGCATGCGGTTATCCTCCGGTAAATATATTGCTTTCCTGGATTCGGACGATACGTGGGAGCCGGATAAACTGGCCGTTCAAGTGAGGTACATGGAGGAACATCCCGACGTCGCCATATCCGGAACGGACTACTATATCAACTCGAACGAGGTTACGAAGTACGGCAGCCGGGACGAGATTGTGGAAGCGGACTTTAAATCGATGCTGTTTAAGGTTTTCTTCAGCATGCCGACGGTGATCGTCCGGCGCGACGTGATTGAAAGGGAGCGGTTGCATTACCTGGAAGGCAAGCATTACGGCGAGGATTTATTGTTTTATCTGCAAATTGTCCGGAATCATCGGGGGGTCCGAATATCAAGGCCGCTGGCGAAACTTCATAAATTTCTGTATGGTCAGGGCGGCCTGACCCGGGACTTGAATAAACTACTTATCCATGAGCTGGATAATGCGCGGATATTGTATCGTCAAAACGCCGGACAGCGGGTGAAAATCGGATTTTGGCTGTATCGCGGCTTATTGATTTACAGCGTTCTGAAGCATTACGTCCGTATGTATAAGAGCAGGAAGTACAGAAAGATCGTACAGGAGGGACAGCCTTGAAAATCGGATTGGTTGGGTCCAGCGGCGGCCATTTAACCCACTTGCTGCTGCTGGAGCGTGGTGGAAGGAGCATGAACGTTTTTGGGTTACCTTTAACAAGGAGGACGCCAGAACGGCTCTCGCGGACGAAAAAGCGTATTGGTGCCATCATCCCACGAACCGCAGTCTCAAAAATTTGATCAAGAACACGTTTTTGGCATGGAACATCCTGAGAAAAGAAAAGCCGGATATTCTCATATCCTCCGGGGCTGCGGCGGCAGTCCCCTTTTTTTATTTGGGTAAGCTGTTCGGAGCCAAGCTTGTCTACATCGAGGTGTATGACCGGATTTCCAGCCCGACGGTTACGGGCAGGGCCGTTTATCCGATCACGGATGCTTTCATCGTGCAGTGGGAAGAGCAAAAGAGGTTCTATCCGAAAGCCCGGTTTTTGGGGGGATTATTTTGATTTTTGTAACGGTCGGTACGCATGAGCAGCCGTTTGACCGCCTGATTGCCGAGGTGGACCGGTTAAAGAGGAGCGGGATCATTTCGTCTGAAGTCGTCATGCAAATCGGGTATTCCCAAGTGGTGCCCGCGGCTTGCAACTTTCAAGCCATGATGGGATACCTTGAAATGGAGGCGTTTATGCAAGCGGCGGATATCGTGATAACGCATGGGGGACCGGGGAGCATTTTCGGCGCCCTCAAGCAGTCCAAGATTCCGATTGTCGTGCCGAGGCGCGCGTTATTTAACGAGCATGTGGATGATCATCAGGTGGAATTTGCGCGCCATCTGCAGCGAAGGGGAAATATTTTGCCCGTGTTTGAGATTGAAGATTTGGAAGATACGATCCTGCATTACCGGGAATATGCCGAGCGGATGGGCGGAATGAACCGGACGGAAGACGGCCCGGCAGCGTTTGTGCGGCAGCTGGACCGGGTGGTCGCGGAGTTGCTGGGAAGCCGGGCGTAAGGCGGAGGGAATGAAACGGATGAAGAAGAAAATTGTGTTCGCCGATTTTGTCGAATATAACGATCCGAGCAGCAAACTGGGCAATTATCATTACTGCAACGCTTACGTAAAGGACGGATATGAAGCGCTGTGGGTATCGAACTCATTCAATCAGCTCATTTATTTAAAGAACAGGCAGGATTACGAGTTCAAAAAAAGCATATCCGCGGCGGCAAGACATGAACTGGCCCCTCATATTTACGGCTTCGCGGCGTACGCATGGCGGCTGTATGGAAATTATGCGTTCTCGCGAAAAGCCAAGATCGCCCTGCACCAGGAGAAATATATCCTTCCGAATGCTTATAAATCGTTGCGGGCCATGCGGTTTGACGAGGTGGACACCTTATGGATATCCAATCCCAAGCTGTATTGGCTCACCAATGTCGTGAAATATGAAAGGCTGGTCTACCGGATGGCCGATGATTATGCCAAATTTAAGGAGTTTCCGAATATAGAAGCCATCGAAGGCCGGTTAATGAACAAGGCGGACTTGATCCTGGTGACCTCCGCCAAATTGATGGACAAAGTCCGGGACGGCGGCCGCGTTCCCCATCTGGTCAGCAATGGCGTCCAGTTTGATTTTTTTCATTCGTCCGCGCCCCATGAGCCTGAAGAGTACAAGATCAGCAAACGGCCGAAGATTGTTTATGTCGGAGCCATCAAATATTGGCTGGACGTGGAGTTAATCGAACGGTTGGCTGCGGCTGTCGATGCCGACATATATTTAATCGGGCATGTGGAAGCCGACTTGAGCCGGCTTGAGGCGTTCCCGAACGTCCATATTCTCGGAGCGCGGGCATATACGTCTATACCGGCTTATTTAAAGCATGCCAACGTCGCGATCATCCCGTTCAAGAAAAACGAAGCGACCGATGCGGTCAGCCCCATTAAATTGTACGAATACTGCTCTGCCGGCATTGCCGTGGTGACCTCCGACATGGAGGAAGTGAAACGAACGGAGGCTCCCGTCCACGTTGCGCGGAACGCGGGCGATTTCATGGAAGCGGTCCGAAGATATCTGAAAGAAGGCTATGATTCTTCTTCCCTTATTGAATTCGGAAGGGAGAATTCCTGGGATAAAAGATACGAGGCCGTACGGGCCATTTTTGATAATGCATGAGTCATGCCTGATATCGCTATGCAGGGTTCGCTTGATGGACGCTAGGCGGGATTGAATGATTTCCGGGGCGGATTCGAATACCGCCTTTTGGTCTCCCCTGAGTTTAAACCGGAAGGAAACGTGGTCTTGAAGAGAAAGAGCCGAGAATATATGGTAGAGGCAGGTGGTTTCTCGAAAGGAGGGTTTAAAGTCATGACCCAAAATATATATGACAACGATGAATTTTTCAAAGGATACGGTCAATTAAATCGTTCGGTTCAGGGGCTGGACGGTGCGCCGGAATGGCCTTCGCTTCGCGCGATGCTTCCGAATATCGAAGGACGGAGGATACTCGATCTAGGCTGCGGCTTCGGCTGGTTCTGCCGTTTTGCAAGGCAGCATGGAGCAGGCAGCGTCCTTGGTGTCGATGTATCCGAGAAGATGCTTGCCCGCGGAAAAGCCGAAACGAAAGATCCCCTGATTACGTACAGGAAGGCTGACCTGGAGCAGCTTGAACTGAATGCAGGGGCGTTTGATCTGGTTTTTAGCTCGCTCGTTTTTCATTATATCGAAAAGCTGGACAGATTGATGGCCGAGGTGCATAAATCCCTTTTGCCCGGGGGACATTTCGTATTTTCGGTGGAGCATCCGATTTATACGGCTCCGAAGGTTCCCGGCTGGTTCAAACATGCGGAGGGCCACCGGATATGGCCTGTCGACGGCTAACAGCATCAAGGCCCCAGAATTACGAATTGGCTGGCTAAAGGTGTCATCAAGCAGCATCGAACGATAGGGACTTACCTAAATATGTTGATCGGTCTTGGATTTACGATCACCCATGTCGAGGAGTGGGGACCCGCCGACGATCAGATTGCCTTGCAGCCGGAGCTTGAGGAAGAGCGGGATCGTCCGATGTTTTTGCTTATTTCCGCCAAAAAGTGACGAATAACCGGTCCTCAACCGAACATCCTGCATACTTTAAAGATATAAGCAAGTTTAATAGATCCTTTATCCTTGCTTAAACTTCCAGTGGAAACGTCTTCACCCTTCTAAAGACCATGCCGTTTCTGCTTGAAGGCAAAGGAAGCAGCTAGTTAAAAGGTGGGAGGTTGATCATGTGGCCGCGATAACCGATTTGAAAGTTGCTTTGGCACAGCTAGCTCAATCAGGCGGAGGGGAACTGGTGCTTCCTGCGGGAACCTATCCGGTCAACGAAAATTTGGTGGTGGATGAAAGAATTACGCTTCGATTCATGAATGGAGCCAAACTGGTCGTAGCGAGCGGGAAGAGCATCACGATCAACGGCAGCGTCGAAGCCGGATTGTTTCACATCTTCGATGGTCCCGGCAAGGTGGAAGGAAATATGAGGGTGGCCTCCGTTTACCCGGAGTGGTTCGGCGCCAAAGGCGACGGCATCAACGATGACACCGATGGAATAGAGAAAACCCTTCAGTTATTGGACAAGAATCAAGGCGGAGTCCTTGTGCTTTCCGAAGGAACCTATATTTTGCGCTATTTATATTTAAGATCCAAAGTGACCGTACAAGGAACCGGACCGAGCTCCATCTTGAAATTAAAGAACGGGACGCACCGAAACCTGATCAGTTTGAAGGATAACTCCGTGATGCAATTTCGACTATCCAATTTTTATATTGACGGAAACAGAGCTTATAACGCCGCGGGCAGCGGCATTTATCTGAATAAAACGGCTTATGTCCGCCCGGACCATGTATTGCAGGGAAACGCGGGCGATATCAATTCCACGATCGAAAATATCTTTATTTACGGCTGTGCCGAGCACGGGATATTTTTGGACCGGACCCAGAATAGCGGGGAATTCGTGAACATTCGCGGGATTATTTTTAATAATGTTCAGGTCATCAGCTGCCAAAAGAGCGGGATCAAATTGAACCAGAACACCGATGGAAAGTTCAGCGACGTGATCTGCACGGGGAATGCGCACTGCGGGTTTGAAATCCAGCTGCGCCAACAACTATTATATGGGGTGCAAAACGTTTTATAACGGCTTTGCTGCTCCCGCGTCTGTTATAGGCGGCGGCTTTGTGATGAGGGATAGCGGAAGAAGCTCTTTCATCGGGTGTGAGGCGCAGGAAGAATACAGACACGGCTTTTATGCCGAAGGATGCAGCCTGCTGAGCTTCAGCGCCTGCTGCGCCGATTCCAACGGCCAGCAAGATTCCACCTATTCAGGGTATTATCTCAAGAATACGCAGCTGTCCACCCTGATGGGCTGCAACAGTACTTCTTTCCACTCTCCCAGCTGGCAATATACCGGAGCCACGTTTGAGAACTGCAGCGGCATAACGTCGGTTTTGTCCGTTAACAACCAGCTCAGCAGATCTAACTATGTCTTGAAGGGCAGCAATGCCAAACTGAGTTTGACGATTAATGGCGAAGCTGTCAGGTAAGACTACGGAGTTAAACTTCGTCCGTCCCCTTAGGGGGTTGGGCGGAGTTTTTTTCTTAGAAACCTGCCGTTAGGCGAGGAAGTCGTTTTTTAGGGGGTGAAGGAAACTTGGCATGAGAAAAGCAATCGCGCTTGAACTTCTTTTGTTGATTCTGGTGATCCTGCTGTGCCTGATCTTTCTGTTTCCGGAAAAAATAATTCACCATACCTATTACGTCGACGACGCCGCGGGCGATGATACCAACAGCGGAACCAGTCCTTCAGCTCCCTGGAAATCGTTGTCCCGGATCAATCGGCAAGTGTTTGAGCCGGGAGACCGGATTCTCTTCAAGGCCGGCGGGGTTTGGACGGGGGAGCTTCATCCGAAGGGATCGGGAACGCGGAAGCTGCCTATCCGGATCGGAAGGTACGGACAAGGAAAACGGCCCCTTATTCAAGGGGGAGGAGGAGAGCGCGCCGTCTTCCTTTATAACCAGGAGTATTGGGAAATCGGACATCTGGAGATTACCAATCAAGGACCCGATGAAGCGGATGGACCGCGCCGGGGCGTTGAAATTATGGCTGATCATCAGAACGCCAAACGGAAAGCGGGCCCTGATCGAGTGTCTACGCTGCGCCATATCCGCCTTCACGATTTATATATCCATGACGTCAACGGCCAGGACAAGAAGGACGGTTACGGCAGCTCGGGGATTCACGTATGGGTTTCGGCCGGGGAAGGACCGCATGAACGCATCACGACCTTTGACGGTATTCTGATCGAGAACAATGTGCTCGAAAACATAAAGAGAACAGGGATCATGACCATGTCCGAGTGGAGCAACCGGCCCCAGCATGACGGCAGCGGCTATGATCCGGCGTACCCTTGGACTCCCTTGACCGATGTCGTGATTCGCGGAAACCGCCTGACCAACATTTGCGGGGACGGAATCGTACCGCACGTAACGGACGGAGCCCTTGTCGAGCATAACAAGCTGGAGGGCTTCAATCGCTGTTCGTCGGGGTATAACGCGGGCATGTGGACTTATAACGGAGACAACACCGTTTATCAGTTCAACGAGGTTTCCGGGGGCCATTCAACCCGGGACGGCATGGCGTTCGATTTTGACCACGGTTCCAAAGGCATCATTTACCAATACAACTACAGCCACGATAATGAAGGCGGAACGCTGCTGATTTGCAATAATCTCCCCGGAGGAGGGGTGTACGACGGAGTGTTCCGCTACAATATCAGCCAGAATGACCGGAACAAAATCTTCACGGTCTGTCAGGGCGACAATGCCCGCAACATTCAAATCTACAATAACGTGTTCTTTGTCGGAGAACATTTAGCGACCTCGCTGCTGCCGGCCGAGGGCGGGAAAACCTCGGTCATTCTTCGCAACAATATTTTTTACAACTTGGGCTCCGGGGGGTATGCGGCAAAACCCGGATGGACGTACGAAAACAATGTGTTTTACGGCAATCGAATACCGGACGCGAACACCATGCCGGATGCCGGGATGAGCACCTCCGATCCCATGTTCGTCAGTCCCGGCAGCAGCCCGGACGGTTATAAGCTTAGAAGGGGTTCACCCGTGATCGGCGGGGGGACAGCGGTTCAAGGGAATGGAGGACGCGACTTTTGGGGCAATTCCGTGGATGAACGTCTTCAGCCTAATCAAGGAGCGTACAACGGCGAGGGTGAATTTTAAGAAGAAGGGCGGGGATTTTCCGTGGAGAAGACGATGCTTGGCCTGGTAAAGGAAAAACGCCAGCCGGGAGCGGTTTTGAAAGAGGTTCCCGTGCCGCAGGTCGGTGACGATGAAGTGCTGGTGCGCGTCAAGGCCAGCTCCATTTGCGGTACGGACGTACATATTTACAACTGGGACGCATGGGCTGAAAAAACGGTGGTAACGCCGAACGTGTTCGGACATGAATTTGCAGGCGTCGTTGAAGCGGTCGGCAGCCAAGTGGCAAACGTGAACATCGGAGATCATGTATCGGCGGAGGGGCATATCGTTTGCGGCCGCTGCAAGCCATGCCGGACAGGGAATTCCCATGTGTGTTTACAGACGCGAAGCTTTGGAATAACGGTGCCGGGCTGTTTTGCGACCTATGCCGTTGTTAAGGCAAGCAATGTGATCCATAACCGAAAGGATATGCCGTTTGAGCTCGCTTGCCTGCAGGATCCCTTGGGCAATGCGGTGCAAACCGTGCTGTCCGGCGACATTGTCGGAAAATCCGTAGCCGTCATCGGCTCGGGCCTCATCGGCTTAATGTCCATTGCCGTCGCCAAAGCATGCGGGGCGGGAAAAGTGATCGCGGCGGACATTCATCCCTACCGGCTGGATATGGCGCGCAAAATGGGGGCGGATGTTCTTGTAAACAGTGCCGCGGAAAAGCTGTCGGCAGCGATATATGATCATACGGACGGAGAGGGGGCGGAAGTCGTCCTTGAAATGTCCGGAAACCCGAATGCGATCCGGGAAGGATTTGCAGGGGCGGCCCATTCCGCACGCGTTTCGCTGCTCGGGATACCGATGGGGGACGTTTTGTTGGATATGGAGCAGATCATCTTCAAGGGCATTCGCGTGGAAGGGATCACGGGACGCCGCATGTACGAAACCTGGTATCAGGCAAAAGGCCTGCTGGAAGGAGGCGTACTGAACCTCAGTCCGCTCGTCACGCATACGTTTACGCTGGACCGGTACGAGGAAGCTTTTGATTTGATGATCGGCGGGCGCTGCGGAAAGGTCGTTTTTTTGCACGAAACCATGGAGCACAGCAGCACGGAACTTCATTGCGGCAAATATGCATATCAAACCGTATAGGCGATCGGTTATAGGCATCCTGCGTCTCTTCGTGGACGCAGGGTGTTTTTTAAGATATGAGAAAGTATAAGCTTCGAAAGACGCGACTTCCTTATATCGCAAGGAAAACTTCCGCTAAATGCGGTCTGTCTTCTGAGAAAGTACGTCGATAGAAGTTTTTCTTATTTGAACGTATGCGTATAAAACATGTGCATAAGAACCGGCGGATTGGTCTTCTTTTTGAAAGCGCTTCAAAAAAATCCTCGAAATCGGCCTATTTTAGTTGACAAAGTTTTTAGGATTATATACATTTCAATTACAGATACGATTTGTATCGTTTTTGATTCATATATTCCCGGGAGAGGAAGCTGGACCATGAACCAAATGAAAATGTATTGTATCCGCTGTCGCCGCGTCGTGCCCCTTAAAGAAGGCGGAAGTTTATTCCGCACCGGTTATTTCAAGCATGACATCCCGATGGGAATATGCCAGGAATGCCAATCCGCTGCAGCTTTGCCGTCTTGGGGGGAGGGGAACCTTCGGCGGGAAAGTGTGTTATTATAGAGAAAGTTTGAGAATTTCGGAAGGAAACGACGGAGAGAAAAGGAGTCAACAGATGTCTGAACCGATAGTAAGGCTAATGGGGGTTACGAAGGTCATTTCCTCCAGAACCATCGTTCACGATTTGACGCTCGACATTCCTGCAGGGCAGGTATTCGGCTTCTTGGGGCCGAACGGGGCAGGGAAAACCACGACCATCCGGATGATGGTGGGTCTGATGTCGATTTCGAAAGGGGACATTCTGATCGGGGGCCACAGCATCCGCAAGAATTATGAGCAAGCCTCGTCCCTGATCGGCGCGATCGTGGAAAACCCGGAGATGTACAAGTTTTTGACGGGCTATAAGAACCTTGTCCATTATGCCCGGATGATGCCCGGCATTACGGAACAGCGCATTCATGAGGTGGTGGAGCTTGTCGGCCTGAAGGACCGGATTCACGACAAGGTCAGGACGTATTCCCTTGGCATGCGCCAGAGGCTTGGCGTGGCACAGGCGCTGCTTCACAGGCCGAAACTCCTTATTTTGGATGAACCAACGAACGGCCTGGATCCGCAAGGCATACGCGAGCTGAGGGATTACCTGCGCCGGCTCAGCCGTGAGGAAGGGACCACCGTGTTTGTATCCAGCCATCTGCTCTCCGAGATGGAACTGATGTGCGACATGGTCGGGATCATTCAGCAGGGAAGGCTGGTGGATATACGCCAGCTTCGGACTTCGGAAGGGGGACGGGCTTTCGAGGAAACGGCTTACGAGGTTCATGACCCTTCGCTGGCCGCGCGCGTATTGGCAGCACACCACCCTCAAATCAAGGAGAACCGGATCATTATTCGCGGCGACCGGGAGCGCATAGCGGACATCAATGCGGAATTGGTTCAGGGCGGTGTCCGTGTCTATTCGATACAACCTGTAACAACATCGCTGGAAGATCAATTTTTGCAGATGACGGGAAGTGAAGGCCATGACTGATTTTCTGAAGCTTGTCGCCAATGAAAACATGAAGATATACAGCCGTGTCCGAACTTGGGTCATGCTCGCCATCCTGGTCCTCTTCAACGCCGCTCCGCCGGTGCTGATGTACCTTACGGATGCCCAAATGGACATGTGGATGGTCTTTACTTGGACGGAGAGTTTTACGTTTTTTCTCAATACGATATTCTGCGTGGTGATTGCCGCCGAAATCGTTGCAAGCGAGTTTACATGGGGAACCATCAAGCTTCTGTTGATCCGTCCATGGAGCCGCGGAAAAATTTTGCTGTCCAAATTTTTGGCGATGATTTTGTTCTCCGTGCTGGGTACGGCTATTCTAACGGCCATTGCTTTGCTGACCTCGTATTTGCTGTTTCCCGCCAGCGGGGCGGCTGCGTTGGGTTATGAAGCATTGCCTGCAGAGAATTCGCTGCTCCTCTTGCTCACGGATTATATCGAGCTGTTCGTAATCATGCTCGTAGCCTTTATGATTTCGGCCGTATTTCGTTCAGGAAGCCTGGCCATCGGATTATCGCTGCTGATTCTGTTTACCAAGGGCCTGTTCGGCATGCTGTTTAATCCCGATCGCTTTGCCTGGGCTAAATATGTGCTGTTCCTGCATACGGATCTGAGCGTGTACATTCAATCGCCGGTAGGACCTGGAGGTGTCGGCCTTGGCTTTTCCGTTGCCGTATTGGCGGCCTACTGTCTCGTTTTTATGCTTGTCTCCTGGTGGGCTTTTGCCAAAAGAGATGTGGCGGGCTGAGGAACCGGTATAACATTGAACAATGAGCCCCTTTCGGCAGAACGCTGTCGAAAGGGGCTTTTTAAGCTGCCCGACGGAAGACGGTCCCTAGCAGGAGCGAAAGAAAAAAGGAGCCCATGCCCGGCTCTGTTACCCGGCTTCCGGTCTTTGCAGGGGCAACGTCTCCACCGTGTTCTTCTCCGATGGCGTCTTCTCCATGCGGCTTGCCCCGTTCAATACCCCGCCTTCCATAATAATAAGGGAGGAAGCGGTGACGTCCCCGTACATTTGGCCGGTCGGCGTGATGGTGAGTTTGCCTGCTGCCGAAATATCCCCGTACACTTTTCCGGCGATCACGATCTCTTTGGCCGATATGTTCGACCGGGTGACGGCACTTTCACCGATCGTTACGTTTCCCTGGCTCTCAATCGTTCCGTTGAAATCGCCGTCGATCCTCAAATCGGCCTCGCAATGGAGCGACCCCTCCACTTGGCTTCCCTGGCTGATCAACGTGCTTGCTCCGGAAGAGCGTTTGTTTTTCTTCGACTTTTTCATTTTACCCTGCCTCCTTAATATGGAATCGACGTGTTCAAAAGTTTGAATTTTTGAACTGCATCTTGATTACCGAACGTACGGCAGCGGATTTACCGTCTGATTGTTCTTGACCACCTGGAAATGAAGATGGGGTCCGGTGGAGCGCCCCGTATTTCCAAGCTTTCCGATAGCCTCTCCTTGCTCTACATGATCTCCGGTCTTCACGTCAAAGCTGTCGAGATGCATGTACCATGTTTCGAGCCCGTTCGGATGTTTCACCACAATGTACTGTCCTCTAGACCCGTCGCGTTCAGCTGCGGTTACTATACCTGATCCTGCGGCAAAAACGGGATCCCCGCGCTCGCCTGCAATATCGATCCCGGCATGATAGGCGGACCGTCCGTTAAACGGATCCGTGCGGTACCCGAAGCTGGACGTCAGCCGTTTGGAGACGGTCGGCCACCGGGTCGGATTACCCTCGCGCTTGCTTTGGGTTTCCTGTGCCTGATCGAGCGTGCGGGGAATATGGGCTTCCATCGTTTTGATCATATTCCGGATCGCTTCGAAATCATCCTTGGTTTCCTCGGCCAGGTTAAGCATCTCGTTTTCATGCACCGCGATATATTCGCCGCCGACATGGTCGTTGCCCCCGTTGGTCAGGGAAGAGGTCTCATCGCCGGAAGAACCGTGCTTTTGGATAAACTGCTGCAGCTGAAGCTCAAGTTCTTTTACGCGCTGCATCTGCGTTTTGGTCTGCGCCGCTTCGCTGGACAGTTGGATAACCGCCTTATTCAGCCGCTCGATCGCTTCCTCCTTGTTCGTGACCGTGAGTTCCATTTGAAGCGACTCCAGACTTTTTAAGGTCAGCTGCTGCTCCAACTGAGAAATCGTCCGGGCGGAATGGATCTGCATCGAAACGATCAGGCTCGAAATGGAAAGGATGGCGGCGGCAGGCACGGCGATCATCAAGGGCCTGGACAAGTGGACCTGCTTCGCCGAATGCTGTGCGTCACGGAGTACCAGCAGGGTTAAACGTTGTTTCCCTCGCTTGATTTTCATGGCATCCCCTTTCTGATCAATCTGAATGAAGGTGACTGAACCAGGCTTAAAGTTTGGACGGCTCCTTATCCTCTATGTATTCTACTTCTGCGAGAAACATGTCTAAAAGTTCGAATGAGGGGACCGTGTTCATAAATGGGCCTCATTGGGTATGTATTGAATAAATACATATTTGAATGGTCAATGATGTAACTACGGCCGCATCTTAATCTGCTGTCACGGGACCATACTATTACATACATCGTTAGGGGGCTGCCGATATGTTGTGGCTTCTGCTTGCACTTATCGCATTTATTTGCCAGATGGCGGCGGTGCTGCTGTTGGAGTTCAGAAATCCTGCCAAAGCCGTGGCTTGGCTGTTCATTTTGTTTTGCCTTCCTCTGATCGGTTTTGTGCTCTATTTTTTCGTGGCGCAGGACTACAAGCAGCGGCTCAAGATACGCAGCCGCGGAACGCGCCTGTTCAGGGAGATCAAGGGGCATTTGTGGAAAAGAGCGGCTGTCGTCCGCCATGCAACGGACATGCACAATTCGGATTTTCACCATAACCTGCGCCTGTTCAATCTCCTGAACCATCTGTCGGAAAGCCCGATTACGGGCTGCAACCGCACGAAGGTCCTGACGGATGGGGAAGAGGCTTTTTCCGCCATGCTTGAAGCCATGGAACAGGCAACGGACCATATCCATGTGGAGTTTTATATTTTTCGGCATGACACGATCGGAACGAAGTTTCAGGACATCATGGTCCGAAAAGCGAAGGAAGGGGTCAAGGTCCGTCTCATCTGCGACGGTCTGGGGAGCTACAAGCTTAAAAATTGGTTTATCCGCCGGTTTAAAGAGTCCGGTGTGGAATTTCATTTTTTTCTTCCGGCCATGGCATCGGTTTTTAACCGCAGAATCAATTACCGGAACCATCGGAAAATCGTTGTGGTGGACGGGACCGTAGGGTTTTTGGGCGGCATCAACGTGGGGGATGATTATCTGGGGAAATATCCGAAAATGGGGTATTGGCGGGATACCCACCTGGAGGTGGAGGGGGATGCGGTTTATTTCCTGCAAAACGTCTTTCTTCACGACTGGAGGCTTGCTGCGGGCGAAAAGCTTCTGGATCTGTCCCTGTTTCCCGAGCACCACTGCAACGGGGATGAGCAGGTCCAAATTTTGAGCAGCGGACCGGACATGAACTGGAATGCCATTCAGGAAATGTGTTTCGGCTCGATTTCGGTCGCCAAGGAGCGAATCTGGATCACAACCCCGTATTTTATCCCGGACGAAGGGTTATACGAGGCGCTTAAGACGGCAGCCGTCAGCGGCGTGGATGTCCGGATTATTATTCCGGACCGGGCCGACTCGCGTCTGGTCAAGCTGGCCTCGCTGTCCTACGTGGAGGATCTGCTGACGGCCGGCGTCAAATTTTACGAGTACCGCAAAGGCTTCATTCATGCCAAGGTCCTCATCGTGGACGATTTGATCGGCTCCGTCGGCACGGCCAATATGGATATGCGCAGCTTTTTCTGCAATTTTGAGCTAACGGCCGTGATGTTCGACAAGAAACCGATCAGCCGTCTCGTTTCGGACTTTCAAGAAGATTTGGCCAACAGCCTGCTGATTGATGCCAAAACGTTTCATAACCGCGGTCGGAGGCAGAAAGCAGCCGAAATTTTATGCAGGATGCTGTCCCCGATGCTGTAAACCTGAATCTTTCGAAAAACCGAAAAAAAATGGATCCTAGCCCTCCGTAAAATGTTTAATCTCGGCATTCCTTCATGCGGAAGGTCATTTTGTGATAAAATTAAATGACGAAAGAAACTTTGAAGAAAAAAATCTTTCGGCGCAAGTCACAGAGGCCGCCGCTTGAAATAATGCCAAATGATCGGGGGAGTTTTATGACCAGTGAGATGAATGTATTAACGCAGTCGCCGGAGGATACGGAACCGCAGCTGCCGCCTCAAATCCGGCACGGAGCGCCTCATCCGGAACAGCCTTCCGCAAAATCGCTCCAAAGGCTCGTACGAAGGTTCGTTTTCTTAACGTTTGGAGCCGTTCTGATGGCCGTAGGCTGGAAATATTTTTAGTGCCCAACCGCATCGTTGACGGAGGAATTACCGGAATTTCCATTATGGTTTCCCATATCACCCAAATGCCGCTCGGGGTTTTCCTCACGCTCTTTAACCTTCCGTTCTTATTCATGGGGTATAAGCAAATCGGCAAAACGTTTGCGCTTTCCACACTTTTCGCCGTTTTGGTTATGTCGGTCGGGACCTATTTGCTTCACCCGGTGTCCCCGCTTACCATTGATCCGCTTCTGGCTGCCGTATTCGGCGGCGTTATTTTGGGTATCGGCGTCGGTTTGGTCATCCGCTCCGGGGGCTCGCTTGACGGTACCGAAATCGTGGCGATTTTGATCAACAAAAAGTCTCCGTTTTCCGTCGGGGAAGTCGTTATGTTCATCAATCTTTTTATTTTGGGGA
Source organism: Paenibacillus sp. DMB20 (assembly GCF_000987955.1). Lineage (GTDB taxonomy): Bacteria > Bacillota > Bacilli > Paenibacillales > Paenibacillaceae > Paenibacillus_AQ. The sequence goes on from NZ_LAZU01000053.1 coordinate 200,937, forward strand.
GCGCGGGCTTTATTTTTGGATGGGACCGTGCGATGTATTCCCTGATAGCGTACTATCTTGCGTTTAAAATGATCGACATTACGATCGAGGGCTTGGACCAATCCAAGTCGGTGTGGATCATCAGCGACAAATACAAGGAAATCGGAGATGCTTTGACCCAGCGTCTGGGTCGGGGCGTCACCTATCTTGACGGGGAAGGCGCCTATACGGGCGACAGCAAAAAGGTGATTTTTGTCGTGATTACCCGGCTGGAGGAGGCCAAGTTGAAATCGATCGTGGAAGACTGGGACTCCCAGGCGTTTCTGGCGGTCGGAAACATTCACGATGTGAAGGGCGGACGTTTCAAGAAAAAAGATATCCACTAAACCGAAGCAAGACATCCTTTCAGGTCAGAAACCTGGTAGGATGTCTTTTTTTTCGTATATCGACGCAATCCTTCTTCATCATAAATCTCTTATGCAATAATTTCCTGCAACATCCAATCATATTGATAAAGGGAACGTTTGTTTGGTATAATATCCACGATAACGCTGAAAGTAACGAAATCGAATGGATCCATAGGCTTCGGAGGAGGGGCGCACCATGGCAAAACCAAAATACGAGCAGGTAGCAACCAAACAAACGCTGAACCGGGTGAAGGAAGAGAAAATGCCTTTTGACTGGTCCATCAATCCATATCGGGGATGCGCCCACGGGTGCAGCTTTTGTTATGCCAGGGCGTTCCAGTCGTTTATGGGGATGGGGGCGGAGGATGAATTTCAGAACCACATCTTCATTAAGAGTAACGCCGCCGAAGCGCTGGAAGCCCAGCTCTCGGGAATCGCGCGAAAGTTCGGGCATGATATCGAAGCGGTACGGAGGCATGTCGGCCAAGTGACGATCGGGACCGCCACGGATCCGTACCAACCGGTGGAAAGCCGGGAGGAAATCACGAGGGAATGCCTGAAGCTGTTGGCGAGATACCGGATCTCGACAAGCATCACGACCCGGTCGCCGCTCGTCCTGAGGGACCTGGATATTTTGACGCGAATGGAAAACGTATCGGTTAATATAAGCATCAATACGCTGGATGAGGGCATCATCCGAAAACTGGAGCCCGCATCCCCTCATCCCGCCAAGCGGACGGAAACGGTGAGAGCCTTATCCGAGCAAGGCATTCGCACAGGCATTTTTGCGGCTCCCGTTCTTCCGCTGCTGACGGACCGGGAAGAACAGCTGGATGCGCTGTTGTCCGAGGCGAAGGCGAACGGGGCCGCTTTTGCAATGATTTCGCTGCTCCGGTTGTCCCGTGACGTCAAAGCGTGGTACATGCAGACGCTGAAGCTGCACTTTCCCGAGATCGTCCCGGAGTACGCCCGGCTGTACCACGGTTCAGCCTATGTGGAGGAAGGTTACGCTGCTGCGTTTAAGAACATGGCGGCAGGGCTGCTCTCGAAATATCAATTAAGCGGATTGCCTCCGGAAGGAAGAGGGGATGCCGGGGAACATAGCGGATTTGCCGCGGAGAATTCGGCTCCTTGGGCGGTGACGCCGAACGGAGGGGAGCCCGCCATATCCTCGCTTAACGGATTCAAAGCGGCGCCGCGGTTTTCCAAGGGCAGGCTTCCGGTGCCGTCCAAACCGGTTACACCGGATGAGCTTGCCCCTGAAATCGAGCAGATTTCATTCCCGTTTTGAACGGAAAGGCCGCCTTATTTCCGTTTGGCTGACAAGTGCCTGAGAATCGGCTCCAGCGGCTGAGGCGGCAGCTGGGCCAGCAAGTCGCCTTTTTCCCGCAGGCGCTCTTCGATGTTGAGAAGATGAAACTCCGTCGGGGATACGTCCCGTGACACTTCTTCCCACGTAAGCGGAGTCGAGACGGTCGCGAGCGGACGGGCTCTTGGGGTATAGGGCGCGGCAAGGGTTCTTCCGCTGTAATGCTGAAGATAGTCGAAATATATTTTGTCGCCGCGGTTTTTCTTCAGCCGCTCGATCGTAAACAGCTTGGGATTCTTTTCAGTGACATACTGGGCGACAAACTGGCCGATCGAACGGAGCTGGTCAAACGTCATGCCCTCGGGAATGGGCACGATAATTTGGACGCCTGTGGCCCCGGAAGTTTTGGGAACGGAAGAAATGCCGAGCGAAGCCAGGGTTTCGCCGACGATGGAAGCCGCCTGCATGATGCGGGGCTCTTCAGGAAGGGACGGATCAAGGTCGATCATCCATTCGCAAGGAAGCGCGCTGCCCGCATAGTGCAGGGAAGGATGAAATTCGAGAGCGGCAAGATTGCCGAGCCATAGAAGCTCCGGCAGGCCGTTCAGCAGGACGTAATTAATATTTTCATGCACGGCTGTCCGGACAAAAGGCGGCAGAGGCTCCGGCGCGTTCTTTTGATAAAAAAACTCCCCGGGCACGCCGTGAGGATAACGGATGGTGGTGAGCAGCCTGTTCCGGGTGTAGCGCAGCAAAAAAGGAGAGAGCGCCGTCAGCTTCTGCAAATACATGGCCTTGGTAATGCCGGCTTCCGGCCAAAGCGGCTTGTCCGGATTCGTAATCTGTATTTCCTGCCCCTCGATCGTAAGCTTTCCTTTGACTTGTTTTCTCATGTATTGTTCATTCCTTTAACGGCAAGGAGTTTGGGATGCCTCATCATTCCGTCCTGGCTCCATTCGAGAAACGTAACCTCCACGGTTAACGGGGGGCTGAGCCAAACCAGCGTTTCTTTTTTCAGATCGGACGGCAAACCGGTCCATCGCCCGGTTCCGCTGTGAAGCCCGGCGTATTCCATAAGAATTCGCTTGGTCCGTTCGTTCAGCCCCAGCGAAGCCCGGCCGATGTATGAGCCGTCCTCTCCGGCAAGGACCAGGCTGGCCACCCGGCCTTCCCGCAGGATCAATGCAACCGCCTCTGCCTCCATGCTGATCGCGATTTTTTTCTTAAACCAGTCCTGATGTTTCTTGCCTTCGCGATAGGGGGAGGACAGCCGTTTGATGACAATGCCTTCCCAGCTGCGCTCCTCCGCCCACGTCCACAAGCTATCCCCGTCGCCGAACAGATCGGCGATAAGCAGTCCGGGTTGGACCGGAACGGTTTCCTTCAGCCGCTGGTGCCGTTCAATATAGGGAAGGGAGCGGATGTCCTCTTCCCCGTCGACCAGGATATCGAACAATACGTACGTTAGCAGCGGGGCGTTCGCGCTTACGGTACGGGACCGTTCCCGCTGGAGCACCTTTTGGAACACCGGACGCCCCAGATCCGGATGGAAGTAGACCACTTCCCCGTCAAGCAGAAGCCGGCGATCCCGAAGACCGGATAGAGAACGGACGACCTCCGGATAGAGGGAGGTTTTGTTCAGCAGCTTTCGCGATACAAGGGAAATATCTCCGTTCCCGATCAGCGATAGGATACGGACACCGTCCCACTTCAATTGGTAGCCCCATTCCTCGCCCTCGGGAATATTCTCCGTCATGATCGGGGCCATCGGCTCCTTCGGAAGGAACTTCTTCAAATCGGCCATGATCAGGAGCCGGTTTCCGTCTTTTTGGTCTTGGCGGTGCGGCGTTTAGGCTTCGGCCCTTCCGTCTCGGCTCCGTCTCCGCTTACTTTGACGGCGGCATCCCCGGCTGCGGTTTTGCGGGTCGTTTTCCGCTTTTTCGGAGCCATGCCCGGATCGGTGGCAATGGGCTTTACGGCCTCGATGCTGGCCTGCAGGGCGGCCATGAGATCCACCACATTGGTTTCCTGGCGGGCAGGAGCGATTTTGACTTCCTCACCGGCCACCTTGCTGTTGATTATATCCAGCAGGCGTTCACGGTAATCGTCCGTATATTTGGCCGGATCAAACGCAGTGGAGAGCTGGTCGATCAGCATCTGCGCCATGGTCAGCTCCTTCTCGTTTACCGTGACGTTTTCGGGCAGGTTCGGCACCTGCGAAATCGGACGGATCTCGTCGGGGTAAAAGATCGTTTCGATGGCCAGGCAATCCTCAATGACCCGAATGGCCGCCATGCTGCTTTTGGAGCGGATGGCGATTTTGGCGATGCCGATTTTCCCGGACTGACGCATGGCTTCCAGCAAAAGGCGGTATGCATTGGCGCCGGCTTGGTCGGGAGAGAGATAGTATGTTTTCTGAAAATAGATCGGGTCTATTTCCGTCAAATCCACGAAATCGAGAATCGTAATGTTTTTATTGTTTTGCTCGGAGAGCTGCTCGAGCTCCTCCTTTTCAAACAGCACAAACTTTCCTTTTTCGTATTCATATCCTTTGTTGATTTCCTCCCAGCCGACCTCTTCCTCGCAAACCGGGCATTTGCGTACGTAGGAGAGCGGACTTCCGCACGCTTTATGGACATATCTCATGGAAATGTCTTTATCCTCGGTGGCGGAGAACATTTTGACGGGTACGTGCACGAGTCCGAAACTGATGGCGCCTTTCCAAACCGTATGCATCAATGAAACCTCCCTATCATTTTTTTGTAGATTAGTCCGTAAATTCAATAATGACTTTTAAATCTGGCTATATGGCATATATTCTGCCCAAAAAATGACTCTGGTATGAGTCAAAAGGCTTTTTGCATATTTCGGGGGGAGTTGAGGCATATTTAGATTGGATTTCAAAGGGATTTCCCAAGCCGGCAAGGAGGAAGCGAAACATGACCCGGGAACATAAAGAAACGGAGACGCAGGAATTATCCCGTCCCCAAAACGCTGCCGACGATCAAGCAGTTCAAGCGGTTAACGGAGAAATGCCGGATTGGAACGAAGTGACCGGTCCTGAAAGCGGAATGGAACGAGAATCGACGATGCTGGATATCGACCGCATGGTCAACGAGGGGTTAGCCGGCGGGAATGTCACGAACGACAACGGGATGATCGGCCCCACGACGACAGATACGATGAAGACGGTGGATGAAACGCCGGGAAATACCGGGAAAGGAGAATAAACCATGGATCTGGAACGAGCCATCAACATTTTTAAATCGGAAGACACATACAAGGTGAAGCTGGAAGGCGAGCCGGTATGGATCGAAGAGATCGACCGCGAGAACGGCATGGCCACGGTTCAAGTCGGATCACGGCCGACCAATACGATTACGGTTAGCGTGCAACGGCTGGAAGAAGAGTAGCCGCCGATTTTGTTCAGCGCAGAAACCCTGCCGTCCTTTGAGAAGGATAACGGGGGCATTTCTGCTCAGCATACGGAATTCCATAAACGGGCACCTTGTTTCCGGTTGATTAACCCACGAAGGTTATGCGGATGCAAGGTTTTTTTATTATCGGGTCTTTGGGATTCCGCCCTTTGAGAACATACGCGCGTTGAGCCTGGATTATGCATGGTACAAACCGTTTTAATACATGGGATCCCTTCCCTTGCGGGGCGGTGGACAGACCGATATAATTAAGTTCAAGTCAATTCTAGCAATACGAGCTGAAAAAGGTGGGTACACAGGTGACGGATAGCGGTCAAGAAAAGCAGTACCGTTTTAGTTCAAAAAGTCCGGCCGACACGGAAAGGCTGGCCTCTTGGCTGGCAAAAAAGGCGCAGCCGGGAACGGTCATCGGCCTCGACGGGGACCTTGGGGCGGGGAAAACGGCGTTTTCCCAGAGCTTTGCCAAGCATCTTGGGGTCGCCGGCGTGGTAAACAGCCCTACATTTACGATTATTAAGGAATATGAGGGGCGCCTCCCTCTCTATCATATGGATGTATATCGCCTATCGGTGGATGAGGCGGACGAGCTGGGACTGGATGAGTATTTTTTTGGCGAAGGGGTCTGTCTGGTGGAATGGAGCCGTCTGATTACCGAGCTCCTTCCCGGCGAGTATCTTCATATCCTGATTGAAACGACCGGGGAGTCCGAGCGTTTGATCACGGTAACGGGCATCGGCGAATCTTACGGCCAGTGGTGCCATGACTTGAATGAAAATGGGGTAAGCATCAATGAATAATTACGACAGAATGCCGCGTCAGCGGTTTTTGGCGTTGGATACGTCGACATCCTCGCTTGCGGTGGCGGTCTTGGAGAACGAAACCCTGCTGCGGGAAATCAATGCCAGCGGGGAACGGAACCATTCCGTGCATATGCATCCGGTCATCGCGCGGGCGGTGGAGGAAGCGGGGCTAACCATCCAGGAAGTTGAAGGCATAGCCGTCGGTATCGGTCCCGGATCGTATACGGGCGTGCGCATGGCGGTGACGGCTGCCAAAACGCTGTCCTGGGCCAACCGGATTCCGGTTGCCGGGGTATCGAGTCTGCACGCTATAGCTTGGGGAGGATTAGAGTCGGGACTTCAGGGCCGCCCGGGAAGAGATGAAACGTTTTGGGTAATCCCGCTGCTGGATGCAAGACGCGGTCAGGCCTACACGGCGCTTTTTGAAGGAACAGGCGGAGAGGTTCCCCGGCGGCTTGCGCCGGATGGCATCCGGCTGATGGAAAGCTGGATTGACGAGCTTGCGGACAAGCTGAACGGATTGAGCGAAGGGGAATGCCCCGCCGGAATCTGGTTTACCGGTGACGTTTCGGTGCATGCCAAGGCGGCGGAACGGCTGTCGCAGTCGTATCAGGGGCCGCTGACGGTGCTTCCCTATGAGCTTGAAGGCCGCTGGGTTGGCCGGCTTGGCGCAGAACGTCTGCTTCGCGGCGAAAGTGACGAAATGCATACCTTGGTACCGAACTATACACAGCTTTCGGAAGCGGAAGCCAACCTGCTGCGCAAGCGGTGAAGGGAGCGTAGGATTGGAGTATGGAACAGGAGTTTAAGGAATCGCCGGCGGATGAGGGACTTTCCTTCCGTTTAATGACGCTGACGGATATCCCCGATGTCATGGTCGTGGAGCATGATGCGTTTACCCTTCCCTGGACGGAGGAAGCTTTCCGCAATGAACTGACCATGAATCATTTTGCGCATTATATGATCATGGAATATGAAGGCCGAACGATCGGCTACGCAGGCATGTGGACGATCGTTGATGAAGCGCATATTACCAATATCGCGCTGCTGTCTGCTTACCGGGGCCGGAAATGGGGAGAACGACTGCTTGGCGAGCTGATGAAGACGGCGTCTTTTATGGGCATGGAACGGATTACGCTGGAGGTCCGGGTCAGCAACGGGGTTGCCCAAGGGCTTTATAAGAAAATGGGATTTAAACCGGCAGGCATCCGTAAAGCCTATTATTCCGACAATCAGGAGGATGCTTTAATCATGTGGGCGGATCTGCCGCCTTACCATGATCGCGGAAATGAGGAAGGAAGCGAAGACGTATCATGAATGAACAGAATCATACAGGGTTGCATAGTCTGATTTTAGCCATAGAGACAAGCTGTGACGAGACCTCGGTCGCGGTTGTACGGGACGGGCACGAGGTGCTGTCCAGCGTGATTGCCAGCCAAATCGAGACCCACAAAGCCTTCGGCGGCGTGGTGCCGGAGGTGGCGTCCCGCAAGCATGTGGAGAGCATTACGTTGATTTTGGAGGAAGCCGTCCGAGAGGCCGGCGTGGATCTGCAGGATTTGTCGGCTGTCGCCGTAACCCAGGGACCGGGACTTGTCGGGGCGCTGCTTGTTGGCGTCGTGGCAGCCAAAAGCCTGGCCTATGCCCTGGATAAACCGCTGATCGGCACGCATCATATCGCGGGTCATATCTATGCCAACCGCATTGTCGGACCGATTGAATATCCTTCCATGGCGCTTGTCGTTTCGGGAGGGCATACCGAGCTGGTCTATATGCGGGATGAAGGAAGCTTTGAACTCATCGGCCGAACCCGGGATGATGCGGTCGGAGAGGCATACGACAAGGTTGCCCGCGCGCTTGGATTTCCGTATCCCGGGGGTCCGCATGTGGACAAGCTGGCGCTGGAAGCGGAGGAGGCCGTGGATCTGCCCCGCGTATGGCTGGAGCATGACTCATACGACTTCAGTTTTAGCGGTTTGAAATCGGCTGTGCTTAATGTCGTCAATCAGAGCAAAATGCGCGGCGAAGAGGTAAAGACAGCCGCCATCGCCCGCGGATTCCAGGAATCGGTCACGGAAGTGCTCGTTGAGAAAGCGGTTCGTGCCGTGAAGGCTTATGAGGCGAAACAGCTTTTGCTCTGCGGAGGGGTTGCCGCAAACAGGGGGCTTCGGCAGCTGCTTACCGAACGATGCGATCAGGAGAGCATTCCGTTGACGATTCCCCCGCATCGATATTGTACGGACAACGCCGCGATGATTGCGGCCGCCGCACATTTGAAATGGAAGCAAGGCAGCTTTACGCCGCTTCATATGAAGGCTGACCCTCAGCTGTCTTTGGAGGAATGGGCCGGAACGTTGTAAAAATAGCCCGCCGTCTCTTTTAGTAAGAGCGGCAGGGCTTTTTTTCATGGCGAGGGTTCTCTTGGACAGGTTTAATAATTGTTTAGATTTATCTAATTATTCAATAAGAACTCCATTCCAAGATACAATCACCTGTTGGCTTTACCGAGTTGTATATTCATGTAAATTATTAACAATTAGTTTGTGAGCTTAAAGCTATTGAATTCAATATGAGGTGATGATATCATTAACTATACAAAATACAGAAAATTGTACATTGAGGAGGTGAGATCAAGTGAACATCATGCAAGGGCTGAATTCCAAAAGCAGCATCGTGCTAAAAAAACTTGTAGAAGATATTTTGCTGATCGAACTGGATACCCGAATTCCAAAGATTGAAGAATTATCTAAAAAATATGGTGTTGGTCGCGGTACAATTCAGAACGTATTAAAACAAATGGAAGAAAACAACTGTGTCGTTTTGGAATCAAGAGGACACCTGGGAACATTTCTCCGGGATAAAAATATGAATCTGCTGCTTCAATGCTGTGGCGTCCATAATATTATCGGTGTCATGCCTCTTCCTTATTCGCGTAAATATGAAGGGCTGGCAACAGCTCTGCATGAAGGCTTTGAAGATATTGGGCTGCCCCTGCATTGTGCGTTTATGCGCGGAGCTGCGATTCGCTTGAACAATCTGATAGAGGGCAGATACGACTTTGCGCTCGTATCGAAGTATGCCGCTTTAACAGAGAGCAGTAAATCCAAGGATTTGTTAATTGTTAAGGAGTTCGGAGTGAATTCCTATGTCTCCCGCCATGCGATCGTGTTGGCAGAAAACACCGGTGGAATTCAGGACGGGATGAAAATTGGAGTCGATAGTTACTCCATTGACCAACAGGTACTGACGAATCTGGAGGTAAAGGGCAAGAACGTGGAGTTGGTCAATCTCAACTACATGCACTTGTTTGAACATTTGAAATCAAAGTCAATTGACGCGATGATATGGAACATCGATGAAATTGACAGCACTTCATTTCATCTTGCTGAATTAACTTCAGAAGAAGCCTTGAAAATGGACAAGGAAATGAGCCGGGCAGCGATCGTTATCAACAAGGATAATTCGAAAATGGAGTATTTGCTTAATCTGGTATCCGCTGCGCATGTAATGGAGGTTCAGAAGCAGGTTGAGCTTGGAGAACGCATGCCTAAATACTGACACGGGAGTGATGAGTGCGTGAGCGCTTTGCGAGAAAGGCTTGATATTTTGTTTTCTACAAATACCATTTCACCCAACGCAATGAAGATTTGCCAGGCAACCATTGAAAAATTTATAGATGAAGGAAACGAAAAGAAATACAGAAAGCTGGTCACGCACCTCGCCATGGCCATAACGCGAATCGAGAGAGGGGAAGAGCTCAACGCACCTCCTGAACATATTATGAAGGAAATCAGGCAGTCCCCGCATTTTTCCCAAGCGTACACGAACGTAACCTGGATTGAAACCCAGATGGGCCAAAAGCTTCCCGAGGAAGAACGGGAGTTCTTGATCATGCATTTTGTAAACGCTTCACATTTATAAAATATCATTTAGAAAAGAGGGATTCAGATGAAAATCGTCATTGGCGGACAAGTGGAAAAGAAGGAAATTGAGGCTTTGGTCAAGCAGTATGGCGGAACAGCTATAGAGGTGAACGTTAGATCCGATTTGGATGCCGCGATGGCACTAAAGACGGGACAAGCCGATTATTATCTGGGCGCTTGTTATACCGGCGGGGGCGGTGCTTTGGCTATGGCGATTGCACTTGTCGGCAAGCCGAACTGCGTGACGGTTTCCATGCCCGGCCATCCTCCGACACAAGAGAAGGTTGATCAGGCTGTTGCCCAAGGAGCTAAAGCATTCGGATTTACGGCGGACCATAAAGAGCAAGCCGTTGAACTTATCATGAAAGCGCTTAATATCCAATAACACGAATTCGATTCAGGGGGCGAATCTTATGCTGGAAGCATTGATAGTCATTGGGTTAGGAATTGTAACTGCTATCATGGCCAATCTGGGGATAGCCGTGTTTAATGACGGACTTAGACCCATTGTCCCTGAAAATCTCGAAGGACGGATGACTCGCAGAGAATTGGGCGTAACCGCTTTCGCGATGAGTTTCGGACTGGTGATCGGGTTCGGGATCCCCATTTCGATTTCAGGCAGTATATTGCTAATTCATAGTATTTTGCTTGGTACCGATATTATCGGCTTGGCTTTTAAACGCGGAAAAATGAGCACGGCCGTGGCTGGCGCCCTTGGCGGCCTGTATGGTGCGGGAATTTATTTTGGCCTTCAGGCGGTTGTCAAAGCTTTTGAAATGCTTCCGCTCAACTTCATCGAAGGCTTCAACAAAATCGGGGAACCTGTGGTTGTGTCCTTTATGGTGTTTCCCGCCCTTGCGATAGCCATCCAGTTTTCGATCAAGAAAGGGGTTGTTACCTTGCTGGTAGCGGCCCTGGCCAGACAGCTTGTTGTCTTCAGCAATACCAATAAACTCATTCAAATTGATGGTACACCGGTTGTTTTAAGTCCTGAAGGCATAGCGCTTATCGTCGGAATGACCTTTCTGATCGCTTTTGCAATGAAGGAAAAATCCGATGACCAGAACCTTTCCGCCCTTGCTTCCATGTTTACGGACCGTGTGGCAAGGATTAAAAAGTTTACGTGGATCGTGATGATTAGCGGCGGATTGGCTGCTGCGGCCACGAATCTTCTGGTCATCGCCGGGGATCCAATCTCTCTCAGCCTGCTGGCAGACGGGAAAATAACGGAAGGAGGAATGGCATCCTTGGCCAAGGCGATCGGCTTTGTTCCCCTGATTGCAAGTACAGCCATCGCTACCGGGGTCTTTGGTCCCGTAGGATTTACATTTGTTTTCGGGGTGGGAATATTTTCGCCTAATCCGGTCGTTGCAGCTTTGGCCGGCGCGGTCGTCATCTTTTTGGAAATTCAGTTGTTGTCCAAAATGGCCAAATTTTTGGATCGGTATCCAGGTATCCGCGCTTCGGGTGAAACCATCCGGACGGCGATGACCAGGGTATTGGAAGTTGCCCTTTTGATCGGAGGGGCTAATGCGGCCAATGCCATTGTACCGGGTCTGGATATTTCGGGATCGCCGGCTTCTACCTGCTGAATGAGGCGGCGGGACGCCCGATTGTTCGTATGGCCGTAGGTCCTGTAGGTGCTATAGCGATCGGGATTTTGGGGAACATTCTTGTGCTTCTGGGATTGTTTACACCACCGCAGTAAGGAGAGAGGTTCGATGTATATACAGACCGTACTTGAACGGATACAACCGCAGCAGCTAGGCGTTTGTGCTTGTCATGAGCATCTGCACATTGACTTGAGCCGGATTAAAAAAAATGAGGATACGTGCCTGCAGGATACAAAACTTGTGCTGAATGACCTGAAAAGTTTTTATTCCCATGGAGGACGGGCGATCGTCGAAGTGACAAATGACGGAATGGGTCGGGATGCGAGAAGGCTGGCCGAGATCAGTAAAGCGGCGGACATCCATATTATCGCGAGCACCGGTTGCTATAAAGATCCTTTTATTCCGCTGGAGAAACAGGATTGGGACCGGGACAAGTTCGCTGAATGGATGATTCGGGAGATTGAACATGGCATCGATGATACAGGGATTAAGCCTGGCGTAATCGGTGAAATCGGAAGCAGTCTGAACGAATTCAAAAGCGTCGAAACGGAACTGTTTCACGGTGCGGTTGCCGCGGCGATGCAAACAGGGCTTCCGTTGTCTACCCATACGACGCTTGGAACCTGCGCGCTTGAGCAGATCGAGCTGTTCAGTAGGGAAGGCATCCCGATGGATCAGATTATTATAGGCCACCAGGACCTCAATGATCGGGACGAAATGGTGCTTGAGGCGCTGAAATCGGGAGTTTACGTGGCGCTGGATACCATCGGCAAGGAAAACTACCGCAGTGACGAAGCCCGTATTGAATCGTTGTTGAAGTTTGTGGAGGAAGGGTATGAGGACCAACTGCTTTTGTCCAGTGATCTGACCAGAAGATCGCATTTGCGTGCGTTTGGGGGACAGGGCTATGACGTCGTGTTAAGGACATTTATTCCGGCTCTTCGTGAACGGGGGATTACGGAAGCAACAATTCACAAGTTTCTGGTGCTCAATCCGCAGCGGGCATTCAGCATTAGAAAGGCGGGTGGCAACTCGGCATGAGATATGAACACTCGGTTTTGCAGAATCGGACGATGGAACAAGCCCAAGAACTGCAGTTTCGATTGATAGATGAGATCACCAAAGAGTTCGCGAACAATGAATTTTTTCAAATGGGAGATGTCGGACTGCATCCGGAGTATCACAGGCCGCTAGTAACGGCCCGGGTGGAAAAGGTTCTGGCTCGTACCTTCGGTGGGGAAGAGTGCGCACTTGTCCGGGGAAGCGGAACGGGAGCGATTCGGAACATTCTGAGCGTACTGGTCGAGCCGGGCGACTCCATTATCGTTCATACGGCTCCCATGTATACCACTACCAAGGAAACCTTCCGTTTGATGGGGTTGAAGCAATCACGGACAAATTACAACGACTTAAGCAGCGTGAAGGAACTGTTGGAAAAGGATCGAGTTTCCAAAGTGTTTTATGTGCAGCATGCAAGACAGCAGCCTTCGGATACGTACTCAATTCAAGACCTGATCGCCTTCGTGAAAGAGAAGCGTCCCGATCTGCCGATTGTGGTGGATGATAACTACTGCGCGATGAAAATGCTGGGCATCGGTGCAGAGTATGGTGCGGATTATTCCACATTTTCCGGATTTAAGCTGATGGGTCCCCAAGGGATCGGCATCATTATCGGCAGGCGGGAAGGAATCCAAGAGCTGCAGGCTCGAAACTACTCGGGCGGCGGCCAGGTGCAAGGCTATGAAGCCCATGAACTGCTGCGCAGCATGGTATTTGCTCCCGTCATGCTGGCGATTCAGAATGAACAGGTGGAGAAATTATGCCATCGTTTGGCGGGAGGAGAGGTTGCCGGCGTACGCGATGCTTACATCACGAATTCGCAATCGAAGAACGTCATCGTAGAGTTGGAGCAGCCGATCGCTCCCGCCGTTATTGAACGTGCTTCCCGCTATGGCGCAGCTACCTACCCGGTCGGGGCGGAATCCCGCTTTGAGCTGGTACCGATGATTTACCGGGTTTCCGGGAGCTTTTTGGAGAGTCAGCCGGAACTCCGGGAATACGGTCTGCGCATCAATCCGATGAAAGCTTCTGCGGATACGGTTATCCGCATCTTGGGTCATGTTTTGCAGGAATTTAGGGGGTAGCAGGCCATGTTTATTGATATGACTTTAAAACGGAATGAGGGATTAATCAGAGCGGCGCTCCTCCTTCATCAGAAGGGGGAGATACCGGCTAATACTTATGTGATTGACGCTGAGGGAGTAGAGCATAATGCAAGCGTGCTGTCCGAAACGGCAGCAAAGCATGAATTGAAGCTCTATTATATGACTAAGCAGATCGGTCGCAGCGGTTATGCCGGGAAGCTGATTGAAAGCAACGGGATAAAACAGGCGGTGGCCGTTGATATCGATGAAGCTTTTGCATTATCCGAAGCCGGCTGCAAAATCGGTCATATCGGGCATATCGTTCAGCCGGGCAAAAACCAGTGGGGAGTTGTCCTACAGCACATCAAGCCTGAAGTGGTAACCTTGTTTTCTATCGAAAGGGCCGTCCAATTATCTGAGGCTGCTTTGGCATTGGGACAAGTTCAGGAGGTCATTCTGAGGGTAATCCGCCCAGGCGATATCATCTTCCCCGGTCAGTTCGGCGGATTTTTACTGCATGAGCTGTCAGCTCTCCTTCCCGATCTATTAAAGCTGAGGGGGATTCGAATTATTGGCGTTACCGGCTTTCCTGTACTGCAAATCAATGATGAGCATACGGATTTTGTCGATACCCCCAATATGCAGACGCTAAGAAGTGCAGTTGAAGTCCTTGAATCGTATGGGATCGAGGTAAAGCAGGTGAATGCGCCCAGTGCAACCAGTTGTTATACCATTCCGCTGCTTAAGCGCTATGGCGTAACGCATGGAGAACCCGGGCATGCCCTGACAGGAACGACTCCCCTGCATGCTTTTAACGATCGGCTGGATGAAATTCCGAGTATGGTGTATGTTTCTGAAATATCTCATATGGATGACCAATATGCTTATACGATCGCCGGGGGATTTTATGCTCGTTCCCACATGGAGCAGGCGTTATACGGATCATCCCCGCAAGAGATTACCACACAGAAGGCGAAGATCAGCCGGTTTTCCGCCGAGAATATCGATTATTATGGTTGTTTGGACCGGGAGCCATCGATGAAGGTAGGAGACACAGCCGTATATGCCTTCCGGACGCAGATATTCGTTACTCGTTCCCATGTTGCTTATGTCAGAGGGGCAAATACGTTCAGTCCGGAAATCGTTCATTTCCAGAAAAGAGGGATTTGAAAATGGGGAAACTTACATTGCTGGTACTGGATGGATTCGGAATTGGAGCGATGGCGGATTGTCAGTCGACCAAACCTGAAGATTCTCTTGCACATACGTACAAACATATTCGAGAAACAGTACGGCTGGAGATTCCGGTCCTGTATAATCTGGGGCTTGGCAAGCTGGTGGATGATACAGGTGAGCCGCTCGCGGCTTATGGACGCTGCAATCTGGCCCATTATGGCGCCGATACCTTTATGGGACACCAGGAGCTGATGGGAAGCAGACCCGGGATGCCGGCGAAGCGGTTAATGGCCGAAATCGGCAGCACGCTCAAAGCTGCGTTGGAAGCAGCAGGCTATCGAGTGGAATATCCCGTTTCCGGCGCGTCTGTTTTACTTGTTGAAGGAGCCGTAGTCGTAGGTGACAATCTGGAGTCTCAACCAGGTAACATTATCAACGTGGTAGGCGACCTGAATCTTCTGCCTTTTGATGAAACTGTTAATATCGGAAGAGTCGTTCGCGCCAATGTGGATACTAGCCGGGTTATCGTGTTTGGGAACAAGAAGACGAACATTGATGTGATTTTATCGGTCGTTCGTGAAAAAAATCCGGGCCAGTGGGGAGTGGACGCCCCCAAAGCGAATGTCTATGGAGAAGGTTATCATGTAGTTCATCTCGGGTATGGGGTAGACTACCAAAAACAATTTGCTTATATGGCAGAGCAGGCCGGATATCCGGTATACCGCATTGGAAAAACGGCAGATGTCATCCAGGCCAACGGATTCAGCGATCCGGTCGTCGAATCGAAGGAGGTGCTGGAAACGTACCGAAGAAAATACCGGGAAGCCGAAGACAATGCCGTATTCCTGGTTAACGTGCAGGAGACCGATCTCGCCGGCCATAAAGAGGATAGCTTTTGGTATAAGGAAGTGCTCGAAGAGTCGGACCGTTTCCTAGGGACATTTATTCGGGAGTTGGGGGATGAGGATATGCTCATCATTACGGCCGATCATGGCAATGATCCGACCATTGGCCACTCGAATCATACGAGAGAACAGACGCCAGTGTTCATTGTCGGAAAACAATTTAAGCCGGTATCGATTGGCGAGCGGAGCACGATGGCGGATATTGCAGCTACGATGGCAGAGTATTTAGGGATCGGTGCGCCGGAATACGGAACAAGCTTTCTGAAGCTGATCCAGAGGGTCGGGAATTAAAACGCCTTCTATTCACGAAATCATGGCTCTGTCAAGTTGTGGACAAGGTTATCCACATATCCGTTCAAAAATGTGCGCAAACCGAAAAAATGCGACTATGCCGCACTTTTGGTCGAAGATGAAAAAGGGGGATATATTTTTCAAAGTCCCATGTTGAAACTGTGGATAATGTGCATAAATTAGTGGATAAACCTGGATATCGTAACTAAAGAGCTAATTTAACAACAAAAAAATGGCCCTATGGGCCATTTTTTTGTTGAACTTATGCACGGTTTTTGGGGATAAAGCTGTGTATAAATGTGAATATCTTTTTGAAACACTTTTATGAACTTTTTTGAATGAATACATTTTTGCGTTTTCAGCCGGGCCAAACCGATGTTTCATTTGTTACCAATCCCTCAATAGTCCGTCATACGTGTTACTCTTCCAGCAGGGCTTCCCATTCGGCAAAAATCTGTTCCAGCTGAGATTTTTTCGTTTCTGCCGCCTGCTGCCGTTCCTGCAGGGCGACATAATCCTGGTACACCTCGGGCTGTGCCATCTCCGCTTCAAGCTCTGCAATCTCGGATTCCATGGCATGAATTTGCTGCTCCAGGCTATCCAGTCTGCGCTGTCTGCTTCTTTCCTCCCGCTTAGCCTGTTTATCGGCCTCGAAAGAGGTGGCGCCGCGCTTTTCCGGAAGGGATTCCGGTTTGGCTTCGTTTTTGGGTCCTGTGCGGGCAAAAGGATCGGACGGTTCGTTGTTCATTTCGTCGAGCTCCAGCTTTTTCTCCGTGTAATCATCGTAATTACCCAGGAAATGCAGGGCTCCGTCCGGGTGAAGCTCGACAATCCGCTCCGCCATTTTATTAAGGAAATAACGGTCATGAGAAATAAAAAGCAGCGTGCCTTCGTAGTCGATCAGCGCGGATTCAAGCACTTCTTTGCTGAACAGATCCAAATGGTTCGTAGGCTCGTCGAGAATGAGCATATTGGCTTCCAACAGCATCAGTTTTGCGAGGGAGACGCGCGCTTTTTCGCCGCCGCTGAGCGAACCGACCTTCTTCAAAACATCTTCCCCGCTAAACAGGAAATTCCCCAGAACGGTTCGGATCCTCGCTTCCTCCATATGCGGATACGCGCTCCACAGTTCCTCAAGCACGGTGTTGTCCGGATTCAGCTCGGACTGTTCCTGGTCGTAATAACCTATTTTAACCTTTGTGCCCCATTGAAAGGCTCCGGAGGCTGGCTTCATGTCTCCGATAAGGCACTTGAGCAGCGTGGATTTGCCAATGCCGTTCGGGCCGATCAGCGCTACGGTTTCGCCCCGTCGCAGATCGAACGAGACGTGCCGGAATAAATAAGTACCGGGCTCAAAAGCAACGGATAGGTCGTTAACCTGCAGCACCTCTTTTCCCGACATGTATTCCACTTCAAAGGAAAAATGGGCTTTTTTCAAGTCGCCCATCGGCTTATCGAGCCGTTCCATCCGTTCCAGGGCTTTCCGCCGGCTCTGGGCCCGCTTGGTTGTCGAGGCGCGTACAAGGTTCCGCTGAATAAAGGTTTCCATCTTGGCGATTTCGTCCTGCTGCTTCTCGTACTGCTTCAGCTCCGATTCATATTCCGCTGCTTTCAGTTCGATATATTTGCTGTAATTGCCGGTATACCGCTTGGATTGATGGCGCTCGATCTCGACAATGGTCGTGACGAGGCGGTCCAGGAAGTAACGGTCATGGGATACGACCAGCAGCGCGCCGGAATATCCGCGGAGATAATCTTCCAACCAGGTTAAGGTGGCGATATCCAGATGGTTCGTAGGTTCGTCGAGCATGAGCAGGTCCGGTGCCTGAAGCAGGATGCGGGCCAGGGCCAATCGTGTTTTTTGGCCTCCGCTCAAGGTGGAGATGAGCGTGTCCGGCGAAAAGCTTCCAAATCCCATCCCGTGAAGGATGCTGCGAATGCGCGTCTCCATTTCGTAACCGCCGTGATCTTTAAACCAATCGGAGCGGACGGCATATCTGTCGAGCAGATCCTGATATCTCTTCGGATCCTCGCTTGAAGCGGGATCGGCGATCTGTTGTTCGAGTTGACGCAGTTCCCGTTCGGCTTCGATCAAAGGAGTGAACACGCTCAGCATTTCTTCCCAGATGGTGCGGTCCGACTGAAGTCCGCTGTTTTGGGCCAGATAGCCCACGGTCGTTTCTTTCGCTTTGAATATTTGTCCGCCGTCATAAGATATTTCTCCGGCCAGAATTTGAAGCAGCGTCGATTTGCCTGCGCCGTTGACGCCGACAAGGCCGATTCGTTCCCTTTCCAAAATTTGCAGATGGATGCCTTCGAGCACAGGAGTGATTCCGTATAATTTCGTAATGCCATTGGCCTGCAGAAGCATGTGCGATTAAACCTCCATTTATATGTAGTACCTGATTGATCTCAGAATTCAACGATAATAAGGTAAGTTTACATGAAAAATGTCAAACAAGCGACCGATCCGCGGTACTCCGGGCATTCTTGGCGAAAGGAAGGAACAGTGGTAAACTAATCTTAATTATAAGCATGAGAGGGACGACGGCGTTTTGAACACCTTCCGGAACGAGCGGCAAAACCATGTATCCAAAACCGAACTTCGATCGGTCAAGGCGGCCTCCAGGGATTCTATCCCGGAGGAGCAACGAAACAAGCTGTCTGCCGAAGTATGCGACCATGCGGCCGATCTTCTGAAGAAAGCGTCAGCCGGGAGCATGCTGGTTTATGTCCCGTTCCGTTCAGAGCCGGACACCTGGCCGCTCATTCGCTGGGCTTGGAACAACGGGGTATCGGTTGTGGTCCCGAGGAGCCTTAAGCATGACCGAAGCATGGAGCTGTATAACCTCCGCAGTGCGGAGGAATTGGAGAAGGGAAGCTACGGAATCATGGAACCCCATCCGATGAAGGCGGAGCTTTGCGATGAGGCAGCTGTTCCGGACGTATTTGGGTACCGGGCTTGGCGTTTGACCGGAAGGGAGGAAGACTAGGCTACGGAGGCGGCTACTATGACCGTCTTCGGGAGCGTTTGAATCTTCAGGAGAGCGCCCGAGGTAAAAGATCTTTGTGGATCGGCCTTGCCTATGAAATTCAGCTTATGGATAAAGTGCCGACGGAAAGCCATGATCTGCGATTGGACGGGCTAATAACGGAGAATGGCTGCATAAAGTTTGAGGAATAGCGGAAGGTGATGGGATGGAGCTTAGTCATTTTAATGAACAGGGCAGAGCCAAGATGGTGGACGTAAGCGATAAGGAAATAACTACCCGCACCGCGGCCGCTCAGACAACGGTGAAGATGCGCCCGGATACGCTGGGGCGGATTCTTGATGGCGGCGTGGAGAAAGGCGACGTTCTTGCGGTGGCGCAGGTAGCCGGAATCATGGCGGCCAAAAAAACGTCCGATTGGATTCCGATGTGCCATCCATTGCCCTTGACGGGGATTAACATAAACTTTGGCGACAATGGCCGCGATGAACTATATATTGAAGCAATCGTCAAGACAACGGGAAAGACCGGCGTTGAGATGGAGGCGCTCACGGCTGTTTCCGCAGCGGCGCTGACGGTCTATGACATGTGCAAAGCCATGCAAAAGGACATGGAGATCGGCCCGACGAGACTGGTTAGCAAAACAGGGGGCAAAAGCGGGGATTATCACAATTTTACATAGATTCAGGATTCGGCTGAAGAGGGAAGGGGAGGTAACTCATGCTGTGGAAAACGGCGATCCTGACGGCGAGCGATAAGGGCTCGCGGGGGGAACGTGAGGATACGAGCGCCCAGGTGATCCGGGAACTCATTGAAGAGGAGCTGGGCGGGGAAATTATCGAATACCGCATTGTGCCGGATGAAGAGGATGAAATTATAGCCGCATTGATTGAGCTTACGGACTATTTCCAGGTTGACCTGGTGCTTACGACCGGAGGAACGGAGCTGGCCGTAAGGGATGTGACGCCGGAGGCGACCAAACGCGTCGTTGAAAGGGAGGTTCCCGGCATTGCGGAAGCCATGCGGGCCACGGTGATGCAGAAGAACCGGAGCGCCATGCTGTTCCGGGGCGTATGCGGCATTCGCGGGCGGACCCTCGTCCTGAACCTGCCGGGATCTCCGAAAGGGGTTCACGAGAACCTCGCGGCCGTGATGGATCAGCTTCCTGAGGCGCTGCTGATGGTCACCGGCCAGTATAGGGAGTAACTTTTTTGAAGAGAAATAATTGTGCGAAAATTGTCAATTTTCTTCCCTGTCTTATGTGATTTACGTTATGGTATGATGGCGATATATGTATGTCTATTGTTTGTCGGAATTCTTTAAGTCGGCGCTGGTGTGCCGTTATCGTTCGGATACTAGCATGTGAGTGACGTGACAAGGAGGAGATTGGTATGAGTGGAATCGGAGTGCCGGGTATCATTTTGCTCGTCATTTTAGCGCTGCTGCTGTTTGGACCGAACAAGCTCCCCGAGCTGGGAAGAGCCGTGGGCAGAACGTTCCGCGAATTTAAGGACGGGGCCCGGGAGATTATTGAGGATGAACCTTCAAAAAAGAAGAATGAAACTCCTCAGCCGGCAGCCGTTCAGACCAATGCCGAAGACAAACGTCTTCCGGAATAAGTTGGCCGTTCGCCAATAAGAAATCCCTCCTCCGGGAGGGATTTTGTTTCTCAACCTAATTATTTACGAAGAATAATTACATAGAGTCTGCCTTCTGTGAAGTGCGTCAAAAGACGCTTTTAATCTGCCGGAAACCGGATGAGGTGATATCTAGCGTGTCAGAGCAAATGGAAGAAATGGCGCTTGTGGAGCACCTTAGCGAGCTTCGAAAGCGGATTATATTAGTGCTTGTCGTATTTGTGGGCGGCTTGGCCCTGGGCCTGTTTATCGCGGAGCCGATTTATCGATATTTGACGGGAACCGAGCAGGCGAAGACGTTTGAATTGAACGCGTTCTCATTTTGGGACGGCATCGGGATTTACATGAAAATAGCCGCGCTGTTTTCGCTCGTGATCTCCATCCCGTTTATCTTTTACCAGCTGTGGGCTTTCGTCAAGCCGGGACTCCGTAAAGAGGAGCAGAGGGCGACCGTCCGCTACGTTCCCTATGCGTTTCTCCTGTTTATCATAGGCGTCGGGTTCGGCTATTATATCGTGTTTCCGATGACCCTGTCGTTTACGACCTCGATTACGCAGAGCATGGGGCTTAAGGAAACGTACGGCATAACGAACTATTTTAATTTTATGTTTAACCTTGTACTGCCGCTGGCCTTGGTGTTTGAGCTTCCGCTTGTCGTCATGTTTTTGACGAAGCTTCGGATTCTTAATCCGCTGAGGCTGAAAAAAATGCGGCGACTGGCTTATTTTGTTCTGGTATTTATTGCGATCGTAATCACGCCGCCGGATTTCATCTCCGACTTCCTGGTAATGATCCCGCTGCTGCTGCTTTACGAATTCAGCGTATTCCTGTCCGCGGCGGTATACCGCAAGCAGTTGCAGGCCGATATGGAGCTGGAAAGCCGGTATGTGCGCAAGGACGAGGATTAGAATACGAAGAATAACAACCCGTTGAACGGCACTATATGCTTGTTCAACGGGTTGTTTGCGTGCAGGGCGGTTAATCTTGATCTTACGAGTCTGCCGCGGTTTTTCAGCTCAAAGCATCCTTAATGCCCAGGCATAAATTAAATTCCCATGGATAGAATGGGAAGGGGGATTTTTTTGGACAAACCATGGAATGCCCCCAAAGAATTAAAAGGTAAAAAATGAGTAAAAAATCATGCGAAGGACTTGAAATTTGCCGACAACTTGAGTATCATAAAACTTGGTTGTTAGCACTGAAGGCTGTTGAGTGCTAATACATAAAGCTTTGAATCAAAGCGCACCACAACATATTTTAAAGGAGGCTATTTTTCATGATCAAACCTTTAGGTGAACGCGTACTGGTAGAACCGATCGAACAAGAAGAAACCACGGCATTCGGGATCGTGCTTCCGGACTCCGCCAAAGAAAAGCCGCAAGAAGGAAAAGTTATCGCTGTAGGCAGCGGTTCTTTGAAAGACGGCGTTCGCGTACCGCTGGAAGTTAAAGAAGGCGACCGCGTCATTTTCTCCAAATACGCCGGAACGGAAATCAAATACGAAGGCAAAGAATATTTGATTATGAAAGAAAGCGACATCCACGCGATCTTGGGTTAATTCACAACCTGAATATAAGAGTGCTGAAATATTCATAATCCACTAGGGAGGTATATAATACCATGGCTAAAGAGATTAAGTTTAGTGAAGACGCCCGCCGCTCCATGCTTCGCGGTGTTGATGCATTGGCTAACGCAGTAAAAGTAACGCTCGGACCGAAAGGCCGCAACGTGGTTCTTGAGAAAAAATTCGGCAGCCCGCTGATCACCAACGACGGCGTGACGATTGCTAAAGAAATCGAGCTGGAAGACGCATTCGAGAACATGGGTGCACAGCTTGTTAAAGAAGTAGCTACCAAAACCAACGATGTTGCCGGTGACGGTACAACGACTGCAACGGTTCTTGCTCAGGCGATGATCCGTGAAGGTCTGAAAAACGTAACGGCAGGCGCTAACCCTATGGTTATCCGCAAAGGGATCGACAAAGCGGTAAGAGCGGCTGTAGAAGAGCTGCAAAAAATCTCCAAAACGATCGAAGGCAAGCAGTCCATCGCTCAGGTTGCATCCATCTCTGCAGCTGACGAGGAAGTTGGCCAACTGATCGCCGAGGCTATGGAAAAAGTGGGCAAAGACGGCGTCATCACCGTTGAAGAATCCCGCGGCTTCTTGACTGAAATGGAGATCGTGGAAGGAATGCAGTTCGACCGCGGTTACATTTCCCCTTACATGATTACGGATACGGATAAAATGGAAGCTGTCCTCGACAATCCATACATCCTGATCACCGATAAAAAAGTAACCAACACGCAAGAAATCTTGCCGCTGCTTGAAAAAATCGTTCAACAAGGCAAACCGCTCGTTCTGATCGCCGAAGACATCGAAGGCGAAGCGCAAGCAATGCTGATCGTGAACAAACTGCGCGGAACATTTAACGCGGTTGCCGTTAAAGCTCCTGGCTTCGGCGACCGCCGCAAAGCCATGCTGCAGGATATCGCTGCCCTGACCGGCGGCCAAGTGATCACCGAGGAATTGGGTCTTGACCTGAAATCCGCAACGATCGACCAACTGGGTACGGCACGTCAAGTGCGCGTAACGAAAGAAAACACGATCATCGTTGACGGTGCCGGCGACAAAGCCGATATCGAAGCTCGCGTTAAACAAATCCGTGCACAGCTGGAAGAAACCACTTCCGAGTTCGACAAAGAGAAACTGCAAGAGCGTCTGGCTAAACTGGCCGGCGGCGTAGCGGTAATCAAAGTCGGTGCGGCAACGGAAACCGAATTGAAAGAACGCAAACTGCGCATCGAGGACGCTCTGAACGCGACTCGCGCTGCGGTTGAAGAAGGCATCGTATCCGGCGGCGGTACTGCGCTGGTGAACGTATACAAAGCCGTTGAAGCCCTCAATGTAGAAGGCGACGAGAAGACGGGCGTAAGCATCGTGCTGCGCGCTCTGGAAGAGCCAATCCGCACGATTGCTGACAATGCGGGTCAAGAAGGTTCCGTGATCGTTGAGCGCCTGAAAAAAGAAGATCTCGGCATCGGCTACAATGCTGCGACCGATACTTGGGTGAACATGTTCGAAGCGGGTATCGTTGACCCTGCGAAAGTAACCCGTTCCGCTCTTCAAAACGCTGCTTCCGTTGCGGCTATGTTCCTGACCACCGAAGCGGTGATCGCCGACAAGCCGGAGCCGGAAAAACCAGCTATGCCTGACATGGGCGGCATGGGCGGCATGATGTAATAAAGGGGTCCCTAAACCCTGTAATAACGCCAGTTAAAAGGCTCCCGCGAGGGAGCCTTTTTTCGTAAAATCACAAAAAAAATCGCATTTCTTACATTTGGCTTTCGATGTTTATTAGTATATCTGTGATCTACGATAAGTCATTTGTCAGATTCCAGTATTCAAAGTGTTAGGAACTTTGGTCCAGAGGATGCTGCGCAAGCCAACGGAATTAAGCAAGGTGAACACATAATCTCTCTATATGGTCAAAATGGATCGGAGTATTTAAGGCTTCATGTTTATGCATCTGATTCTAGAAATCATACTCGGTGGCATTATCATACAAAAGATAATTGGCCTGACCATAAAGGTAACGTTGATTTATACCATAATTCACTTCCAAAATGGGGTTCAGAATAAAGTTGGATAAAAGACGATTTCTATTAACGTTTGGTCGTAATTTAGACCACAGTAATATCGACTATTTGGTAAGAAGCCGATTATTAAGGTATAAGGGCGGGATCCAGAAGGATTACTTTAACCCCATTCTTCAAAAGGGAGCCGAAGTGATTTTGAACTACCAGATCATCGATACGAATTTTGATCGAATATCATCTAAGTATTATTTGGATGATTATCATATTACGGAAGCTCAGAAGAACGGTTTTTTGCTTTCATTGAAAAAGCTAAAAGGGACTCATGTCTGGTGCGATCCGCGAATTCAAGGCCATGCCTTTTGTGTAGTTGATGGGATCGAGTACAGTTTTTATGTCTATCGATCACTTGAAGGGCAAGATTACCGTTTTCCCCAATATTACAATGATGACGGTAACGCTGATCCTATTGTACACAGTCAATTGCATAAAATGCCTGAGGAAGAACAATATTTGCAGTTTCCTTCCGATTTGAGTAGAGAGGTCAAAGATGAAATAACGATCAAATGGATAAAGAAGCTGATTAAAATGTAGTAAATTACGGTAACCCGCCTGTAATTTTCCTATCAATAGTATGAATTATATTTACAGATATATTTTATAGAAACGGATAAGCTCTACGGGCTTGTCCGTTTTATGTTGGATGGATGCCTTTGAATTTTCGATGGCTAACTTTACTCCTCAAAATTCCACAAAAACAGACAAATCCCTCCAACAAAACAACAAAATATACTTGGATAATACGGGAATATCGTGTATAGTACATTTGAACCAGAGAAAAGGAGGTGTATTTATGTTTGCAATGGGTCTTATAGCGGGGATTTTCGGGATTATTGCTTCGATTGTTGCTCTTATGATCGGGGGAGTGGACGCTGCATTTTCCGACAGCGGAACATCGAGTATTACTGGACTTGCAATTTCTGCAATGTTGTTTAGTATTCTTGGTATTGTTGGCGCTGCATGGCAAAAGCAAAACCAAAGGTAGCCGGTGTACTCATGATTGTGAGCGGCATTGCCGGGTTTATTAGTATTTTCATGTTCTACATATTGTCCGGCGTCCTCTTTATTATTGGGGGATTCATGGGTATTTTGAGCAAAAAGAATGTACATAGCAAAACTGCTTAACTCAACAAGGCTCGGATAACTTTTATCCGGGCCTTTTAATGATGTCACTGGCGAGACGCAGTACAACTCTTCATTGAGTTGGATCAAAGAGGACCTTTTATCGTATCCGGTCCAGAATATCAAATAATGCCTCGTTAAATTTCTCCTTCTGATCCAGCATTGTTGCATGGCCCGCATCCGGAATGGAATAAAACAACTGAAGCGGCGCCGTTATGTTCGGAAAGAATTCTTTTGCTAGCGGATAGGGAGTTTGCCAGTCTCGTTCTCCCTGTATGTAAAAGACAGGTATTTCATAGGTTGTCCCCAATAACATCAGATCAAACGATTCCATCAAATATTTCATAAGATGGGACTGTCCATCGCCAACGGCCCCCGTACGGAAAAAATAGCTTACATCCTTGAACGTATAAAAAGGGGAACATAAACCGCTTATGATGAGGTCGATTGTAGCGCCGGCAGATAATTTATATTTACTTTGGTACTTGCGAACCTTTGTAAGTTTTTTAAGCATCTCGCTATCGAATTGATGTGGTGGGTATGGTCCCAAACGAAGGAGTGCTTGATAATCTTTATTGTCGTTCGCCGCTTTCGCAGATTCCAGCACCTTTTCATAACCGACACGCTCATTTTCCATCATATTCACGACCTGCCCCACGCCGATATAGGCTTGCGCAAGTTCCGGATATTTTTTAATAAACAGGCTGCCTAGCACCGACCCCCATGAATGCCCCATGATGATGATCTTCTTTTTCTTGTATTTCTTTTTCAAATATTCTACGACTTCGTACGTATCATGAATAACTTGTTCAATCGTGGTTGTTGGCGTAATTTGTTTCGGATTGTTTTTAAAGTAAGTTTTTCCGCAATTCCTTTGATCCCAATGGACAACCGTTACGCGCTTTTCCCAAGGAATCTGAAATTCTTGGGCAAACGGCAGCATGGGCGACCCTGGACCGCCATGTAAAAACAACATCACTGGATTATCAACGTTCTCGCCTCGATGATGTAAATATTGCGGAATCCCTCCGATCGTTACAAATTCTCTACAATCTATACCCATACCCTCCGATGAAATCCGAGTTTTCATGGAAGCCTTTGTTTTCTTGTATTGCATAGATAGAGCCAGACAAATCATGAGTATAAGAACTCCGCCCAAAATGATCCATGCTATTGTCATTTGTACCTCCCGGTGGAATCTCCCACCACATAATCGGCTATGGATTGGATGAGAATATCTAGAGCTTTCTCTTTGCCTTGCTTTCCGAAAGATGTTTCAGTCGATCCTACAAAATGGAGCGCATTCATTAAATAGGCCACCACATTAAAATCGCATTCGGATTCCTCAATACCGCAAAGGGATATGATCCTGCCAAAATAGTCATTTGATTTCCTTGCTTCCCCATCCGTCACCGCAGCAGGAAGTTTGCGAAGAAGATACTCAATATCCGATGGCGAAACATAAAAAACAATGCTATCCTCGGCCAAATAGACTTCCTTTAACGCTTTTATAAACCGTTCCCTTACTTCTGTTTTTTCGGAAAGCACGGCCTCCACTTTTTTAAACATTCGGTGCTCGCTCTTTTTAATAATCTCATAGAGAAGTTCTTCTTTGGATGTATAGTGTGAATAGAAGGAACCTTTGCCCATATTAGTTGCCATGGTTATATCTTCTACTGTGACACGCTTCACGCCCTTTTTCCGAATCAACTCAATGCCTTTAACATACATGGCGTCTTTAATCATCTTTTTTTCATGTTCACTAACAATCTTCGGCATCCATCCTGCTCCTTTTTTTGACTGAAAAATTAATTTATAGTCAATAAAAACACAATAGCTCTTTTTCCATCTTTTTTCAAGAGATTTGTCCGTGACAATGGAATTAAAGAGGAAATATTCCATATTTGTTGAATGAAGTTTAGATAGAGATTGGAAAATGGAGAATAAGGAGGGACATCAGTGGAAAAAGAAAAAGAGATTCAAGCACTCAAAGAGCGATTGAATAACGTCGAGAAACAGCTTCAGAGAAGATCCAATGACTTTAAAGCTGTAAAGATAGCAATCTTCGCAGTAATTGGTATATTTTTACTTTTGGCGTTAATCGGGATTATTCAATTTGTAAGCGCCGGGTAGATAAAAAGAAGTACCTACGTTCTTTTCTCCAGGTATTTCGCCACACCCAACATAAAACAAATAGTCACACGGAATGGGAGACTATGCTTCAGGTACACTGAAAAAGATATCGAGGAGAGGAGAGGTTTCACTTTGCTGGAACACAATCGAATCAAGCTGGAGCAGCAATTGAAGGAGCATGGTTTTGAACATGCGTTGAATTATTTGATGGAGACGACGCGGCAAGGGGTGCGTTGCGCTAAAAACGGGAAGGCGGACTACACGAAGCCCGGACGTTCGCGCGTTGGCGGCGATCCGGATTTGCCGCCAACGTTTGCATGGCCGCTTACATCGGATGGGAAGCCCATGACCTTTTTGGTTCAATTGAATATGCAGGATACAGCTCAGCGTGATGCCAATGAATGGTTGCCTAAAACAGGCATGCTCTCTTTTTTTCTCGGGATCGACGAGCCGGCTTACAACATCGAACATCGGGTCATATGGTTCGACGAATCGGAGCTGCTGACGGTTGTCCGTCGCGAACCGCCGGGCGAGACGGCGCTGGAAGAAACTTACGCCGGTTTTGATCTGGCAGAGCGTTCCTCTCTGGAACCTCCCAACTATGCTTACATGGATGAAGATCAGGTCGAGAGCGAGAATGCCGACTATGAGGATTATGAGGATTTGCTATTTGAGATTCGTGACGAAGGAGACGACGATATCATTCAGGTATTCGGTTATCCGACCGGACAGCATGATGATGCGGAATATGAAGCGGCTCTTTACCTTCTGACCGGGGAGCCGTACGAGTATAGCATGGATAAAGCATTGACAAAGATAGCGGCACATTTCGGCGGCGATAAGACGAAGGCGAAGCAGGAAGTCGCGGATATGCTGATGCTGCTGGAACTGGAGACTGACGATGACGTGGGTTTCTGCTGGTGGGATGCAGGAGTGCTGCACTTTTTCATTCGAAAGGAAGACTTGATCGCAGGACGGTTTGATCGTACCTACTGCTCGCTGTATTCCAGCTAAACCGTGGATACGAAAGTTAATCGATGTTGGCGGCGTTAATGCCAAACCATAACCCCGAGTTTCATATCGCCATATGCTTGTCCTCCACGGAAGCGTATGGCGATATTTTCATTTCTCTTCATCGGATCTTTCGGTCTGTCATTGACGCATCCGAAGAGCCCGCGCGATAATGGACACATTGAATAAATTCAGGCAGAGGGGTTATCGGCATGTTGGAGAAATACGGTCATGGAGGGGACCTGGAAAGTGCGGCGAAGGCCTATGGAGTGAAGGAGAGCGCATTCCTGGATTTCAGCGCGAATATTAATCCATTCGGTCCGCCTCGTCAAGTATTGGAGCAATTGGAGCAGGCGCTATCGTCCATCATTCGTTATCCGGATCCGGGCCATCGGCAATTCAAAAGCCTGCTTGCCCGCAAGCTGGGCGTGGAAGAAGATCATATATGCGTAGGAAATGGCGCGGCGGAATGCATGTCTCTTATTCTGCTGGGGCTTCAACCGCAGAAGGTGGGGATTATCGAGCCTTGTTTTTCGGAGTACCGGCAGCTGTCCGAGCAATTTGACATCGAAGTGCATTCGGTCCGCGGCAGAAGAGATCAGGATTGGAAAGCAGCGGTTGAGGATATTGAGGAATTAATACAGCGGGTGGACCTTCTGTTTATCGGTCAACCGAACAATCCCAATGGAGTTCAGTACTCGCTTCAGGAATTGCATAAATTAGCCGACACGGCGGAGCAATCCCGAACCTACCTCGTGGTAGACGAAGCCTTTATCGACTTCATTCCGGAACAACGGCAAGCTTCATTATTGGCGGAGCTCGAAAAATATACCCGTACGCTGTTGGTACGGTCCATGACGAAGTTTTATGCCATCCCCGGTTTGCGATTGGGATATGCCTTGGCCCATCCGGATGTCATCCGATCCATGCAAAGGAAACAGGTAACCTGGAGCGTGAACGGACTGGCCTTGTTGGCCGGCGAGGCGGCCCTTGCTTGCGATGAGGAATTCGAGGAAAGCACCTTGGAGCTGATTACGAAAGAGCGTGAAGTGCTGGTCCGGGGGCTTCGGAAGTTAGGGTGCGAGGTAAGTCCGGGGGAAGCGAATTTTTTGTTGGTGAATCTGCCTGAACCATGGCGGGCGATCGATATGCAGCGGGAACTTGGACGCCGGGGAATCTTAATCCGAAGCTGCGCGATGTATCCGGGACTTGGCCAAGGACATATTCGCATCGCCGTTAAAGGCCCGGAAGCCAACCGGACATTTCTAAGCAAGATACAGCTTGTGATCGACAGTTTTGAATGAGATAGGAGTGTTCCAAATGACAACGCCTTTTTTAAATGAATCCGGTACTCACTATGAATCGACGGCCTGGCCGGGTCTGACGCTTACTCGGCATGAACGTCATCTGCTGCTTCGCACCCCGGTCCCAGTGGATTGCCTTAGCAGCGCTATACATGGGGGAGGGATGAAAAGGATCGATCGCGCAGCCAACATTTATGTGGATCGGTTTTATGACTGCAGTAACCCGGAAAAAGACGTGAAAAAGCTCTTCGAAGATTGGGGTTATGACCCGGGGGCGACGGTAGGATTATTGACCGCGGTTCAGCTCAAGCATGCTGCCGTTCTTGAAGAAAGCGGAAAAGACGCCTCCCTTTTCTGCTGTACTACAGCCGGGGTTTCGAACGGCGCCCGGGCCGGATCGGAGCGGACGACCTTTCCCGTATACCAACCGGGTACGATTAACATCATGCTTATGATTGATGCCAGAATGACGCAAGGCGCCATGGTTAACGCCGTCATCACCGCCGTGGAAGCGAAGGCGGCCGCATTGGCGGATCTGGGCATTCGCGATGCGGAGAACGGCCTGATCGCCACGGGAACGACAACGGACTCCATCGTCTTGGGAGTCAGCCAATCGCCGTCCTATCCCATCGAACACCGATATTGCGGAACGGCAACGGATCTGGGAGCTGCGATTGGGCGAGTCGTTTACGGAACGGTAAAAGAAAGCTTGAACGCTGCGGGAGTGAAGCCGGCATGATGGAATGGTTCCCCGTATTCATCCTATGCGCTGCATACCTGCTAGACCTGATCATAGGGGATCCGCGATGGCTTCCCCACCCGGTGATCGGCATGGGCCATGCGATCAAGCGGCTCGAGAAGAGGATCCGCCGTCATGTCTGTCAGCCGGACGGCCTCAAGAAAGCCGGGATTTTATTCCCCCTCCTCATCGTCGGGGGGGCATGGATAATAACCTGGGCACTGCTAAAGGGACTGGGCCTGATTCATCCCTGGCTTGCCATAGGAGCGGCGGTCCTGCTGATTGCTACGACCATTGCCACGAAAGGACTTAAGGATGCCGGGATGGAAGTATATGCTCATCTCAAGAGCGGGGATTTGCCCGCTGCCCGGCAAGCCTTGGGGATGATTGTCGGGAGAGACACGGACCGCTTGGACGAGCCCGAGATTGTCCGCGGAACGGTGGAAACGGTCGCCGAAAACATCGTGGATGCCATCGTTTCTCCGCTGTTCTACGCTTTGATCGGAGGTGCTCCCCTTGCCATGGCTTATCGGGCCGTCAATACCCTGGATTCCATGGTTGGATACAAGAATGATAAATATTTGAATTTGGGGTGGGCATCAGCCCGTTTGGATGATATCGCGAACTTCATTCCGGCCCGAATCACCGCTTTATTGCTGGTCGTCAGCAGCTGGATCATGCGCCTTGATTACAAAACATCTTGCCGCACCATTAAACGCGATGCGCGTCTTCACCCAAGTCCCAACAGCGGCTTTCCGGAATCGGCCGTCGCCGGCGCTTTGGGGATTCGGCTTGGGGGAGAGAACGTGTATCACGGCGTGGCGTCTTTTCGTGCTTACATGGGAGAATATTCACGTCCGCTCGACAAAGGGGATATTCTATCGACCGTAAGATTAATGCTGGCATCATCGCTGTTGTTCCTGCTGCTGGGCATACTCGTCATATGGAGTGCAGGTGGAGCGCTATGGAGTTAGAACTGGTATGCGTTCGTCATGGCACAACGAAGTGGAATAAGGAGAAACGTTATTTGGGGCATACCGACATCGGTATACTCCCGGAGTCATTGACCAAGCTTATGCCTGTGAAAAAAGTCCTTGAAGGGAGAACGTTTCGAAAGGTATACTGCAGTGACTTAAAAAGGTGCAGAGAAACGCTGGATTGGATCTATCCGTCTTCAACCGATAGGGCGGTCTTCGATCGCCGGTTGCGGGAAATGGATTTTGGAGAATGGGAAGGGCAGACGTACGATCAGTTAAGGCATTCCGAAGTTTACCGGGAATGGCTGGACAACCCTCAATCCGTGACTCCTCCCGGAGGCGAGGCCTGGGCGCATTTTCAGGGCAGGCTGACCGATTTCATGAATAGTCTGACCGCTTTGGCGCAGGCAGAGAGCAAGGACAACCGCGTGCTGGTGGTAACTCACGGAGGAGTGATAAGGCAGCTTGCGGCGATGACGATTTCAGGTTCCGCCTTTTGGGACTTCTCGGCAGATCCAGGGAGCCTGTTCACGTTGAAGCTGACATTTGAAGGCGGTAAATGGATAGGGCATTTGTAAAAGGGGCTCCCCTGGGACCGCCCATGCAAGGCAAAGGCTTGTAAGGCGTCCCTATCTGACCTATAATCTTGAAATGAGAGGTAAGACTTGTACCTAAATGAATATGGTTAACTTGTAAGGTCCGGGTTTGGAAGATTTCTTCGATGCCCGGTTAAAAGGGAAGCCGGTGAGAATCCGGCACGGTCCCGCCACTGTGAAACAGGGATATTCTCTTCGTGCCACTGTTCTGCGGCAAGCAGGATGGGAAGGCGAGAATATCAGCGAACCTGTGAGTCAGGAAACCTGCCTTACGAGCCGTACGACGGTCCTTCGAGGAAAGGATTACGTTTGGCTTGTGGATGTACCGAGTTTTTAATACGGTGCATAGCCTGCAGAACTCGCTGCAATGACCAGGAGCCTGCATGACGTAATCCCTGATCCTTTCTTGTCAAAGAAGATCAGGTTTTTTTTGTTGCATAGACTTTCGTTATGATCATTCATTGTAATAACAAGGGGAGCGTCTCGGAGACCATGAAAACGAAGACAGAGGAGAGAAAGCACAATGAAGCAAACGTGGAAGAATTGGACTTTGGGCGCCATGATGGTCATGCTGGTACTGGCGCTTGCAGCTTGCGGAAGCAATAGTGAACCGAAACAAGGAACCGAGCCGGCACCGGCAGCGACGGAAAAAACGGCTCCCCCCGCCGAAGAGGCAAGCGTTCTGAAAACGGAGTATCCTCTGACCGTAAACGATGCTACGGGCGAGGCTCTTACTTTTAAAGAAGCGCCAAAGAAAATTATATCGATCTCGCCTGCGGAGACCGAAACATTGTTTGCGCTGGGTTTGGACGAGCAGATTGTCGGAGTTTCCGACTTTGACGATTATCCGGAAGCGGCAACGACCAAGCCTAAAATGGGTGGTTTGTACAATCCGAACGAGGAAGCCATGATTGCCGCGCAGCCCGACCTCGTGGTAACGGGAATCTCCATGAGCGCCGAAGCTGCACAGCATTTGCGCGATCTGGGAATTACCGTCTTCAAGACGGATCCGAAAAAGCTGGACGATGTGATGGCAAATATTGAACTGTTCGGCCAAATCACGGATCATCAAGAGGAAGCCAAAAAAGTGATCGAACAAATGAAGAAAGAGCGGGACGAAGTGACGGAAGCGGTCAAATCGCTTACGCCTGAGCAGAAAAAGAAAGTATACATCGAGTTTTCTCCCGGTTGGACGGTTGGCAGCGGCGAGTTTATGGATGAATTGATCACCTTGGCCGGAGGGGTTAACGTGGCAGCCGATACCGTGGGATGGAATGAAATCAGCGAAGAAAAAATCATTAAAGACAACCCGGACGTGATTCTGTACTCCAAAAACGTTACGGATGAAAAAACCAAGAAAACGTTGGACCAAATCATTAAAGGACGCAGCGGTTGGGACCAAATCACGGCCGTTAAGAACGATGCCGTGGTCGGACTGGATGATAACGTGATTAGCCGTCCGGGTCCGCGCGTGACGCAAGGCCTTAAAGAGATAGCAAAAGCGATTTATCCCGAACTGCTGAAATAAGTTCATTTTTGAAAAAGCGACCGAAAGTCGTTTTCGCTTGCGAAACTTCCTGCGATCGTTTAGAGCCATTAAAGGAGCGATAATGATGAGACAAGAAATCATGGAACACATCGGAGAAATTCGCGGTCTTGATCAAGCGGCGATCCAGGCTGCCAAATCGCACATAAACAACCTTACGGTTCCTCCGGGCAGCCTGGGCAAACTGGAGGCCATGGCGGTACAACTTGCCGGGATCACCGGAACCGTAAAGCCTTCTTTTGACCGTAGGGAAGTTATTATTATGGCAGGCGATCATGGAGTATGCGCTGAAGGCGTAAGCGCCTTTCCTCAGGAAGTGACGCCTCAAATGATTCATAATTTTCTTGCGGGCGGCGCAGCGGTTAACGTTCTTGCCAGACAAGCAGGCGCGGAAATTGCATGCGTGGACATCGGAGTGAACAGCGAATTATCCCATCCCGATCTCCTGTCTCGTAAAATCCGTTATGGAACGGCAAATATGGCGCAGGGACCGGCCATGTCCCGTGAGGAAGCGATGCAATCGATTATGGTCGGGGCAAAAGTGGTTGAGGATGCCGTCAAAAGGGGTGTCCAGCTATTCATAACCGGCGAGATGGGCATCGGGAACACGACGGCGAGTTCTGCGGTAATTTGTGCGTTAACGGGCATGCCGGCAAGCGATGCGGTGGGGAGAGGGACCGGCATTGACGATTCGCGCCTGCAGCATAAGATCGCCGTGGTTGACAAAGCTTTGAAGGTCAATGCTCCCGATCCGCTGGATCCCATCGATGTACTGGCTAAGGTGGGCGGCCTTGAAATCGGCGGGCTGGCAGGCGTGATTCTGGGATCCGCAGCAAACGGCTGCCCGGTCATTATCGACGGATTTATCTCCAGCGCGGCTGCGCTGCTTGCGAAAGCGATCTGTCCGGCATCCGCCGATTACATGATTGTGTCCCATGTTTCCCATGAACAGGGACACCGGAGGCTGCTTCAGGAATTGAATCTCCGCCCTGCATTGGAATTGGATCTCCGTATAGGCGAAGGTACAGGCGGCGTATTATGCCTGCATCTCGTGGATGCGGCATGCCGAATCGTCAGCGAAATGGCAACCTTCGAAAGCGCGGGGATCTCGGGCGAAACCCAGGAGCAGACGATATGATAACGCTTGTCACAGGCGGGGCAAGAAGCGGAAAGAGCAGCTTTGCCGAGAAGTTATGCATGTCGAAATCGGAACAAGCGGTGTATATCGCTACGGCTCAAGCCTTTGATGACGAGATGAAGGACCGAATTGCCCTTCATAAGTTGCAGCGGAATCATGCCGGCTATTGCTGGCGCAATGTGGAAGAGCCGTTTCATCTGGCAAAACTCCTGAGGGATTGGCGTGAGAACAGCCTGGGTGAAGAAGCTTCGCCCCTTCGGTTCTGGTGGATTGCCTTACGCTATGGCTGTCCAATATCCTTCTGTTCCATGAAGGACGGAAGGATGCCCAAGAGCAGGTGAAAGCCGAAATCCTTGCTCTTGTGGAGCAGGCGCAGCTGTACCCCGGGCATCTGATCATGGTAACGAATGAAGTGGGCAGCGGGATTGTGCCGGAATATCCGCTGGGCAGAATGTATCGTGATTTAGCGGGGTACATGAATCAGGCCGTAGCGAAAATCAGCTCCGAGGTATTCCTGGTCACGGCAGGCATTCCGATTGAACTGAAAAGCAGGGAGCATCGGCTATGACGAAATGGGGACAAGCGGCTGCGGCCGCTTTTCAATTTTTATCGCGTTTTCCCGTGAAGGCCAATCTCGATTACTCGCCGGCGCTGTTTCTCCAAAGCGTGAAGTTCTATCCGGCCGTAGGAGCCGCGATCGGATTGGTCGTGTGGGTCGGCGCTGCCGGACTGGCGTATTTGCTCCCCCCGTTGCCGGCTGCAGCCTTGACCCTTATCTTATGGGTGTGGCTTACGGGAGGGCTTCATATGGATGGCTGGATGGATACGGCTGACGGCATATTAAGCTACCGTTCACGAGAAAAGATGCTGGATATAATGAAAGACAGCCGCGTAGGAGCCATGGGGGTTCTTGCATGCGTGCTGCTCCTCATGCTGAAGCTTTCCTTAATTTATTCACTGCTGCATCAGGGCCCCAACTACTCGGGACTTCTGCTTCTTCCTTTGATTTGGAGCCGTTGGTTCATGGTTCATGCGATGGCTTCATGGCCGATGGCCCGCGGCAAGGATGGACTGGCGGGGAACTTTCATGGACTGGGCAAAGGGCAGCAATGGGCCGCGCTGCTTATGGCGGTCGTGCTGTCCGGAGCTGCGGCATCGATAGCGCCCTCGATCGCTATGGACTCCCGTTCCGTGCTTGCGGCACTTCTGGGATTCCTGATCGTCCCGGTGGCATTGTGGTGTGCGGGAGTATGGCTGGGGCGTCGGCTGAACGCCGCATTGGGCGGTTTAACGGGGGATACCTATGGCGCGCTGAACGAGTTTCTTGAAGCGGTGGGCTTGCTTTTGCTAGTACTGTTATTTAATCAGATATGAGAGAGGCTCCGCTTCAAAAGCAGCCATAGGCCAATAAGGCGGCCATTCGTACCGTATGGAAACGAATGGCCGCTTTCTTTGATGACCCGGAATGACTGCATATATTACGTGATCCGGTTTAACCCTGTGCAGCCAGCATAAACTCGTAAATTTTACGGGTGGTATTCACATTTCTGACCGTCATTTGGCGGCTGATTTTGTTGCCGGCAAGCTTCTCCATACCGCTTTTGGCCAGATCGGCTTTGTCGATCGACCATAGAATCGCCCCCGGTACATATTTAACCGTATCCACTTCCGGCCGAATAACGAGCTTCTCCAGCACCGTCTCATCGTCGATGTCATCCCATAAGAACAGCACATCGCTTTTCATCTGCTTGTCGTTGGTCCAGGACTCGGGAAGGGCCTGCATAACCTTTGCAAAGTCATCGAAACTAAGGACCAGTACCTTGATCCGCAATCCGAAGGCTGCATGTATGGCTTCTTCAAGCAGGTTCGATATCTCGTTTTTGGACCGGCTGTCGTCCGTGAAAATAATATTGCCTGTATTGATATAGGTTACGACGGAACGCATACCCGCCTCTTCAAAAACCTCTTTCAGCCGTTTCATCTCGATTTTATTGTTTCCCCCGACGTTGATTCCCCGAAGAAGAGCGGCATAGACCATGTTTATCCCTCATTTATCATATTTAAAAGCCCCGGTTTCTATTTTAAGAGATAAGAAAGTATAACTCCAGAGGTTTGCCTCCTTATCTCGCAAGAAAAACATCCGTTAAATGCGTCTGCTTCTGAGAAAGTACGTCGATAGACGTTTTTCATATTACGGATCAAAAAAATTGTCGATTAATTAATAAAGACACTGTACAAATTAATTAAATCAGTTATAATGTGATAACAAGCTTGTTAAAAATGCTGGAAAACAAGAGAGGAATATCATTCAATCGACGAAAATGTAACCGCTTAATGGAAGCGATTGCGAATGCGCGAATCAGTAGTGGGGGACACGCACGAATGATATTAAGGCTCAAACGGGAGGGAGGCCGCGCGATCCGTATTTTAGCAGAAGTACTTTGATGGTTCAGAAGAGAGAGGAAGTATTCGTCAAAGTATCAGACGTTTGAAGGGAGTATGAACATGGCTAGCTCTGAACAGACCGTAATACAGATGGGAAGGAAGAAGAACAAGGGTTCCAAGCTTCAGTTATGGGCCAAAGAGATTGTCTACAACAAATGGCTGTACATTATGTTTTTGCCTGTTTTCATATGGTATTTCATATTTGCCTACTGGCCGATGCATGGTTTGTTGATGGCATTTCAGAAGTACAACGTGGTAAAAGGGATCACGGGCAGCGAATGGGTAGGAATGAAGTATTTCAAACAATTCCTGGACGACCCTCACTTTTGGAGACTGATCAAAAATACGCTGCTGCTGAATATTTACAGCTTGATTTTCGGATTCCCGGTGCCGATTATTTTGGCTCTTTGCTTTAACGAAATCCGAAGTCTTCTGTTCAAAAAAGTTGCGCAGACGATCAGCTACCTGCCTTACTTTATTTCGACCGTGGTCGTGTGCGGGATGGCTCTGACGTTCCTGTCCCCAAGCACGGGGGTTGTCAATATCATCTTGAACAAATTCGGAATGGAGAGCGTTTACTTCTTCCAGGACCCGGCGTATTTCAGAACGATTTACGTGCTGCTGGGAATTTGGCAGGGAGCCGGATTTTCCGCCATTATTTATATCGCCGCCCTCTCGGGCATCAGTCCCGAACTGTACGAAGCAGCCAAGATCGATGGGGCGGGAAGATGGAGCCAGCTCCGATATATTACATTCCCGAGTCTGGTCCCGACCATCATTATCATGCTGTTGTTAAACCTGGGAACCATTTTAACGGCCGATTTCGGCAAAATCCTGCTTTTGTACAATCCGACCATTTATGAAACCGCGGATGTGCTGAATACTTACGTGTACAGAAAAGGCCTCATTGACAACAACTACAGCTATGCCACGGCGGTTGGCCTGTTCCAGGCCGTTATCGGTTTCATCCTGGTATACGGGGCCAATTACTTGAGTAAAAAGGCAAACCAGACTTCGCTTTGGTAAATGGGGGAGAGAACATGCTTAAAACCAAAAAAAGAGTGGACGCCGGTGATGCCCTTTATTTTGCATTCATCTATCTGTTTATTATCGTCACTTGTATCGTGATGCTCTACCCGTTTATTTACATCATATCCGTATCGATCAGCGATACAGACAGCGTGATGCGAAATGAAGTGCTTCTCTGGCCGAAAGGAATAAACTTGTCGGCTTATGAGACGGTTCTGAACTATAAGGGAATGATCATGGCCTATGGAAATACGATTTTCTACACGGTGGCGGGAACCTTTCTAAGCTTGCTGCTAACGACGCTTGCAGCCTATCCGCTGTCCCGGAAAAACTGGAAGCTGCGCAACTTTGCGGCCATCTTTCTGGCGATTCCATTATGGTTCGGCGGCGGAATGATTCCATTTTATATGGTCATGAGAGACCTGCATTTGCTTAATTCCCGAATGGGCATCTTGTTGTACGCAGCGATTTCGACGTTCTACATCATCATTGTGCGAACCTATTTCGAGAGTCTTCCCAAAGAGATCGAGGAGTCGGCCAAGATCGACGGGGCCAGCGATATCCGGATATTCCTGCAAATGGCGCTGCCTTTGTCCAAACCGGTCCTCGCGGCCATCGGCTTGTATTATGCGGTTGGCAAATGGAACTCCTTCTTCTGGGAATTGATACTGCTTAGCAAGGAACAATTGATGCCGGTTCAGGTGCTGTTGGTCCGAATTATCCGGGACAGCTCATTCGATAAGGAACTGGAGAAGGCGCTGGTGCAAAGTTCCGGTGTTCTGCCGATTACGATTCAATATGCGGCTATTGTGATTACGGCCCTGCCGATTATTATGGCCTATCCGTTTCTGCAAAAGTATTTCGTGAAAGGGGTGATGATCGGCGCCGTTAAGAGCTAGTGATTCGAAAACAGAGAAGTACCGAGAGTGAATAATCCAAAGTGGAGGTCGTAAGAATGCACAGACAATGGAGAAAGAACAGGATATCCTTATTGATCATTGTTATGATTATGGCTCTTCTGACATCGGCATGCGGGGGAGGATCGTCCGAAGGAGAACCGCCGTCAGACAAACAAAGCGGTTCGGATGATCAAAAGGTGAAATTATCGATCTTTATTGCGAGCCGGGCAACGGACGAAATGTACACCAACGAAACTCTGGTATGGAAAGAAATCGGGAAAAAGTTTAACGTTGAATTCGACTTCATTACAGGTGACGCCAAAACGATGCGCGACAAGTTTCCGCTTATGATTTCTTCCAACGAGTATCCGGATATCGTCGCGGATGCGCCCAGCAACTTCAACAAGTACGGTCCGCAGGGCGTGTTCATCCCGCTGAATGATCTGATCAAAGATAAGCCTAATCTGCAAAAATACTTAGTAGACGACAAAATCGCCAAATCCCAGATCGTCAATGCCGATGGCAATATCTACGCGGTTCCCATGCTGTCCGCGGTCCGTACATCGGAAGGACCGTTGGTTCGTCAGGACTGGCTGGATCGCTTGAAATTGCCGGTTCCGGAAACGATTGATGATTGGTATAATACGTTGAAAGCGTTCAAAGAGAAGGATGCCAACGGCAACGGAGATTCGAACGATGAAGTGCCATTTTCCACTGCCGGTACGTTTTATCTGAACTTTGCCGATGCTTGGGGCATTGATTTGAACGAGGATGGCCGCTGGATGGAGGAGAACGGCAAGATGATTTACACGCCGATCGATCCGCGCGCCAAGGAATTTTTGACCACGATGAACAAATGGTACAGCGAAGGATTGTTTGATAAAGAGATCCTGTCCAGACAGGATAAAGACTATACTTCGTTGGTTTTCAACGATAAGGTCGGTGCAACCAACCATTGGGTCGGATATGTGGCAAGCTTTAATTCCAGACCGGAAGTCGAGAAAATTAAAGGATTTAACTTCCAGGTTACGCCTCCTCCCGTCATGAACAAAGGCGACCAACCTCTTACCAGCAGACAGCAGCAAATCGTGGTGCCTGTTGCTTGGGCCATCAGCAGCCAGAATGAGCATGTCGACAAAACGATGGAAATTTTTGAGTATGCTTACAGTGACGAAGGCCAGCTGCTGTTCAACTTCGGAGTCGAGGGCGACACGTATACGAAAGAAGCGGACGGAACGCTCAAATATACCGACAAGATCATGAAAAACCCGGACGGGGCAGCGAAGGCATTAAATAGAATCGGAGCGCAGCCATGGATCGGTTTCCGTCAAGACCCGCGTTATGAGAAAGCCGCGGCGGTGAGCGAGGATGCTGCCAAGCAACTGTTCTATTACGTCGACCAAAATTATTTCCGGGATCCTACGCCTGCTTTGAAATACAGCGAGGATGATTTCGAGACATACAACGAGATCAAAACGCCGATCGATACCTATGTCAATGAGATGATCAGCAAGTTTATTGTCGGGCAGGAGCCGTTATCCAAATTCGATGAATTCGTTGGACAAGTAAAATCGATGCGCTTTGACGAACTGGAAGCCATCCAGAACAAAGCATATGAGGCAAATAAAGAATTGATGAAGTAGCAGATAAGAATAATGGAAACTAGGGGGTTTCTTTTATAGAGAACACATTACCCTGGAGAAAGGTACAATGATGAAACATATTAGAGGTAACGTATATCTAATGAAAGAAATCAACCGAGCGACCATCTTAAGCTTACTTCATAGGGAAAAAGCGATGTCCCGGGCGGATATGGCAAAGGTTACGAAGCTGAGCGCCACGACCGTATCCTCCTTGGTGGACGAACTGATTGCCGAAGGCTACGTTGTCGAATCGGGCGAAAAGTCATCGGTAGGTGCGGGGCGCAAGGCCATATCGCTGGAGATCAGCAAAGATAAAGGGTTTGTCATTTCGGTCGGGCTGGGCAACCACTCGTTTTACTGCACGCTGTCCAATTTTCACAGTGAAATTGTAGCTGAGCTTACGGTTCCGGCCGTAAAAGGAAACGACCAGGTTCTACAGGCGATTTTTCACTGCATAAGCGAGATTGCCCGTATAGCGGGAGTCGGTGACTTTTCCCAGATCAAAGGAATAGGCATTGCTTCTCCGGGCATTGTCGACGAAAGCAGCAGCACGATAACCTATGCGCGTTATTTGAATTTGAAGGACTTCGAGATCGTCAAACAGCTTCAAACCCGTTATTATAATCTGCCTATTTACGTAATGAACGACACGAATGCCGCCGCGTTTGCGGAATATTATCTGGAGACGAGTCCTAACGTTAAGAACGTGCTCTACGTATGGATATATGAAGGCGTCGGAGCCCGGTTTATCGTGAATGGCCAGGTCTACTCGGGATATAAGGGAAGAGCGGGCGAGGTGGCCCTGCTGCATGACAATTGGTTTAACATGACCCATGTGCTGGAGCAGGCGCAGAAAAGGGCAGCCAAGCATGGCTGCCCCGTACCTCAAAGCATTGAGGAAGTTGTGCAGGCCTATGAACGCGGGGAAGACTGGATCGAGACGGTGATGAATCGGAGCCTGGTGTTTTTGAGCAGGGCGGTTGCGGTCATGATGAACCTGTTTGGTCCGGAAAAAACCATTTTGGACGGGTGGTTCATGAAATCGCCGAAATGCATGCAGAAGATACATGATCATCTCGCCAAATTTGCGGTGGATGGTTTATACGACTCGAGCTGGGTCATCCCTGCCAGCTTAGGCAAACGAAATTATGTGATCGGCGTAACGACGATGGTTTTGCATCAACTGTTCAAAGGCAAGGTTTCGTTGACTTGACCATGGACTTAAGGGCAGACCGTTCCGGAGTGCCGGTTATGGAACTTGGGGAAACATTGGGGAGATAAAAGACTGTGAAACTGACGAATAAGATAGGCGTAATTGTTGACGGTTTCCGATTGCCCGTGAGGGAAGGACTTCAGAAGGCCAAGTCCGTTGGCGCGGACGGCGTACAGATATTCGCGGTGCACGGGGAGATGGATCCGGATCATTTATCCGTTTCCTCCCGTCAAGAACTAAAAAAGTACATTGATTCTCTCGGATTGGAAGTTACGGCTTTATGCGGCGATATTGGACATGGATTTCAGGATCGTTCGGAAAACGACCGGAAGATCGAGAAGTCCAAACGAATTCTGGATCTTGCGGTGGAGCTTGGGACGAACGTTGTCACCACGCATATCGGCGTTATACCGGAGGATGAGAATGATCCTGTTTATGAAGCGATGCAAGCAGCCTGTGCCGAGCTGTCGGCGTACGCCAGCAGTTTGGGGGCCCATTTCGCCGTCGAGACGGGACCGGAAACGGCTGCAACCCTAAAAAGATTTCTCGATTCATTGGGTACCAGAGGAGTCGCCGTCAATTTCGATCCGGCGAATTTGGTTATGGTTACCGGCGACGATCCGGTAGAGGGAGTCAAGCTGTTACGGGATTACATCGTACATACGCACGTAAAGGACGGAATTCGCTATAAGCCCATCGATCCGAGGGAAGTGTATGGTTCGCTCGGTTATGAGAGTAAGGATCAGAGTTTGGCGAAGAGGATTGAAGCGGGCGAATTTTTCCGGGAAGTGCCGTTAGGGCAAGGCGTCGTGGATTTTGAGGCTTATTTCGCGGCACTCCGGGAAATAGGTTATACAGGGTATCTGACCATTGAACGTGAAACGGGTCAAAACCCGGAACATGATATTTCCGGAGCGGTCCAGTTTATCCGGCAGTATAAATAATCGGATTTCATATTAATAAAGTCATAGAAGAAGAGGCGATGAGCCTCTTCTTTTTTTGTGTTCATTGAAAATTCAAAAAATATTCAATCGCGCGTGATTCAATGAAGTAATTGAACTACCAACAGTGAGAGGTATTGCTATGGTTATATCAAATCAACAGCAGGAAGCACTGGATCAGGCAAAAAAACATGGCGGCAAGCTAATAAGATGGCGGGGCGGAATGTGGACGTTCGAAGGAGCCGCTTGCACCGGGGAAAACTGGTGCGGCGTGCCGGAGCCCGAATGGTATTGCACAACCAATACCATATTCGCACTGGTCAGACGCGGGTATCTGGTCATGGACGGATGGGGGAGCTGCTCTTTGGGCATGGATGAACCCGGACGAAGAAAATTGGACAGAAACACAATGTGAATCGACACAACCGGAACATAATTGCTAAAATATAGAGAACATACTTGGAATGGAGGCTGTCAGGAACGGGATGGTTTTCAAAGCAATGGTTGTGGATGACGAAAAGCTTGGATTGATGAAATTGACCAAGTTATTGAAAGATCAGCCGAATGAAGATATTCAAGTCGAAATCGTCGGCGCTTTTCAAAACCCGTTGGATGCGCTCAAAGCTGCTGAGCGGGAAGTGGTACACTTGGCTTTTCTGGATATCGAGATGCCCGAAATGAGCGGTTTTGAGCTCGCGGAGCGGCTTTTGCAGCTTCGGCCGCATGTCCGCATTATTTTTGTGACGGCCTATCAGGAGCATGCGGTAAAGGCATTTGAATTAAATGCCCTGGACTACTTGTTGAAGCCCGTTCACCAGATCCGACTGGAGAGAACGCTGCTTCGGGCCGCCGAGTTTTTATCGGTGCCGGCTCCCTTGAATTCCAAAAGGATGGCAGCCAAGCTGTGCTGCATGAATCGGCTTCGCTACATCGATGCGGATGGAAATGAACAGGCCTTCGTATGGAAAACGTTAAAGGCGCCCGAGCTGTTTGCCTATCTTGTGTATCATCGGGATAAGACCGTTTTTAAACAAACGCTTATCGATTTGTTATGGCCGGGCTATGACGAAGATAAAGCAACGGCCCAGTTATATACAGCGATCTACCAAATCCGGAAAGTGATCAAAACGGCGGGGCTCGACCTTGAAATCAAATATAAGGATGAGGGTTATCAGCTGGTATGGGGC
Organism: Paenibacillus sp. DMB20; assembly: GCF_000987955.1. GTDB lineage: Bacteria > Bacillota > Bacilli > Paenibacillales > Paenibacillaceae > Paenibacillus_AQ. The sequence goes on from NZ_LAZU01000053.1 coordinate 245,124, forward strand.
GATTTGAAACTCGATTTGGATGAGTGGAAAAAAGCGATAGCCGAAGCCCCCGAAGTGACGCCTGACACCTTAAGCCTTCATCATTCCATAAAAGCTTTATATACCGGGAACTTTCTTGAGGAGCACCGTTATATCTGGGCCGAGCATGAGCAGGAACGAAATTTGCTGATTTGGTCCGACCATGTGAGGAAAATGGCCGAGTGCTGCGTATCGGTTAAAAATTACACGGAAGCTATTCTGTTGTACCAGGAAATCAAGGAAAGGGCACCCGACATGGAGGAAGGCTATTTCGGTCTGATGATAATCCATGCGTCCTTGAATCATCCGGGCGAAGTGCGGAAGCAGTATCAGCTTATCTCGGACAGACTTCTTGAAGAATTCGACGTGGAGCCAAGCAAGAAGCTTAAAAGCTGGTATTCAAAATGGAGTGCCGATTTATAATTCGGCAAGCCGGAAGAAGAGGTTAAGAAGCAGGATGAAAAGGAAAATTACGGCTATATTGCTTATCGTTATGGGAATCGTGGTCCTGCTGTTCCCCAAACTATCGGAAATGTATTACGACCATCAGCAGGAACAGTTGCTGAAGGAATGGCAGGTTAGTCTTCAGAACATTGATAACGGGGAAGAGCCAACAGGGCAGGAGCAGGAAAAGAAAGAAACCGGGAAGCCGGCTTCAACCCGCTCTGCTGTCAAGGTTAGCAATAAGAAAGAACCATCCAAGCCTAAAACGGATGAAAATACGGACGGAGTACTTACGATTGAAAAAATAAATTTGAAACTTCCCATTCTTCAAGGGGCAACCAAGGAGAATATGAGAACGACCGTCGCCAGCATAACAAACACGGGCCAGCCCGGCGAAGTCGGAAATTACGCCATAGCAGGTCACCGGAACCGAACGTACGGCAGAAATTTCAACAGGCTGGATGAATTGGAATTGGGGGATCGTATCGGGGTTAACGATGGAAGGGAGTCATACGATTACGAGGTGACCGAAAAATTGTATGTCAAACCTGAAGAGGTCTGGGTGCTTAAACCGAACGGAAGCGATAAGGAAATTACTCTTGTCACTTGTCACCCGCTTGTAAACCCTACCCATCGTTTGATTGTAAAAGGAAAAATGGTAGAGCCAACCACTCGCTTATAATAGTCGAGTGGTTTTTTTGTTTTCTGAAATATTCAGAAAAAATTCAACGGCATGGTATAGATTAGTTCTGATGGGCTAACATGACACGTCTAATATACAACAGTAAATATAGCCTTTTGATCTGCAAGTGGAGAAGGGGGAGTGAAGGGGACTGGAAGAGGGCTGGAAGCCGCTCTTCGAATGTTTTTAGAAGTGGCTTCGTTCGTAGAGAAGGACGAAGAAGACGTGTTTGGCTTGTGATTGTTATATCTTGTGAGGTGAAACTTCTCGTTATGAGGAAATGGCAAAAATCAGTGTATTACCTTTTAGTAGCGGTTTTGCTTATGAATCTGCTGATTCCGGTTTCAGCCGCTGGGGCGGATGGCACCGTAACGCAAAACCCTGCTCCTGCGGAAACCACGGTTACCGATAGCGTTTACGGAGGACCGGGACCGAAGACGGTTACGAACAGCGTTTACGGAGAAAATCAAATTAAAACGAACATCATTACAAACGTGGTGTTGAAAGACAAGGACGGCAATAACATCGAAGACATCCGGCCGGACCAAGGCTCCCGCGTACAGGTGAATTACGAATGGAAGCTGCCGGCCGGCCACGGATACAAGTCGGGCGCGGCTTTTGTATTCAGCTTGCCCGACAAGTTTAAAGTCGATCGCATGCTGACCGGAGATTTGACCATCAACGACGGCGGTACGATCGGCGCCTATGAAGTGACGCCGGAAGGCCAAGTCACGTTCACCTTCAACGAAGGGATCGAAGACGAAGAAATCGCCGGTTATTTTTATGTGTGGAGAGAATTTGAAGAAAGCAAGTTTAACGGCGGCACGAAACAAGAAATCATTTTCCATGTTGGAGACGATCAAATCATCATCCCGATCCATTTTAAAAGCGACAACAGCAGCGAGATGGATAAAAAGGGGTTAGCGGATAAAGGGATGAATCCCGGCGAGATCACTTGGACGGTGGACTTCAATAAAGGCGAGAAAGCGATCAAAAAACGCCGTATTCAAGGATACGCTGCCTGCTGGTCTCACGGTGGACATGAGCTCGATTGAAGTAAGGGAATTGGCCGTTCAGCTGGACGGCAGCGTGATTCCGGGTTCCCTGGCCACCGGTTACACCCCTAAACCTCTGAACGACGGATTCGAGATCGGGCTTGGCGATATCGATGGTGCGTATCAAGTGAAGTACACGACCCGCATTACGGGCACCCAGGATGCGACTTATACCAATAAAGCGGTCGTTACCGGCGACAACTTGGACACTCCCCTGGAGAAATCGGCCAATGTTGAAGTGAGATACAGCAAACCGCTTGATAAAAAAGCCCTCCATTACGATGCACCGACGCAAACGATAACATGGTCCATTCAGTACAATTACAACGAACGGAAGATCGCCCAGAGCGATGCCTGGCTGAAAGATGCTTTTGATAAAAAACAGCTGGAGTTCGTTGACGGATCTTTTGAGATCTACGAAATGGCCATCAAAGATAACGGCAGTGCCGTACGGAAAACGGGCAAACCATTAATTCCGGGAACCGACTACATATTGGATACGAAAGCCGAATATGGTTTCCATTTGAGCTTTAAAAATGAAGTAACCTCCGCGTATGAGATCATATATAAAACCAAAGCTTCAGGGCGGATATACGATGAGAGCGTTGCTATCAACAACAAGGTCGAAATGTATGACGGTCATTCCAAAGAAACGGGGCGGAACATCGGTCAGGTCATCTTTGACAAGTCTGCCGGGAACGTTGACTATGCGAACAAAACGATCGAGTGGACCCTTAGCTTGAATAAGGATCAACAGGAAATGAAAAATGTCGTGATTCGGGACGATATTAAAGGGCAAGGCATGACGTTCCTGCCGGACACCTTGCATATCAGCGGTTTAGAGCTTAATAAAGACTACACCGTGAAGCCGGATCCATCATACAAGGAAGCTTTTGTGATCGAGTTCAAAAACCCGGTCAAGAAGCATCACTACATTACCTATAAAACAAAATTCAATTTTGCGGAAATCCAGAATAAAGAATACAGAAACAGGGCGGTACTGACCTGGGAGGATGAAAAAGGACCTCACGAAATCGAAAAATCGGCCATTGTCAGACCGGACAACTATACAACAGGGAACGGCAACAAGACGGGCGAATATAACGCGGTCACCAAGGAAATCACATGGACCATCGATGTAAACTATAATCTTCATCAGATCGGCAGCGCGGTTATCCGCGACTTTTATACAGGGGGGCAAACCTTTGTAGAAGACTCTTTGACCGTTCATCACCTGACCCTCACGGGAGGCAGAGACGGCGTTGAGTTGGGAGCCGAAGTTCCGAAGACCGGATACACGTTCCAGAAGCAAACCGAGAACGGTCTGGACGGTTTGGAGATTAAACTGGGCGCGATTGACAGCGCATATCGGATCACCTATAAAACCAGTCTTCAAGGTCCGGTTGCAGCCGAATACAAAAACCATGCCGCAATGTGGGACGAAAGCAATCCCGACCAAAAGATTTTTGAAAAATCGGCCGTCGTTAAACCCAAGTTCGGCGGCGAGTTCTTGAACAAAACCGGCAAACAAGGGACGGGCGCCGACCAGGATTTTGCTTTCTGGCAGCTAAGCATTAACCGGAGCCAATCGCATTTGGAACCGGGGGCTGAAGTAACCGATACGCTGTCCGGAAACCAAATCCTCGTCAAGGATTCCTTTAAACTGTATGCAACCATCGTTGACCCATCCGGCAGCCTTAGAAAAGGCGGGCTTGCGGATCCTGCAAGCTACAAGCTGGATATCGGCGAGACTCATTTTAAACTTACGTTTGTAAACGCTCTGGATACAGCTTACATTCTGGAATATCAATCCTTTATCAATGCCGAGGACGGCGAAAACATCGACAACAACGCCAAGTTCTCCGGGAAATCCATCGAAACGGTGGAAGACAGTGATCAAGAAGTGGTCATCGTACGGTTCTCGGGTGCCGGAGGCGGCGCGAATTCGCCGGGTAAAGGAGACTTGAAAATCGTAAAAGTGGACGCCGGTTCGAAAAAACCGCTGGCAGGGGCCAAATTCGGATTGTATGATGCCTCCGGAGCCAACCTGCTGAAAGAACTGGTCACGGATGAGCAAGGACGCGCAGTGTTCGAGGGTGTCAAATACAAGAACTACATCCTGAAGGAACTGTCGGCTCCATCCGGCTATGTCATCGACCAGGCTTACTTGAAGGGCAAACTCATCAAGTTTGCGGCGTCTTCCAAGGAGTTTACGGTTGAAAACGAAAAAGGAACATGGAACCTGGAGCTGACGAAGATCGACCGGGATCAGCCATCCAAAGGTTTGGAAGGTGCCGTATTCAAACTTCAATATGATAACGGATCAGGCTTTGCCGACGTTATCGGCTACGAAAACCTGACAACGGATGCGAGCGGAAAGATTCTTCTTTCGAAGCTTCAGCCGGGCAAATACCAACTGGTGGAAATCAAAGCGCCGAAAGGCTATAAACTGAACTCCACTCCGATTCCGTTTACCATCGAGCCTAATCAGACAACGGTTAAAACCATTTCGGCACCGAACGAAAGCTACGTTGGCTCTGTCGAGCTCGTGAAGGTGGATAAGGATTCCGGCGCTTCGCTGGCGGGAGCCCAATTCGAGCTGCGTGACGGAGACGGATACGTCTTGCTCACCGGCTTGACCACGGATAAAGAGGGCAAACTGTTTGTGGATCAGTTAAAGGCTGGGAAATACCAATTTGCCGAAATCAGCGCGCCGAATTTATACGTCGTTAATCCGGAGCCATTGAAATTCGAGATCGTGAACGACGTGAAATTGGAAGTTATCTTTGAAAACGAGCGGATGCCGGGCTCCCTTAAGTTGACCAAAGTGGAAAAGGGATATCCGGACAAGAAGCTTCAGGGCGCTGAATTCCGTATTTTGGACGCCAAGCAGAGCCCCGTTAAAGATAAGGACGGTAAGGAGCTGGCAGGACTGGTTACGGATGAGAACGGTGTCCTTCATGTCGAAGGACTTAAGCCCGGCCAGTATTATGTTGAGGAAACGAAAGCTCCTGCCGGTTACATCAGGGATTCCAAACCCATTTTGATAGAAATCCAAAGCGGTCAGGAAACGCCGATAAGAGTCGAGAATATTCGGTACACCGGCGGAGAGGGAGGAACCACTCCACCGAATCCCGAGCCTCCTACAGGACCGAATCCCGAACCGCCTGTAGGACCGCAATCGGAACAACCGGGCGAACCGACGACACCAGGTAACCCGAATGGTCCAACCACGCCGACTGACCCGAATGGAGAAACCGGCGAACCCGGGGATCCGGACGGCGCTGTCGATCCTTTGCCGCCGCCACCGGCTAAAGAGCAAGAGAATAAGCCGGGCAAACCGGGCAAGCCTTCCAAAGGTTCAAACGATGACCCGAAGAAGAATGACAACGGACAGCCTTCGGACGGAGGGAATCAGAAGAATAACCTGCCTTCCGGCCCTGTTCTGCCGAAGACAGGGGAAGAAAGCCAGCTGCTTTATCAACTGATCGGTTATGGCTCGATTCTCCTGGGAGCCGCACTGCTGCTGGTAGGAAGAAAGCGTAAAATGAATTCTTAAATCGATTGAATGGCATTAAACGAAAGAGCCTGCTGAATGATCAGCAGGCTCTTTTATCTGTTCTGAAAGCTATAGCGGAATATCGAAGATGACGGTCGTGCCTTGGCCCGGTTTGCTGTGGATCGTCAATCCTTTGCCGTACAGCTTCTTTAGGCGCCTGTCCGTATTTCGAAGGCCGATGCCTTTCGTTTTCTGTTCTCGGGCATGGAGCAGACGGTTAACTTCATGTTCGTCCATGCCGGGGCCATCGTCCGAAATGATCACCTGCATGAATATGTCATGCTGTATAATCCGGATGCCGACCGTTCCTCCCCTGGCACGTTTGAGACAACCATGCCGCAAGGCATTTTCGACTAGGGGCTGTATGGTGAGAGGAGGAAGTTTCACCGGAGCCTCCACATGTACGTTCCACTCCACGTTCAGCCTTTCGCCGAAGCGCTGCTTTTCGATGTAAAGATAAGACCGTACCAGATTAAGTTCATGCTCGATCGGGACGAAATGCTCCGAGTTCCAGTAATCGAAGCTTAATCTTAAATAGGAACTGAATGCCTCTATTAAATCATTCATCTTGGCTAGGTCAATGTCGCTTAATGCCGTGATGGAATTCAGCGTATTAAACAAAAAATGCGGCTGGATTTGGGCTTGAAGATAAGCGGCTTCCATCTGCTGGCGTTCGTTAATCGAGCGCTGTAAACCAATCAGTGCCGACATCCTCGATTTAAGCTCAAGCGTATTTACAGGTTTCGTAACATAATCGTTCGCACCTGCTTGAAAACCGGAGTAAATATCCTCCGTTCGGCTCCGAGCGGTCAAGAGCAGTATGGGCAGCTCGGAAATGGCAAAACGTTCCCGAATGCGCCGCGTAAGTTCGTAACCGGACATGTGAGGCATCATGACATCCACAATGACAAGATCCCATTTGGCAGAATCCAATTTGTCCAGAGCCTCTCTGCCGCTTGTTGCTCCTACCATGTCATATTCGTTTTCAGGCAGGATATTGGCGAGTATTTTCAAGTTTACGGGATCATCGTCAACGGCCAGCACTTTCGATTTGCCGGAAAGGTAAATGATAGGCTCGGGTTGTATATTCGGTATTCCGGTTTCTTCCGCTGCCGCGGCTTCCGTGATTCCGGGAATCAGTAGCGGCAGGCGGACACCATGAAGTTCCTTGGATAACCCTAGATTAAAAGCAAACACGGATCCCTGATCCGGAGACGATTCAACCGTCAGAGTCCCTCCGTGCAACTGCACCATTTGTTGGCATATGTTTAAACCGAGACCTACGCCTCCGGAGGATGCCAAGCTGTTCCGTCCCTGTTCATACGCCCCGAACGCTCTTTCCAACAGCTCTTCATCCATCCCGATTCCGGTATCCGACACGCGAATGAACGCTTGTCCGTTACGAATTTCCGCATCCACCGCGATTTCCCCATCGGGCGTGAATTTGATCGCATTATGGACGAGATTAAACAGGATTTGGATCAGTCTGTTTTCATCGGCAACAACCGGAGGAAAAGAATCCGGAACATTTGAAACGAGACGGATGGGTTTTCCCTCAGCCATATGCTTCAACATATCCAACACGACGGAAACGACGGATTGAAGTTGTACGGGGCCAAGCCTGAGTTTAATGTTGCCGTCCCTAAGCTGGGTCAAATCGAGAAGGTCATTCAACATCAGGGACATCCGTTGTCCTACGGAAACCAGCAGCTCCAGGTTTTCAATATTACGCCGGCGGAGCGAATTTTTTTCCTGCTCCAACACGCTTTGGGCCATGTTGATGATCCCATGCAGCGGCGTTCTCAATTCATGGGATGTGTTTGCGAGAAAATCATCTTTGATCTTATCGGCCTTCTGCAGCTGATCGGCAAGCCTCGTTGCTTGCCTTGAAGTTCGCACAAACCCCCTGAACCAGAATGCGGCGAACGTTATGAAGGCGATCATCCAGTCGAACGGATAATATATATTATCCGTAATGCCCAGGTTCTTCAACATTCCCCAAGCCACGTTATTGGTGATAGCCGAAGCGCTAAGTACCAGCAAAATCCAGTCCTTCACATTTTGCATGGCCTTATTCAAAGCAGCTATAGGGATGATCAGGAAAGTCGGGAAATAAATGATATAAAATAAAGCCGCGCTTTCGAATATCGCATTTAGCGGGGCGACCAGAACAAACAAAGCATAAAGCAGGCTAACGTAAACAAGCCAGCGGATGACTTTGGCACCCTTTGATCCGTTTAACAGATGTCCGACAAATTGGAGCAAAAAATTGGCGGCTCCCATATAAGACACAATAAAGACCTTGATCTTCCATTCATAGCTGAAAGGCAGACAGAGGAACAGCAATTGAGCGTCGTCGACAAGGGTAATGATCACGGCAGAAGCGGAATACAGAACAAATAAGATGACGTTTTTCTGGCGAGTCCCCGCAATATATAGAATCAGGGCATAGAGCGTATGGAAGAGAATAATGACCGCAACGATGATTTGGAGGCCGACGGTCAGCATTTGCTCATTTCTCAAACTCTGATCCGTCCCGAACTTGATCGGTTGTACAATTCCTCCTTGGACGGGATTAAGAAAGTTGGCGACATGTATGGAGATATCGATTACGGCCCGGTCCGTTTGAAAAGAGACGGAGTAAGGATTGCTGTCAGCCAGGTTTTGCTGTTTGGCGGAAGCGGGCCGACCGTTGCTGCGGAGCAGTTCACCGTTTATGTACAGCTCCGAGGCCGATTCGATCCGCGGAATATGGATTCTGTAATACTGCTGTTTGTCCGGATTCACCAGAATACGGAGACGATAGGTTCCGTATCCGTAGGCATTTGGCTCAACCTTGCCTGGAAAGACATCCCCCCAGCTTTCGGGAACGTTCAGGTATTGGGGCGTAACGGTGCCGGGTTCGTTCTTCTCCGAACTCTCATTCCGCATCATAAACTGTCCGGGATGAAATTCCCAAACCCCGTTCAAAACAATGGGGCGGCTGGCGACCAGATCCCAGTTCCTCAAATCGAGCTGCCCATGCACAGCCTTGGGGTGATCCGGCGTTTTATTGTAATCCAGCCATGCTAGACGAACGATGGCCAGAGAGAATAAAAACACGCCAAGAATAATCCATACTTTTTTGCGTGACATTAAACAGCATCCTTTCAAACCGATGTAACAATAATTCGACATTTTCGGAAAGTTTTCCTTTAACGGCGGAAATCAAATATCCAGTTGACAGCGCCTGTGATGAATGTCATAATCACTTTTGAAAACGCTTAATTTCATAACCGCATTGGGTGGAGATGACGAGAATACCCATGTGCCTGTGTTTGTTTTGCTGTGCTGTTTTGGTGCAGATGTAAATCGGGCCCATGGTTTTTTTGCGTCTCCATTTTTTGTTGTCTTGAAATGGTCTTTATTTAAGAAAGGGGAATGTAGTGATGATGAGCAAAAAGAAAAAATGGCTGGGGACCGCTTTGGCCGCACTGCTTATAGCGGTTTCCCTGGCAGGCTGTTCCGGCAGCGGGGCAGCCGAAGATATGCCCAAGGGAGACCCGAACGACACGACCCCGGTGACCATCCAGTATTGGCACTCCCATGCGGAGGCCCAGATGGGCGGATTGAATTACATGATCGAGGAGTTCCGGAAGAAATATCCGCACATTACCGTGGAACCCGTATTCCAGGGCGGCTATGCCGATCTGCAAAAAAAGCTCAGCGCAGCCGTAGCGGCCAACGATGTGCCGGCCGTCACGAACGTCGAGGTTTCGGTGGTTGCCAATTTTGCGGACGGCGGCTTGTTTGAAGATCTGACGCCGTATATCAAACGCGACAAAGTGGATTTGGAGGATTTCTCGAAAGGCATGCTCCAGGCCTACGCTTACAATGATAAGCAGTACGGCTTCCCTTTGATCGTAAGCACGAGCGTGATGGTCTACAACAAAACGATGTTTGACAAGCTGGGCGTCCAGCCTCCGCAAACCTGGGATGAAATCGAGGATTTCAACAAGAAGGTCACGCTGAAAGAGGGCGGCAAAACAACCCGTTACGCGTTCTCGGTTCCGGGCTGGGATACCTGGTATTACGATCCCTGGATTTCGAACGGCGGCGGAGCGGTCTTGGCCGACGACGGGAAGGTCGGATTGGACAAACCGGAAAGCCAGCGCTGGGCGCATAACTTCAAGAAGTGGATCGATGACGGTTCCATGTTGATGGGCTTCGGCAAGGGCGCCTCCGATACGATGCGGCAGATGTTCCTGGAGGAGAAGATCGGGATGGTTCAGCATTCCTCGGCAATCATTAAAACCTACGTGGAAAATGCCAAGTTTGAGGTTGGGGTATCTTTTATTCCCGGCGATAAAGAGCGGAAATCCCATATCGGCGGGGCCGGCATCGTCATGATGAAGGGCGCCAAGGAAGAGCAGAAGGAAGCGGCGTGGAAATTCATCCAATTCATGACCTCGGCGGAGCACAACATCAAATGGGCGGATGAGACGGGTTATCTCCCGACCCATAAATCGGTAATCGATACGGATGAAGGCAAAAAGTATTTTGAAAAATGGCCTCAGTACAAAGCGGTCTTCGATAACTTCGACAATGTGGGACCGCGTCCGCAGCACCCCGCCTATCCGGAAATGAGCGGCGTATACAAGGACATTATCGGCGAGATGGCGCTGAACGGGAAGGATCCGGTTCCGCTCATTCAAGAGAACATCCAGAAAATGAACGATATCTTGTCCGACTATTAATGCATATGGGAAGTGAGGAAAGAGAATGAATCAGGTCCCCACGGTCGTCACGAAACCCAAAGCGCCCAAGAATAAAGGCCTGCATAGCCGGATGGACAGTCTTAAGGACTTTTCATTTGCGGCTCCCGCCTTGTTGATTCTCGGCATATTCATTTACTATCCGCTTCTGTTCTCGTTATACATCAGTTTTACCAACTGGAACATGACCAAGCCGATGAAGAAATTCATCGGCTTGGATAACTACGACAGGCTGTTGAACGATCCTTTATTCTACAAGGTACTGCGGATTACGTTTACATACACCGTGCTGGACGTACTCCTGACGCTGGCCATCGGGCTAGGGCTTGCGCTGCTGTTGAATGCATCCGGCAAAATATTCAGCTTTATGCGCTCGGGCATATTCATGCCGTACTATATATCCATGGTTATCGCATCCATGATTTTCTTGTGGATTTTCAACAATCAGTACGGCCTGCTGAACAAACTGATCGGCGCCTTCGGTTTCGAGCCGGTAAATTGGCTGCAGGACCCGGATACGGCAATCTGGACGCTGCTCTCGGTATCCATCTGGAAGGGCGTCGGCTTCACGATGCTTATCTTTTTGTCGGGCCTGCGCAGCATTCCGCTCGAATATTTCGAGGCCTCCAGTTTGGACGGGGCGAACAAGTTCTGGCAGTTCCTGCATATCACGTTTCCGCTGCTGTCGCCGACGACCCTGTTCCTTGTGATTACGAACTTTATTTCTTCCATGCAGGTATTCCAATCCATCGATATTATGACAAACGGCGGGCCGCTCGACTCGACCAAAGCGATCGTGTACTGGATATACGAAATGGCATTCGTTAATTTCAGGACAGGCCGAGCTTCGGCGTTAGTCATTATCTTCTTCTTCATTATCATTATTTTGACCGCCGTGCAAATGATGGTATCCAAGAAGAAAGTCCATTATGAAGGGTAGGTTGCCCAGATGTCACAAAAGGTTTGGAAAACCGTCAGATGTATTGCGGCAATAGTGGTAACCCTCATCATGGTTTTTCCGGTATACTGGATGATAATTACATCGCTTAAAACGTCAAACGAGCTGCGGCTTGCCGTGCCCACATTTTGGCCGGAAAAGCTGATGTGGAGCAACTATGTCGAGGCCTTTCATGCTGCGCCTTTCGGCAGATATGCCATCAATACGGTCGTGCAGACGGTCGGCATTCTTTTTCTGCAGATCAACCTGGGAATCATGGCGGCTTATGCGTTTGCCAAGGGAAAATTTCCGGGAAGGGACAAGCTTTTTCTGCTGGTTCTCGCGGCATTGATCGTGCCTGACCAAGTCACCTTCGTGCCCGTTTACGTAATGCTGTCCAATCTGCAGTGGATCGACACCTTCTATGCGCTGATCGTGCCGCACGCGGTGTCGGCCTATGCGATTTTCCTGCTTCGGCAGACGTTCAAGTCCATTAACGACGACGTGATCGAAGCGGGGAAGGTGGATGGGGCCAACCGGTTTCAGGTGCTGTACCGCATCTTGACCCCGATGGCGCTTCCGACGATTGCCACCATGGGCATCCTGAGCTTTATCAGCAGCTGGAACTCTTACTTCTGGCCGCTGATCATGACCAACTCCAACGACATGCGCGTGCTTACCGTAGGAATCGCCATGATGAGGGATTCGATAGCCGGGGATGAGGCGCTTAATTTCCATTTGATCATGGCTGCGAGCGTCATGATTATCATGCCGATTATGCTGGTCTTCATCTTTGCCCAAAAGCATATCATTACCGCGATGAGCAATTCGACATTCAAGTGAGTATAACATCATTTTCATGCTAAGGAGTGTGTCATCATGTCAACGACAACAAAACCTGTTATTTTCGCGCACCGAGCGCTTCCGGAGAAGCGCCGGAGAATACGCTGGCGGCTTTCAAGCTGGGACTGGCACAGGGCTGCGACGCTTTTGAGCTGGATGTCCATTTATCGAAGGATGGACAAATCGTTGTCATCCATGATGGAACCATTGACCGCACCACGGACGGCTTAGGAGCAGTCAACGAGATGACGGTGGAAGAATTGAAGGCATTCGACGCCGGTTCCTGGTTTGGCGAGAAATACAGAGGGGAGCGGATTCCCCTTCTCGAAGAGGTTTTTGATATCACGCCCGGCCATATTATCATTAATATCGAGATCAAGGGCTCTTACAACGGACAGCTTGAGCCAGCACTGATCGATCTGCTTAAGAAAAGAGACCGTCTGGATACCGTCGTGATCTCCTCGTTCGATTGGAAGAGCCTTCGTTACATCAAAGAACTTGAGCCGGGGATCAAAATCGGCCTGTTGTACCATCTTCGGATGGACCATCATGAGAAGCTTCCCGAAGCGGTTGGAAAAGACGTGTACTCCCTGCACCCGAATTTCACCACGCTGGAGCCGGAGGATATCCGGCGCGTCCAAGCCGCGGGCCTGCTCGTTTACGCTTGGACGATCAATACGGATGAACGCATGAAGCAGGCGCTTGAAAACGGCGTGGACGGGATCATTACGGATTACCCCGGCAAACTTTTGGCTTTGATGGAGGGAACAGGCACCCGAGCGTAACTTGTCCGGTCCTTGCCGTGAGAGCCGAGCCGGTTGTCCGCATGAACACCAAAGCCAAAAAGCTTCCATCGTTTCAAATGCCCTTGATCCGCATTGGATCAAGGGCATTTTTTTGAATCGAATTCATGCGCGGGTAAGGTTCGATACGTCAGGAACGAAAGCCTCCCGTCACGCCCTAATGGTCACGCCGGCCCTAGCTTTACGTTCCCGTGAAATCATTGTAAGGTATGAAAAGCATACCAGAGCAAGCCCTTTTGAAGCATTTTCCCCCTATCTTTCTGACCAGCCGGCCAAAACGTGATTCCAGGGGAGAAACATGCTAGTATACCAGTGAAAAGATTTTTTCATTGATTAAGGGGGCGGGGCTCATGGCAAACATCAAGGAAATCGCCAGATTGGCGGGCGTGTCGGTATCAACGGTATCTCGCGTTCTGAACGACCATCCTTATGTCAGTGCTGAAAAAAGAGCGCGCGTTCTCGAAACGGTAGAACAGCTGAAGTATGCCCGAAACATGAATGCCGTTCATTTAATAACGGGAAAAACGCGAAGCATTGCCATCATGCTGCCTTATATTAATCATGCTTACTTCTCCCGGTTAACGGAAGGGATCGGCGGCGAAGCGCTCGCCAACCATTATCGTCTGGTGCTTTATCAGACGGCCTACAAAACGTCCATGGAACGCGAAGTGCTGGAAATGCTGCGAAACAGGGAAGTTGACGGAATTATCATTCTTTCGATGTCCACTCCGGTTGCGGTCATTGAGGAATACTGCCGGTACGGGCCGATTTTATGCTGTCAGGATGCCGGGGAACGCGCCTTCTCATCGATCTATATCGACCACGCGCGGGCATTTCGCGCAGGTATGGATTGTCTGATCAACAAAGGGCATCGGCATTTCGGATTTACCGTCGGCCGGATGGACAGTCCCAGCACCAAATCGCGTCTTGAGGCTTACAAGAAGGTGCTCAAGGAGCTGAACGAGCCATTCCGCGAGGAATGGATTATGGACGGCTGCCTGGACATAGAGGATGGCGCTTCCATCATGCAGCGGTTTCAGAATATGCCGGAGCGGCCGACAGCGATGATGGTCACCGGCGATCAGGTGGCTGCCGGCCTGCTATGGGAAGCGGGAAAAAGAGGCGTATCGGTTCCCGGGCAGCTGGCGATCATCGGTTTCGATAACCAGCCGGTGAGCAAACTGCTCGGCCTAACCACGATTGATAACCGTCTGTTCGAGATGGGGGCGGAGGCGTTTCGAATTCTCTACCGTCAAATCCGGGAACCCGATTCGGGACCTGTCCGAAAAGAGCTGGCTTTCCGGCTGATTGAGCGCTCCTCGGTATGAGGGGTGCTTTTATGTTCTAAGCCCGCTTTCCATGGAAAGATTACAAATTCAATCAATTGTGATATTCTTAATATACAAGAAGCAAGTTCATTGTTTCACAATTACTTTTCGCGTCTGCAGGGTCACTGCAGGCGTTCTATTTCATTCTTGGAAAGGAGCACATGCCGTTGGACTCATGGAACCAATTTAAAAAAGCTTCGCGGCTGCAGGTCGTTCCGGTCATGCTCATTCCGGTTGCGCTTGGAGCGTTGGGGGCCTACGTATGGACCGGGGAATTCCATGCATGGCTTTTTCTATTAACGCTGATCGGAGCGGGTACGGCCCATTTATTTTCCAATATGGTCAACGACCTTTGGGATTATAAAAACGGGACGGATGACGAGGCGAAAAATAACGTCGACGCCATATCCACCAACTCCGGCTTTCTGACCCAGGGAAAATGGTCGGTGCGCAAATTCGAAGCCGTTACCTGGCTGCTGTTTGCCGCCGCCGCGTTATGCGGCGTAATCCTCAGTCTGTTCAGCGGCTGGTGGGCCTTCATATTCGGGGCTTTGGGCGGACTGATCGCATATTTTTACGTCGCCCCGCCGGTCCGCTTCGGTTACCGCGGAAAGGGCTACAGCGAAGCGGCAATTCTGCTGTCGTTCGGCATCCTGCCGGTCATGGGCGCCTACTATGTCCAGACTTCGCAGATGGATGTCCGCGCGCTGCTGCTGTCGCTGCCGATCGGCCTGTTGACCACCCTGATTCTCTTCAACCATCACTTCCTGCACTGGAAGGCCGATCGCCAAGCCGGGAAAAAGACGCTTGTCGTCGTCTGGGGAGAGAAAAGGGCGCTTCGTTTTTCGCGCATGCTGCTGCTTTTGGCTTGTTTGTCCCTTATCGCAAGCGTAGCCGCCGGCGCTCTGCCGCCGTATGCTTTGGCTGCACTGCTTACGGTTATCCCTTTGTATCTGGTTTACGGCCGTTTGCAGGACCATAACCGCTCCGAGGCTTATTTGCCGCTGATGGGAGCCTCCATGAAAACAGCCATGAGATGCGGGGGCATTCTGATCGTCTCCCTGATCGTACAGGGCCTGATTCAAACGATGTGAAAAGAGAGGTAGGATTGATTTCAATGGAACAAGAACGCATTTTTGGAGATTTTCATACGATCCTGTCGGAAGGCGAAGTTTGGAAAATAGGAGCTTTCCGCTGCCGGACGGTTCGTTCTGGGAGTACCGCGAGCCGAATGCGGTGGTGATCGTCCGCAACGGCATCTTGTACGTTCGTGCGCCGCTCAGCCGCCAACACGGCCAAGTCCAAATTTTGGACAATGCGAAGCATATGTATTACTCCGTAGAAGACGTGAAGGTGCCGGAAGCGGGAGAGGTCAGCTTCGAGCTGCAGATCCGGGCACGCAGCCAGGGCACGGTTCCGGGGGATCTTTACGACGGCTACGTATCCTTGAACCTGCTTGATTTCACGACGGGGGCGGCGCTGGATTTCTTCGCTTCCAACGACAAGTATGCCAGCGTATATGCCGTACTCCCGTTCCCGGGCGTCCAGGTACCGGAGTCGGACAAGACTCGGTATTTCTGCATCTTCAAGGAAGATACGAACTTCAAGCCGCGCGAATTCAATACGTATAAAATAACGTACAACCGCGCCAATGATGAAGCGGCATACTATGTGAACGGCGAAGAAATTCGCCGCGAGAGAAACATCCCGATCAAATTCAATCAGTTCACGATCGCCCTCGGCATCATGACCGAGAAAGATCTGACGCCGGAAGGCAGCGTATCCGTTCACGGCCAGACCGTGATCGGCGAATGGTCGCCGGTTACGGTTACGATTAAGGAATAGGCTATCGCCCGGTACGGGGGTATGCTCCAAGGTTAAAAACCGCCTTGCCCGCGAGCGTTGGGACAAGGCGGTTTTTTCGTTGTAATACAAGACAGTATAAGTTTTGATCGGAGAAACGCTTTCGTCTATGAGCGGGAAGACAAAGTCAAGTCGTTTCTGCTTATGGATTTGCCTCCCGCATGCCCATCGGATCAAGCTGAAGAACGACAAGGCCCAGGTCGGCGATATCAATGACGCCGTCGCCGTTAATGTCCAGGCTGCGGCTGTTTTCATTGACAACCGTGCCTATATGCCCGGCTACGAGCTTGACGTCCAGTTCGTCGACTTTTCCGTCGCCGTTGACGTCTTCCGCTTGTTCAGGGCTGCCGGGCGTTTCAGGCCCGGTCTGCGTATTTATCTTGATCCGGTACATCAGCGTACGGTTGTGAGACGGGGCATAATACAGATTTCCATCCGGACCGAGCGTGAACGATTCGGTATCGCTTAGTTCCTTGAAGTCAAACGTGTTCGGATCGATGGCATACAGCTTTTTGGTCAGGTTGGCAATGAGGATGCCGTTCTTGGTCCAGGCAAGGTTGTAATTGCCCCACCGCAGCGCCGTTCCGTTATCGGCAGGATTGACGTTGTAGGATTTGACCACTTTCAGCGTTGCCGTATCTATTGCGAAGATAAAGCCATTCACGCCACCCCAAAGCAAACCGTCCGGGCCGAATGTCAAACCGCCGATTGCCGAAGGTTTGGAGAGCCCCGGAATGTCCAATGAAAATTCCGTGATTTTCTCTTCCTTCACCGTATCCCACACAAAGAGTTTGGCTTCGGCCGCTTTGGGATCAACAGCCATGCCGCCGTTAATGCTGGTGGAGCCGTACAGCTTGCCGTCTTTATAGGCAAGGGATACGACGCTTTGATCCTGAACCGCGTTTCGGAACACCTGGTAAGAGGTGCTGCCGCCTTGGGGATCAAACGAAGTGATTGCGCCTCCAAGTTGGCCGTAGGTGGAAACGGAGCCGAAGTATATTTTGTTGTCCGCCGCAATGCCCGTCCCGATGCGGTCCTGGCCGTTTTCAAGAGCAAACAGCCGTTTCGGGTTGCCCGTACCCGCCGGAAGGCTCAGGTCATACTGATAAATGTCGCCGCCGGGGTATACCCCGAAATACAGGCTGTTGCCGTAAGGAACGACCGCGCCGGCCTGCCCCATGCTGAAGGTTACCGCCTTATTGGTCTCGATATCGTAAGCCGCCGCTTTGGAGGCCTGCATGCCGGTTACGTAGATTTTGCCTGTCCGGGCCGTTGGCGAACTTGTGTGTAATCGTAGCGGATGGCGGAAGGATGTTCTCATAACGTTTCACCGTGTTGGTCTGCGGATTGAAAAACACGATGATGCCGCTAAAGTTCATCGTCACCAGGCTTGTACCCGGCAGGTCAGGATCGTCAACCTCGACCCAGTTGGCTCCACGAAACGCCGTTTCATAGATCATTCCGGAATCCTGCACTTCA
The DNA here is from genome assembly GCF_000987955.1 of Paenibacillus sp. DMB20. Lineage (GTDB taxonomy): Bacteria > Bacillota > Bacilli > Paenibacillales > Paenibacillaceae > Paenibacillus_AQ. Next base: position 262,889 of record NZ_LAZU01000053.1, read on the forward strand.
TGGGTAACCACGTCGAAGGTTTTGATTTTTTTGTCGGCCGGGAAGTAAATTTTGCCGTTCAGGGATTGTTTCGGAAGATGCAGCCCGGAGGAGCTTTTCTCGATGACAACGTCAAGCCATTTCGCTTGCTCAATGTCATAGATGTAGCGTTTCTGCGGCGTATCGTAGCGGACCACGACAAATTTGTCATCCACGATATTGAGGTCGTAAACATAACCCGTTTCATTCAAAGAAGAAGCGATTTCGACCTTCTCACCGGTAACGACGTTCAGCTTATATACTTTGCTGTGGGAGGTCCCGGCATAAATGTATCCGTTGCTGTAGTCGATGGATCTTACGTATTGCTGTCCGGCTCCATCCACCATGACGCCGTAATCGCGGCTTTCCTTGGTGGCGGGATCATATTTGAGCACCCGGCCCCCGGGTCCTGCACCGATGTATACGGCGCCGTTTTCATCGATCGCAAGACACCAGAACACGCTTTCGCTCGGATGCGTGTATACTTTTTTGGCTTCCTTGGTAACGGGCGAGTAGGCCCACAGCTGCCCGGCCGAGGTGATATAGACGGTTCCGTCCGGAGCGATTTCATGGTTCCATACTTCGCCGCCGCCTTCCAGCGGAATGCTGCGGATCACATGGTAATCGTCAAGGTCAATGACGTGGAACATCGGCGGAATGCCCTTAACGGTCGTGTACATGACGTTCTTGCTGTCTTCGGTCCCGGCTTCGCCATCCATTAGACCTACAACGTCGGCAATCGGGGCTGTCATGTATTCGGGTTCGCCGAATGTAATATCGTCCAGGCTCGGCCTTCCTCTTGGGTCTCCGATGGTTATCCATTTTACGATATCGTTTGCGAGGATGTTGGTATCGTTGATTTCCGCTCCTTTTCCTAGCAGGACCCAGGCGCTTCCCGACTTGGCCCGAACCTTGAAGGTTACGACAGCCATGTTGCTGTTTCCGTTCAAGGCTTGGGAAAGAGAAGCTTCCAGATCGACTCGTCCACGTTGATTATCCGTATTCAGGCTTGCTCCTTCTTGATCAAATTCACCGGCTGCTTTTACGTTGACCAACTCCAGCGCATCGGGATCGTAGTAGACGGAAGAGGTAACGCTCGTAAGGTCTTTGGCGTCCGCCACGCTCAGCACCGAGGCAATCTTCTGCCCCGGCTCGGCGGCAGCGGGAACGGTCATATTCAGCGTTCCAGGCAGAGTGACCGGCTCTTCATAAGACAGGACGATGTCATCGTAATAAGCGTCCGCCCGGCTGTAGGCCGTCGTATAAAGAATGATGCGGGCATAAGCGACTTCAGCCGGCGCGTCCAGCGTGGTAAAAACCTGGCGCCATTGGTTCAGCGGGAAGCCCTTGGACGTTTCGTTGTGCAGCGGCTTCTCGGCGATCGATTGGTTCGCGGCATTGAAATAGCGCAGATTCAGGCTTGCCGTTCCGCTGGATTCCATATAAACGGATGCGGTTACGGTATAGGATACGCCGCCGGTAACGCTCAGCTTATCGCTCATGAGCGCAACGGAGCCGCTTTGGGAGGTGTCCGTGATTTTAAGGCTGTGGTTGCCTCCGCTGCTGTTTCTGTCTGAAACCTCGTAGAAATATTCACCCTCCTTAACGGCAAACATGCTGCTCCAACCCGGAATGGTACCGGCGCTTGAGTCGTCTTCGAATCCCGGATTGGTCATTGGGAAATTCACCGTTTTGGATGCAGGGGTTTCAGACTGGGAAGCGATTGGTTCGGATGCAGCCGGTACCGGTACCGCGGAGAGTAGAAGAGAAGCGACTAAAGTGACGGATAACAGGGAGGTTACATGTTTTCTAAGCTTGCGGAAGTATTGAATCAATGAAATCCCTCCTGAAGTGAATTGGAAAGTCATGATAAGACTGGACAAGCCAATGTATTTCTACGATCGCATCTATGGTCATTCGTTTTTTAGGGAGGCCCACAGCCCGATCATAGTGGCTGTTCCGTGCGAGTCGCGGAGTGACCCGGCGCGTCATTTCCATTCTGGTGATGAGGCCGTTCGGATGAAGGCGGGGCAGGATGGGATAAGGGCTTGCCTGAAATCACAACCGAAACCTTTTCCGGTGATCCGAGAGGCAGTGCAACCAGATCCTTTTTTCCGCCGGCATTCGTGAACGTCTCGGTAGTGACGGTTTTGATATGGCTCAGATTGACGGTCGTGCGGCCGGGTGCGGCGGCTGTAAAGGTCAATTCCGCCAGGGAGAGCCGGTTTTTGAGTGAAGTGTCGCTGCTATCCTTTCGGATGAGGGCAACGATAAGGTCTGCTTTTTTCGCTTTATCGGATTTTGTTGGGTAAACGGTAAAATGGCTTGAGCCGGTGATCCCTTCGAGCAAAAGATCGTCCGGATTGAAGTCAACCTGAAACTGGATACCGTAAAGATCCTTGACTTCCTTGGCAGTCACTTGAATCTTTAGCTTATCTCCTGTCCGGACAAGCCTTGTCTCGGAATGAAGCTGAAGGGATGCGCCGGAGGCCGAAACTTCTTGAGTACCGAAAAAACATGGAAACATAAGATTGAGAAAAATAGCCGTAATGATTGACGTGGATATCGGTTTGAATTTCATCATTGATGCACCTCCGTTTGTGCTTGCATAAAAAATAAAAAGCATTCCTCCTTTCGAACATTCATTAATTGTGGTATCCATGAGGTATATAAAAATGATAAGCGCTTTCAAAATAGCTGTCAATGTCCATAAATAGAGATAAATTTGGTTCCCTTGTGGGTGATAAATTTTCGGAACGGACGGGATATGATATACTTTCCCTACAGTGATTGAGGCAGATTGGTATTTAAGGAGAGCTAATGATGAGTAATAAACCTGATCGGATTACGTTCCAAAAGCGATTGGACGACATGGTAGGCACATTGCGCCGGGAGATTATCGCAGCGAAAAGGCCAGCCGGTGACTATCTGCCCTCCGAGCTGGCGCTGGCGGAGCAGTTTTTGCTCAGCAAAAAGTCGGTCCGCAAAGGATTGGAGCTGCTTGTAGAGGAAGGATTGATCACCAAGGTTCCGCGTGTCGGAAACCGGATTAACGGACCGGGGGCAGCGGAAGTCATATCCATTAAGCTGGGCTGTTATCCCTCGCTGGAGGGGGAAACCGGTATATCGGAGCTGATTGGGCAGTTTAACGACAGGTATCCGCATATCCGCGTGGAAATCCTGCCGCTGCCTTATACGCAATATCCCGAAGCGGTCAAGGGGTTCCTGGATCACGGCTGGGTCGATGTGATTACGTTGAACCTTTGGAATTTCCGGGAGACGATGGAACACGATGCCTTGAGTATATTCGAACCGCAAACGGCTAATCCCGAATCCTATCCGTTTCTGACGCCCCTGATGTCTCATGAAGGGGTATTATACGCGAAGCCGTTCATTTTCTCGCCGGTCGTCCTTTGTTACAACAAGTCCCTACTCCGGCAAGCCGCCATTCCTGAGCCTGACAGCAGCTGGTCGTGGAAGCAGCTTTCCCATGCGGCCAACCGTTTGAAGCAGCAGCTTGGTCTGTTCGGATTTTATGCGCATATCGCATCGACCAACCGTTTTCCCGTTCTATTGCTGCAGGAGCAGTTTCGCTTCAGGAAGGAAGGGGGAGGCTACCGTTACGACGACCCCAAGCTGTGGGAAAAACTGTCGCAGTTCCGGGATTTGATTTATGCACAGGGCGTTCATTCTTCTTTTTTATCGGAATCGGACGCGGATGCCGAAAAGCTGTTCCTGCAGCAGAAGGCTGCAATCATCATGACGACTTATTATGGGTTGAAGTATGTCAAAGATGCTCCATTCGAGTATGACCTGGCGCCGCTTCCGTACGATAACAGCGCCAAAACGCTTTTGCTGGTCACGGGCCTTGCCATTAACCGTCAGTCGAAACAAAAGGATGCAGCCAAGCTGCTCGTCGATTTCCTGTGCTCCGAACCGTCCCAATTGTTCATTCGTCGAAATACTCTCAGCATCCCGGCCGGCAAAAGCTCGGCGGAATGGACCGGTCCGGAAACGATGTACAAGCCCCCGCGTTATAACGTATACCGGGAGATTATCCCTACCTTCGGTACCTATGGGGACTTGGACATTCCCATTCGTGAGCTGGACCGGCTCCGCAATGAGCTTAAGCTTTTCTGGGCTAATATGGAGGATGCCGAAAGCGTCGCGGGCCGACTTGAAGCCCGTACATCCATGCGGTCCTGAGGGAACGATTGCGTGATGAAGGACAGCTGAAAAAGGACTTCCGCCTTGTCGGAAGTCCTTTTTGTTTTGGCCGGCTTAGGACCATTTTCGAATCACCCACTAAGCAATCGTAATTGTCCGTGCGTGTTTCTTGAAAGGCGGACCGCGTGAAGCGGCAGGTTGCATGCGTTTTTTAGGAAGCCGCTTTTAAGTCGTTGCTGCTGCTCAATGGACGAACAAAAGCCGCCCGGATGGGCGGCTTTTGTTATGCTAAGACAACTGATTACTTTGTTTTTAGGTCTTCAATGGAGCTGATATCCATGTAAGACGGAACGACAAGGCCGGTTTTTACGCCTTCCATGTTGGCTCCAAGGTCTTCGAGCTGGTCTTTGTATTTATCCCAATAGTCGGCATGCGTCAAAGGAAGCCAAGCTGCGACGGTAGCATCAACGTCTCCGTTTGCAACCCCGGTCCACATCGGTCCGGCTTCGACTTGAAGCGCCGTTACTTTATATCCAAGTTTGGTCTCAAGAACATGTTTCACCAGGTGGGTGCTCGCGATTTCGGAATCCCACGCGACATAGCTCAGCTTGAAGTCTTTGCCGCTGACCGGCTGGATGTCCTTGGTCCACTCATCGATACGGTCGCTGTGGCTGTCAGCCCATTCCTTGGCCGCATCCTCGGGAGATTTTCCTTCCTGGATGGCGGTCATGATTTCGCCCATTTCATCGGAGGTCCACTTGAAGTTTTCGAGGAATTGATACGCCTCCGGCTGGTCGTCTTTCAGGTTTTTGCGGGCCAGCGTGTGGATTTCCTCAGCCTCGCCGTAGGTTTTCTTCGGATCTTCAAGATATTTCAGATCATATTTGGAGAACATCCAGTGCGGAGTCCAGCCGGTAATAATAATCGGTTCTTCGTTTTTGATGGCCTTGGCAAGGGTAGCGGTCATCGCGGCGCCGGACCCCTCAACGAGCTTCCAGTCGGAAAGGCCGTACTCTTCAATGGCTGCGGCGGTAGCTTTCATGATTCCCGCACCCGGATCGATGCCGATGATTTCATGTTTCACTTGTTCTCCGACAGTCTTAGTACCGTCGTTGTTTGAACCGGCGTTTTTCCCGTCACCGCCGTTTTGGCCGCATGCGGACAAGACCAGTACGACCGCCAAGCTAAGCGTCATCCAGAGCTTCGTTTTTTTCATGTTACGCACCCCTTTTTTTCGTTTTAAATATATTTTGCGTAAAGCGGTCGAGCACAATCGCCAGGATGACGACGGCCAGACCGGCTTCAAACCCTTTACCGATCTGCAGCTGCGTAACGGCGCGGTAAACCTCCGCCCCGATGCCCTGCGCACCGATCATGGATGCAATGACAACCATGGAAAGAGAGAGCATGATGGTTTGGTTGACGCCGGCCATCAGGGTCGGCATCGCCAGCGGCAGTTGTACCTTGAACAGCTTCTGGCCGGAAGTGGATCCGAATGCATCGGCTGCTTCCGTCAGTTCTCCGGATACCTGCATAATGCCGAGACGCGTTAGGCGAATGGTTGGCGGTATGGCAAAGATAACCGACGCAATGACCCCCGGAACGACGCCGAGGCTGAAGAAGGTAACGGCAGGCAGCAGATATACGAACGCAGGCATCGTCTGCATGAAGTCCAGAATCGGAATGATAATGCGGGATGCCGTACGGCTGTAAGCACACCAAATCCCGATCGGAACGCCCAACAGCACCGAGATCAGACCTGAAGTCAATACAAGGCTGAGGGTGTCCATTGTTTGCGGCCAGTATCCGAGATTATCGATGATCAGGAAACCGATGACCGTAAACAGGGTCAAAGACAGACGACCCGCGAAGAAGGCAAGTACGCCCAGAATCGCGATAAAGACGAACGGGTGCGGCAGCATGAACAGGCTGGTGAATGCATTAACGATGCCCTCGATGACCGTCGCGACGGCATCAAAGAAGCCGGACATATAATCTTCCATCCAGCTGACGAGGGATTCGATCCATTCGGCTAAAGGAATTTTAGGCATTCGCGTTCACCTCCCCGGACTTGTTCTCGCCGGCAAGGGCGCCGAGTACCGCGCCGCGGACGATCACGCCGAGCAATCGTCCCGAAGGATCCACGACCGCCAGCGGTACTTTGGATAAACTCGTGATCTCAAACAGTTCGTTCAATAAGGTATCCGGGCCGACCTTGGGCCCGTCATGGATGATGATGTCTTCCAGTTTACGATTGTTACGGAGTGCGTCGGACGCATCCTCGGCCGTAATGACACCTAGCAGCCGCTTGGACCGGTCAATAACGAACAGATTGGAAATGCCGCGTTCCCGCATAATCTCCAGTGCCACGCGAGGTCCCCGGTCGGGGGTAACCGTCTCCGGACGACGCATCACGTGTGCGGCAGTCAGCACCTTGGACAAGTCCACATCCTCGACAAAACGTTCGACGTAGTCATTGGCCGGCTGCGTCAAAATTTCCTCCGGCGTGCCGATCTGTACGATGGAGCCGTCCTTCATCAAGGCAATGCGGTCTCCGATGCGGAGGGCTTCATCCAAATCATGGGTAATAAATACAATCGTTTTTTTCATCTTATCCTGCAGTTCCACCAGTTCGTCCTGCATGTCCCTGCGAATGAGCGGATCGAGCGCGCTGAAGGCTTCGTCCATCAACAGAATTTCAGGATCATTGGCTAAAGCCCGGGCCAGACCGACGCGCTGCTGCATGCCGCCGCTCAGCTGATCCGGCATTTTTTCCTCCCACCCTTTGAGCCCGACGAGCTCAAGGGCTTGCAAAGCGGCTTCCCTGCGTTTGCTTTTTTCCACCTTTTGAATCTCAAGGCCGTATTCGACGTTTTCAATGACTGTTCGGTGCGGAAACAGAGCGAACTTCTGGAACACCATGCCGATCGATTTACGTCGGACATTCCGCAGCTCTTCCTTGTTCATTTTTCTCAGATCCTTGCCGTGGATCAAAATTTCACCCGATGTCGGCTCAATCAAGCGATTTAGCAAACGGACCAATGTAGACTTGCCGCTGCCGGAGAGGCCCATAATGACGAAAATCTCTCCTTCGCGAATATCGAAGCTGACGCGGTTGACCCCGACGGTGATATTTTTTTCCTTGGCAATCCGTTCCTTGCTCCATCCTTTTTCCAGGAGTTCCAGGCCCTGTTCCGGATGGCTTCCGAACAGCTTGCTGACATTGTTGACTTGCAAAATGGTCAAAAATATTCCTCCTTTATAAATTGAAGTTTCGCATATCCGTGATCTGCCGAGCGAAAAGTGGTTATGATACGTAAACCCATGTGCAATATTGTAACAATACTATATGTTTTGTATCAAACGTTATATCTGAACGTATAGAACGTACAGTAAAAACTGTACAAACATATACTCCCATATCCTCCCGCATGCTCCATAATGCGTCCGGGAGGGGTTCTTTACTTTTAAAATGGCATTCCCTACAATAGACGAGAGAATATGTGATGGAAGAATATTTGGATCAGCGGGGATGGTTACAGAAAGAGGAGGCTGCAAGCATGGGCTTGTACCATTTGGATGAGGAACAGCAGGCCGCCGTGCATAAAATTCGCAAACGCGTTATTGAAAATATCGGGCGCAATATGGATTTGTACGGCATATCCATTTCAACGGGGCATTTGTACGGTCTGTTATATTTTGCGGACAAGCCGATGAACCTCGATGAAATGGGACAGGAAATGAAAATGAGCAAGACGAGCATGAGTACCGGCGTGAGGACGCTGCTTGATTACAAAATGGTCCATAAAGTCTGGGAAAAAGGCTCGCGCAAGGACTTGTACGAGGTTGAATACGATTGGTACCAGACCTTCGTCGATTTTTTCGATATCAAATGGAGAAAATCGGTGGAGAGCAATATATTGATCCTTCGCAAAGCCCTGGACGAAACGGATAAGCTGCTGAAGGAGCACTCGGATGACGTGGTGCTGACCGCCGTGTTGAAGGAAGACCAGGCAAAAATGAGGGAAGCCGTGGCTTACTACAAATGGCTCGACCGGCTGATCGATACGTTTGTCAGCGGGGAAATTTTCAACCTTGTTCCTAAAGAGCCGCCGGAGAATAAGTGAGGCCTCGAAGAAAAGGCGTTTTACATGGGCATTAGTAGACAGTGGCCTCAAAAGGTACGGCACGTATCGAACGGGTTGTACCTTTTTGCTTAACCGCATTAATCGAAGAGGCGATGCCCGGCACCGCAGTGCCGTATTAACGTCTCAGCTTGTTCCTTTGGAAAAATGAGGCTACACTTTTAGCATGGACTTAACCACCCGGAGAGGACATGGAGGAGCAAAATGTTAATCAGACCAGCAGTAAAAGAGGATGCCGTGCCCGCAGCGCGGCTGCTATACGATGCTCTGCACGATGTTGCCCATCAGTTGACGGGGCAGGAAAGCGAGCAAGAGGCCATCGCTGTGCTTGAATGGTTTTTTCGGCAGGAGGAAGGACGCCTCGGTTACCGGCAGGCGCTGATAAGCGAAGTTGAGGGCAAGGTTGCCGGAATTATCGTGACCTATGCGGGCGACGAAGCGGAGCAATTGGACCGCCTGATCGTGGAGAGGCTGCGGAAACTGAAGAATGATCCATCCATCTCGCTCGATAAAGAGGCGGACGAGGATGAATATTATATCGATACGTTGTCGGTTTCACCGCAGTACAAAGGCAAGGGCATCGGCACCGCGCTGATCAAGGCAGCCGAGAACCGGGCGCGGGAACGCGGTTACGACAAAATCGCCCTGGCTGTCGTAACCGACAATACGCGGGCCCATGGGTTGTACCTGAGAACCGGATACGAGACGGACAAGGAAATCATCATTAATAAGCATGTTTATTATCATATGGTTAAGAGATTATAAGAACAGGAAAGCCGGCTTGGCTACATTCAAGCCGGCTTTTTGCCGACTTTCCGTGTTCCTTGCATGTGCGGGCCGAGGGCTATCCCCGCTTCCGCTACAACGAACAATTTCATAAGAAAAACGTCTATCGACGTATTTTCTCAGAAGACAGACCGCATTTAGCTGAAGTTTTTCTTGCGATATGGAATTCCATCAGCTCCGCTGATAACTTATAAATTCTATATCTATAAAAAAAATGAGGGACCCTATTTACAAAAGGAAAATCGTGGTCTATAGTATGGATAATCGATCTAAAAAATTAGAATGAACAAATAATACAGAATATACTTAAAATGTGGAATGTCTTTTTCATGATGAAGGACATCTAACTAGAAATGGAGCGACGTACATGAAGGATAATAATCAAGCTGTGGAAATTTCGGTGGAACAGGCCAAATTGCTTGGCAGCGCACAACGCGTGAAGATCATAGGGACCATAGTCAGCACGGCCAAAACCGCCAAACAGGTTGCGGATGAACTGGGCGAATCCCCGGGAAGCATCCACTATCACATTCAGAAATTACATGATGGCGGATTAATAGATTTGGTCGAAACCCGGACGGTCGGCGGCATCGTGGAGAAGTATTACAAGTCCAAGGCCAAGTGGTTTAACACGAAGGGAACGCAGCTGGTGGATCCGGTGCTTGCCGATGATTACGATGCCGCTTCCAGCACTAAAATCAGCTTGAGAATGCAGCTTTCGCCTGAACAACGAGAGGAAATGACGGAGGATTTCAAGCGATTGCTGGAGAAATGGCTGGCGTTGACCACGAACGCCAAGGCGGAGAACAGCCAGGAATATGCGATCGGGTTTAAGCTGATTTCCGCCGAAATGACGGAATAGAAAAACGTTCCATTCGGACCTTGGTTCATTATTGGATAACAAAAATTGGGGAGCAGGGGGTTTATCCGTGGAAATATTAAAAAACCGCAATTTCATGCTGCTGTTCATCGGCCGCATTTTGACCAATATCGGCGATAGTTTATATGCCGTTGCTGCGATGTGGCTGGTGTATGATTTGGGCGGCTCCACTTTATATACGGGGCTTGCCGGTTTTCTGTCCATCCTGCCGAGAGTCGTTCAACTGCTTTCAGGTCCATTGATAGACCGGTTTCCGCTGCGGGGGATTCTGGTGTACACGCAGCTGCTGCAAGCCCTGCTCCTGCTTATTGTGCCTGCGGCATTTTATTTTGATTTCCTGAGCGTGGCTTTGGTGCTTGCCATCACGCCGATCTTATCGACGCTAAATATGTGGGTCTATCCCGCCCAAATGTCGGCACTACCGAAAATCATCGATAAGAAGCATCTGACGCAAGGCAATTCATTGTTTTCCATTGCTTATCAAGGCATCGACGTGGCCTGCAACGCGATATCGGGAGCGTTAATCATTGTATTGGGTGCCGTTTCCCTCTACCTGTGGAATTCAATAGGTTTTTTCATCGGGGCCATTCTGTTTGCGCAGCTTCGAATCAAGGCCTCAACAAATGATTCGAATAACAACGACAAATCGCCATCGGAGTCGGAAGGCGGTTCTAAATTATCAGCCCGGCAGAGCCCTATGAAAAACTATGTAGCGGATATGAAGGAAGGCCTCCGGCTGATCTTGCTACGCCGCTTGCCCGAATTCAATTTGGCATCATTGTGATCAATGCGGCAGGCGGAGCCACATTCACGGTTATGCCCGCTTTCGCCGACAGTCTCGGGGGAGCGGGGATTTACGGGATATTGCTCATGGCCCAGGCTGGCGGAAGTTTAATCGGCGCGGTGCTGGCCCCTTATATGAAACTGGAGCGGGTCCGTCTCGGATCGATCTTTGCCGCCGCCTTCTGCTTATCCGGGGCTGCCTGGTGCCTCAGCGTATTTACGCCGTGGACCTGGCTAGTGGTCCTGATTTACGGATTGTCATGGTTTCCGGGAGGAGTAACCAATGTGATCATCAACACGGTAATTCAAAAGGGCGTCCCGGAAAAAAACATGGGGACCGTCTTTGCCGCCGCATCCGGATTAAGCGGAATTGCCATGCCTCTTGGGAGCCTGATCGGCGGCAGTCTCGGCGTTATCACGGCAAGCTCCTCCGTCATCGCAGGCTGCGGCATTGCGGTACTGTGCGTGGGAGTATTCTGGATGTTTGATTCCGTGACGCGAAGCCTGCCTGCCGCCGAGCATGTAGATGAATCCTGGTTTGCGCCGCCGGCTTCACAGGTGCAGGGAGAGACCGTTGCAACCGGCCCGTAAAAGATTGCTTGTCATGCCCGTCTGCATAATGTGACCAAGTCCCTCATAGACATGTATCAGTTAATTCAAAACATGTACTGAAGGGGATGATGACATGCGCCGGATTTCATGGGTGCTGCTCGCTGTTGTATTAAGCTTCAGCTTGGTGTTGGCAGGATGCGGGAAGAAGAAGGATGCGGACGGAGTCATAAAGGACCTGAACAAGGTGGCGGATCAGCTGGAGGGTTCCAAAGGATCATATCAGGGAACCGGTGTGATGACGATACATACGGGCTCGGCTCCCCAGCAGTATAACGTGGAGGTATGGTATCAGTCGCCATTCTACTACCGCATCAGTTTGACCAACGGGCAGAAGGATCTTACGCAAATCGTGCTGCGTAACGACGAAGGCGTATTCGTGCTGACGCCGAGCCTGAACAAAAGCTTCCGCTTCAAGAGCGATTGGCCGGAAAATCAGGGACAGGTTTATCTGTACCAAACGATGCTCGGCAGCATTCTGAGCGACAAGGCGCGCCAATTTGCGGAGGATAAGGACAGTTACGTTTTTGACGTGGCCGCCAATTATCACAGCCATTCCCTCGTACGGCAAAAGATATGGCTCGCAAAGGACAATTACACGCCGAAGCAAGTTCAGGTAACCGATTCGGAGGCTAAAGTCGTCGTGGAGGTGAAATTCAACACGTTTACCTTCGATACGAACCTCACCAAAGAATCATTTGATACGAACCGCAATCTCAGCGCCATGAACGGGGAAGACAAAGGAGCCATGGCCGAAGTGGATGAGAACGGAATGCCCGTGGCCGTGACGGACGGCGGCGAGGGACAAGGGCCGGAAGCCGAGCCAGCGGCAAAGGAGCTCGGATCGTTCGGAATCATCGAACCTACCTATATCCCGGCGGGCGTAGTTAGCAAGGGAACCCAAGAAATTGCTGATAGCAAAGACCATGCGGTAATCCTCCGCTATGACGGAGTATATCAATATACCATCATAGAATCCCGGCCGCTTGACCGTGCGGTATCCCTGGCGCCCGGAAAAGTGATCGACTTGGGCCACACCGTTGGTCTGCTGACCGGAGACGATCAAAAAACCCTGACCTGGACGACCGAGGGAGTGGAGTACCGGATTACGAGCGCAAACCTTCCGACTTCCGAAATGGTGGAAATCGCTGCTTCCATGCAGGGACAATCGGGTAAGTAATACGATGAAGGCGGATAACCGACTATTGCGGACGCATAACCTTTCTGCAATACAGGCCATTCGCCTTCTTCTTCAAATAAGGGGATTCCCCCAAGGTCATCCCATCCCCTTATTTTTCAAGCGGATTTCATCCGATTCCGCCGGTCCGCCGGCCCGGATAAGCAGCATGCCACATTCTGCCGATCCGGGTTGAATTGACAGTTACCTGCGGGGGCATTACCATTAATCTATTGCACATGTTATGTGTTTCAAAATGGTAAGAAGGTGACTGAAAAGTGCAAGCGATATATCGACCTACTCAAGCGGAAATCAATTTGGATCATTTGCGTGCGAATTACCAAGGCTTTCGGGAATCGCTTCCCGAGTCCATGAAGCTGCTGGCCTGCGTAAAGGCCAATGCCTACGGACATGGAGCCGTTGAAATCGCGCGCGAGCTGGAGGAACTGGGCGCGGACTATTTAAGCGTCGCCTTTTTGGATGAAGCGCTGGGGCTTCGAAAGGCGGGGATACGGATGCCGATTCTCGTGATGGGGTATACCCCGCCGGAGGGAATCGAGACGGCATGGCGCAACGACGTAACCATAGCCCTGTTCAGTTCTGAAGTGATGGAAGCGATCAAAGCTCTGCCTCTTGAAGAGGAACGCCCGCTGAAGGTGCACATCAAAATCGACAGCGGAATGGGCCGCTTGGGGCTTTTGCCCGGCGATGCGGCGGTTTCTTTTATCCAGGAAGCATTTGCGCTGCAGCAGGTGATGGTCGAGGGTATGTTTACCCATTTTGCAAAGGCGGATGAAGAAGATAAAGGCTATACACTGGAGCAGTACCGGCGTTTCAAAAGCGTGGCGGATGCGCTGCGGGAGTTGGGCTACAACATCCCGATCATACATACGGGCAATAGCGCCGCCGCGATCGACACCCCCGAGCTTTCCTACGACATGGTGCGTCTTGGCATCAGTTTGTACGGATTGTATCCATCGGAGGAGGTCCATCGAACAACGGTCAGCTTAAGCCCGGTCATGACGTTAAAGACGAAGGCGGTCTACGTCAAAAAGCTTCCGCCGCATTACGGCATCAGCTATGGTACCAAGTACGTAACCGAAGGCGAAGAAACGATAGCTACGCTTCCGATCGGTTATGCGGACGGGTATTCCCGTATGCTGAGCGGTAAAACGGAGGTGCTCATACGCGGACGCCGCGTACCTGTCGTCGGAACGATCTGCATGGACCAGTGTATGGTATCGCTGAAATCTTTCGCCGAAGAGGCGGAACAAATCAAAGTCGGTGAAGAGGTTGTACTCATCGGTCAGCAGTCTGGAGCGTGCATCACGGCAGACGAGCTGGCTTCTAAGCTCGATACCATCCACTATGAGCTGGTGTGCATGATAGCCCACCGTGTACCGCGTACGTATATACGCGAAGGCGTACCCGTTAAGCGGGTCAATCCCCTCTGGTAGAGCTTCTTGCTTGATTCCTGCAACCATATTTATTCGGGATTAAAAAGGAAAACGTACAGGCTTTCGCGAACTATGAATATGTCGGTTGGTCTGTACGAAAGTGCCGATTGTAGTTTATAATGGGATGCAGCATACTTGATATACCTTCGGCATATATATTCTTTTGTATAAATTTCCTTGAATAACGTAATACTGGTGCACAGGGCAAGAAGGTTGTGGGGGTGGAATAGAAGGTGGCCAACATGCAGAACACCAAACGAATCATGATCAGTCTACCGGATCATCTTTTGCAGGAAGTGGATGGGATCGCTCAGCTGGAAAATTCCAACCGCAGTGAACTGATCAGGCAGGCCATGAAGCTGTATTTGAACGAACGCAAGAAGCGTTACATTCGAGAGTCGATGCAGCGGGGCTATATGGAGATGGCTAAAATCAACCTGACTATGGCATCCGAGGCCTTTCACGCGGAGGAAGATGCAGACAGCACTCTGGACCGCTTAGTAAGCGGGGTGTAGACAGTGATCGTAAAACGCGGCGACGTATTTTTTGCGGATCTTTCACCCGTTGTCGGTTCCGAGCAAGGCGGTGTAAGGCCGGTTCTCATTATACAGAACGATATCGGTAACCGGTTCAGTCCGACGGTAATTGTTGCGGCCATTACCGCGCAAATCCAAAAAGCGAAGCTTCCGACCCATGTCGAAATCGACGCGGCGTCACATGGATTTGACCGGGATTCTGTCATCTTGCTGGAGCAAATCCGGACGATTGACAAGCAGCGCCTTACCGACAAGATCACCCATTTGGACGAGGAAACGATGAGCAAGGTGGATGATTCCCTGCAGATCAGTCTGGGTTTGATTGATTTTTAATCTGTGCTTGGCTTGTTTTTAGCAGAACGGCATCGTCCTTTGAGCAGGATAGAGTTTTCTGCTTATGAGTTTGAATATAGCCGCCATTGAAGGGCACGAAACAACCCGCCGGAATATTTCCGGCGGGTTGTTTCGCATGGCTTTAAGTGATGCATCTGCTTTAGCGGAGGGCTTTTTTCTCTGAAGTTGCCAATAGAGCCGTACAGATAGTAGTCTGCTCTGTGAGAAGATCTTTTTGGCGAGAGAAAAAACGGTCTCTCAAAGAAGATGGGGAAAGTCCGTTTACTTGTGGTTTTCGCTTATGGATGTGTGAAGGGCACGGTGAGTTTTTTGCGGCTGGCCGTCGGGGATCAGGGCATATGCGGTGGCAACAACGGCAATAAACATGGCAAAGCATACGGCCGACAATGCCCATGCATTCTTGTTGTTCATTTTAGCGTACCTCCATTCAAGATGTAGACGGACGATTTCAAACCAACCCATATCTTATATTTAAGCAAGTCTAGTTATCCTTGAATTTTACGACCCGAATCTTAAAATCAGATGAAAAATCGTTGAACTTTTGCGCGATTCCGCTTCCAATTCATGCCAACTGGAAATAGCCGAGAAGATTTGGGATAATGGGAATATAGTTTTTTTGAAGAGAGAGGGATAATCATTGTCTGATATCGAAGCTGTGGTGGAAGTGAACGAGGAACAGATCCGCAAGGAAGAACATGAGAGGATCGTCAAACAAATTGCCAAGGAGCTTCAATTGTCCGTCAAGCAGGTTCGAACGACCGTTGAACTGCTGGACGAAGGAAATACGATACCTTTTATCGCACGTTACCGCAAAGAGATGACCGGGGAGTTGGATGAGAACCGTCTTCGTGAAATAGAGGAGCGCACAGGCTACTTGCGCAATCTGGAGGTCCGCAAACGGGAAGTCATCCGGATCATAGATGAACAGGGCAAGCTGACGGACGAACTCAAGACGTCGATCGAGAAAGCCGTCAAGCTTCAGGAAGTGGAGGACTTGTACCGTCCTTACAGGCAAAAACGGAAGACGCGCGCCAGCGTGGCTAAGGAGAAGGGACTGGAACCGCTTGCCTCCTGGATTTGGTCTCAGCCTAAGCAGGGAGACGCTTTGGCTGAAGCGGCCAAATATGTGGACGAGGAGAAAGGCGTGGCTTCGCCGGAGGAAGCGCTGCAGGGAGCGATGGATATTTTGGCCGAAAACGTAGCCGATGACGCCGCGATCCGTTCCTGGGTGCGCCGGTATACGATGGATCATGGCATGCTCACTTCCGAAGCGAAGGACCCGGAAACCGAGTCCGTATACGAGAATTATTACGACTACCGTGAATTGGCCAAAAAAATGCCGCCTCACCGCATTCTTGCCATCAACCGGGGCGAGCGGGAAAATATTCTGAAGGTCGGTCTTGAGGTGCCGCCCGATTCCATTCATGCCTTTATCGGCAAGCAGGTGCTTAAAGGAACTTCAGCCGTATCGGATATTCTCGCATCGGTGATCGAGGACGCTTATAAACGTCTTATTGCCCCTTCCATCGAACGGGAAGTTCGCGGCGAGCTGACGGAAAAAGGTGAGAATCAGGCCATTTCGATTTTTGCCGGCAATCTGCGGAGCCTGCTGCTTCAGCCGCCCGTGAAGGGACGGTGCGTACTCGGGGTCGACCCTGCTTACCGGACGGGCTGCAAGCTGGCGGTTGTGGACGATACCGGCAAGCTGCTTGAAGTGGCCGTTACCTATCCGACGCCGCCTAACAACAAGAAGCGCGAAGCTTCCGCCAAGTTCAAGGAACTGATTTCCAAATACGGCATTCAGCTGATCGTGATCGGCAACGGCACGGCTTCCCGGGAAACCGAGCAGTTCGTGGCCGAGGTCATTGGCGAGGCGGGAGACCCCGATTTGGCTTATTTGATCGTGAATGAAGCGGGGGCGAGCGTGTACTCTGCTTCCAAACTGGCCCAGGAGGAGTTTCCGGACCTGGATGTTGCGGAGCGCAGCGCGGCGTCCATTGCCCGCCGTGTTCAAGATCCGCTTGCAGAGCTTGTGAAAATCGATCCTAAATCGATCGGTGTCGGCCAATACCAGCATGACGTATCCCAGAAACACCTGGAGGAAAGCCTGAAGGCCGTCGTCGAGTCTGCGGTAAACCACGTCGGCGTGGACGTCAATACGGCATCTCCGTCGCTGCTCTCCTACGTTGCCGGAATCAATGCGACGATCGCCAAAAACATCGTGAAATTCCGCGAGGAAAACGGAAAGTTCGTAAGCCGCAAGCAGCTCCAGAAGGTACCGCGCCTAGGCTCGAAAACCTTTGAGCAGTGCGTCGGATTCATGCGCATTTCCGATGGAGAGAATACGCTGGATCGTACGCCGATCCACCCGGAGTCGTATCCGGTTGTGGACCGTCTGTTCCGGGAACTCAACGTAAGCCCGGAAAAGGTTGGAACGAAAGAGCTGTCGGGGCTGCTGGCGGAGCAGTCGCCTGAAGACCTTGCGGTGAAGCTGGAAGTAGGGGTGCCTACGCTGCGGGACATTTTGGACAGCTTGCAGCGCCCCGGACGCGATCCGCGCGAAGAGCTGCCGCTGCCGATCTTCCGGACGGACGTGTTGAAGATTGAGGATTTGGCGCCGGGCATGGAGCTTCAAGGTACCGTCCGTAACGTTATCGATTTCGGGGCGTTCGTGGACATCGGCATCAAGAGCGACGGGCTGGTCCATATTTCACAGTTAAGCGACGGTTACGTAAAACATCCGATGGATGTCGTGTCCGTCGGTGACAATGTGACGGTGTGGGTGTTGAATGTAGATTTGAAGAAAGGCCGTGTCGGACTGACGATGCGCCAGCCGAAGGACCAATAATATATCGAAAGGGGCGTTCCAAAAGGTCCATTGACCCGGGACGCCCCTCGTTTATGTCAAGAGAGTGGTCCTCTTCTAGTGGAATCGCGGTTCAAGAAGGGAGAACACCAAAAAGCAAGCCGGACTCCGGTCCGGCTTGCTTAGCCATTCATACATGAGATTTGAACGAACCTTCAGCGGCGATCGGGGCTTACCCCCGGCGATTTTCGATAAAAGAACCAGCATTCGTTCAAAAGTTTGATTTGGCGTCTGTCTTTTTTGCGAAAGGCGCGTGTCAGCTGATTGCAGAGCCATTGCGGCAAGGGTATCTCCTCCTCTTGCTAAACCGTCTGTATGGATAGCATATGGGGAAGACACCCAAAGCGTGCAGGTCTACCTATTTTTAAACGGCTTCTTCTTCGTACCACTGCTCAAGCTGTGCTTGAAGGGCCCGAATTTCGGTGAGCAGGGCGATGAGCGGGTAATAGTTCTCCTTCAGGGAAGCAAAGGACTGCTCAAGCTCATTAATATAATGGAGACCGCTGATTATACGGGAAGTTTCCTGCAGCAGATCCAGATTGTCGCATTCGGCGACGGCCAGAGGCAGGTCCGGCGTGTTTTGGGCGGTCAGCTTGCTGATTTCTTTATTCAGCCTTAAATTAAGCGCGCTGAGCTGATAGGCGTAATCCGCAGGCATCTCCACGTATTGAAGCTTGTCTCCCGACTGTAAAATGACGTATCGCATGTTCGGCATGTTCGTGGGTTCTCCCTCCATAGCTTGCTTGGTTTATGCAAAATTCATGCATAGGATCGTTTATTCGTGTGATTCAACACGGACAGGGAATCCTAAAACTTGTATGGCCAGAATCGGAACGGTAAGCCGCCTTTCGGATTTCTGCATGATCCCTTACTTGACAGTGTAGCTTAGGGTGAAGTTAAAATTCAAGTAGCATTCATGTTGAACCGGCATGCCGGTTCGAGGCAAGCGGAAAGGGAGTTTACATCCATTATGCAATATATGAGCAATGAGGAACTTCAGGCCTGGGTCGAGGACATTTCCCTGAAGTGGTTTCATGTCCCGTTCAGGCATCGGGCGGTTTTTAACCGGAGACTGTCTTCTACGGGGGGACGGTATTTTCTGAAGAGCCACGACATCGAAATTAATCCCCATCAGCTGGAAGTACACGGAAGAGAAGAAGTGGAGAAGATTATTAAACATGAGCTGTGCCATTATCATCTCCATCTGGCGGGACGGGGTTACAAACATAGGGATGCGGACTTCAAAGTACTGCTTCAGGCCGTAGGGGGGAGCCGCTACTGCAAAGCGATTGCCAAGCCGGAGGATAAAAAACGAAAGCCCGAGCCTTACCGGTATGTCCTGCGCTGCACGGATTGCAAAATGGAATATAAGCGCAAACGGAAAATGAATCCGGCGCGTTACCGGTGCGGCAGATGCAGCGGACGGTTGCAGCTTCTGGCGCTTGACTCCAAAGGGAACTCATGATAAATTATTAATCATAACGTTCCCTGATAGCTCAGTTGGTAGAGCACTCGACTGTTAATCGAGTTGTCACAGGTTCGAGTCCTGTTCGGGGAGCCATTTCCATGGAGAGATACCCAAGTGGCTATAAGGGGACCCTCTGCTAAGGGGTTAGACTGCGTAAGCGGTGCGAGGGTTCGAATCCCTCTCTCTCCGTTCCGATTAACATCACAGAAAGCTCCACCGTGAAAACGGTAGGAGCTTTTTTTAAGAGATAAGAAAGCTACAGAGGGATGCCCATCCTTATCTCGCAAGAAAGACTTCCGTTAAAAGCGGTCTTCCGAGAAAGTACGTCGATAGACTTTTTTCTTACGACAAAAATTCATTCAATAAACTGCATAAAAAATAATTTTAAAAAAATGCTTGTCATGTTCCTCATGATTTGTTATACTCATTCTTGTCGTCACGGCGACACTTGTTAATAAGGCCCGTTGGTCAAGGGGTTAAGACACCTCCCTTTCACGGAGGTAACAGGGGTTCGAATCCCCTACGGGTCACCACTTTCTTTATCGCTTCGGGGATGAGAACCCCAGAGGGTTCGTCGGAGCATAGACATCGTTAGGAATACTTCGCAGTCTCGAACGGAGTGAGAGTATCCCCTACGGGTCACCACTTCAACTCTTTTATGGCAGCTTCATTGTTTGTCATCGAGAGCCATTAGCTCAGTTGGTAGAGCACCTGACTTTTAATCAGGGTGTCGAAGGTTCGAGTCCTTCATGGCTCACCATTTGTTTTATCGGTTTTTCCCTTTATATTATGCGGTAGTGGTGGAATGGCAGACACGCTATCTTGAGGGGGTAGTGGGTGTATACCCGTGGAGGTTCGAGTCCTCTCTACCGCATAGCTAATAAAAGCTCCTGCATTGTGCAGGGGCTTTTTTTGTGTATTTATACATGTTTGGTCTAAAAGATATGGTTTTTTTCTTCGCATTTAAGAAGATTAAAATGTTTCAGCATAGCGGCAGTGGTTAATATCATAACGTGGACGAGCACAACTTCCAAAAAACCTATAAGGAGTGATTCAAAATGGCTAATAACAATAATGGAAAAATGAGCCGTGAAGAAGCAGGACGTTTAGGTGGAGAAGCAACTGCAAAGAACCACGATAAGGAATTTTATCAGGAAATCGGCCGGAAAGGCGGCGAAGCGACTGCAGACTCCCATGACAAAGACTTTTACCGGGAGATCGGCCGCAAGGGCGGAGAAGCCACTTCGGATTCCCATGACAGGGAATTCTACCAGGAAATCGGACAAAAAGGCGGCGAAGCCGCAATAATTCCGATAACGGCAGCGGCGGCAAAATGAGCCGGGAAGAAGCTGGCCGCAAAGGCGGTCAAGAAAGAGCCCGTCAACGCAGAGATTAATGTATTCGAGAGGAAGGAACCGCAAAAAGAGTTTCTTCCCATGGACCCATATGAAAAGTTAATGATCTAAAGATGTTTTGATAGCTGGCGTTAACAGCCTTGGTCCCAACGGGACCAAGGCTGTTTGAATTTTTATCGGAGTCCGGAAAAAATCCGGCTTTATGGGCGATATCTGATATGATATGATTTTATGTGATAATGATTACCATTCTCAATAAAAAGGCGGTACCTGCAGTCATGAAATACATAGGAAATAACGAGGAATGCCTCGAATGGCGTTTCAGTGAACTTACCACCAGGCTATGGAACGTAAAAATGTTTAATGAACCCGGTTTGTGCCTTGCTCAACAGCTTTCGGTACAACCTGCCCTTATCGTTATGCTAAGAGGGGAGGCATCTCTTGAATCCGAAGACGGCCTAATTCAACTGCATGAAGGCACGGCCTATTTTTGCCCCGGCGGCAAAACATTCGGTTTAAGCGGAAGGAGCCAAAGCCAGGCATTAGCCTTCATTTTTCATTTTAGTATCTACCGGGCTGTTTGTGGAAGCCGCAGACAGCTTGAAGAGACAGACGGAGAGCAGCTTGTGATGGGGAACGAGGTATGGACGTTTTCATCCCCGGACCGATTGAACCTTTTGTGCCGTTCCGTTTATGAATGCTTTTACCATACCGGCGAAATAAAAAGATGGCGCGCCCAGCTTGATTTTCAAGAGCTGTTGTACGAGTTTTTCTCTGAACTCGGAGAGCGCCGCACCGGCAGCAGGAAGCAGGGGCTTGAACTGGCAAAAAGCTATATCGATGAACATTTTTTTGAAGATTTGACGATGGAGCATCTGGCGGGAATCGCCGAACTCAGTCCCAATTATTTTGCCGATGTGTTCAAAAAAACGTATGGTCGGAGCGTAATGGATTATCTGACGCAGACCCGAATGGACAAAGCCAAGAAGCTAATGCTTGGATCCGACTGCTTGCTAAGGGAAGTTGCGCATTCGGTCGGTTATAAAGACGAGTTTTATTTCAGCCGTAAATTCAAAAAGGAATTTGGTTTTTCACCAACCGCATACATAAAGAAACGAAAAAATAAAGTAGCGCTTTATGGTTCAACCTCCCTTCTCGGGTTTGTGCTTCCGCTTGAGATCATACCTTATGCGGCGCCGCTTCATCCCAAATGGTCAAATCACTATTACCATAAGTTTGGTCCCGAGATCCCCGTTCATCTGGACGCATACCGGCAAAATCATTACAAAACGGCCAATCTGGATAAGCTGGAGGCTGCCGGGCCCGAAATTATCATTTGCACAGATGAGCTTGAGTCCTGGGAAAAAGAGAGGCTGAGGAATATGGCTCCCATCCACGAACTGCAAGGAGCAAACGGGGATTGGCGGAGCCAGCTGTCCGGGTTGGCCGATTTATTGGACAGAAAGCCGGAAGCTGCGCAGTGGATGGAATCTTTTCGTACAAAAATGATTGCGCTGCACCGTAAGGTAACCCCTACTTCGAAACGAAGTCCCAAAATTTTGAGCGCGCGGTTTTATCATGACCAACTCGTTATAAACGATAACCGCGGGGGGAGAGAAGTCCTGTTTGACCACCTGGGCTGCCGTCTTCCCGATCTTCCCCATGTAATGGTCGACCATATGCCGCTGACATGGGAAATGCTCAGGGAAACGGATGCGGATCATGTTCTGCTGCTAGTCCGGCAGGATTCGGAAACGCTGGAACATTGGGCAAGGCTCCAATCCGCTCCGGAGTGGATCTCCTTGCGTCACGTCAGGGAAGGCAGGGTTCATCTGTTGCCGTCTTATCCTTGGCGCGAGTACTCTCCGTTTGCTCTTGAACAAATGGCCGAGTCGGCCGTCACGTTTTTATCCGGGAATTGTCCATGAAAAATCGGATGATTGTCCATGGCGCATGACCCGGTTCTCCTTTACTATCAATAATGATAATCATTATCAATTATAGATTGGATCGAAGGGAGAAGTCAGAAAAAGATGAAAAGAATGAAGTTGATGCTGGGCTTACTCATCGTGGTTGCCATGATGTTATCCGCTTGCGGAAAAGAAAATAAGCAGGGCAATGCCGCTGAAAAGGGGGCACCCCAAACGGCGGTTGCAACAGATGCACCGAGCGGACAAGATGCAGGATCAGGGTCTGGGTCCGAGACCGGTACAAAAGTGGTGAAATACCTTGATCAGGAATATACCCTGCCGTCCCAAACGGAGCGGATCGTCATTACCGGCGCCGTCGAGGCGATGGAAGACGCGATCGTGCTGGATGTCAATCCTGTGGGAGCCATTACGGTTGCAGGACAATTCCCGGAGATGTTCCAAAGCATTACGAAGAATGCCCAGTCCGTAGGGGAAAAGACCGAGCCTAATTTCGAAACCATACTGGCCCTGAAACCGGACGTGATCTTAGGTTCCTCGAAGTTTAAGCCGGAAGTGGTGGAGCAGTTGAATAAAATCGCGCCGACCATACCTTATTCCCATATTTCTTCCAATTGGGAGAGCAATTTGAGACTGCTCGGAGAGCTGAGCGGCAAGCAGGAACAGGCGGAAAAGGAGATCGCGAAATACAAATCCGATCTTGAAGCGGCCCAAACTCAAATCGGCGATTCCCTAAAAGATAAAAAAGTGGTTGCCGTGCGAATCCGGGGGGGAGAATTGTATATCTATCCGGCAGCCGTCTTTTTCAATCCCGTTTTATATGAGGATCTCGGTTTAGCCGCTCCGGAGGAAGTGAATGCAGCTAAGGCCCAGGAATTGGTCTCGAAAGAAAAATTCGCGGAGATGAATCCGGACTACCTGTTTATCCAATTCTCGCCGGATGAAAACAAGGAAACGCCGGATGCGCTGGAACAATTCCAAAACGATCCGATCATCAAAAACCTGGATGCATTCAAAAACGGCAACGTGTTTGTTAATGCGGTTGATCCGCTCGCCCAAGGCGGGACGGCCTACAGTAAAATCGAGTTCTTGAAAGCCGCAGTAACCCGGCTTGCAAAATAGTTCAGTATAAGGCGTGTTGAATATGTCGTTTAAACGTTCGCTGCCGGCGGTTATCCTTGCGATAGCGCCGGCAGCCGTTGTATTGGTCATTATGGCTTCGATTTTATACGGAGCGAAAAACATTTCGGCACAAGTGATATGGGATTCTGTTTTTGCCTTTGATGCCGATAACGTGGATCATCAAATTATTATATCGTCAAGGCTGCCGCGTGTGATCGGGGCGATGCTCATCGGCGTTTTTCTCGCCGTTTCGGGAGCCTTGATGCAGGGGATGACCCGGAATTACCTGGCTTCTCCATCCATCATGGGCGTATCGGACGGCTCCGTTCTGGCGGTGACGCTCTTTATGGTCTTTATGCCGAACGGCAATCCGAACCTTTACATCGCCAGCTCCATGATCGGCTCCGCGATCGGCGCAGCCATCGTTTTCGGGCTTGCCTGGTGCATTCCGAACGGCCTGAGCCCCGTCAGGCTGGCCATATTGGGAACGATCATCGGAACCTTTTTAAGCGGAGCTGCAGACGCCATCGCGACTTATTTTCAGGTGTCCCAAAACATAAGCTTCTGGTATAACGCCAGGCTGCACCGGATGGATCCCGAATTGATCAAGTTAAGCATCCCGTTTGCTGTAGTAGGCTTGACGCTGGCCCTGTGCATATCCAAATCGGTATCGGCTCTTTCTCTTGGGGAGGAGACTGCCAAGGGGCTAGGTCTGCGGGTCGGCCTTACCAAAGCATTGGCGATTCTGTCCGTGGTCATATTGACGGGCGTATCGGTAGCGCTGGCCGGTAAAATCGCCTTTGTCGGGCTGGTCATACCGCATATCGCGAGGTTTTTGTCGGGCTCGGATTACCGCTGGATCATTCCGGTGTCCGGGGCGCTTGGGGGCGTTTTTTTTGGCGCTCTGCGATATTGCCGCCCGTTTTGTCAATTATCCCTTTGAAACGCCTGTAGGGGTAGTTACGGCTTTAATCGGTGTTCCCTTCTTCTTGTATCTGATCAAAACGAGAGGAGGAGACCATCGTGCTTAAATCCTCGAATGCCCGGGTATGGGCCGTTATGGCGGTCGGGATTGCTTTGGCAGCCGCTGCGGCGTATCTCAGTTTAACGAACGGGACCTTCGATATGTCTGTTTGGGAGGTCCTGAAAACGCTGCTGCGCATCGATCCCCGGCCGGATTTTACACTGGTGGTGTTTGATTTCAGGCTTCCCCGCATCGTACTCGGAGCCCTTGTCGGCTTGGCGTTGGGCATGGCCGGCGCGGTGATTCAAGGCGTCACCCGGAACGGGCTGGCGGACCCCGGAATTTTGGGCATTAATGCCGGGGCCGGCATGGCGGTGGTCTTGTTCATGTTATTGTTTCAAGGCACCGTTACGGCTTCCGGATGGCTTGGGGTAATGATGATGCCGTTGTTTGGGGTGGCAGGAGGCATGGCCGCCGTAACCGTCATCTACATGTTTGCCCGTCAGGGCGGGCGGCTTGACCCGCAGCGGCTTATCCTTGTCGGCATTGCCATCGCTTCGGGATTCGGAGCCGTAACGATGTATGCTTCCCTGAAGATGAATCCGAAAGATTACGAGATGGCCGTCGTTTGGCTGTCCGGAAGCCTTCACAGCGCGAACTGGAAGTTCGTGGCCACGATGCTTCCTTGGCTCGTTCTGCTTCCGCCCGTCATTTGGATGCGGGCTCACGTGCTGGATCTGTTCCAGCTGAGCGGGGACAGCCAGACAGGTCTCGGCGTACGGGTGGAACGCGAAAAAAATATTTTTCTGCTGTGCAGCGTCGGACTGGTCAGCGCCAGCGTTGCCGTTTCCGGCAGCATCGGTTTTGTCGGATTGATCGCTCCCCACATGGCCAGACAGCTCGTGGGCTTGAAACATAAACATATCATCCCCGTCAGCGGAGTGGTCGGTATGGTTATGGTGCTGATCGGCGATTTTATCGGCAAAACCGTGTTTGCCCCGGCCGAGCTGGCCGTCGGCATCGTCATTTCCATGATTGGAGTGCCTTATTTTATTTTTCTCTTTATTCGTTCGCGAAAATAGGGAATCCATTATACAGGAGGAGCATATGAATCGATTTCAACAGCTCGTCGTGGGGCAGAGAGAAGTCATCCTTTACCTGCCGCCGTCCTATGAAGCCACGAACAGGTTTTATCCGGTTGCATACGTTCAGGATGGCGGAGACCTTTTTACCGATGGTTTAAATTACTTGGAGCATCTGTTTGCTGCCAATCGCCTGGAGGAGGCCATCCTTGTCGGTGTCGTTACTCCTTCAAGAAACGATGAATACACCCCCTGGCCGGCTGATCCCCTGTTGGACGGTTATCCAGCCTTCGGAGGCAGTGGGAAGGCATATGTGGACGAGCTCGCGGATGTGGTTAAGCCGTATATCGATAGTCGTTACCGCACGCTGAGGGAGGCTGATTCCACCGCCATGATCGGCGCTTCCCTCGGCGGTTTGGTATCCCTGTTTGCAGGCTATTGGCGGCCGGATGCCTTTGGACGCATCGGGCTGCTGTCGGCTTCCTTTTGGTATGAGGGGGTCATGGATTACATACGGAACCACGAAGCTCCGAACTTGGAGCAACGCGTGTACATGTCCTTCGGGAGCTGCGAAGGGATATATAAAACGAGTATTCAGAAAAATATGGTTCCTTGTTCAAAAGAAGCACATCGCTTATGGCTGGAGAAAGGATATCCGGAAAGCCATCTGAAGCTGGCCATAGACCCGGATGGAACGCATGATGCGCTGTTTATGCTAAAGCATTTTCCTGAAGCGTTGAAATGGCTGTTTGATAAGGAAGCTGCCGTTCCGGATAACCGCATGAACGCCGATATGGGCGCTTACCGCGTACCGGGGACTCTTACTTGGGAGATGAAGTCTAGCCGTACGGGACGCGAGTACCGCATATTCATTGCGGTGCCTGTCGTTCCCCCGCCTGAAGAAGGGTATCCCGTGTTGTATGCTCTGGATGCCAATGCCTCTTTCGGCTCTTTGGCGGAATCGCTCCGGCTGCAGTCTCGCGGTCCGCATGGAATACCTCCGGCGCTCATCGTCGGCATCGGTTATGATTCCGAGGATCCGATCGTAAGCAAGGAACGGTTTATTGATTATACGGTACATGCGGATGAAACGGAGCTTCCTCCGCGGCCGAACGGTTCCGCCTGGCCGGCGACCGGCGGAGCCGAAGCGTTTCTTGCGTTTATTGAAGAGGAGTTAAAGCCGGCCATCGAACGGTCTTTTCCGGTTAACCGGGCCAAACAGTCATTTTTCGGACATTCCCTTGGCGGTTTTTTAACTCTGTACGCGCTGTTTACCCGTCCCGCGGCTTTTCGGCGGTATATTGCGGCAAGCCCCTCCATATGGTGGAAGAATCATATGCTGCTTGAGCTGTTGAACGCCAAGAAAGCCGGATTCGAATCATTGGAACCGGGTGCGGAACTGCTGCTTTGCGTGGGAAGCGGAGAAAAGCCGTCCATGATCGCGGATGCCAAGAAGCTGCATCAGGTTTTGGATAACGTCCGGGGGCTTCCGCATTCTTTTCTGGAAGTGGAGGGCGAAGGCCATGTCTCCGTGCTCCCGGCACTGATCAGTCCGCTGCTTCGTTATGTTACGGGATAAAAATGGGACATGTGCCGTGAAGTTCTGACTAACTTATTTTCGCACGTTTTACTTATCGCCAAGAATCGCGGAACATGTCCCGACTAGCCCTTTCCGTACGGTTCAAGATGGGTCGGGGAAGCCGGAAAGCCAAATTATATATTTGTATATTCAAAAAGCCTTAGCCCGGTCAGTTTCCGGTCTAAGGCTTTATTTTGTTCAACCGGAAATCCTGCCATTTCTCGGTAATCTCGCATGATTGCATGCGGTTATTCATCCCTTGAAGAATGGTCTTCATCCAGAACCGACGAATAACTCGGATACAAGCGCCTTATGCAGGAAGGGCAGATGTCGTGCGTGAATTCAATCGGCATCCGGTTCTCCAAATAACTTTCCACGGGTTCCCATGCATCATCCGTGTGAACGTGTTTGCAAACCGCGCAGATGGGAACATGCCCCGGCAATGTGCATGTATGGGAAAGGGCCTGCTCCAAGCGGATTTCTTTTTTCTTGAATCGTGTAATATCCGAAAACGAAATGACGGCTCCCTCGATCCGTGAGCCCTGATTGAAGGTCAGAGGCTGGGCCTCGCATAAAACCCAAATTGTTTTTCCGCGCCAGTCGATGGGGTATTCCGCAATGTAGTCCGGCTCGCTGCCTTGAAGAATATTTCGAATAGAGGGCAAGTATATTTCCTCAAAAAATACCCTGTAAGAGGAACTTCCGAACTCATTCGGATTCAATTCGAATAAGGAGATGCCTTGGGTAATGATGTCCGGTGAAATGCCGTGCTTTTCGGCCATCGATTTCAGGGGCTCGTTAATTTGGTCAATCGTGCCGTCCCGGCTGATGATCATCATGCCTGATTTAATGTAATGAATGGCATCATTCCATGACGGAGAGAAAATTTTCGGCAACCTACTCGCTCCTCCGGTTTAATTACTTGGTCAAAGAAAACTACGGATACACGGTAAATATGGTATAATTTAGACGTATACACCCTATTATACACGTAATTACGTCATATATCAAGAGAAAAATTACGTAAATAAGTATTTTTTTAAACAGCACTGGGAAGGCGGTTGCTTGATGCAGTCTATATACCAACGAATCGAACATCTAATTGAAAGCCGGGGAATGACGAAAAAAGCTTTTTGCGAAAGCCTCGGAATCAGCACGGGGAACTTTGGAGACTGGAAAAGAGGGAAGACAACGCCGAGCACGAATAAACTGATCGAAATTGCCGCATTTTTCTCCGTGAGCCTGGATTGGCTCATTATCGGAAAAGGAAGCCCGTCATCCGGCGTGATGGAAATCCGCGAGGGTTACGGAACCGAGGCGGCCGACGGGGAAGCGGTGCAGGTTGAAGGCCTATCCGACCAAGAGAAACAATTCATTAAGGAATACGTGGAATTTACGGAGTACAGGAAGCATAAAAATAATCGGGCTGAGTAATGCGGTTTGTGCTTTAAACCGGCATGAAGTTCAGCGGTTGAGGAAGGAGATACGATTTATGTATGATTGTATCATTTTTGATGTCGACGGAACTTTGATCGATACCGAAGCTGCGGTTCTCGGTTCCCTCAAGAAATTTTTGGCCGAAAAGGGCTGTACCGTTCCGGTTGACGAAAACCTCCGTTTCGCGCTTGGCATTCCCGGAAAGGATGCGCTCTTGAAACTCGGGATTCAAGACACGGAGGAAGGCTGCCGGATATGGAATGAATACATGAAGGAATTTATGGATGACGTTCATCCGTTTCAAGGAACCAGGGAAGTCTTGGCTGAGCTCAAGAGTAAGGGGATACGGACCGGAATCGTGACCTCCAAGACCCGGCAGGAACTGCAGGATGATTTCGTTCCATTCGGCCTGATGGATCAACTGGATGTTGTCGTTTGTGCCGACGATACGGAAAAGCATAAGCCATGCCCTGAACCGCTGCTGAAATTCCTGGAAATTTCGGGTGCGGATCCTGCCCGATCGATTTATATCGGGGATACGATGTATGATGCCGAATGCGCGTCCGACGCACACGTGGATTTTGGATTAGCTTTGTGGGGAGCACCGTCGCCCGATCAGGTCAAGATTGCCGCACATCGGCTGAAGCACCCATCGGATATTACGAGCTTGGTCTGAAATTAGGAAATATTTCAACTTTACATTTTGGTTTAAGATCTATATAATAAGGAATGTTCTCTTGTGGAACGTCTCCTTATATATGCGGTAGTGGTGGAATGGCAGACACGCTATCTTGAGGGGGTAGTGGGTGTATACCCGTGGAGGTTCGAGTCCTCTCTACCGCATCATAACTTTTTCGAAACAAAAACCAGTCTTGAGCATCAAGGCTGGTTTTTGTTTTATCTATTTTTATTTAGCTATAGAAGTTTATTTTCAATTGATTGCCTAAACGTTTTCTTCCATTAGAACAAGGTTGAGGAGCTCGATCGCCCAGTCCAACTCTTCCTTCGTTATGATGAGCGGGGGAGCAAGGCGAATCGTAAACTCATGGGTTTCCTTCACGAGCAATCCAAGCTCCTTCAGCCGTTCGCAGTAGGGTCTTGCCGCTGCAGCCAACTCGATTCCGATAAACAGACCGCGTCCGCGCACTTCGCGAATGACGGGGGACGGAATCGAACGAAGCCGGGTCATCAAGTATTCGCCAAGCTCTGAAGAACGCTGCGCCAGCTGCTCCTCCTCCAATACCTTTAAAGCGGCTATGGCCGCGGCTGCGGCTAGAGGGTTACCGCCGAAGGTCGAGCCGTGAGAGCCGGGAGTGAACACCCCAAGGACTTCGTCGCTCGCCGCAACCGCCGATACCGGCATGACCCCTCCGCCCAAGGCTTTGCCCAAAATATATACATCCGGCACGACATCTTCCCAGTCGCAAGCGAACAAACGGCCCGTTCGCCCGAGACCTGTCTGAATTTCATCGGCCATGAATAAGATCCGATGTTTTTTGCACAGCTTTTCGGCTTCCTTAAGGAAGCCCGGGGGAGGCAGGACTATACCGGATTCCCCTTGAATCGGCTCGATCAGAAGCGCTGCGGTGTTCGAATGAATGGCTTCCTCCAGTGCCGAGATGCTTCCATAAGGAATGATTTTGAAGCCCGGGGTGAATGGCCCGAAGCCTTGCTTATACGTTTCCGAAGAGGAGAAGGAGGTAACCGTGACCGTTCGTCCGTGAAAATTGCCTTCGCAGACGATGATTTCCGCCTGATTTTGGGGAATGCCTTTGGTCTCGTAGCCCCATCGCCTTGCCGTTTTGATCGCCGTCTCCACGGCTTCAGCGCCCGTGTTCATCGGAAGGACGCGGCTTTTGCCCGTTATTTTGGATACGGCGCTATAGAATAATCCCATTAGATCATGGTGGAAGGCACGCGAGGTTAAGGTGACGCGGCCGGCTTGCTCGATAAGGGCTTGAATGATTCGCGGGTGACGATGGCCGTGATTCAAAGCGGAGTAAGCGCTCAGCATATCCATATAGCGGTTGCCCTCCGGATCTTCAACCCAGACTCTCTCGGCTCGGGTGATGACAAGAGGGAGCGGCGTATAGTTGTTGACTCCATGCTGCTGTTCAAAATTTATTAGGGACTGGCTGTCCGTCATCAAATCACTCCTAGAAAAAGATTGTAAAAAGCGGCTTTTAGAACACGCTGCTTAAAGAATGCGCTTGCCGAGCGCTGAACAGATCAGCTCATTCGCGAGTTTAACGGTTTGTTTATTATGGTCCAATAGCGGATTTACCTCGACGAACTCGGCAGAGGTTAAGAGATTGGCTTCAAACATCATTTCAAGGGCGAAATGGGCTTCCCGGTAAGTTGCTCCTCCCCTGACCGTAGTCCCGGTACCGGGAGCTTCGTACGGATCGAGACTGTCAATATCAAAGCTCAAATGTACGCCGTCGGTACCGTCGCTGACGATTTCAAGCGTTTTTTCCATGATGGCAGCCATCCCGTATCGATCAATCTCGTGCATGGTAAAGCAGGTTATTCCCAAACGCTTAATCATTTCGCGCTCTCCTTGGTCCAATTCACGCGCTCCCACGATGACCACCTTCGCTGGGTCAAGGGGATGGCAGCCTTTACGGAGTTCGGTCAACAATGGATGTCCTTGATCGAGGCTGACTGCCAGGGACATGCCATGAATGTTTCCGGAAGGGCTTGTGTCGGGCGTATTCAGATCTCCATGCGCATCGAACCATATGACACCGAGACGTTGATAATGCCTGGTCAGTCCCGCTATCGTTCCAATGGCGATGCTATGATCTCCCCCAAGAATAAGGGGAAAGGTGCATTTCTCCATGAGGCTATCAATCTTGTCGCGAAGCCTGGCATTCACCTGAGCAATCGTTTCCAGATGCTTAAGCTTGGAGTTCCTGGGGGCGGACGAATCCGTAGAGGAATCAATCGAGATGCTTCCTTCATCGCTGACATGAACGTGAATGTGATTCAGCTGGCGAATGAGACCGGCATCGATTAGAGACTTCGGCCCAAGCTCAGCACCGGGACGGGCGCCGCCAAGACCCAAAGGTACGCGAAGCAGGGAGATTACGGAAGGACTCATAGGAACGGGCTCCTCTCCAATACCGTAGGTTTTTCGACTACTAATCTATGTGTATGCTCGAGGAGGGGGAGATCATGAGCGGGAGATTCTTTTGCATGAAAAAGAAGGTTGTTTATGGGGGATACATCATGCGCAGCTTTTTGTGGAATGATCATGATGAACCGTTTTTTGGGGTTTCATTTTGCGTCGAACGTTTAAGTGAAAGTGTAGGGAAAATAAATTGCGGAGGAGATGATGGAGAAATGCAACCGTTGTACACAGCCGACGTCAAAATCATGGGAGGCCGAAACGGCTCGGTGGAATCGTCTGATGGGGTATTGAGACATAAGTTGGCCATGCCCAAAGAGC
The DNA here is from genome assembly GCF_000987955.1 of Paenibacillus sp. DMB20. GTDB lineage: Bacteria > Bacillota > Bacilli > Paenibacillales > Paenibacillaceae > Paenibacillus_AQ. Next base: position 295,053 of record NZ_LAZU01000053.1, read on the forward strand.
TCGGCGGCTCCGGCGGTGAAGGCACCAATCCCGAGCAGCTGTTTGCGGCGGGTTACGGGGCTTGTTATGAAAGCGCCTTGGCCAACATCGCCCGTAAGGAAGGGGTTGTTCTAAAGGATGTGGTGGTTCATTCGCAGGTGATGATCGGGAAGGATGAGGCGGATGGCGGATTTAAGCTGGGCGTGAAGCTTAACATTCAGATGCCCGGCATCGAACGAAAACAAGCTGAGGATCTGGCGAAAAAGGCCCATGATTTTTGTCCGTATTCCAAAGCAACCCGCGGAAATATCGAAGCGGAACTGAACGTGATCTGACGGGGCATCCAAACAGCAAACGCTGGTCCGGATATTGCCTTTCCTTGCGGACGGAGCCTTTTGGGAGGACCGTCCGTTTTTATTCCTCGCAGAAACGTCATCAAGCCTCCCAAAAGGACGATGGCGTCTTTCTTGTCGAAATTTGTAACGTGATGGCTTCCTTGTCCGTATGTTAGGGTATGGTTGGATTTAGAAGGGAGGCGATTGGAAATGCGTATTGAGGATATGATCGAGGAAAGGTTCGTTTGCGTCAAGTGCGGAGGGAACCATTGCGAAACGAAGGAAGTCTCCATGACGGGGTCCGGGCTCAGCAAAATGTTTGATATTCAGCACAATCATTTTCTGTTTGTGTCATGCAGCAACTGCGGCTATGTGGAAGTATTTAACCCTGATATTTTGAAGGGCAAGAAAAGCGGGCAGCTGGGATCCATACTGGACGTGTTCTTCGGTTGACATCGTCTTTAAAATTCTTTAATATGACTAAGTACCTTAAAGTACAAGTCGTTTGAAGAACGAAATTTAAATAAACGGGTGATGCACATGCCATACAGACCGCAGATAACCAACGTGACTAGAGCCGGAAGCAACGAAAAGGAAGGACTCTACGAGTTCATTATCAACTTGGCTGACGGAACAGATTGCCGCGTGTTCTACAACCGTTTTCCGGAATGGAAAATGACCAATGTCAGCCGACTGGGAAAGACACCATGTCCGGTTTGTCGCAAAGATTTCATTTGCAAATGCATGGAAAAGTTTTCTTCCGATTTTGACCAGCAGATGAGAGACGGAGAATGGCTGAGCAAAGCTGCAGCAGAATAATTGAACATGGCACGACCAAGCGTGGGAGGAGACTTCCACGCTTTTTTCTAAATATATAAAGAAGCGATCGTCCATGAGGAAGACGACCCGCTATTTGCCTGTAGGCTTCATATTGCCGGTGCCGGGAAGCGGACCGGCTGGAGGAGGTAAAGGTATGGCTGCAAGAAAAGGACCGGACGATTATATCATCGTGCTGATCGACGGCGTGTGTCACCTGTGCCAAGGGCTCACGAAGTTTATTATTAAAAGGGACCCTTCCGGCGTCTTCCGGTTCGCTTCCCAGCAGTCGGAAATCGGGCAGGATATTCTCCGAAAGGGAGGATTGGACGGAGGCCTTGCGAACACGGTTGTTGTTGTGGACCACGGAACCTATTATACCCGGTCCGCGGCGGCGCTGAGGATCGTCCGGCATCTTCCGATGCCTTGGCCGCTTTTGTACGGCTTTGTTATTCTTCCGAAATTTTTAAGGGACTTTCTTTATCGGTGGGTCGCCAAAAACCGTTACCGGTGGTTCGGAAAGGATGAGCAGTGTTTGATTCCGACGCCGGAAATCCGGCGCCGTTTCTTGTAGGCGTTTTTTTTGGCCGGTTATTAGCGCGGCGCGCGAAAGCCCGCTTCCGCGGCTTCTTCTTCGCTGCAGAACCATGACTCCGGCTTGGTTCTTTCATAGTAAGGGGAGTCCGGGGTATGGTAGATTTTCTCTCCTTTGGCGTTGATGTTTCCCTTGATTCTGCATCCGCCAGGGGAGGTTGAAGAGGGGGCTCCCGTATTCGGGCCAGTCGTTGCAGCGCGGTCCGCCTTCTGCTTTTCCGGATGAAATCCGTCTTCCCGGGCATAGTCTTCAACGCTCCAGATGCCCAGGGATCTGCTGCGGCTGATCTTCTGCAGGTCGTTGAATTTATCCACATATCTTACATTCGGTTGATAGATGTAGGCAACGCGGGCCAATCCCTGTTCCAGAAGCGCTTCTTGAACCATTTTGCCGTCCGCGTAAACATAGGCGAGCAGTCTGGAGTATTTATCGCGGTTCGGACCGATGTCGAATTCCAGCTCCAGTTTTTTGGCGTTTTCCACCATTTTTTTGGTGAATGCTTTTGCCTCCGGACCGAATGGCTGCACGCCGAGGCGGGGATGGCTGGTTTCGGGAGTATCCACCAACAGGAAGCGGACGTTTTCCGTTTTTCCCTCGTACTGCACGCTGATCGTATCCCCGTCCACGGCTTTCACGAGCTTGACCTGAACCTTGGCGATGTCGAGGTTATCCGTAGGATAGGATTTGCTTTGATTCCGTGAGTCTGTTCTATGCTGCTTATCGGATTTGTCTGTTTGAATAGAACCGCTGCCGGTTGTAGGCGATTGCTGCTGAATCGCTTGCCCGGAATGCGATTGGGTCAACTCCTTCATTGCGGGGGGTTCCGAACAGCCTGGCAATAGCAGCAGGCCCGCAATAAGGAATGGAAAAATTGCTTTTTTCATAGATGTCGTCACTCTCCCGGCTGAGATGCTTTGGAAACGATAGTTGCAGGAGCTGCTGCTGAGCGTATGGTTAGATCGGAAAGGGCAGATCATGCAGGGAGTCCGCTTTCCGGCAACGCATTTATAACTTCCGCTACATTCGGTCCATGTTGTCATAAATATCTCGATAGACGGTTTTATATATCAGATAGGATTTTATGCCAGGAACGTTTGTTCCTGCCGTGTTCATTATGATCGGTTTTCATCTTTTTGGCAAGTGGCACAGCATGATTTAAAAAAAATGGCTTGCCGTTTGATAGGAAGTTATGATATTCTATGTAAAAATATAACAAAACAACGGAAGCACCGTTCCATGTCCGCTTTTTAGCGGCTCGAACGGTGCTTTTTTGCGTTGTTTTCAAAAGAGAGGAGATGCGGCATGCAACCGGTCAGGCTTGTACTGGCTGTTCAGGATAAGGGATACGTTGAACCGTTGCTTCATTATATTCAGTGCAGCGAGTATGCGGTTATCGTCCAGGTAACCGCCTTTACCCGGGCTGAAGCCTTCCTGCAATTCATGGAAAGCGGCAGCAGGCCGGACCTGGTAGTCGGTGACACGGAACTGTTGAACGCGTGGCTGTCCGCCGGCGAACCGTCGCTTCCGTGGATTGCCCTGATCGAAGGAGGAGAAGGAAAGCCCGAAGGGGACGGCCTGACGGTTTCCAAATACCAACCGTTGTCTCGACTGCTGGAGAGCTGGATTCAATATGTCCGGGAGAGACGCGGCGGGGCAAAGATGGATCGGACGGAGGGAACCCGGATCATCGGCATCACTTCCGCGCTGGGCGGATGCGGAAAAACGACGACGGCCGTCAATATGGCCAAGCAGTTGGGCGTGATGGGTTCCAAGGTGTTTTATCTGAACCTGGAGACCGTGAATTCGAGCGCGGTCTTTCCGATTGGCCCTGAAAGAGGCGGGAGGCCGTTTTCAAGGCTTCTCTACGACCTCAAGGCCGTACAGGAGACCGGTGAAGAGGCTGACGTCGAGCCTTATATCCTGAGAAGCGAGGCGTTGAAATGTGATGTGTTTGCGCCGAACAGGCATATAGGGGAGTTGATGGAAATGACGTTTGACGACACGAAGACGCTCATACAATCCATATCCGGAAGCGGACGATACGATTTTATAGTGCTGGATTCCGATTGGGTTGCCGGTGAGCGGTTTCAGGCGCTGGTCACGGAGTCGCATCTGCTTTGGTGGATTTTGCTGGATGATTTGATCGGGATGTTTAAGAGCGGGGCGCAGCTGAATGATCTGGAGCGGCAGGACCCTGATTTATTCAGGAACATGATGGCAAAGAGCAGGTTTATCGTGAACCGTTACACGGGCAGTCTGGCCAATTCGCTGCCGCGGAGCGATATGAGTTTCGACGGCGCGCTCCCCTATATCCCTTCATGGAAGCAGGTTCGGCAGGAGGAAATCCTGCTTTGCTCGCCCATTTTTCAGAGGGAAATATTGAAGCTGTGCGGCGATATGCTGGGCGAGACCAGGATTATGCCTTCGGGAAGCACGGGTGATGCCGCTTATGCATGAGGAAGAAATCTTTACCTCCATCCGCAATGAAGTACGGGCCGGACTGGATATTACGGCGGCTGTCGGAAACCGCGAGCTTATGCAATATATCGAAGAAACCGTATGGGAACGCAGGGAACTTGAAGGATTGACGGCTTCCGGCAAACGAAAGCTGGTGAGAAGGGTGTACGACTCTTTTCGCGGACTGGACGTACTGCAGCCTTTGGTCGATAACCCCTCGATTACGGAAATTATGATCAACAGCCACCAAGAGGTGTTCATTGAGCAGGAAGGGGAAGTAAAGCGCCTCCCGGTTCAGTTTGAATCGCAAAACCGCCTGGAAGACATCATCCAGAGCATCGTCGGTACGGTGAACCGGGTCGTGAACGAATCCTCGCCCATCGTGGATGCCCGGTTAAAGGACGGATCGCGGGTCAATATCGTGCTGCCGCCGATTGCGCTGAAAGGCCCGACCATGACGATCCGCAAATTTCCCGAGTCGCCGATGACGATGGAGCAGCTGATCGGCAGGGGGGCGCTTAGCGAGGAAACGGCCTACTTTCTCCGCACGCTGGTCAGGGCCAAATACAACATTTTCATCAGCGGCGGGACGGGATCGGGAAAAACCACCTTTTTAAATGCGTTGTCACAGTTCATACCGCCTGATGAAAGAGTGATTACGATTGAGGATTCGGCTGAATTAAAGATTGTGACGGTACCGAATCTGGTCTCCTTGGAAACCCGAAATGCCAATACGGAAGGACGAGGAGAGATATCCATACGGGACCTGATCCGTTCGTCCCTGCGGATGAGGCCGAACCGGATTATCGTCGGGGAGGTTCGCGGAAGCGAGGCGCTTGATATGCTGCAGGCGATGAATACCGGACATGACGGAAGTCCATATCATACAATATGGATCTAATTAAACAGAACTTCGTCAATTCTCGCTTCAAAAAATTTATTCTTTACGCCCTTCGGATTAGTTAATGGTGTATTGATCGTAATTTTCTTGAACAACGTAAATACAACCATCTTTTTCTCTTCGTCATCAATCAAAGGCCAAAGCTCTTCCATCTCGGCCAACTCTTCGAGTTTCGGTATCGCTGACAGAGATACTTCGTTCGCAGCTATTTTTTTCTTAGCTTCCTTTTCTTTCTCATCTTCCTCAGTAATGCGTTTGCGAACCTCTTCCTTAGATATCAACCCTTCAACGAACATGTATTGCCATTTTTCCTTGCGCTCCACAATTCGTGCCAACTCTCTTTTCGCATCGTCAACTTCAGATGTTTTTTTCGCCTGATCTTTTAACAGGGCCGATGACTCTTTAGCCAGCAGTTGAGAGTCTGCTCTAATGGACATGATATATTCCATCATCAAATGTTCAATGTGGACCTGTCGGAATATAGGCATGTCGCAGGAGCTGTTTGCATGTCGATTCGCACAGATATAGTATGGTGTACGAACGGTTTCGCCTCCAGCCATTCTTTTTGTCGTCAACTTACCGAACATAGCCGCGCCGCACCGTCCACACCGTAACACGCCAGAAAACCAATATGTTTTGATTCTGCTGTATCCGCCATGTGTTTTTCGTTCCATGAATTTTTTCGTTTCTTCATATTCTTCGCGCGTGAATACAGCTTCGTGATCTCCCTCACCGTAGATGCACTTAACCCGTTCATCCCGTTTTGTGTTCGCGTATGTCCCCTTGTTTGTTTTTGAGCCCAAGCGTATGATGCCAGCATAGAATGGGTTCTCTATCGTGTAAGCTACCGTGGCAGCTGTCCATTCACTTCCACGGCGCAATTTTCCTTCCCTGTTCATTTTCATAGCTATCGACTTATATCCCATTCCTGACATGTACAACCCTCGAACTTCCCGGATTAGCTCTTTTTCCTCGGGGATGAGTTTACCTTCTGACGTGTATCCATATGGATATACACCGCCAGGGCGCTTGCCTTCTACCACCATCTGCTCTACGCCGAACCGCACGCGCTCAGATATAGTTTCCCGTTCCCATTCAGCCATAGCGCCAACCAGAGTAATGAAAAATCGTCCCATGGCCGTTGTGGTCTCGAATATTTCTGTACTTGACTTAAACTTCACTCCATACTGATCAAATGTCTTAAGTAACTTGTGAAGGTCCGCTACAGATCGAGTGAGACGGTCTAGCTTGTACACTAAAACAACATCGAATTTTTGTTCTTCCATGTCTGCTAATAATCGTTGCATATCTGGACGGTTTAGATCCTTGGCAGAATATCCGTCATCTATATAAAAGTCGTATATCTCCCAATCTTGGGACTGAGCGAAGTTAAATAAACGCGCCTTCTGTCCTTCTACTGAAAAACCATCTTCGGCTTGCATTTCAGTACTGACCCGGATATATAAAGCTGCTTTCATGGTGCACCCTCCCACACTTTCTTACTTGGATTGTACTGGTTTATGGGTAAAAGAAAAAGCCCCGAATATCGGAGCTTGTATGCTATAATCTGGAATGTACAACACGCCTAAGTGGGTGGGCTCCCTCCAGAGGGGAGGTGAGTCCATATGAACTTCTCTTTTTCCGATGTGATCATTTTCGCAGGGTTTGTTATTGCGTTATTGACATACATCGATACAAAGAAGAAGTGACCCACTAGGTTCGCGCCAGTGCGGGTCACTTCTTCACCGTAATTCAACTTACTTGGAGGGGGACCCACTCAAGCTGTTGTACTGAGGACGGTTGGCCGACCGTCCTTATTTATATTCTTATCTTATCATACCCGTTTTTAGTCCTCAAGAATTAGATCACACTATAAAAGATGACTGTATGGACCATACAATCAAGCATTTTATTCAACACCCCGTAGATGAGCAGACAATTTTATTAATCCGCCACACACAGCAGCGAAAATCCAAAAACCGACAACGTCAATAATAAACCACTTATATCCAGGAAATTGAAAACCACTCCATATCATCTCCATCCATCCAGGAGGATCATACAATTTTCTACCCCATCCATCATAAAAACCGTCATCGCCGACGCTCATAATGAAATAACCTTTAAAAACATAATAAATAAAACCGACGATACTAATTAATGCAATACCTAGGATTATGTAACCCCACAACTTTTTCACGCTTTCACCTTGTTTAACTCCCCATCGGATGGGGTATTTGCTTTATACAAACAGTCAAGCACATTATATCCTATTTCCCGTGATTTCCATATATTATTCAATGAATATATATGTAGAATGATGTATCATTTTATCGCTTATTCACTACTTGATAATAGGAGACATCATGAAGACATCATGAAAATACTAACAGTAAAGATGTTTGGCAGAACTGATGATTTATCTGATTTTGTGGAAATTAAATTATCTGACATTAAATACATCGATCTCTGGAGCCCCACTGAACACTCTTCAAAAGTTCCGGCCTACCATACCTCTAATGGGTCTTACCTCGCATTAAGCACTATCAAAGACATATCCCAAGCATACGCAAAATACGGCTTCGAGTCGTTTGATAAATCAACGGTAATAAATAAGAAAAAGATAAAAAGCCTGATCCCGATTAACAACGGAACCAAGGTTGTATTTACTGATGACACCTATGTTAACGTCAGGAAAAAGTTTTTTCGATGAAAGTCAATACCCCTTAAACCCCATTATACGAATATTATTTTCATATATTCGACAACATACGACAATATGTATTTGGTATATTTAACTAAAGACCAACAATGGCGAAGATGGTTGTAGCTCAGTACGTATATATCAGTACTTATCCCTAGAGTAGAGTGAAACCTACTCTGCTATCGCCATTCCATTACGAAAAGATCATCGATCTTGCAGTTCAGGTAATAAGCAATGAGTGCAGCTTTTTTGATCGTGATATTAGCATGCCGTAAATTGATAATATCCGATATGGTTTGTTTGCTCATTCCTGTCATATCTGCAAGCCATTGTTGGTTCTTACCGATTCTTTTAAGGTGATCTGGAATGCGACAGCGAACGGGATAAAATTCCATCCTCGCTGCCACCTTATTATTTTTTTAACCGAAAACAGAACATGTGTTCCTATTTGACGATTTGTGGTATGATTTACACACAATAAAAAACGGCTGCAATAAACGTAAAAGGGGTTGTGCAGATGGATGAGCGGTTGTTAATGTCAGCAAAAATCATAATTGTTAAAAAAAACCTATGTGTGCATGAAAAAGAACTTATTATCCGTTTTTCTGAGCTGATTTCTTCATCTTTGCAAGATTATGAATCAAATCACGAACTGCTGCTTCGACAACCGGATCGTCTCGGAGGCTGACCTTATATTCTGCCTCCGCCTCTTTAATCACATCTAAAATAACATCTTCAGGGAGCGAATATTCGCTCTCTTTTTCATTTCTACCATTTAGTTGGTCGATGGATACTTCATAAAGGTCAGCTAATTTTTGTAGCATATCTAAGTCTGGTTCTCTTATTCCGTACTCCCAGTTGGCATATGTGCTGCTTCTTTTGAGGCCAAGTTTTTTGGCAACAAGCACTTGAGACCATCCTCTTTTTTCTCTTTCTTCCTTTAGGCGATCCCCTAATACAGACATGTTTACACCTCCTAACACTGTAGTTTAACACTCTTACACACAAAAAATAATTTTTTACACGATAAGTGTTGACTTACACGCTATGTGTATGTATTATAGAGACATGAGTTACACGAAATGAGTAAAAGGTGGTGATTGAATGAGACTTAAGCTTAGGCAACTACGACTAGATAAAGGTGTTAGTCATGCATATCTTGCTGAAAAGCTTGGTTATAAAACGCCTAGTGGGTACAGCAACATAGAGTATGGAATTAACGGCCTAAGGTTTGAACAAGCGTTGATACTGGCGAATGAGTTTGGTGTTGATGTTTCCGAGTTGGAAGAAAAAAATTTTGAACAAAAACTACACGAAATGTGTAATAAAAAAAACTGCCTAAAGGAGCGAATGAAAATGAAACAATTGAAAGTTATTGAGAAGAACAATCAGCGTGTTTTAACCAGCGCCCAGCTTGCTGAATTTTTTGGGACAGACTCCAAAACAATTAGTTACAACTTTAATTACAACCGAGAAAGATTCCAAGAAGGAAAACACTTCTTCGTCTTAACGGGAGAGGCGCGTAAAGAGTTTTTATTTAACTATCGTGAAATTCACGACAGTTCAAAACACGCTAAATCGATTTACCTTTGGACAGAAAAAGGCGCATTCATGTTGGCTAAGTCACTTAATACTGATAAAGCTTGGGACGCTTATAGCGCGCTGGTGGATGACTACTTCAATAAAGTAGAGCGGCTGCAAAGTATGAATGTTCCTACGGAAGTTCCGACAACGATCGAAGGAATTCTCGAATTAGCAGTACTTAATATGAAAGACCTTAGAACGGAGCTAAATGCCGTAAAGCAAGAAAACCATCAATTAAGGCTAGTTGTTGACAACGAGATCTGGTTGACAGACCACCAAAAGGCCTCGATTCAGGAAGCGGTAAATAAACGCGTTGGAAAACTCAAATCAAAAGGTTACGATGCGCACTTCCAAGGTATTTATCGAGCGTTGAAGGATCATTTTTCCGTCCCTAATTATTCCAAAATTAAGCGCATCGATTTTGAAAGGGCACTCGAAATCATCGCAGGTTGGTTTCCTAAAAAGAAAGACGAGGCGATTTGAATGTTCTATCTAAAAACTGAAATCGACGGAGAAATGTACAAAGTCGAAATCTACGATGATGAAATCTTTACAACATGCTTACTATGCGGAAACGAAATTCAGGTCGATGCCCATACAATCATTGATGTTCTGAGGAACGGCGGTGATTTTGCATCAACCGCAATCAGTTGTGGCTGTAATCCAGAAAAACCTAAACTAATTCGCATCAAATAGGAGGACGCATGAAATTCCAAAATTACCACGATGATGTGATCGAAACCATGATGTCCCAACTTATAGACGCTTTGAGATCAGGACAAGTCTTAAATGATTCAGAATCAACGGAAGCCTTTCAACTTGCTACAGAGCTTTATGAACGAAAATACCGCAAATGTTTAAAATGCATGGATGAAATGCTCATTGAGTATAGAAACCTTGCTGACTCATATAAGGAATTACAAGAACGATACTTAGAGCTTTCCAAGCGAAAAAAACACAAAATCTAGTTACTTACTCATGAGTATTGTACTACAAATTGAACATCAGGAGGTATGACAAGATGAACGCACCATCTAATCCCGGTTTATCCCAAAAAGCATGGAAGAACATGCATCGTCTGATTGTTGAACTGAATGAAAAATACAAAGTCGAAATCGCAAGCAATCGTCAAGAGAAAGGGGCTGTACAAAATGGCAAAAAATCCGCGTGAGATCGAAAACCCTATCATAACCCCAGTATTCACCTTTAGACCAAAGCACCCAGCACCAACATACGCACGCTGCGGCTGCGGCAAGCCGGCGCTGTACGAAGTGTACGAGCATCACGAACCACACTGCCGGAGTTGCATGCTTGATGCGGTAGATTGCAGCACTTTCGTGCAGGTTCGGCGGCTTGAAGGAGGTTATGACGATGCAAGCTGAATTGACGGAATACTACGTAGTCACCCAGTGCGGTCGGACCTTCGGATGGTCTGATACCGACTTTGACAGCCTGATCCGGTCACTACATTTTTCCGGGTACACCCCGGTATACATCAAGCCCATGAGCGAATACGAAGCCGAAGTCATGGCCCGGGAAGAGCAAGAACGCCTAATGGACGAGTTCCGCCGACAATTTGACGAGGACGTGAGAAAGAGCGCATGAGGGAAACCAAGTGGTTTAAAACCGTGGATGACATCATTGAGTACTACAGAGGGGGTTGTTACGAAAAAAAGGAGGACAAGCATAATGTTTCTGACCAATCGGAGGGTGTATCTGGAGCTTGCAAAGATCGCCAAGGAGCGCGGCACACTGACAAGCACGTTGTTGAGAGTGTACAAGCGAAACATGGTGAGGGCATATAGACGAGAAAAGGCCGCCGAAGCCACGGCAGCCAAATCGAGCCAATATCAATATAACTACAGCTATTATAACACAAATTCGAGGTGGGTGGCATGACAATTAAATATCGATACGTTCCACGTCATAAGGATAAATCCCACTATCTTGATATGCATGCTCAACCTGTGATGGATATATCCAAAGCAATCAGCTTTAAAAGCGCGGATGATGACTTTGCTATTTGGCTGCTGGGAAGGTACGGTCCGAAGCCGCCAACGAATTACGAGCCGGTATTGATGAAGATCATTTATGAGGAGGTTCAGAAGCATGAGTGAAGAGAAAAAACCTAACCTTTATCAAAAAATAAGCGCTGTCATGAAGGACGTGGAATACCTCTCAAAAGATGATGCCATTGAGTTTAAATCCACAAAATATAAGGCTATTTCGGAGGAAAAAGTTACATCGACCGTTCGGGCAAGCATGATCAAACATGGATTAGTCATACTTCCAATCGAACAGGAGCATAAACGCATTGATTCGCTCACCACAGTTGATGTGAAGTACAAGATCATTGATATTGACACTGGTGATTTTGAAATACTCGCAAGTTCTGGTACTGGCGCAGATACCCAGGATAAAGGCGTAGGAAAGGCCATGACATACAGTTACAAATATTTACTGCTTCGGTCCTTTGCGATTCCTACAGGTGAGGATCCGGACAAGGTTAGTAGTGCCGAATTGGACGAGAACCATCGCAAGGAAGAAGAAAAGATTTTGAAACAAATGTCTCAAAAATGGAAAATACTCGCTGGATCAGATGAAGGCTTTGAAAAATGGGTTGAAGAAATGCGTTCCAAGGGCGCCAAAACCCAGCAAATGCATGAAGTATTAGCAAGAAAATTACTTGATAAGAACAAGGAGAGTGCATGACATGTTAAACCGAGTTATCCTGATTGGTCGCCTTACCCGAGATCCTGAACTTAAATACACGCCAAGTGGAGTGGCAATTACTAATTTCACGTTAGCCGTAGATAGACCCTACACCAATGATCGCGGCGATCGTGAAGCCGACTTTATCCCAGTTATTGTATGGAGACAACTAGCTGAAATTTGTGCGGAGTACCTTAAAAAGGGCAGATTGACAGCGGTTGAGGGCCGCATCCAAGTCCGTAACTATGAGAACGCCGAAGGCAAGCGTGTATATGTAACCGAGGTTATCGCAGACAATGTGCGGTTCCTGGAGAGCAACCGGCAGGAGAGCGGCCAAAGTGAGGGCCGCAACCGTGATCCATTCAGTGATGACGGAAAACCGATTGATATTAATGATGACGACCTTCCATTTTAAGAGGTGATCCCATGGCACTCCCAAGAAAGAAACCCAAGAAACCCATAGCCCCATGGCGGCAGAATATCCTTGATCATCACCACAGCCGCCCCTCCCGGTCGGATCGAAACGAGTTTCCTCAAAAAGTGGTCCGGGAGTTGATAGAAGAAGCGAAGGGACTATGTCAGTGCGGCTGCGGCAGACCAGACACTGAGACACACCATGTCATGCCCCGGGCCCGAGATGGCCGTGGTGTTAAAACTAACGGCATGCGAGTAAACGGCGTCTGCAATCAGCGGTTTCACGCGAATGAGGACGAGTTACAAAAATGGATCAAAGTCTACACCGAACGATACGGACCTTACTTTTGGTACGACGAACAAGATTGGGAAGAACACCGCAGGAAAGAGGCGGCAGAAACACAGGCAGCCGAAGCCAAACGCCTACAGGAGGAACGATTGGACCCGGTGGTAACTTTACTTGCTACCGCAGCCGGTAGGCCACTGAGGGCCAAAGAAAAGCGCCTTATAGAGTCCCTACCGGACAAGCAAATGAACGTGTTTGCGGATCTGATGGCGGATGTCGTAAACGGCCTGAACAAAGCGGCCAGCTTCTATCCTACCCATGGATACGGACATTATTTCGAGGATTAACCCATTAACCCCCAAAGGAGCGATAAACGATGCAAACAGTAAAAGTTAAGTTGATGATCACAGAAACACTGAAATATGACCGTGAGGTTATCGTAGAGGTTCCAGCACATATGACAGAAAGAGATATTGAGGAGGCTTTAAATAAGGCAGAAAGAAATTATGGTTTCGATGGGGTTGACGGTATCGTTCATGCCCTAAAAAGACAAGGAATTACATGTCCAGACGGGTTTGATCAGGACTTATCTTCTCCAAATTCAGTTGAAGCAGAGTGCTATGACTATGAGGTTTACGACGAAATCTAACTACTATAGGAGAGATAAAGGATGAAACCCAACAAGATGCAAGACCCTAAAGTAAAGGCGGCAATTCGTTTGCTACAAGCAAAAGGAATCACCATCGAAGAAATTGAGGAAGCATATCGATACTATGATCGGATTAAGCGAAGTCAGGATCATCTACTAGCAGGCTTAACCTCCCATACCAATTCAAAGGAGCGATAAAGGTGAAGGTTAAAGAACTGATTGAACTATTGAGCAAACATGATTCTGAAAGCGAGGTTCAATTTGGAATATGGGACCCAGAAACAAGCGAAGCAAAAGAAACATTCACGATTATAGATGTCAGCCGCTATGACCCCTTTGATCCTGTTTTGTATATCTGGGACAAATAGTCTACCCCCATACCCCATATAACGATGTACGGCGATTAGCAGGCACACTACGAGTGACATAAAGGCGGTGATTGGCGTGAAATTAGTGAAGTTGAAAGAGGTAGTCAAGGACTTGGAAAAGCTAAAAGACAGCTATGATGATTTACGCTTATTAATCACGGATCAAGTTAGAGATAATCAAATCGCAGAAGCGAGAAGCAACTTTGAAAAGCTTGAAAGCTTGGGAGCAGCCATTGAACATATGGAAAACTTGAATGTTCAAATATAGGCAAGGCTTCACGGTTCGAGCAGTTATAAATCATACCCCATATAAGGAGAGATAACAATGAGCAAAACAATAGTTTTTGACCCTCCGAAAGAATTCATCGACAAAACGGTAAAAGGAATTGCAGATAAACATCCCGACAGCATGATTGTTCTAGCTCCATTCGCCGGTAACATATCCACACACGCGCCAACCAAGACAGGTAAATACAAAGGCTATCATCGGATGAAACTTGAAATCTTGATACCGGAAGAGGCGATCAAGGGTGAAGACGCTCTTAATGATTTCGGAGCATTTGCGGTTCTGAGACTGCCAATCGGGTACAGGATCACTTGATTAAGAGCGAGGAGAGATAACAATGAAAGCCAAAATCACAATAACCCTTGAGTGCGAATATGAAATTCGCTCCGAGTACTACAAAGGCATTACGGAAGTGCCTGACAATGATCAAGATCGATTGGAATACGACATATTGATGGCAAAAGAAGACCATTGGATGTTTTTAGAAAACGGGGACTGGAAACTGAAAGAGGTAACGGGCCAGTTGCTGGAGGATGATAACCAATGAGCGAACAGAACAAGATAGACGAGATAAAAGCCTATGTTGAACTTTGTGAAGAAGAAGGCTACAAATTTCAACATCTTGATAACCTCAAATACCTATTACAAGAGATCGAACGCAAGGATGAAGCGCTGAGGTTCTACGCGGACGAGGACAATTACTTTTATCCAGGAATGCGAGACAAAACAGACGTAGAAGTAGACTGCGGCCAACGCGCTAGGGAAGCCCTATAAACCCAAGGAGGGATAAGACGGAATGAAGGCGCACCGACAAATCAGAAGTAAACGAGTTAGTTCGGAAACGGGAGTGGCGGTTACGGTTGCTGAATCCTATGAACCAGGACGTTTTGAAAAATGCCTGATGGAAATGGAACGACTGCTTAAGCCGTTTGCTCCGGATGAACGGAAAAGTATTGTGGCTGCTTTAGCAAGAAATATGGTCAAGGAGGGATAAGGTGGAATGGATAGACTGGATGAATCGAGATTATCTGAGTTGTATGATGCAGCAGACAAAGCGCGTGGATTAGAAGCGCACTTAAGCAACGAGGTTTTTGATTTGATATCAGCTGTAGAAGGATCTTATTCCGAGGTAGATAGACTACGGAAGGCCATTGAAGAAGCCTTAGATCGTATATGCAACGTCCAACCTAATGCAGCAGGATTTATTCTTGCAGAAGCTTTAAAGGAAAAAGATTAAACCCTATACGGCTGCCGCTATCGCTGAGCATATTCGTTCGACTCGATGGCGGCTATGCCGCAAAACCAAAAGTGAAAGAAGGAAGACATATGGACAAGGAACCTTTTTCGTATAAATATACCCGACCATGCCTTGATTGGTTCGATTGGGTATCGGTAGAGATAAAACCGGACGATTACTGTTATTTTCGGATTGAGCGTCGATTTGGTCCTTCGTGGTGGTTGATTGGGATGAACCCGAAAAATGAACCAAAGTACCATTGGAAAGAGGAGCAAATTGGAGAAATAAGCGATTATGACCTACGGCGCTTTATACAGTGGGCTAAATCAGAAAGTGGGAGCAAGATTATCGAAGTGAAGGCCATTAGTGGATCGTTTGACATTATCGAAGAAATATTGAAGTTCTCAGCATGATTGCATCTCATAGGCCGAAGGCTCCGATTCGACCGAAATACCCAGTGAAACGGGGGCCGCATAAGGCCGTTATCCATCCCTTTAGAGAGGAAGAAGAGAATATATGGAAGGCTACATTAGCCGAGAATTTAGGATTTGGTGTGGCAAATGCATAGAGTCGAGTCAACATAGCTGCTCCAGAAAGGCATTAGCCGAGAAACACTTTAGGAAAAATGGATGGAGGAAAACGAAGAAACAAGGCTGGGTTTGTCCGGAATGCTATAAGAAGCGATACGAAGGGTGAGAAGATATGAAATCATGTCCTCATTGCGGTAATACCGAATCATATTACGTTAAGCAAAGAGTGAAGGGAAATATAAATTTTTATATTAACTATGACGGAACGGAAGCAGGTAACACGGAAATGTATGATTATTTGCAATACACAACCTTAAAATACGGATACTGTTCAGGATGTCATAAACGACTCTTTAAGGTAGACGAAAACATGCGTCCTTTGGAGGGGTAGATATGAATAACCAAAAAAAGCTAGAGCTGAAGCGTGAACAAGTAGCCGAATTTCTAAAGGCAGCCCGAGCGGATCTGACAGAAGATGATTGGAAAGATGCAGACTTAATCACCGTTCTTCAATGGGCCTTGCCGACTTATCAGAAATGGACCAATCACGGAACATGGAACGACACCCCACCAGTACCCACCACCTCCATTAAGCCGGGAGATACACGCCAGCTGCTTCATAACACGATTAAGGTGATGACAGATCAGCAGGTTCAGATGGTTGCGAAAAGCCTTGGTTTGGAGGTAGTGGAATGAAGATAAGAATCACCGGGAGTAGTCCGGTAGGGACTCAATACCCGATTTACCACTTAATAGGACAGGAATTCGAAGTGAAAGATTCCGATAAGGACGGGTACTATATCGGCTACGGAGAAACAGGACTCTATTTCATACATTCTTGTGAGTGTGAGGTGGTAGTGGAATGAGTAGAGACTGGCAAAAGGATATGGAACTGTGTAAGCAAACTGACGGCAACAGCCCTTGGTCGAGGGAGTTGTTAATGGCAGAACAGCCAGACATCACAATCTATTGGCTCCAACAATACACAGCAGAAAAAGAACGGGCAGATAAGGAATGCCACATAGCTAAAGAATGGATGGACGCATATTGGTCTTTACACGCTAAATACAAAGCCCTAGAAGCCCGTGAACAGAAGCTAAGGGAAGCAATAAAGTGGGTCAAACAAATGTTTGAAAGCGAATGGACGTATGAACTGGGAGTCGGTGAAGTGGTGGATGAGATCATATGCAGGTTCGAATCCCTTTATCCAAAGGAGGAAAAAATATGAGTAGCGCATGCGTATGCCATATAGAAGGTGAATGGTGTTTCTATTGTGAGATGTATGTACCTTTGGAAAAAGAGTTTAAGGCGGAGAAAGAAAGCAAAACACGTTGGAAGGTATCAGCTCAGAGCGAAAAGAAACTTGCCGAATATTGGGAAGCCCAATTCACAGCAGAGAAAGAACGTGCAGATAGGCTTGAAGAGTTTTGGAAAGATGTAGCTGCCGAACAAGCTCAATTATATTTAGATTCATCCGAACGGGAACAGAAGTTAAGGGAAGCACTGGAATACGAAATTGAGCTTCATGTTTTAAATGGTTCAGGAGGCAGGGAGAGAGAATTGCGTGAGTTGCTGGCATCCCTTTATCCAAAGGAGGAAACCCAATGAAACGGGAAGAGATATTGTCCTTGGAGCCGGGGAGAGAATTGGACGCGCTGGTAGAACAGCATGTATTCAAAAAACAAGTTGTATGGCTCCAAGACGAGTACACCGATCCTTTTCCTGTCGTGCCTGTTTCGAAGGATGAAATCGGTTATATCGTAGACTATTCTTCATCCGAAATATCTGCTGCATGGGACGTAGAAGAGCAAATAAAGACATTAAGGCTCCATGTCGAGTACATCCAAGCACTAAGGAAAGTTGTAATGAGTACGGGTGAATATGTTGGGTTGTTCGATTATATCCACGCAACTCCTGAACAACGTTGTAAGGCCGCATTACTGGCAGTATTAGAGGAGGGAGAAACAAAGTGATCATCGGTATAGATTTATCCAATAAACCAGATAGAACAACGATCCATACAAGAATCAATGACAAGAAAAGAATCTCTAGCTGCTTCAGAAAGTTCGCAAATGCTCATTTTGAAAAATGGGGATGGGAAACGTTCTTGTGGGACGGTGATCAGATAGCTGTGGAATACGCTGTATTGGACAGTGCGGATGAAGTAGTTAAATTGCACGCTAAGATACTGAACGCACACTCCATCAACCTTCCAGGGGAGGAAACAGAATGACCATAGTAGATTGGATGTTTGAACATCCTTGGATGACATTTTTTATATGCATAGCGTTCGCTGGAGCAATTGGGGATATCGGATCAAAAATAGGCAGAAAAAGAGACAAATAGAGGTCAAGGAGTGATAACAGTGACACCTGAGCAGCAGTTACGGCTATGGGAGGACGAATTGGCGCTCGCCACACAGGACCTATGGACGGCAGAACGCCTGGACGACCGCGGCGGCATAGCCTGGAACGAGGAACGGATCCGGTGGGCGAAGATACAGATTAACAACCTAACGGACCTGGATAAGCATAAGAAAGGGGCATAGGTACATGGCCAGAAAGGTTTACGTATCAAGCGACATGTCGGCAGACGAAACCTTAATCGACATCGCTGAAATCGATCCCGTGGCTAACCTGCTCTGGCCGTGGTTTATCACAGCCTTTGACGATTGGGGGCGGGCCCAAGCTGCACCAAAGCGGATCAAGAATACCATTTTTCCGGCAAACGATTTAGTAACCGTTGAAACTATTAATAATGCACTGTCTTTATATCACGACCATAAGCTTATCCAATTATATGCAGTAGATGGAAAAGAATACATGAGCATTAACCCGGAGAAATGGTTCAAGTGGCAGACACACATCCGGAAGGAAAAGCGTGAAACGGACGGTTCAAAGTGTCCTCCGCCCGCAGAAGACGACAACAGCGCGCAACCGCGCGCAAGTGCGCGAGATATCGCGGAGAGTAGCGAGAATGCAATCAACCGCGCGGCCCTTACAGCACAAGGCGCGCGCGATAGCGCGGGATTGCGCGCAAATCTCACAGATTGCATACCTTCACCTTCACTTTCACCTTCTCCTTCACCATCTATTAAAACATGTAGTAGTAGTAGTGGGGGCAATCCGTTCACGCTTTATGAATCTCACCAATTCGGAAAAATAGACGACCTAACAAAAGATTTCATATGCGAGACAATCGAGACATATACCGAACCATTTGTCATAAGGGCCATGAAGGAAGCAGTCATCCAGAACAAAATAGCGTGGAGCTATGTACAGAGCATCCTAAAGCGCTGGAAAGATACCGGACACCCTGAACCATGGACACTGGAGAAGCCACAGACACCGCAGAACACCGTGCCTTTTAACAAATATCGTAAATCGGACAAGCCGATCATTCCTGTGGCGCAAGAAGTAACCCAGGGGCAGGTCTATACAGACGAGGAATACGAAGAAGCGATGAGACTGGCAGCTGAATTAAAGGCAAGCAAAAAAAGGAGTGTGAACGAATGAGCAGACGCACCCGCAAAACGAAACGACCCGCTGAACAAAGAGGGCGTAAGACGGACGCAGATTGCTAAACAACTGGGCGTTCCTAAGATCCACGTTATCCAAGAACTAATACGATTAGGAGGATGAAACCATGAGGGACATAGTGCTTCAGGCAGTTGATAACGGGAAGCTCATAACAGAGTTCTATCCCAAGTCAAATTATAAAATTGAGATCGATTGGGACCAGAAACTAAAGTTATTTGAGTTTAATTCACGAACAGAAACGTATACCGAGTACGGTGACAACCTTCAGATGCCGGATTGGGAAGTAGTAGACGGTGGGATTATCAGATTTCCGGTCGGACTCAAGGACAGAAATGGTAAATGGATCTATGATGGCGACATTCTTGTTTTTCAAAACAAAAACATGAACAAAAGTGAATTACTCGGATACATGAAGTATGACGCAGACCGCGCATGCTGGACCTGTACCAAGACGCTTGAGGACAATGTGTACGGACTTCCATATAACGATGAATGCGACAACGGAGTTCATGATGAAAAGAACGTTGAAATTATCGGTAACATCTACCAAAACAAGGAGCTGATCTCATGAACGCATACAGCAGAAAGCACACACCTGTACCAAGACCATATGAGCCGGGGAAGATCATTACCGTGACAGAACGAGAACGCGCAGAAGCGTCGCTGAAAGAGTGGAAGGCCACGCCGGAAGAGATTAAGCAAATGCTGAGTAAATACGGAGGTGGGGCAGCGTGAAAAAGTATATCGCAGTGCCGAAAGAAGACCTGCACTTATACCCTCACACATGGCAACAAGGTCTGGAATACGAAGTTGTAGAAAGGAATGACCGTCTTATGATCGCATCAGATCAGGGGGACACAGGTTGGTACTTGGCAAAGAAAAATCATCTTGAAGAAGTGTTTGAATTCAAGGATGGAGGTGGAGCAGCGTGACACAGCGCATGAAGTTTAGGCTACTGGTCAACGGCCAGGAAGTCGAGGTCGGTACACTCCGGCAGCTCACAGGCAAGCTCAAACACTGGCGTAAGCAAGTGGCCGATGTCAGGATTGCGCCGGTGGCGTCATGATCCAGTTCGAAGTAAACGTGCCGCCGATGGGTGCCGTCCGCATGACACAGCGCAGCAAATGGAAGAACCGATCAGCTCAAAGCTACTTGCAGTATAAAAGTGTAGTCGGATACGCAGCAAAGAAACATTTTGTCGAGCCGATCAACGGACCGGTTGCCACAGAAATCGATTTTTACTACCCGGTGCCAAAAAGCTGGAGCAAAAAGGAGAAGGACAGGGCGCTAAAAGGCGAAACCTTCCCAACGGTCAAACCGGATATCGATAACGTCGTCAAAGGCATTTTCGATTCTCTTAATAAAATCGCATGGGAAGATGACAACCGAGTCGTTGCACTCATAACCCGTAAATACTATTCGACTCAACCACGGATCGTCATCAAAGTTTGGGAGGTGGAGGTTGCATGATAGCCTGCTGGATATATCGAGACGGTGAATATATGCTTTTCAACGATTCTGGAGCCGTTATAGCCACGTTAACACCATTGGACGGACAAATACATGGTCAGAATATAAAAACGTCTCTATGAGCCTACTGGATGGTTTAAAATCGATGGTCATAGAATCATAGGCAAACCACCTGATAGAGACGAGAGGAAAGGAGCATGAGTCATGGTAAAGTGGCTGTGGCGAACAAAACGTCCAGAACAATCCACATGGGTTTACTGCCCGGGATGCAACGAGGATTTATGCAGCAACAACAGCTTTGTAAAAGACGCTGATTACGTGTATTACAAATGTTCGAATTGCGGGAGAGAAAGCAAATGGGATTTTGATGCGGGACCCGTTCCGGTGGAAATCAAAATGTCAAATCAAAACCACATAAGTAAAACCACAAAATATTGAGAAAACGAAAGAAAATACCCTATTAAACCACAAAATATGGTATAATAAAGCTAAATAATCAACTATTTCGGGAGAGGTGTAAAAATGGGAGTAGCAACGGATATTCAAGGACTGCAACAACAACTGGAGCAGGTACGGGCAGAGTATCATGCGGAAAATCAACGGGGAGCGCTCAAGGATAGTCACAAGGTGGCAGAACTGGAAGCGAAGATGGCAGATATATCGCAAAGGTTGGACGTCGAACAGAGACTCATCCAGCATGAAGCAAAGATTGAAGAGTCTCATAATGAAATCGCCTATCTAATGGACACCATAAACGTGAAGGGAATCAGCATGCGAGAGCTTTGCCGTAACGAGGAAGCTTATCAGCTATTAAAAGAGGCCGTGCAGCTAACACTGCTAGAACGCGATGAGAAGTGGCTAGAAGAAAATAAACAGTTGAAAGAAGAGTTGGCTACAGAAAGACAGGAAAAAGCGACACAGCGTATTGAGATTAACCAGCTGAAGGTTGAACTTGAGGATGCGCAGAACAAACGTGACGCGGCTGTAGCTGAATTGGAAGACAGCAAGAAAGAGATTGCACGGCAAAACAGTCACATTGACGACCTGCGTCGGCAAATCGCGGTTGGAGCTGCGGGTGCAGTTAAAACGATTGATATCGGCGATGCATATGAGCGTTACATGAGCAAGAAAAAAGAAGAGGAAGAAGCCAAGCCGGCCATATATGATGTTGAACAATTGGACTTCAAAGGCAGCTTGTTCCGCGCCAAACTGGCAGAAACGGACGAAGAAATCACCTTTGGATACCTCGAAAAAGGGAAGTATCGGGAGGTGACGGCCCAAGAGGCTGAATCGTTTCGTCGATCCGCCGAAGAACGTCGTCATGCGGATATGGTACAGCATGGGCAAAATGATGTCGTGGAGGCGCAGGGCGAACTAATTCCGCCCAAACCGCAGTTTCAGGACGTATACAGCCCAGGCACAGAGCACGGAATGGATGAAACACACCCTGGTGGAAAAGTGGAAGATCAAGCAGTTGGAAGCGTTGAGGAACGCCTTAAAGCGCTCGAGCAACGAGTAAGTGCATTGGAAGGACAGGCGAAGGGAGAGGCGGCTTAAATGAGTAAGAAACAGTATGGTAGTTTTGGAACTATTCAAGGGTTGTTGGAGGAAATACCGGAATCTGAGGTAAAAGCGAAAGAGGAAGAAGTCACAGGATTTGTAAAAGAATCCCTAACTACTGAAGGCCTTAATCCTGATGACTTTTATTATGAATCCATTATCCGACAATCATATTATGACGGAAACGACACGGACGAAAAGCACCCTCGCGTATGGGATGAGCCTATTTTTAACAATAGTGTTCCATTGGTGACGGTGGCGATCACGGCTACAGAAAGATGATGGAGAGGCGGCGTAATGCCGTCTTTTCTCTACCGGAGGGTAATACATGGAAATAAAGCAAAGAGTCCGGCATAAAGGTACCGGAGAAAAAGGACATGTCAGTAGGATGATAGACGGTTGGGTATTTGTCTTGTTGGATGGATACAGGACGGCATTGCCATATCGGGAAGAATGGCTGGAGACGATTGAGGAGGGAGAGGTGACTGGTGGACAAACAGAAAATTGAAAGGGCAGCAGATTTGGCGAAAATGGTGGCTCTGCAGAGCGCATCTAAACATCGTGCTGCATCGGAATGCGAAGTATCTAAACTGATGTTGGATACAGCGAATGATAGGGAAGGATTGGAACGGCACATCAGAGAGGATCTAGCATATAAATTCGGTGAAGTTATAAATAATAGCGAAAAGTTCAAAGTTCAATCAGAAGAATTTAGCCCGAGTCATAGTTTATATCTGGTGATGAGAAACCGTATGGAAGCTTACATCTTCACTAAAGAAGAATTGACACAGGTATTTGACGACCTCATTCATGCTATTACTCAAGAATTGATTAAGGAGGGAGACCATGGACAAGAACAAAGTAGTTTACCTGCTGAGTAGATTCAATTCGTTTGAGTACGCTGTAAGAAAGACGCAAGATGCTCACGGAGGGCCGTTACTACCGCGGAACAAGATTGATAATCGATTGCTGCCAGCTAATGTTTGGGATAACCGGCGCTACACTCGGATTGTGGAGTTTATACGCGGCGCAATCAATGAGTTATTGAGTGACAACGAAAGAATGGTTATCATGAGGAAATACCTTGATCGCAACAAAATGTCATTAAAAGAAATCGCGAACGACTTGAACCGGGACCGTGGAACGATCTCTAAATGGCACACCGGAGCATTGGAACAGCTTTGCACAGCGCTGGAACCACTCGATGATGAATATGTTCACATTAGCAATCTCGACCATATGTTTGATCAAGATTGGAGGTATAGCGAGTCGGCATGAGGATTAAATTTGTGTGCGAGACGTGTAAGAAGGAAATACAAGTGGATGAGGACATCTACAAACGGAAGTATGAGGGGGAAAAAGAGTGCCTTTCATGCAGGAAACCCGCATAAAACCCGCATTTTTCCCGCAAAAGAATCACCCAAAACCCGCAGCCTTTCTGGTAAATTAGTATTATAGGGAACAGTGAATGAGCGCCGGTAGCTGAATGCGCAGTCGCCGTTCACACTGTTTCTTAACCATTGCACCCACGCCCTTCAACAAGCCGAGCCCCGCGGCATATCGGGGCATCCCATACATAAAAGTGACGGATACACGAAAAGGAGGTGAAAGCTTCCCATTACGTGATTAGCGACCGTCACTTTTTTTGTTTGACAGTCACATGAAACAATTTATCGTGTATATTTGTTATATGGAGGTAAGGCGATGGACAATTTTGATTGGGACAAATATAAGATTGGTAAGATTGATGTTACTTCGGGATCGATGTCATCAGAAAAAATAGAATTTGGTGGGGTAATTTCCGGGAAAATAAATGTAAAAGATATATATGCTACAAATGTTGTAGTTAGCGAAGAAAAAACATAATTTAAGGGACCATGAGTTTAAAGTATAAATGAACGTGGAGGTGAGCGTGGGGTGTTAGACGAGAAGAAAATAATGAAAATCGTTGATGATCATAAAAAGCAAGACGACAGATTGAAGGAGAAGTTAACAAATCTACCAAAAGAAAAATGGGATGAAGGTTTCGTGAAAGAAGCTTATGAACGTTTGAAGTCAACTAAGCGCCTATAAGGGCGCTATTTTTCTTTTGCCGAAGGACATCGAGGCGACCGAATCACCCAACGAAGTGGGGGCCGGATAATGGTTATAAGGAGATGATATTTTGACCGCGAGCATAGAAACGAAAAGATTAAAAGCATTCGACATGAATAGAAGTAAGTCGGATTTATATAAAGACATGGAGGAGTTCGAAAGAAGGTTTAGCGTGCTGCTCGACTTCAAAGCTCTTGATGACTTGCAGCAAACAATATACAGAACGGCATATGAAGATGCTATTCGGACATTTGTAGGTGAAGATTGGGGGAAATACACTGAAATTGAAGTGAGGATTAAAAGAAAGGTGAGGATAAATAGTGAAACTCCATAAAGACGGAACACCAGAAGAATTTACGGTCGAAGTAAGCTTTGCGGCAGCAAGCCTGATGAACGGAAAGGGACTGTCAGATGAAGTGGAAAGCGTGATGGCAGAGCAGATCAAAGAAGCAGGGAAAAACATGAGTGATTATAAGATCATTCGCACAGAAGATTACCGGGATGAAAAATACATTTACACAGCAGTACCGAAGTGATTAGAAAGGAGTGAACACTATGAAGGACGATCTCAAGGTTAATAGCGACCAAATACACATTATTGAATTACCGAAACGAAAACCACAGATCACCATCGGGGAAGAAAGTATCGAGGCAAAAGAAGATGGCACTGTCGAGTTGAACGGTAAACGCATAGAGACATTGAAAGACGCAGAGAAAGCTATGGGCATGATAATTAAAGCATTGAGCGGACGATTTTAGGGGGGGAGGTGAACACTGTGGCATTGACAGCCAAACAAGAGCTATTTGTCCAAGAGTACCTGAAAGACCTCAATGCCACTCAGGCAGCGATTAGGGCAGGGTATAGCGAAAAGACTGCGGCAGAAACAGGGTATGAAAACCTCAGAAAACCTCAGATCGCCGCCGAGATCGAAAAAAGGCAGCAAAAGATCGGCGAAAAGAACGAAATTACCGTGGAATGGATCCTTGAGGAGATGAAGGACACCTATCGGCAAGCTAAAGAAATGGGTGAGCTGTCCGCAGCCAACAAGTCGCTTGAAATGCTTGGCAGGTACAAGGGGATGTTCAACTTCAAGCTGAAGGTTGATGCGACAGTCACCAAAAAGCTAGAGGAATACTTCGCATGAGAACCTGCCGAGATATCATCAACCGTCGTAAATACCTTTGGAACACCTATCATGACATTGAGCGAGACAATGAATTCGTAGCAGCAGCCGTAAATTATATCGTTGATCCCCAAAACGCTATGGTGAGAGAGGAGATCAAACGATACCCTGAATACCTGATCGAGATTTCCTTTGTCATCGTAGACAAGGACAAGAACACCGTCCCGTTCTTTCTCAACGAGGTACAGCAGAGTTTCCTAGATGACATCAACAAGGCCAAGGATGCATACCGCGAGGGCCGTCGCCTTCATCTCAAGTTCCTGGTGCTGAAAGGTCGGCAGCAGGGGTTTACGTCGTTTATCACGGCTTATCAGCTGGCGAATGCGATCATCAGTAAAAACTTCTCAGGCTTCACGCTGGCGGACAGTGGAGATAACACCAACACGATATTCGAGGACAAGGCTAAGTACATCTACAACCAGTTGCCGGATCAACTTAAGCCGACGGAGAAGTATAACAACCGCAGAGAATTCCATTTCGAAAACCTAAATAGCCGCTGGCGTGTAAACACCGCCGGGAACAAAGAGGTTGGTCGTTCCAAGACGATCAACTTTTTTCATGGTTCTGAGGCCGCATTTTGGGATTCCATTGATTCCATTATGACCGGCTTAGGTGAAGCATTGACCAAGGACAGTATCCAGATCCTTGAGACCACAGCAAACGGCCTAAACGAGTTCAAGGACATATGGGATGGGGCCGAGCAAGGCGTGAACAACTGGGAGCCAAAGTTCTATCAATGGTGGCTTACTCCCGAGTATGTTCTGCAATTTGAGGATGACGAGCGTGAGGAACAGTTCAAACACGATGTCCTCAATCCATCGACGGAGTTTTTTACCAAGCTTAAGTTCCTGCTTGATCATGAAGGGCTTGAGTGGAATCAGCTCTATTGGTACTACGGCAAATACAAGGACCTACGGGATAAACTTCCCCAGGAGTACCCTTGTACACCGGAAGAATCCTTCCTGGCATCCGGTAGACCGCGGTTTGACGTGAATGTGCTGATGGAATACCTAAAGCACTGCGTTCCCGGTGAGATCGGCAGGCTGGAATTACACGGTGGGCGCCCGGTGTTCGTTAAGGATGATAGTGGAAACCTTGAAGTCTGGAAACGACCGCAGCCGGGTAGAGAGTATTTCATCGGTGGCGACATAGCCAAGGGTAAAGCAGATGGGGACTATTCATGTGCTACCGTATGGGATGCAGATAAGAACCTTGTCGCCATGTGGCACGGACACATTGACCCGGACGCATTTGGTAATCCGATCCTTACGAACCTGGGAAACTGGTACAACGAAGCCCTGATAGCACCGGAAGAGAATAACCACGGCTTGACCACAATCAACGCTATGAAGAACACCTACTGGAACATATATAAGCGCACGACCCACGACAAGGTGACTGACGTTGAAAAGCAGGAATTGGGATGGTGGACAGACTCGCGTACCAAGCCGCTGATGATCGACAATCTTGCCAAGCTTATACGCGAGCGTCAGATCGGCTGCAAGTCGGAGCGTATGATCAAAGAATGTATCAAATACGTAGTCGGTGATAACGGTGACACCAATGCCGCAACAGGCAATGATGACACCGTAACGTCATCGGCTATTATTTTGCTCGTTATGGACCAGTTCATCACGGAGTTGGCCGATATCACTTCATCTGGATCTACGCTTGTACAGGCCGAACAGGGAAGTTCATATGTCCAGTCCGGTGGGAATTGGGTCCACGTTAGCGAGATAGAGGACGCTGGCAGTGAGGATGACCAGTGGTTCAGAAAGGCGGGATGGTAATGAAAACTAAGTTAGTGCTAGTAGATGTTGATGGAAATGAAGTGGAGAAAGAAATCGAATGTAAACCAGGATGCAGAATGATAGTCAAATACAAAGAGGGTGCGTCTTATGCTGATGTTGATGGATATTTAAGGGGTGTATCTAGGTGGCTTAATGGAGAACTTAATGTTCTTTATGTGCCGCATTGGGTAGAGATAACATTCGTAAAATTTGGTGATGAGGATGCTTAACGTACTCTTATGCATCCTCATACTGGCTATATTGGTCACAGGAGCGTACTTTGCCGCACAACATGTCGTTACCCTGCGGACCAATCACAAGATGCTCACAGAGGAACACAACCGGGCTGTAGAGTACATTCAGACACTTGAGGATGATATTAAGCAGCTGACGTTTGAGAGAGAGCAATATCAGCAGCGCGAGCAGATGCAGCAGCCACAGAAGAATGGCTGGGATAACTTTGCAATACGATAGGTCGCCAGTAGGCGGCCTTTTTACTTGGAGGTGAGCGCATGAAAGACAAGCCCATAGACGTGATTGAGAAGTACCAGGATGAATTCTCGGTCCCGGAGCAATCGGATGAGAAAAAGGAACTTGCCAAACGGGTGCAGACGCTATTCCGCGGCGCCTGGGACGCCAAGGAGAACCTTGGATTGCCCCCGACATGGCGCAAGTGTGACGATTACAAAGTGCCGGGCAGACAAAACCCCAAGCAGAGCCATGAACATCCGGGAAGCGAGACAAATATAATTCATCCGATCATCGAGAGTCAGATAGGAGACTTGGTCGATAAGCCGTTCAACACATCAGCCAAGGGATGGGAGCCATCCGATGACATGTTTTCCGAGCAGGCGCAAAACATCATGGACTTTGTACTGTTCCGCAACCGATTCCCCACAAAAATGAACGTGGCCGAGCATGACCGGCTGGAACTGGGGACGACCATCATCAAGGTATGGTTCGATCCAGACGACCTGGACGGTCGGGGCTTGCCGAAGTTTGAACCCATCAGCCCGGCCAACTTCTTCCCGGACCCGAAAGTTCCACGAGCGGACCTGCTGCAGGATGCGGAATTCATCATACACGCCGTGCCTCGTCCATTGACATGGATACGCAACAAGTTTCCGAAGTGGGGGAAATACGTAAAACGCGAGGTGAGTGTGCCATACGACCCGGAGGACACGTTTACGGACGCGCAATCGGATCAGGTCAGCCCTAATATGTCGCAGAGGGCGTTATTACTCGAATGCTACATGAAGGACGAGAACGGCGAACTGTATTGCGTACACGTAGCCAATCATCTTGTGTTGGAGGACAGCCGAGAGAAAGGTGTTAAGATTCAGCGCCGGAATAAATACCCGTTTGTCATGATCCCTTGTTACCTTAAGCGAGGCACAGCATGGGGCTATGGTGACGTGGAGTTATTGATGCCTACTCAGGACCTTATCAATGAGCTGGACGATCAAATCCGCATGGTTCACCGAATGTCAGGCAATCCGCAGATTGTAGTCGGGCAAGGAGCCGGGCGCAACTTTAATTTCCGCAAGTGGACAAATGAACCGGGGCTCCGAATTCCGATGCGTGACCATAACGCTTGGTCCATCGTGCCGCCACAGACTGTTTCTTCTGATGTTATTGTTCGCCGAGAGAAAGCCTTCGCTGAAGCCGATACGATCAGTGGTCGTTCTGATGTTTCAAGGGGCGAGAAACCGGGGCAGATTACTGCAGCCGCCGCTATTATGGCCCTGCAGCAGGCCGGGCAGAAAGGTGTCATCCATAAGGCGAAGATGTTCAAGGAAGGTTGGGCTGAGGTGCTTGAGCTTCTTTTTGACGAGGTCGTCGAGAATTGGGATGAAGAGATGTGGATCCGCATTGACGGAGACGAGCCGGACTACCATTTTGTAAATCCGGCGCAGTTTAAAGAAGTGGAGATCATGATTCCGAACGATGTTGAGGGCGAGGAACCATTGGTGCCTCTTACGGATATGGAAGTATCCGAGGACGAGGAAGGAATCACCTCAGAAAAACCGATGACCCGGGACGCTCAGTATGACTTTGCGCTCAACATTGGCGACGGCATGCCGAATGATAAGGCGTTTATCTATCAATCCCTGCTGGATCTGGTGAACATTCGTTACCCTGAAGGGCCGGTCATCCGTTACGGTGAGCTTCGTTCGTACCTTCGCAATCAAATCGGCTTACCACTTGATACCGACGATGACCCGCAGGATACACCACCGCCGATGCAGCCGCCAATTGAACAGATGCCGCCGGACGCTATGCCGGAAATGCCGCCAGCACAGCAGATACCACAAGGACCACCGCCAGAAATACCGCCTGAGGTCTTGCAGGCACTTATGCAGACACAACCGGCACCTCCTGTGATGCAAGGGGGTGGAATCGTTGGCTAACACACGATACATGACGCCGCAGGAAGAACGGTATATGTACCATCTGCTTAGTGGTGACCCGTTAATCGGCAGCTTCATCCGCAATCAGATGCGGCACGGGGCTGGTGACCCACTAGCAAACCTGCCAGTGTGCCCGAAGTGCGAAAGGCCGAGCCTGTACCATGACAACGGCGCTATCTGCCCCACATGCGGCACATTCGCTGTGAAGGAGAAGACACACCGGGTGAAGGACCACATAAGGCAGGGTTATTACCGATGAAAAAAACTATACGTGAAAGGCGGTGAGGACATGGCCGATAAGAAGAAATCTAATGCATGCACCACAACCCAAAAGGGGTATGGCGAGAATAACCGCACGGTGGGGCTGAAGAAGGATTACAAGGTAACCGGTAAAGTGGACAACAAAAAAGCGAGCAAATAACAGGGCTATCGCAGAGCAGCGGTGGCCCTTTCACATATCCGCGCACTTGGCGCTGACCGGGTGAACAGCACTCACGGGCATGAAAAAGATTTCCGATGCCGGGAGGTCAAAAGGAGGAAAAACCATGGATTTGCAAACGTACCGCGAAATGAAAGAATCGGGCATGACCGCTGAGAACACTCAACCGGACGTACAGGATGCCGCTGTATATGAAGAACCGGATACATACGACGATCCTGTCGATGTAACCGACGATCCGGAAGAGGATGTCGAGGATACCGTCACAGACGATCTTGACGATACCGTAGATCCGACGGATGACGAAGAAGATATCGAACTCCCGGAAGCGCAAAAGACGGCCTTCCAAAAGGCGCTAGAGCGCGAGAAACGCAAGCTTGCTGAGCGTGAAGAACAGCTTAAGAAAGAGTACGAAGAGCAGTACAACCCGTACAAATCTTTCTTCGACCAGCTGGGCGTTGATCCTGCGACGGCACAGCAAGCCATTGAACGTAACAGAATCCAGCAGCAGGTCGAACAACTGGCCTATGAGCAGGGATGGACAGATGATCAAGCACAGGCTTACCTTCAAAACCAATTGGAGCAGCAACGGCAGGCTGAGGAATTGCACGACCTCCGGGTAACGGTGCAGATCAGCGAACTGGCAGACAAACCCGAGTTTTCCGGGATTAAGCAAATGAAAGACTCCATCAAGCAACTGATTAAGGACTCAGGTGGTAAGTTGACCGCGGAACAGGCCTATTGGGCTATCGGCGGTCCAGACAGAGCTAAGCAGTTACAGCGAGAGGCACAACAACGCGAGATCGCCAAACGAGCAAAGGCCAAACGCACCGTTCAAGCGGACAATCCGGTCACGGTTCCGACGGAAAAACCTCTCTCACCGGACGTGAAACGTGCAGCCGTGGAAGCCGGCATCAGCGAGAAGGAAGCCCGGCGTCTGATGGATATGCCGAACGATTTGGAGTCTTACCGCAAATGGAAATCAACACAAAATCAAAGGAGGGCCTAATACATGGCACGATTTATTGAAATGATCGACGGCCGCAACCAGGCGGTAGTCAAATATTTTAACGTTGGGGCTAACCAAACGATTAAGGAAGGGGACGCCTTGCAGATCGATGCGGCAACAGGCAAGGTTGTGGCCGCGGTCGGTGGTTCCACGACGCTGATCGGTGTGGCTAATAAGGACATTACTACAGGTGGTACAGTGTCGGCCAAGGACAATATCAGTGTGACGCTATTCAAAAACTCCGTATTCCGGTTTTCCTTCACTGGAACGACCAAAACGACGCTGGATGAAGCCGACCTGTATACAAAAAAATTCGACCTTGGCGACAAGCGCACCATTAACTTGGACGATACAACTGGCGGCATGTGCCAAGTGATCGCCTATGACAATACCAAAAAAACAGCAGACGTGGTTATCTCCACAGGTCTGGTATTTTAAGAGAGGACGTGACCTAATATGCCAATGAACACAGGGCAATTTAATAACCTATATACACGCAAGATTGACGAAGCATTTTTCGAGGCTTGGGTCGAAGAGCCGGAACAATGGTCCCGAATTGCTAACGACAAGAAAGGTGACAGCAACAATCATACCACGCAAATTATTGCTGGTATGAGTGCATGGCAATCTAAAAAGGAACTTGAGAACGCGAAAGAACAGCGTTTTAAGCAAGGTCCATTGATCGTAACCGAGTATGAGCCATTCGGCGTTGAGGTCGTAATGTCACGTGAGCAAATAGATGACGCTAAATATGGCGAGGTTGAGGACATGGCACGTGATGCTGGTCATGCAGGCCGTGAAGCCGTTGAAAGAAACTTTGCAAATTTCCTGAACGAACTATATGACCGCCCTTTCTACGACGGAAAACCTATTTTCTCCGAGGATCACCCTAACTATGGTGATGCAGGTGGTACACAAGATAATAAAATTACAGAAGCGTTAGCGGACGGATCGCTGAAAAACGCAATTATATTGTTTGGTCAACAACGTGACGAAGGCGGAAAATTGATTGGTTCTAATCCAACAAAACTGGTAGTTCCGGCATCATTGCAGTTTACTGCGGCAACAATTTTGCAATCTGCACTGGTTGCAGGTACGGTAAACAACGATAAAAACGTTATCCCGGATATGGAATTGGTAGTTAATAAGTTTTGGGATACACAAAAACGATGGATGATCATGGGATCGAGACATAAGATTAACCACATTTGGCGCGTTCAACCAGAATTCAAGAAAAAACCGTTCATGGAGGACAACGGAGCGCAGAAATGGCTTGGTTACTTCCGCGAAGCGAATGAGGCTACCAACTGGCGTCATGTTGTAGGCTCTGATCCGGCCTAAGGAGGGACTATGAATGGGTAAATTACCTGACCAATCTGCACCTATCCCTAAGTCGGCGCCGATGGACTTTGATCGCTTGTACGTCCAGGGGAAAGAAATTCTCCCAGGTGAGGGCGGTAAGGTGTCACCAAGCAAGAAAATCAAGAATATCAAGCCCATCAACACCAAGGGAGAAGTAGATCCGGTATTTGTGGCAAAATGCTTTAATTTGCTGCTGACCGAGCTTCAAAACGCCGGGTTGATGGAAGATAAGTAAACAGTGGGGAGGGCTTCGGCTCTCCCTTATTTTTGTAATGCGAGGTGGAATATGGACCATTTTCAAGGAGTCACACCAGAAGAACGATGGAAGAATGAATTTCTGAACGAACAACGGCGTCAAACCCAACTTCTTGAGCAGATTGCGCAACTGCTCAATGAGAAGGGGAAGCCGAAACGTGGAAAGTGTGGTGATAAGCATGGGAATGAGTAAGGTTAGCGAAATAGCGAGCTCAGTAATTGGAGACTCCATTTCGAATATTAAAAATTGGGGTAACGTTTTTTACAACGCTCAAGATCATGGAGTTTTTCCGGGTGGAGCGGATGTTACAACCAAACTACAATACTTAGTAAACTTAGCAAAATCAACAGGGAGAACTTCGATTTTTTTATCACATGGAGATTATTATGTAACTGGACTTACAAATGATGATGGAATCTATTTCTTTGGAGATAATGCAAAGTTCGTAGGCGGATATGATCGTGTGATTTATCAGATGGGAAACCCATCTGTGGAACGAGGAAAATCGTCACCGATGACATACAACTACACTCCGAATCGAGGAGGTCTATTACAATTCATTCAAGGTGATGACACTCAACCGTCAACAGCAGGGGTAGTTCCAAGTGTGTACATTCAACGCGTAGATAGATCCTTAACAGCCGACGATCCTGGGCACCTAATCACACCTTTGTACGTAGCGCATAAACGTTTGCCTGGAGGAACTGGATGGCTGTATTCGGGCCTTTTTTATCTTGAGGACCAGTCTAATACGGGGACTGCTCAATCGGCTGCAGTTGCAGGTATGGCTTACGCGAAAAACAAAACTGCTGTATGGGGCGTATATGGTGATGCTTACAAGTTTAGTTCGGAAGCTACAATCACAGGAGCAGAGTTTGACTCACAAAACCATTCGGGTGTTCACGATTTCTATAATGATGCCAATCCTGTAGGTGTTCCATTCTCTTGTGGCGTTTGGTTGAATCCCGCAGGTGGGGCCATAAGTAGTTTTGGATTAGGTGTAGGTGGTGGAGCGATTCCTAATATTTTCGATTGTGGCATCTATATAAAATCTGCATTGAACTATGGAATTGATGTTCAGGCTACACCGCAGACGATCATTCGTTTCAAGAATGGAGCGAAACGGGCCAGCGATCAGACATTTAACGGGATCGGCCTTGATACTGGAATTAATGCGAATTATGGTATCGCCGATCACACTGGAGCAATACACCTATGGTCTAACAAACTGGCATTTGGTGACATAGACGATTATGGATATATGAAATACAACGATACGAATAAATACCTTGAATTTTACTTTGGTGGAGTTCGAAGGGGATATCTAGATTTATCGGGAACAGATCATGCATTGTAAAGGAGATGGCGATATGGATAAGCAGTATATTGAGAATCAAATCATTCAGTCCAAGGTGAAAATTCACGACTGGAAAAAGTTAATTGAGGAAGAAGAGAAAAAACTGTTTCAGCTTTATGGGGCTCTTGAAACGTGGAATATAGTGGAGTCCAGAAAACCACAACTTGTTCATGAAAATAATGCCCATACTGCTTGAGCATTGTTAAGTTTGGGAGGTATATCAATGTCAACAGCCGCAAATCTAATGGCCGATATCAATCTACGATATCGAAACACATTCACCACTACCCAAAAACTTGTATGGTTTAACGAGGAACAACAGGAATTGTTTGGTATCCTACAGATCGACTCCCCACCATACGCATTTAAAACAGTAGCCAGTCAGAACTTATACCCGTTCCCTCTGGAATTTGATGTGACAAAAATCAAAGTTGTGACGTATCAAACAAACGATAATAACGTGTTCACCGAGGTCCCTGCTTTGAGGAACGACGACAATCAGTACGCTTCCTCGTCTAGCCTTTGGTACATCGTCATTTCGAATGCTATGTTCCTCAACATCCCCGGGGGGGCGGTCGACAATAGAACGGTGTACATCTATTGTGACTCAGATCCAACCGAGGTTACAGAGGCAACGATTAATCTTCCGCCGGACCTGCCTACCAAATACCATGAAATACTAAAATTTGGCGTTCTTGAGCGCATTGCAGCAGCACGTAAGGATGTTATTATGAAAAATAATTTTGCGGCAGACAAGCAGGACAAGATCGAGAACGTTCTCTGGGAACAAAAACTACAAGAACCAGAGTGGACGAAGCCCATAGACGTCATGCCTCGGGCAGGGAATCACGGATACAGGTGGTGGTAATATGGCCTATTGGCAAGCAGCGCGGAACAGTGAGGTAAGACAAGCGAATAACTTTTCAAAGGGACTGGATACCGAACACAGTCCTTTTTTTGTTGACGAAAACACCATAATCGACGGGTACGGATTCGACTTTGATAATTACCCAGCCCTTCAGGTGCGCGCCGGCCGAACCAATTACGGGAACAGCGGCGGGGCGAAAACAAATCTACTCACTCGGTTTGGAAATACGCACCTAGTCCGTGCGGTAGGAACAAGATTGCAATACAACAGCGGAGGAACAGCCTGGACGGACATACCCGGATCATATGCAGATATCGAATGGAGTGCAGCCAACTTTGATTTAAATGGTGCTGCACTTCTTCTTTTGAATCCGACCGATGGCGGTTACCACTGGACCGGAAGCTCTTTAAGGGGAATATCAAGCATGCCCAAAGGGAAATACATCACTTCGGACAACCTGAGAGTTTATGTAGCCAATAAGAGCGGAGAAGAAGACTATGTATACTATTCCGCATTCCAAGACGCCTTGGACTGGACCACGCCCAAGAACAGCGGTGCGGTTCAGTATTATACAGCATCAGGCGGTCCGATCACGGGAATTTACTCTTACAACGGTGGAATATGGGTGTTCAAAAAGGATTCCTATGCAATCATCTATCATACGGGCAGTGCGGACCTTGCTTATCGCTTGGTACCCATGGGCGGAAACATCGGCTGTGTGTCATCTAAAACGCTTGTAGAGGCTGGTCCGTTCCTGATGTGGCTTGGTATGGATGACGTATATGTAGGCGCTGGAGACGCCGCCAGAGGCGTAGGAGAGCCAATAAGAAAGTACCTCAACCAAATCAATAAGTCGGCGGTCGAGAACTCTTTCGCTTTTACCGCGAACAATCGCTATTACCTCTGCATCCCGACCGAATCAAGCGTTTACCCCAATATGTGCCTAGTGTACAGCTACGAACAGCGTCAATGGCTGCCATACAGTGCCAACCTCCCGGGCATGAACTGGGGCGTGTCGCTTAATGGTGAGGCCTATACCGGGGATTTTTGGGGACAGACGCACAAGATGAACAACGGCACTACTGATTCCGGTCAGCCGATCCCATGGAAGGTGCAGAGCCGGCCGTTTGACGAAGGCATAAAAGAGGCGGAAAAAGAATTGTGGGAGCTCCATTTGCTCGGATACTTCCCGTCCGGATCTACGCTAAAGGTTGAGGTTTCGCCACGGGATGACGGCACCGAGTGGTACAACATTGACTATGACCCAATCGCCAACAGCGGAAATACGCAAAACAAAAACCTAATCGTACCTATGGATGTCGTGCCATTATGCCATTATTATTCCTACCGTTTAACCGGTACCGGCCCGGCCACGATCCAAGAGGTACAAAGGTATTCACGCATACAACCTGTACAGTATTAAGGAGGGATCACATGCCAGTTCCGGACATAGCAGGACTTCCACCATTTGCGGATTTTAACGATGTTACCACCAAGATTGATGATTTAGTTCAACGATTGCGGCAACTGCTGCTTAACCTGGACACATTAAACATAAGGGAATTGCACGCCAGTAAACTTGTGGCTCAGTCTATAACGGGTGACAAGATTGAAGCAAATTCTATCAGTGCAAACCATATTCAGGCCAATGCTATTACTGCAGATAAGATCGAAGCAGGCGCGGTTACGGCAGATAAAATAGATGTCAACGAACTATCGGCCATCACAGCTAATTTGGGACACATAACGGCCGGCTTAATTGAGTCGGTGGAGATATTCGGGTCCTATATTGCGACAAGTAAGAGTTACCCAAAAGCAGAGCTGGATTCGACAGACAACCTTATAGGTGCTTATGCTACTCTAGACAATTACATCCAGATATACACTCCAAACAGTGGATTTTCGCCTACCATCAAATTCGGCACACCAGCAGGGGTAGCATATATAACTTATGATATTTTTGGTAATGCAATATCAGTTACAAGCAGTGATGCCAAAATTAATATATCTACTCAGCAGAGAATTGAGTTATTTGCTCAAGGTGGAGTTTTTGTAACAGACTGGAGAGATTTTAAAAATAATACTACAGGACGGTCGCTTCAAGACGACTTTGTTATGAAATAATAGACACTCCCTAATATTGGTTGATATACTTGAGGAAAATTGTTCGAGGTGATTACAGTGAAAAAACTAGTTGCCGGATTTATCCTTGGTGCATTCATCATGATGTCGGCTCAAGCATTTGGTGATGGTATATCATTCATTGGCAAGAAAGTTGATGGTCAGACAACTGTAACGATTAACGGAGAAGAAATTGGAGAAGCGGTTATTATAAACGGAAAAAGCTTCGCTCCAGTCAGGGAAATCACTGAAGGGTTTGGTGGGAAGGTGGAGCAGGCAAGTGGAAAGGGGATTGCATTGAAAATGGATGACGTATCCGTTTCGACTACAGATAATCCAAACACGGATAATACAAGTACAGATAATACAAAACTCAAAAGCGAACTTGAGCAAAAAATAGATCAGCAAAAAAAGCAAATTAAATCCATTAATGAGGTTATTGCAGGCCTAGAAGAACAACTGGTTCCATTGAAAGAAAAA
The DNA here is from genome assembly GCF_000987955.1 of Paenibacillus sp. DMB20. Taxonomy (GTDB): domain Bacteria; phylum Bacillota; class Bacilli; order Paenibacillales; family Paenibacillaceae; genus Paenibacillus_AQ. Next base: position 332,846 of record NZ_LAZU01000053.1, read on the forward strand.
GCGGATGCAGACAAAACAACTGTCGGTGTTGACAGAACAAAATACGAAATATTTAAAAACGTGCTTCAGGAACGTAAAGACAGCCTTCCGATCGAAGAAAAAAAACTCGCCGATCTCGAAGCGCAGCTGGCGGCGTTACAGTCACCGTCAAATTAGTTATGATATAATAGGTCATAATCCAATTATGGATTTTGAGTTAGGAGTGATACCGTGAGCGAAGAGTTACTGAAACAAATACTCGAAAAGCTTGATACCATCGACACCAAGGTGGACCGGATCGAACAGAAACTCGACGCCACCTTTGAGCAGGTAGCCAAGAGTGCGGAGACCATAAACGAGATCGCAGCGACACAGGACCGACATGAGCGTATCCTGGAGGTATTGTCTAAGCGTTCAATTGAGCATGAATCGTACATTCGCAGAGGTTGAGGTATATTCCAGTATGTGGTATTATCATGATGACCTACATTAGCCAACCTTAGAGTGGGTCATTTTCGTTTTTCGATGTAAGTGAGCAACGCCAACAGGAACACAAAAGGACTCTCTATTGAGGGTCCTTTTGTGTTGAGTAAAAAATTTGAACCATGTTGGTTTACGAAAAGGCATTTTTGGGATAGTAATAATATATGTACAGCAAAAAGGACTCTCTCTGTTGAGGGTCCTTTTGTTTTTACTCGGGTTTTCTGTTGTTTAATTCTAAGCATACGTGTTCAGGTACCATAGGTATTTCCATATAGATACTCATCATGTTACTTTTGGCGATTTCAAATCTCTTTTTATTTTCAGTAATCATTTTCTCATTGCTAAGAATGGTTGCAAGAATTACGTCTGTTGGTTGTTCTGACATTAGACGAGTTATTAGGCTGCGAGCATCTTTAATATTTTTTTCATAGTCATCTAGAGCCTTTATGATCCGTCTTGATCTCCTATCATAGTGAATTATTCCAAGCAAAAAATCAGCACTATCATTTAATTTCTTAGCTAGTAGTGCCAATGTTTCTAAATTAGGTTCACGTTGTCCATTTTCAATTTTCCCATAGCCTTGAGGGGACATGCCTATATATTCAGCTACTTCTTTTTGCGATAAATTCTCTCGTTCTCTCAACCATTTAAGACGCAAAGAAAAAATTTCCACAAAAAATACCTCCAAATATTGACTTATAAACAAAACGGATATATATTATTATTGTAAGTGACATTAAGTTTACTTTTTAAGGTGGTGATAAACAAAATGGCTAAACCAAAGACAAGGATTGAAATGATTCGTCGGCAATGTTTTTTGAGTCAAAAGGAAGTCGCCTCTAGGTTAGAAATGTCACCCGTTAATTACTCCAAGATTGAAAGAGGAGAAAGGAGATTGACAGTTGATGTTGCCAGGAAACTTGTGGATTTATTCCAACTAAATTACATCGATGACCTACTTGATGACGAAAACAAAGCAAGTTGATCCATAATGGATACTTAACATCATTTTATCAAACAAAATATTTAATACAAGGAGGATTAAAATGAACGAAGTAGGGATTGTAATTGATATCTCCAGAAGGTTGATTGAGCATCTTAAGTTAAGCACTGAAAATGCTCTATACATCATTGATCATGTTAAAGAAAATTTTGAGGAATTACAGAAAGCAGAACGTGATGGTGGTTTGCTTGAGTTTTATAGAAAATTAAAAGAAGGGAGAAAGCAAAATGAAGGATCTGATCTTATTTGAAGGAAATGAAGTAATAATTCTGATGCCGCAGGATGTGAACTTTAAATTCAATGGCGATTTCCTGATAAAGGCGAAAGACGTTGCATCAGTATTAGAATATCAGGGAACGTCTGCAACTCAAGAGGTGCTTAAGTTTGTAAAGCAAAATCAAGTGTATTTAGTGAAAAAATCTAATATGGTGAATCGCCATATTAGGATTCATAATACGGGCGAAACCTTTATAACGAATTTAGCTCTCAATAGGGTTTTGGGGAAATCCGAAAAGCCAAAAGCTGAACCGTTCCAAGATTGGCTTTATGAAGATGTTCTACCTTCAGTTAGTAAACGTGGTGTTTATCTAACACCTGCGGCAATCGAGAAGACATTAACCGATCCCGACTTCATCATCAGCATGGCTACCGAAATTAAACAGGAGCGCCAGAAAAGGCTTGCTGCGGAAATGCTGCTTAAAGCTCATGCTCCAAAGATAGCGTACTATGACATCATTCTAAAATCTAAAAGCACTGTAACAACAACTCAGATTGCTAAAGACTATGGTCTTACAGCCAATGAATTAAACAAAATATTGAAGGAGCAAAAGATTCAGTACAAAGTAGGCGATCAATGGGTTTTGTATAAAAAATATGCTGATAAGGGATACACTCAGTCAGAGACATTTAACTTTACGCATACAGATGGTACACCTGATGTAAGAATGAACACGAAGTGGACACAACGAGGGAGAATATTCATTCATCAGATACTAACTGAACTCGGAATAAAGCCTAACATCGAGAAAGAATACTGCGATGCAAACTAAAAAAGCCGCTTATTAAAGCGACTCTTTCCGTCACCTACTCTTAACTTGGCGGTTAACAGGTGACAACACACATAACGAGGGCAAAGCCCTTACAACAACATTATACCATTTACAACCTAGAAGTAAACGGTGTTTGCCCTCCATTGGAGGCTAAACGTGGAACAATTATTAATCAATTATCTACAGTCAAAGGGCATCGATCCCACGGAATTTATCACTACTCTTCAACAAATTATGGACAAGTATCCATCAAACTAATACCTGAGAGTCCTCATTCGAGGGCTCTTTTTTATTCAGCTATATTTTGAGCTCGGCTGATATTTCAGCCCAGCAAAATTCAGACATGGCGAAACGCCATAACATAAAATCCAGTCTCCGCCTTATAGGCGGAAAGTGAGTTAGTAGAAATATCGACCCATATGTACAAAGGAGTTGATCCTATGCGTAGTAGAGACGCCCCTAAGGTAATGACCAAATACTAACTTAAAGGAGTGAGAACATGGCAGCAACCGCCTATAACAAAAGCATCCGGCAGGCCTTAAACAAACAGGGCATCGATAACAGCCAAATCGGCTACAAGAACGGATACGTCACCGTCAACGGCAACAATTTCATGAAGGCCGACAAGAACTACAACGGTGCCGCCTTCACCAACCAGCAGAACTTCACCAACGCCTGGAATGCTTACTCACGAGCATCACAGCCGAAGGTGCCAACAGCAACCCCGACGACCACAACGCCAAGGGTTCCAACGGCTCCGGCCGGCAGCGTGCCGATCCGTTCGGGACTACAGTCTGCCGGATACAATCCGTCATCCATCGGATATAACAAAACGAACAATACGGTTACGCTGAACAATCAACCGTTTATGGTACCTTCGGCCAACGTCCAGGGGACCACATATGGCAATCAGCAGACGTTTAACAATGCTCTAAGTAACTACCGAATAGGCGACCTGACGAACCGAATCGTCAATAACACCAATCTCCCAACGAATCAGTACACATCACAAATTGACGATACCATCCGGCAACTGATGGACTTTGCAAAGAACCAGCAGCAGATTGATCCGTACAGCACACATCAATATGCGTCGTATAAAGCCCAGGCCGACCGTAGGGCAAACGAAGGTATACGGTCTGCACAAGAAGCCATGGGGTCATCCGGGTTCGGCAGATCTTTGGCGCTGGGCGAACGTGCGCAGGATGTTCAAAATCAAGAAACAGCCTATCTGGAGACGCAGGTTATACCACAGATCATTGCGGCAGAACAGGCCCGACAGCAGCAACAATACGATAACTTGTTTAGCGTGCTTAATCCCCTCATGAGTCAGCAGGGATATGCAGATACAAGAGCGCAGAACGAGCTTCAGAACGTCTATAACGCGCTTGGAGCAGTACAACAAGAACAACAGCGTGGATATGACAACGCCCGCGCAGACGCGGCGCTGACAGGAAATTACATGACGCCAGAAGCGCAGCAAGCCATTAACGCCTTGCTTGGACTCAAGCAACAGGCGGAGACAAAGGGGATTACAAAAGATCAGCGTACAGCGCTTAGCAAGCAAGCTGACGTGATTCGAAACGAACTTAGCATGATGGGAATTGACGCTTCTCAGTTTGGCGCCAACGTCAATTACAACACAGCAAGTAAGGTGAACCCAGGACGGACGCTTCAAGGGCAGCAACTAGACCTGCAGAAGAAACAATCCAACATGGATGCGGCAGGCATGGTCAGCAACCAAACAGGCCGGGTTATTAGACCGCAGGATGATTGGATGGGACTTTACCGTCAGGCCCAAAATCCTAATACTCCGTTAACCATGGATGCACAGCAACAAGCATTCAACAATAAGCAATTACTTGAGGAATTCGCTTATCGTAAGGCTAGAGACACCATTGCAGACACACAATGGCAAGCACAATTTGACGAAAATAATCGTCAGTTTGGCCTTGGTTACGCCATGGATCAGCTTCGGAGACAGGATGATCAGGCTTATAGAAATGCTCAAATCGCAATGGGACAAGACGATAACGCCCGTTTGTGGGTTCAAATGGAATATGAAATGGCTAACCAGCCAAACGGTTCTTCTGGCGGTTTAACAGCTAACCAGGTCCTACAGAGCATGAGAGGACTATACACTGATCCGGTGTATGAAACAGATGAAGCCGGGATCAAAACGAAGACAGGAAGCCAGATCACAAAGGACCCGACAAAACGTGAGCAGATGTTCCTCAACGTCGTAGACTCCGGCCTGAGTGACAAGGAGACTAATCAAATCTTGCAATCGCTCGGCATGACCAAGTCCGAGATCGACGGTTTGATGAAAAAGTATGGAGGCTCCTCGGGAAACTGAGTAGCCCCACAGCTTCCTCGGCTAGTGGGGCTACATTGAATCAGACGTTAAGTGGAGCGCTTAAAGGTAAAGGTGATGCATTTGCTGCTGCAGGCAAGAAATACGGCATCGACCCTGCACTGTTGGCCGCTATTGCGATTCATGAGACCGGAAACGGTTCAAGTAACGCTGTCAGGAAAAAGAATAACGTCGGCGGTATGATGGGAAAAAACGGACTGATGACGTTCGGTAGTGTCGATGAGGGAATAGATCGGATGGCATCAAACTTGAAACGACTATACTTCGATCAAGGGCTTACCACAATCCCACAAATTCAGAAGAAATATGCTCCGGTTGGCGCGTCGAACGATCCGACCGGCCTTAACAATCATTGGGTAAGTGGGGTGACAAGGTATTACAGAATGCTAGGAGGCAGCTAAATGGCTAGTCAATTTGACACAATACGTAATCGAATAAGACGAGGCGAAGAGGCAAAAAAGCGTGTATTAGAACGTGTCTACTCACCTAAGCCAGAACCTCAAGAGACATCGATGTTTGACGCTATCCGAAATCGATCTCTTGAACCGGAGCCGAGCACTGCCCATGCAGGAACTACAATGCAGAATTTTCCCGACATTAACCCTTTAAAATCGTCCCTTATGCGCGCTACCGTAGGAGACAAGCAGGCGAAGCAAACATGGGAACAGGCGTCGGGCGTCCAATTTAAACCTATCTTCGGCCCGCCACCACCGCCTCAGAAGTCAGAGTACGAAAAGGGTCTTCAAGCGATTGAAGAGAAGCGTCCAGCCGGCTTTTGGGGAAACGTATATGATTACACCGTTGGACCGTTTGCCAAGGCGAACAACTGGCTATGGTACGGTAACGACCCCGGGAGTTTTGTCACCCGGGCGGTCGGCACCGGGGGAGAAATGGTTCTCGGTACGCCGTCGGCCCGACCGGCAACCACCGGAAATGCGGCAGCAGATAAGGCTGCGGACATCCTGGGCACGGTCGGTGGCGTCGCTGGCATGGCATTTAACCCAGCTGCGGCCGGGGTCAAGGGACAGAACCTTTTAACTGGTCCACTTAACGTTGCGCGCGGCGCTCTAAGCACAAACGCCGGACAGAAAGCTCAACGGGCGCTCTCATACGGCATCAACTCAACCATGCCGCGGATGTCTACGGCTACGGCAGATAGGTTGGCACGCACAAGCCTAGAGGGCGCTATCACAGGAACCGTCGGTGGCGTGGCCCAAGGGCTTGTACAGGGGCAGGACAGCAACCAAGATATCCTACGTAATGCCGCACTAGGGGCCGGGCTTGGGGCTGTAGGTGATCCGATAATTTCTTCTTTGCCTGGAGTGGCAAAAGGCTTAAGCGGTAGGTTAAAAAATACGGGTTCATCCATTAAAGAAGGTCTTCAAGAAGTTTCCCCCAATGCAAATTTAGGGATCTCGGCGCTCAATAAGAGGTTAAGTCCATATGACAATTTGAAGACAGATACCAAGTCGCAAATCAGATCGAGAGCACAAATGGACCCGATAAAATTAAGCGGTACTGCTAACAGAATGTATACTGCTCTGGTAGATGACGTACACTCTCTTAATCAATTCGATAAACTGACAGAACGGGTGTTAGGAAAGCCTCTTGACGCTTCAGAAAGCACCCATAAACTAGCCCTTAGCTCTCGTGGTTCCGATATGATATCCAGACAAATTGTTACCGATAAATTGGTGGACAAGGGTGGTAACGTGGTTAGTGACTCTTTAAAAGATATACTTACTAAATTGCCCCGAGGTAAGTTTGTTGATTTTGAAGATTATCTTATCAACAAACATGCAATTACTCGATCTAAACGAGAGGAAAAGGTGTTTCGCGACGAACTAAATTGGACTCCTGAGGTTGGGAAGAATAAAATCGATGATTACGAAGCCGAATTTCCGCAATTCAAAGAAGTATCTGACCAGTTATACGATTTTAATAAAAACATGGTTAACAAATGGCTTGTGGAAACTGGCATGATTACTCCTGAACAGGCGAAGGCATGGTTTGATGCGAATCCATACTATATCCCGAACAAACGATACTTTACGGACCTTGAAAAAACAGGGAAGGGATTTGGCGGTAAATCAGGCGGATACGGAAATGTATCTACGCCAGTTAAGGGGTATCAAAAAGGAGGCTCTCAACGGCAGATAATAAGTCCAATTGAGGCCACTATCGAAAATGTGGACACCTATGTAAAAGCCGCAAAACGAAATCAGGTCATGCAACAGTTCATAAAGAATATAGAGCAGAATCCAGAGGCATTCAAGGATTTTGCCGAGATTGTGAAGCAACCAGAAAGGCTTGATGACATAACCAAAATCATGATGAGCGAGGATGGAATCGAAGAATTGCTTTCACGCTTCAGCGAGGATTTCGACAAGGTTATGCAACGTACGAAACTGGATAAAGACAATGTTGTGCGTGTCCTTGTTAACGGCGAGCCGGTACATGTAAAGATCAATGATAAATCTTTGCTTGAGGCCATTACTGCATTGGGACCGGATTCAGGCGGGAAACTTCTTGATGCTATAGGTTGGTTCACTAATAAAATGAAGATGCTGACTACAGGTGCGAACCCGATTTTCAACATTACCCGAAATGTTTTCAGAGATATTCCGCAAGCTTATGTTGCATCAAAGTCTACAAACAATCCATTAAGATTCATATTCGACCTTGCCGATGCTTCTATTCAAATTATTCGCAATAAAGACCTGTATCGACAATATAAGTCGTTAGGCGGAGGGCACTCGTCATCTGTTGCTGCCAATAGAAATTTATTGGCTCAAAGCAAAAGATCGGTATTGCCTCAGAATCCCATTAAGGGTGTTGTCCCAAGGGCTTGGTCGGCTTTAGAAAATATGATGAACGCCATAGAGTCTGCGCCACGACTAGCCGAATACAAGCGCATTTCTAAAAATGGTACTGGTGATGAATCACAGTTGATGAAGGCAATTTATGAAGCACAAGACCTAACAACTAACTTCAAAAGGAGAGGGACTTTAACACGTGAGCTTGATAAGGTATTCCCTTACTTCAATGCTGCGATACAGGGGATGGACAGGTTTGCGAGAATGTACAAAGACGATCCTGTCAAAGCAGCAATCAAATCGGTTTTAACCATCACTATCCCTTCTTTGGTGGCCTATGCAGTCAATCATGATGACCCCAATTATCAGAAGACCAGCAACCGAATCAAGGATAGTTTCATTTTAATTCCGAAAGGAGATGGAACTTTCTACCGAATTGCTAAACCGCAGGAGTTAGGGGCGCTGTTTGCTGATATACCTGAAAGGCTAATGAGGAAATTACAGGATGAAGACCCTGCAGCGTTCCGAGATTTCTCGGATCATTTAAGAACAACCTTTTTACCTCCTGGTGTTTCTGGGGCATTCAAGGACGGAAGCATCGTAGATAAAGCACTTGGGGTAATGGGGGATACAACTCTGGGTCCTTTCTTTAACGTAGCCCAAAACAGAAACTTTGCCGATGCTCCGATCGTGCCTGGATATTTGGAACGTAAGTCCCCTGATCTTCAAAGTGACGCTCGGACAAGTTCTCTTTCCAAATGGATTGGAGAGAAAACTAACACATCACCAAAACAGCTAGATTATCTAATTCGTCAGTACACTGGTGTTATTGGCCAACTTGGTCTCCCCATGATGTCTCCTGCAGGTCAAGGAAACAATGCCCTCGAATCATTTGGGAACGCATTTGTTCAAAATATGAGCGTGGACCCTGTATATTCTAATGACCTTTCTACCGAGTTCTACAACTATAAAGATCAGCTCGATCAAGCCTTTGTTGACAGAAAGGACAAGCCATTACCGAAGTGGTACCATGACGGTCTTAGAAAACAATTTGGGAAAATCAGCGAAAACATGTCATCAATACGTACGCAAATGCGGGAATTAGAGGGCGACACCAAAATAGACAAGAAACAAAAGCGTGAGAAATTGCGTCAGATGCAGGAATCAATTAACCAGTTAGCACAGAAAGGTATTGAAATAGCTAATGGTAGGGTGCCTTATAAGGATTGACTTTGATTTGGTGTCATGGTAAATTCTAACTACAAAATCCTAAAGCATAGGTCAAGAAGAGTCCAGGGAAAGCATCCCTTGGGCTCTTTTTGTTTTGGGGGAATCATGGACTATATCAAGTTTGATCGTTCCGAATACATGGTCAGTGACTTTTCGGAGGAATGCTTAAATATAATTGAAAGATTCCTCGGGTCTGATGTGCGCGACCTACTCTTCGTGCCGGTGGTGGACGATGTTCGATTACGACTTTCTTCTTGATCTCATAAATATTTTTCTCAAAAACGGCGTCGCCTTAAGCTCACTAGGGATGATCGTTATTTTAATTCTCAAACAGAAAAAGATGAAAAGACGGCTGAGAAAGTACCTGCCTTTTATGTTTCAAGAAGACAACGATGTCCAAGCGTATATCGGAAATCAGCTTTTAATAATGCGAAATATCGAAATGATCATGAACGAAATGGGGATCGAGCCGTGCGAAAGAAATGGATCTACGACGAAATCATGGCCTCAGGATCAGAAGAGCTCAAATATATTATCCAAGTTATTACCAATGGGTACCGCCCAGGCAAATCACCCAAGGAGGGAAAGAAAGATGAAAGGATTAAAGAAGGTAATTGACGCCGGACATGGTGGTCATGATCCAGGAGCGCAAGGACCTAGCGGAAGGAAGGAAAAGGACTTCGCGCTCACCATGGCACTTAAGGTTGAACAGCGGCTGAAAAGGGACAAGAAGGTGACGCCGGTCCTCACCCGGAACAAGGATACGTTTGTAGAACTCAAGGACCGGGCTAAGATGGCGAATAAACAAAAAGTGGACGGATTTATTTCTATCCACGCCAATAGCACGGGCAAAGTCGGCAGCGCAACGGGCACGGAAACGCTCTACACGCGAGAGGAAAGCAAGTCCCTAGCGAACATCATCCATAAGCACGTAGCAGCCGCCACAGGCCTTAAAGACCGCGGTGTGAAGTACCAGAACATACACGTTACCCGGGAGACCACCATGCCTGCCGTCCTGCTGGAAATCGGTTTTATCAACCACCCTGAGGATGAAAAGAAACTCTTCGACCCAGCCTTTCAGGACCGTGTAGCCGACGCGATTGTCGCCGGGATATACGAATACTTTGGCATTACGGTCGAGGCACCTGCACCGCCACCTGCTGTACCCCACAAGGAAATGGAGATCACCGTCCACGCTGGAAAGCTTGAACGGTACACCGGCTATAACATTAAAGGCAAGACGTGGATCCCATCACAACCAATCGGTGAATTGCTGGGAGGCCGGATCGTATACAAAAATGGGATTGTAAACATTAATGGGACTGATGTTGAGACGCAGAATATCGGAGGCAACGGTTATGTGTGGTCCCGAGACCTTAAAAAGTTGCTGGGTGCCCGGATCTTTTGGGACAAGAAAGAACCGAATCGAGTAGATATCTTTAAAAAATAAGGAGGGGTATGCGATGCTTGAAAACATCATGGACGCTATGCAGCCAATCGTTACAACAATAGTACAGGACCTTATCACCTTTATCGTGCTGGGATTGCTAATTGGCTACGGTCTCCTGAAAACAAAAATCCTATCGTTTATTAAGAATGAAATGTTGCACCGGATTGCATCGGAGGGATTTGCGATTGCTGAGACTAATTTCAAGGAACTCGGCAGTAATGGTAAATACGATGAAGCTTTTAAATACACGTCGAACAAATTAGGCCAGTTTCATATTAAGGTGAGCGAAGACGAAATCAAAGCAGCAATCGAAAGGGCATGCTTGGAATACAATACAAAGAAGAAAGTTGTAATTGAGAAAAATAAAGCAAGTTGATATTTGGGCCTGCCGTAACTGGCAGGCTCTTTTTTTATCTTTATGAGTACCATTTTATATAAGATGGAAGCCTTTCAACCGGGCATGCGAACAGCACCGCCGATATGATAAGCCGTCTGGAAACGATGGTGCTTAGCGGCGCGGAGCTTCCGGTACAGGTGGTCAGGAAGCAGATCAGCTCGGCGATCGATATTTTTGTCCATTTATCCAGACTCCGCGACCGATCCCGCCGGGTGACGGAGATCAGCGAGCTTGCCGGAATGAACGGGGGAGAGGTGATGATCAATCCGCTCTACCGATTTGTGGAAACGGGGGAATCCGGCGGAAAGGTATCGGGCTGCCTTGAAGCATGCGGCAATACGTTGATCCATACCGCCAAGCTTCATATGGCGGGTGTTACGTCTTGGCCGCTTCAGCAAAGAGAGGTGGATGTGAATGCATGAAGGACGCAATGGGAGATCTGCAGGGGCTGCAGGACATGGTGCGGCTGTGGGCGGAACGCCAAAAGGGGCCGCCCCGGGACGAGGGAATTGGGGCTCCAAGGTCCGATCTCCCTTAAAACATAGGAATGCGGGACAGCCGCCGCCCGGGAGGCCTGATCTTCCCGATTACCGCGTTTATCCATTATCTGGAGGACAGCGGGTCGGTTCCATTGCCGTTGGCGGATTCATTTTTTTTGGCATAGGCTATCTTTTTTATCAAAATGTGATTCTGTCGCTCGTCCTGGCTGCCTGCGGGTTCATGCTCCCCCGTTTTTGGAGGCAGTACCTGCTGCAGCGGCGGAGAGCCGCGCTGAATCTTCACTTTAAACAGGCATTGTACTCCCTATCCTCCTCCATGTCGGCAGGCCGGTCCGTAGAGAACGGCTTTCGGGATGCGGCCGAAGACCTGATGCTGCTGGATCCGGCAGCCGGCAATGACATGATTTTCGAATTAAAGGTGATTACGGCCCGCCTTGAAATCGGCGAGCCGGTCGAATCCGCCCTACAGGATTTTGCGCGCAGGGCGGGCATGGAGGATATTACGAACTTTGCGGATGTGTTTGCGACCTGCAAAAGAACCGGGGGAGACCTTGTGGAGGTCATTCGGCGCACGTCCTCCGTGATCGGCGAGAAACTGGACATTCAGCAGGAAATTTCGGTTATGGTGGCCCAGAAAAAGTTCGAATCCAAAGCTTTGCTTGCCGCTCCTTTTCTTCTTCTATTGTTTATGAATGTTACCGCGGCGGATTATATGAAGCCTATGCATGACAGCGGAGCCGGAATCGTCATTTCCACTTTTGCCTTGGCCGTTCTATGCGGTTGTTTCTGGTGGATTACGAAAATGATGAACATTAAGGTTTAGGAGGTGAACTTCGTTTGCTGGCATGGTTGTGCGGAGGATTGCTGGTTCTGCTGGTGGGAGGCTGGGTGGTGCTGAATCAGCTGGGCGGCGGACGATACCGGAATTACAGCAGGCTGCCGATGGAAGGCCTTCGTCTGCGGGGGCTGACGCCGCCGCTGTTATGGTTGCTGGAGCGAGCCAAGGTACCGATTAGATTTCCGATATTGTTTTACCGGATTCAGAGATCGGTCCAAAAGATTTACGGGCAGCGGCGCAGCCCGGAAATGACTCTTCTTTTTATGGCGGAAGCGCTGGCCTACGGCTGGTTAATCCTGGCAGGCGGGTGCTTGTGGTCCATGGTAACGGGACAGCCGGCCGGGTTATTGGGGGGAACTCTTCTTGGCCTTCTTTTGCCGGTTTCCATGGTAAAGGATCTTGGCAAGAAGGTGGTGGTTCGCGAACAGGAGATCGTCATGGAGCTCCCCGAGCTGATGAATAAGATGGTCCTGCTTGTGGGAGCAGGAGAAACGGTTCAAAAAGCGCTCCTGCATTGCGTCGGTCAAAAAAAGGGGGACAGCCATCCCCTGTATGCAGAGCTGAGCATCATGGTGGCCGAATGGGAGGGCGGGGATTCCTTTCAGCAGGCGTTCGAGCAGTTCAGCAAGCGATGCGGCGTGCAGGAGGTGTCCATATTTACCACCACGGTGCTTCTGAATTTCAGGCGCGGTGGGAATGACTTTGTTTTGGCGCTGCGGGATTTGTCCCGGGTGCTGTGGGAAAAAAGGAAGGCGATTGCTCGCACGCGGGGCGAGCAGGCTTCGTCCAAGCTGGTGTTTCCGATGGTCGTTATTTTTATGGTGGTTATCGTGCTCATCGGAACTCCGGCTTTAATGATGATTAACATGTAGAAGGGATGGGTCAAACGATGTTTTTTCCGTTCATTAGCAATCAGTTAAAGGCCTTTTGGAAAGATGAAAGAGGATTGGGAACGCTGGAAGTGATCCTAATTATCGTCGTGATTTTGATCATCGCCCTGTTGTTCAAAAAACAAATTACCGAATTGATCAATAACCTGCTCGGAAATGTTGATAAGAAAAGCCAGGAATTCCTTAAGTAGGCCGGGGATCTGGAAGAACAACGAGGGGAACTTCACGATTGAAGCCTCTCTTGTTCTGCCGATCGTGCTAATGGTCGTCGCGCTGCTTCTGTTTCTTTGTTTGTATATTTATCAAAAATCATTCCTTGTCCAAGCCTCCTCTGCCGTATCGGAACGCTCAGCCTTTAGCTGGGATAACAGCCATAAGGAAGCGGTCAACGGGAGCGTCCCGGAGGGGATGTATGATCCGCTGTATTGGAGGCTGACGGATGACCATTTGCTCGGTACCTTATTCGGGTGGGGGAACACGGGAAACTCAAGCCGTTTTTCCATTCCTGGCGAGGTTTCTGACGGCGGCGAGTTGCCGATGGTGAAAATGTCCAAAGCGGCTCAAGCGGCACCGCATGGCATGCGGGGGGAGATCAGCTATGACAATAAAGTGCTGCTGAGAAAAGTGAGTACCGAATTATCCTGGCCTGAAACCATAACACCCTTGGCAAGAGTCATGCCTGGAGGATTGGAGCTTCAGGTTAGTTCCCCGTCGGTTATCGTCGATCCGGTCGAGTTTATCCGGACGGTGGAACTTATGCGCTATTACGGCTCAAAGTTCAAGGGGATTGGCGGTCACCGAACCGATCCGGGGACGGCCTCGGAGGTTCTTCGGCAGTATGGGGGGCGAAAATAGTGACGGGAAGAGATTGCAGAAAAAAGAAGGTGCAAGGCTCCTGGCGGAGTGTAAGCGGATGGGTGAGATCGGCACAAGGGTTAACCAGGAAGAGATTAAGAAACACGCAGGGATCGGTTTCCATCTTTTTGATTATCGCTTTGTCCGTGGTGTTTATGTTTACGGCGGTATTTATTGACTATGCACGAATTGGGGCGATGAAGGTGCAAAGCGAGAGGCTGGCTCATGCCGCCGTCCGTTCGGTGATGTCTTCGTATGACCAGCAGCTTCAACAGGAATACGGGCTGTATGCTTTCGGGGAGACGGGAGGCGACTTGATCATGGGGAGGATGCTTAACGAGAGTTTGAGTCCCGGCGAAAGAAGCGACGCCTTCAAGCTGCTCCCACTGGAACTGGACAGCTCGGGACTTGAGCTGCAGCGCCCGATCGGCAAGTACGAAATTTTCAATCGCCAGATCAGCGAGGATATGAAGTACAAGGCTCCCATTGATTTTACATTGGAACTCGTCAACAAATTCAAGCCGTTGTCGCAGTCGATGAAGGAAGCGTCCAACACCGTCGATATATTGAAGAAGCTGAGGAAGCTCTATGACAAAAGGGAACAAGCCCTGGATGACATGCTTGACAAGCAGCGGAAAGCCGGAGAAAGCGCCGCGTCTTTATCCCGGCTGATTATGGATCCGCCGGGTTCCGCCATACCTGATGAAGACTTGGGCGGCGGTATCGGCAGCGCGGCCGACGCCGCCGCTCAGTATAACGATTATGTTGCCAAGTCGCAGGAGGATGCTGGGCGGCCTCCCGAAGAAGAGAAGCTGTATACCTCGCTCATTGAATCGTATTTATCAGGGGTGTCGTCCATGGAATCAGCGATTTCGAAACAGGCGGCCAAAGCACGGAAAGAGCACGAGAAGCGGTTGAAGGAAGCCGCCGATCTGTGGGAGGAAGCCAAAGAGATCAATGAACAAATGAAACAGGTCATCAAGGACGCCGAAAACCGAAAGGAAACTGAAGGGTACGATCAGGTGAGCCGAAACCGAACGCCGGGTTCGGACAACTCGGATCTTGGAGATGCGGAGATGATTCGCTCTATCCGGCAGCAAGCCGAGAAACTGATTCACAGCGATGGATTGATGAACGGATTGAAGGCGGAAATAGATAACCAAAAAGGCAATTGGGCATCGGTCGAAGGCCGTGTTTCTTCTCTCCTCTCTTCCATGGGGGGAGCAGGAATGAAGGAATCCGTCCTAAGTGCAAGCCGGGAGATTGCGGATTACTTGAGAAAGTACGGCGAGCGTGGCCAAGACAATGTGCTTGACCGTGAGATGGCGTTGCTGGAGCAGTTTCGTTCCTCGGATAAGGAACGAAAGGAGACGGAAAAGAAGGCACAGCTCAAGCTGAAAGAGGCAGCCAAGGTGATTGAGGCGATCAGCGGCGGAAATCAGGGCAGCAGCGAAATGATGGAGCAGTTCCGGGAGCTGCAGCGGTACTATGACGAAAGCCTTTCCTTCAATCAAGGGAAAGGGGGGGCTCCTCCTCAAGGGCAAGCTCTGCCCAGCGACCCTTATGATGCAGGGAAGTCCTCGATGGATGGGATGGATGATGCTTACGGATCTATGGGCGTTCTCCTCGAAGGCATTAGGGATGAGCTTTTTCAGAATGAATACGCGGTGCACTACTTCCAGCATTTTGACATTACCCGGCTGGCAGATGCCGTAAAGGATCCCTCATCCCTATCCAGTCTTAGTGACGAATTTGCGATATCCAATCAGGAAGTGGAGTACATTCTTTACGGATTTCATAACCCTGCAGGCAATATTGCTGCGGCCTATGGAGAAATTTTCGCCTCCAGGCTGGCCATACGGACGATGGAGGGCTTTATCGTCAACAGCAAAATGGGAAATCCGCTGCTGATACTGGCTGCTGCGATATTATACGGGGTCGAGAAAGCAATTGAGGACATGATTCGCCTGTGCCAAAAAGGCTCGGTCGAATTATCGAAGTACATGCCGGTCGAAGTGACGTACAGGGACCATTTACGCGTGTTTCTGTTTGTACACAGCAATAACGAGAAGAAAATGTCCCGTATGCTGGCCCTCATTCGATTGAATACGGGAGTGAATCCCGCGGAAAGGGGAACTTATGCTGCGGGAGAAATCGTTATGGGCATGCGTTTATGGTTTTTGCCGGGGATAACGAAAGCGCTCGGGACCGTATTGGGCAGCGGAGCCGACCGGGTGGAGGGAGGCCGTTACATGGTCACCCGTAAAGCCGATTTTTCCTACTAGGAGTTCTGGAATGAAGCGAACAGCATTAATCGGATTGAAGGACAGGCGGAGAAGAGCGGTTTTCTGCGAACGGGGCAGCATGGTTGTGGAGGCATCGATTGTGCTGCCGCTGTTTATGTTTTTTGTTATCTTTCTCATTTATATCGTTCAAATGACGCTGATCTGGACGGCTTTGCAGAGTACGGTGTCGGATGCCGTAAAGACGGTTGCATCCCATATCTATCCCGTATCGATTGCCGTAAACCGGGATTCATCCGGAAACGGGGCGGAGACGGGCGGCGGAACGCAAACCTCCCATTGGGAAATTCCCAAGCTGTCCCTTCGGGATTGGGCTTCCCAGTACAGCTCGTCCCTTCCATCGCCGGTCAATCAATGGATTGAGGACGCGGCGGCAGCCGGAGATGAACCGCTTCAGCAGTTGAAGAACGAGACAGCCGAGGTTTTGCTGGATCCGGTCATCAAGCCGATCTTAAAGCCGTTTATGCCCGGCGGTTTGCTGGATTATGATCGCATTCATGTTTCCAATGTATCGGTACCGAATCTGAAAAGCGGCGAGCATCCTTACTTTGGAATCGAGGTCAGTTATGAGCTGCCGATTCAGGTCCCGTTTATCGGCAAAAAAATCGTGCTGCAGGCCAAGTCGCAGGAGAGATTATGGATTGGGGATACCGGCGAAGGCGGAGGCGGCGGGACGGGGCAAAACGGCGGGAAGGAGAGCGGCATTGAGTTATTGGATAAGCCGAATCCGGCGGTTGCCAGCAAGCAGGCAAAGGTACGGGCGAAGATCGCGCCTGGAGCTTCGGCCCAGCTATCCGTGTTCTATAAATCCGGTCAAAGCACGGCGAAATATTTGGGCTGGAAAACGGCGGACGAAAACGGCTATATCGAATGGGAATGGAACGTCGGCTTTAATACCACCCCCGGAACGTGGCCGTTCGTTATTGAAACGGCGCAGGGTGAACGGCTGGAAGTCATGTTTACCGTAGTTGAACGGCAGTAGGGACCTGTTTGGAGAAAGGAGGGAATGCAGTGACGGTTGCTTACGCAATGTGCGCGGCGTTTTTGGCGGCGGCTTTAATCACGGATCTTCGTTCCATGAAAATACCGAATTGGATTACGATTCCCGCAATGGTGCTGGGCATGGCGTACTTTGGATTAACCGGCGGGGCGGAAGGGCTGTTGTATTCGCTTAAAGGGATGGCCGGGGGATTTTTTGCGGTGCTTCTCATGTACTTTGTCGGTGCCGTCGGAGCCGGGGACGTGAAATTGTTCGGTGGAATCGGAGCATGGTGCGGACTGTGGTTTACGCTGCATGCGGTGTTTTATTCCGTTTTGTGCGCCGGGGTCATCGGACTCGTCATCTTGATCCGGCGCAGGGAAACCTTCAAGCGAATGAAAAGGATGGCGGGGAATGCCGCAGGCGTCTTTATGCTTGGCAGTTTGTCTCCATGGAACAGCGGCAAACAGGATCACCTTCGGTTTCCTTTTATGCTGGCTGTACTGCCGGGCGTCATTTGGGCATATTTTTATCAGATTTAAGGAGGGATGGACCTTGTTCGGGCTGAAAAGGGATTTTGTGCAAAATGGAGGAACCTTTATGGTGCTGGACCGTGCCGAAGGGGTGAGTTCCAGCGAGATCAGCCGGGTCCAGAAGGAAATGATCCTTTCATCCAGGATTCCCCACATGCTGCCGCTATACATCAAGGAGATGGATTATCATGTCACGCTGGAGTACAACATCACCGGTAAAAAGATGCTTTCCCAATCCCTAAAATGCGAAAAGCTCACCTTGACGGAGTTTTACGGACTTCTGCTGCAGGTCGTTTCGGCTTTGCAGGACAGCGCGATGTACATGCTTAGACCGGAGCAGTACATTCTGGATGAAGACTACATGTTCATAGAAGGGTCGCTGCGCATGGGAGTGCTGTATTTGACTTATGTGCCGCTCCAAGGTGACGTAAGCAAGCCTGAGGAAGCGACGGGTCCCAAGATCAGGGATTTTTTGACCAGGCTTGTGGTTTACGTATCCGAGCTTAAGGGCGGCGGCGTTCAAACCTTGATGCAGTACTGCGGCAGTGAAGAGTTTAATCTTAATGGCTTAAAACGCCTTTTGATCGAGCTTATGACGGGAGAGGATGGCAACCGCCTGCGGGAAGAACATGATGGAAGTGGCAGGCATGCAGCGGGCCCCGGATCGAATGTGGGATATTCGGCCCCGGCTGTCCCGGATGGACAGGCGAGCGGGGCGTGGACGAGTATAAGCCGTATCCCGGTTGTAGCAGGCAAGAACGGTGACCATGAAGCCCGCTCTGATTCAATATTTACGTATTCTGCTCCGCGGGGGAGTCGGCAATCGGGAGGGATGGTTTCCGATCAGGATGTCCGAGAGCCGTATCCGGGTCATCGCTGGCCTCACGGTCAAACAGGCGGAAGACAGGACTTACCTCAAAGAAGGAACGAGATTCCGACATTCTCAAAGGGAAAGGTGATGCCGGAATCTGAAGGTGGGTTGAAGCGCAGGGTATTATCCGATCCGGAGAGAACGGGAGAGCGGGAAGGTGCAGGATTCGATGAAGATTATTCGGACGAGGTCACGTCGGCTTCCTCTCTGAGAACTTATTGGCTTTTGGGGGGCCTTCTTGGGATGGCCGCGATTTGGCGATTTCTATATATGGACAATCCAAGCGGGGGGATGCTGGGGATATCCGTCGTGGCTACGTGCGTCCTCGGCGTTGTTTCGGTACTGGGTTGGAAAGGGAAAATCGGCAGACTCTCCGGTTCTGCGGACTCCGGCTCTATCCCCCTAACCGGATTGGATTCCGAGGAGCTGGATTACGGGGGGGAAGCAGGGAAGAAGCGTTTCCGGTTTCAGGCTGACAAGCTAACCGGTTTTCTGCAGGGAAGAGGAAGGCAGAAGGAGGAGGCATCCGATGATGATAATTTTGGGGAAGAATGGAGATGGAATGCGTCCCCTTCCAAGGTTTCGTTGCCCTGGCGCAAGGAAAATGACCCTGAACTTTCCCGCGTGGACGGGAACGGTCCGATGCCTCGCCAGGAGTATGGCAGCCTTATGGATAGACTTCCTGCTGAGCAGAAGATAGAGGAGCGTTTCCCCGGACGAACCGACGAGGAAGACTACTACCGTTCACTTGGCGGCCGGACGGAGCTTTTGACTTCCTCAGATGATGGCGGCACGGTCCTTCTTCAGCCGGATGCCGACAGGGGCCATGCCGGAACCTTCGAGCGCCCCAATAAACCGTCTGCTTACTTGGAGGTGTCCTTTCCGGAACAGGGCGGCATGGAACGGGTAGAGCTGAATCAGCCGCATTTCATTATCGGCAGATCGGCGGAGGTCTCCCAGTATGTAGCCCGGACGGCGGGCATATCCCGAGCGCATGTGGAGCTTTCGCGAAGTTCCGACGGATACGTGATCAAAGACCTCGGCTCGAAAAACGGCACGATCCTGAAAGACGAGCCGATGGTCCCCTACAAGGAATATCCGCTTCAGGAGGGGGACATGTTTATCATTGCGGGAGACCGGTATACGTTTCATGCTTGTTGATATTGCATGTTCCGATCTATTCAAATGAAAACATTGCAGAGGCTAGATATGAGGTCACTGTTGACGATTACATGAACGACATAACTGAAACCTAAGGAATGATGCTTTACGAAGAAGAAAGAGAGTGAAGAGGGGGGGGGAGGAGGATAATGAAGATTCACGATAAAATGCAAGTTTGATTATAACTTAAGAAAGTTACTAAACACAGATGAAACTTCAGTACATTCTTGAAGTCTTTATTTTAGGACCTTAGTGTGGGCAATTACAGTGAAACAGTAACTTCCTGCCAGCATTTATAGTGAAATGTAACTATAACCAGCGGACCTTTTCCAAACATTTGTAAAGATGTAAGATTAGTTATTACCAAATATTGGTGAGGTCGATTATGTCAAAAATACTTGTTCCTCCTGAAGTTATGTTAAAGGTTTCGGATCAATTTGCTGGAGCTTCTGAACACCTGGGAATGATAACTTCTCATCTTAATACACAAATCACTATGATGATGCTCTTATGGGATGGAACGACACAACGAAGATTCTTTGATGATTTTCAAGAAGCACAAAGCGTGGCGGACGCAGTAGTAGAGGTGGAGGTTATTATGATCATGCTCAAGAAGTTTCTGATGCATATCGTGGTTTAGATGATTTAAAAAGAAGTTGGGAAGGGATGCTTAAAAATCCTAATTTAGATGCTGAACTTCGACAACTTTACACATCTAAGTTGAATGAGGTAAACGCTACAATTGAAAAAATTGAAACTATGTTTGATCCACATGGCGGAGTGTTTCCACCTAAATAATGATTGGAGTAATGTATATGATTAATAGAAAAAAGACATTAAAAGAGTATTTGACTGATGAAGAATATGAAAGTGTAGTGCAAAATGCAACAAAGTTTTCTGATATGTCGCTACCTGTGTGGTACTTGGAAATTATAGGTAAATGTTTATGTGAGTTATCAAACTTCGATTTGATTCGTTGTATTAGACAGGATGTTTTTACAGATTTAGCGACGTTTGAAATTATTGAAAGGATTGATGAACAGAATACACCCTTCTATGCTGATATTGATTCAATGGAATTGATGGAAAAGTTGTCATCTGTTAGTTCGGATATACTTTCAGCATATAAGAGCAAATTGGATAGAATGATTGAAAATGTTGAAAAGAACGACTTGATAGATTTAGCGGATATTTGGATGTTCGATGAACAGAAGGAGACTTACCAAGGCTATATCAATACAATAAAAAATAAAATTCACAAAAATTGGTGAGTATTACCTGCCTGGTGGTGGGCTACCCGTCCGAATGAATCCAACACCCACTCTATAACACATAAAATTCATGTAATGCCCATGTGAAGAATTCACAAATTTGTTAGTACGTACATCAATGCTTGAACTTTATACCCTAAATAACGCTATTCCGATACATCGGACAGGTCAATTATGGTAGATACCACCATAATTGACCTGTTTTTTGTTATCCTTGTTTCCTTGCGTTTTTTTCAAATTAAACGCAACTTTGCGAATGCATGCCCCGATGGATATATGAGGGAAGTCGATACTTCAGGCGGAAATTTGAAAGCAAAGACCAAGCTGCGAAAGTTGAGAGATATTATTTCCAATAATTTACTATATGGGATATTAGCAAAAGAACCATGAATAATTGAGAAAATTTTTTCTTATCAAGGCATGGACCGAATCCTGTGCATCTCATTTTATCGAATAGAGAAATTTACCCCGGTTATATTGCATTTTATCCCTTATTGTCCCGCTTGTCCGTTCTTGATAATGAAGGAGTAGAATGCATGATGCCGAGCAAGTCACGCCGTCAGCCGACGAATCAGACATGGAAGCGAAAGAAGGGAGGGGAACTTTCAAATCGGAGAAGTAAGGGAAGAATCGTAAGCGTTCACATCATGTATGTAAAGGAGGCAAATTACGAATGATTGGCAAATGCATGGATTTCCGTAAGCTATGGGTTACAATGTTGATTTCCGTCCTGGTTTTGCCGCTGCTTCAATTTCCGGAGAGTCCACCGAAAGCGTATGCCGCCGTATCCGGCAAGACGATGGTAGGCTACTGGCACAACTTCGAGAACGGCTCGGGCTTTATTAAGCTGCGTGACGCCTCTCCCAAGTTTGATGTCATCAACGTATCGTTCGCTGAACCGACATCCGGAGTAACGAATGGAACCATCGGGTTCACTCCATATAACTACACGGACGCCGATTTTAAAGCAGACGTGGCTTACCTGCAAAGCCAAGGCAAGAAAGTCATAATCTCCATCGGGGGGCAGAATGGGCAAGTTCAGCTGCCAAGCACTGCTGCCCGCAATAATTTTGTTAACTCCGTGACAGCCATAATCGAAAAATACGGGTTTGACGGTCTCGACGTTGATTTTGAAGGCCATTCGCTTTACTTGAATCCGGGAGACAG
This sequence comes from Paenibacillus sp. DMB20, assembly GCF_000987955.1. Taxonomy (GTDB): domain Bacteria; phylum Bacillota; class Bacilli; order Paenibacillales; family Paenibacillaceae; genus Paenibacillus_AQ. The sequence goes on from NZ_LAZU01000053.1 coordinate 354,995, forward strand.
CAACTTCAAAAACCCGACTACCCCGGTTATCGTCAACTTGATTTCGGCCTTGCGCACGATCAACGACCATTTTGGCACGGATAATTTCTACCTGACGATGGCCCCGGAAACGTTCTTCGTGCAGCTCGGTTATACTTTCTATGGAGGAAGCTGCATCAGCTGCGACAACCGCGCAGGTTCGTATTTGCCGGTCATCTACGCGACACGCGATATTCTTGACTGGCTGCAGGTGCAGAACTATAATTCCGGCCCAATCACGGGACTTGACGATCAATATCACAGCATGGGCAGTGCCGATTTTCATGTCGCTATGGCCGATATGATACTGACGGGTTTTCCGGTTGCCAAAAATTCGAACCATTTCTTCCCGGCGCTTCGTCCGGATCAAGTACTTCTCGGTTTGCCGGCCAGTCCTAATGCAGGCGGCGGCTTCACTTCTGTAGCCGAGGTGCAAAAAGCACTTGATGCCCTAATCAAAGGCATACAGCTGCCCAGCTATAAAACGCGAGGCAGTATAACCGGATATCCGAATTTCCGCGGCGTAATGACCTGGTCCGTCAATTGGGATAAGTTCAACAATTTTGAATTCTCCAATAGCCACCGCGCCTATCTGGACGGCTTGACCCCTCCGGTACCTGATACGAAGCCGCCAACGGCTCCTGCGAACGTAACGGTTGCCTCCAAATCATCAACCAGCGTCTCTTTGAGCTGGTCTGCTTCCACGGATAATGTCGCCGTCACCGGCTACACGGTTTCTTTCGGAACGAACACCGTCAATGTGACGGGCACCACCGCTACGATTAACAATCTGACACCAAATACCGGCTACCAATTCACCGTGACGGCAAAGGATGCAGCAGGCAATGTCTCGACCGGCACCAGCGTCGGCGTTACCACCGATGCTCAAGGCGGCACTCAAGCTTGGGCTCCCAATGTCAGCTATAAAGTAAATGATGAAGTAACGTATGGAGGCAAGACCTACCTTTGCCGCCAACCGCATACATCGCTTCTTGGCTGGGAACCGTCTAACGTTCCTGCTTTGTGGCAGGTAAAATAGTCTTCAGCATTCGAACGTACAAGGTAAAGTGATTAACCAAACATCTCCCTTGCAAGGCAGCTTGGATTATTAAAAGCCCTAGCCAGGTGAGCGGGAGTAAGCGAATGAAAAAAAGGCTGTCCGTAAGATCCGAGAGAGATCTTGGACAGCCTCCTTCGTATGATTAGGTCACCAGAGATTGAGCCATCAATTTAGCTGTAACTTGTGGTTGTGCTTCTACCAGCCTACCTTTTGGAAAAGGATTGGACTTGCCTCATTAGCTGTTTTTCTCTCAAAGCAGCAGTTGAGCCAGACAGTTACTTATTAATTAGATGTTGATATGGCGCGTAGTCGATTCCTTTTTTATGAAGGAAATTCATCAGGAATTTATAGTCCCGCTTGGGTGTTGCGACAATATAACCTTTGATGCAGTGATCCCGCGTAACCTCGCCGGCTCCGCTCTCCACGGCGATCTTCCCGATCTCGGCTGCTATGGAGTGCTTGGCAATGTCCCGGAACGGTCCCGGCACGGGCTGGACAAGCTCGTCGAGAAACGACTTGGCGTCGTCGGTCCACAGCGGGCGGCTTTTCTCCACCCAGTAATTCTGCCAATCGAGCTTGGATTTTCCGTCAGCCTTCGGCAGGACTTTCAAAAATTTGCGGAACATGAAAAATCCGCCGATGCACATCAGCCCCAGCATGACCCAACCCCAGAACGCGATGGTATTCATGAACCAGGACGGCGGCGCGCTGGATGTCAAGAATCTAAATACCGGCGCAGTGTTCAGCATTCTTTATATCACCTCTATGATTTAGATCACAAATAACCTTTTTTATGAGTATAGCGCATTTCCAGCTTTATTTCGAGGGCCCGAACGCAATGCTATTAAATAAATCATTCCTCACTTTCTATAAAAACGTTCTCTACTTTTCATCTCTCCTAGATTTCTTTCGGCAATCAGGCTAAAATAGGTGATAATTGTGTGAATAAAGGGGGATGTTACATGCTGAAAATCGGTTCCCACGTGTCTTTTTCCGGACAGGGGCTGTTGACTGCGGCGAAGGAGGCCAAATCCTATGGCTCCAGCTCGTTCATGATATATACCGGCGCACCGCAAAATACGCGCCGCAAGCCGATCGAAACGATGTTTTTGGCTGAGGGCAAGGCTTTGATGCAAGAATGCGGGATTGAGGAGATCGTAGTCCACGCGCCGTACATTATTAATTTAGGATCGTACAAGCCCAGCACGTATGAGCTTGCGGTCAGCTTCCTGCAGGAGGAAATCCGCCGGACCCATGCCGTCGGCGTAAAGAATATCGTTTTGCATCCCGGGGCATACACCGACAAGGATGCCGAATACGGCATTGACCGGATCGCCGAAGGGTTGAACGAGGTGCTGGGCGGAACGGACGAAACCGAGGTCAAAATCGCTCTGGAAACCATGGCCGGCAAAGGGACGGAGATGGGCCGCACTTTCGAAGAAATCGCCCAAATCATCGATAAAGTAAAATACAACGACCGCCTGGCCATTTGTCTGGATACATGCCACATTCATGATGCCGGCTATGACATCGTGAATGACCTTGACGGCGTACTCGACGAGTTTGACCGGCTGATCGGGCTGGACCGTCTTACCGTGGTTCATATCAACGACAGCAAAAATCCGCTCGGCGCGGCGAAAGACCGCCATACTCCGATCGGAACGGGCTGGATCGGCTTTGAAGCGATTAACAAGATCGTTCACAACGACCGTCTGCAGGGCCGCCCGTTCATTCTGGAGACGCCTTGGATCGGGAAGGACGCCAAAACCCAGCGGCCGATGTACGAAATCGAAATCGCGCTTTTGCGCGGTGATGTGGAAGAACGGTTCGGTCCCGAATTCCTGACGCAGGTCGGTGAACTGGGAACTTATTTTGCGGGCGAAGGCATTGATCCGCGCGCCTTTGTCCTGGATACCTGGACGGTGCTTAAGAATGACGCCAAAGCCAAAAAGGCGGATCCCCGCGAGCCGATGGAACGCCTGTACGACATGGCGACAAACGCGGGGCTGCTTCCGGATTGCACGGAAGAACAGCTGAATCAGCGCATTATAGCTTGGCTGGCCGGTCAAGGGCAACAGGCTTAAAAACCATAAGATAGAGAGAGTAGAGGAGGAACATACAGCCGAATGGATATTCACGTCAACAAAACCTGCATTCTACGGCAGAGCAGCACCAAAACCGCGCCCGCATGCTCATCGCCTGTCCCGACGGACCGGGAATCGTCGCGGCGGTATCCCATTTTCTGCACCAGCATGGTGCCAATATCGTTCAGTCCGATCAATATACCATGGACCCGGCAGGGGGCATGTTCTTCATGCGGATCGAGTTCGATCTGCCGGAGCTTGAGCGCAAGCTGCCCGATCTGGAACAATCCTTTGCGGACGTAGCCGGCAAATTCGGCATGGAATGGAACATTTACAATACATCCCGCAAAAAGCGCCTTGCCATTTTCGTATCGAAGGAAGATCACTGCCTCGTAGAACTGCTGTGGCAGTGGCAGGCGGGAGATCTCGACGCGGATATCGCCATGGTTGTCAGCAACCATCCCGACATGAAGGAATACGTGGAATCCTTCGGCATTCCGTACCACCATATCCCGGTGACCGCCGATACCAAGCCCGAAGCGGAAAAACGCCAGCTTGAGGTGATCGGCGACGACATCGACGTGATCATTCTGGCCCGCTACATGCAGATCATTTCGCCGCTGTTCATCGAGCATTACCGGAACCGGATCATCAACATCCACCATTCCTTCCTGCCGGCTTTTGTCGGAGGCAAGCCTTACGCCCAAGCCTATCAGCGCGGCGTCAAGATCATCGGCGCCACGGCGCACTACGTGACCGAGGAGCTGGACGGTGGTCCGATCATCGAGCAGGACGTGCAGCGCGTCAGCCACCGGGATGACGTGAACGAGCTGAAACGCATCGGACGCACGATTGAACGCGTGGTTCTGGCGAGAGCCGTCAAATGGCATATTGAGGACCGCATCCTCGTGCACCACAATAAAACCGTCGTATTCTAGAACGGCGGTAACCATAAGTTCGATAAGCACCGGCTACAAGGATTCCACCATCGGAAAGGCTGACATGTACAAGGGACGCTTACTTTTCGAACCATCTCTATAATGGATGCAGACCTGCATCAATGGAGCAGCCCCAAGCATGCTGCAATCAGGATAAACATCCCGCTCCAAAAACTGGAGCGGGATGTTTTTTTGCCTATATCGGGCATTTCGTACAAACTTTTGCTCGACAAGACTCGTCATTAATAGAAGAATCGGTACAAACCGCAGGAGCGGCAAAAGGACGGAAAGCCAAAGTACGCGGTTATTATCAGATGGAGAGGGGAATCATCATTTGTCGTTTTATCAAAAATTATCAGGGATCCTGATGCTGTCAATCGTACTGTTCCTGACGGCGGCATTGCCGTATCCGCTGCAGGGCGGCACGGCCCATGCGGACGGTCCCAAAATCGAACTCAAGACGGAGCTTGGTTACAAAGGGAACATCAAACAGGACAAATGGAATCCTTTGAAGCTTGTTCTGACCAGCGACCGGGATATTTCCGGCGATATCGTCGTGCGCATTCAAAACACGAACGGCATGGGGCAGGATGCGGCCTATGTGAAGCATGTTGAGCTTCCCAAGGATACGGCCAAGGAGATCACGATCGGAGTCCCGGGGTATTTTTTCAATAAGGACAATAACGAAATCACCTTCTACGAAGGCTCCTACAAGAACGGAAAACCGTTGCCGTTTGCTTCCGGAAAAAATACGTCCAAAAGACGCCGATGATGGGCGCGCTGATCGGGGTCTTGTCCGATGACCAGGACACGATGAATTTTCTAAGCGTTCTGAACGGGAAAGGAGGCAGCGTGCTTACCGTTCCTTTGAAAGCGGAGGACATCTCCGGCGATGCCATGCTTTTGGACGGCCTGGATGTTTTGGTGATCAACAACTTTGCTTCCGATACGCTGTCCAAGGCACAGCAGGATGCGATCAAAACCTGGGTGAAATCCGGAGGAACCCTGGTTCTGTCCGGCGGCGCCGGATATGCCAAAACGGCGGCTCCTTTTGCCGATATTGCACCCGTGCAATCAAACGGAACTTTGGAGGTAACCCAGCTCCCCGAGCTGCAGAAACTCGGCGGCAAGCCGCTTAAGCTGGATGGAAGCTTTACGATTTCCACGGCGGTTCCGGTAAAGGAAGCGGTGGTGGACACCGCTGCTGCCGAAATGCCGCTTTTCGCCTCGCGCAGCCTGGAGCAAGGGAAAGTATGGTACGCGGCTTATGACGTATCAATGGAGCCGGTAAGCTCATGGGCTGGACATGCGAACGCTTGGGCCTCGATTTTACGCAATGAACTGCCAAAGAACGGAAACGTTTATTTCGGATCGCTGATGGATAATTTGAGTTACGTTCTGGACTATTTTCCATCCCTCAAAATGCCTTCTTTTCAAATGCTTCTCTGGATGTTGCTGGCCTATGCCGTCATTGTGGCACCGCTGCTGTATTTCATCCTGAAGAAGGCGGACAAGCGGGAATGGGCCTGGTTTCTCATCCCGCTGCTCGCGGTGGTGGCGAGCGGCACCGTATATGTGGTGGGATCCGCCGACAAAACCGAGGAGATGGCGCATACCATTAACCTTATCGAAATGGACGGCCAAGGAAAAGGCGTCAAATCTACGGCTTCGGCCTTGTTCACGCCGAGAAGCGGCAACTATGAACTGGAGTTTGCAAAGGGCACGTATTTGAAAACCCAGCGGATGAACGGCGGATTCGGCGGCGCTGCCGAAAACAAGAGCTTTATCCGGACGGAAGAGGAACAGACCAAACTTGAGCTTCGGGATATGCCACAGTGGTCTTTAGCCAAATTCTGGGCCGACAACCCGACTCCCGAAGAAACGGGCCGGCTGGCGGTAGAGGTGGAGGTTGACTCCAACGGGCAGCTTACCGGCAGCGTAGCCAATGAAACGTTGAATGACCTGAAGGAGGTCGTGCTTGTCGTCGGCGGCAGAGCCTACAAATTGGGAGAGATTCCGCGTAAAGGCTCCGTCAAAATCCCCAACAACAAAAATTCGGTGGTTCAAATCATGGGAGGAGATTTGGCCGGACTGATCTATCCTTACAGTCAGCAAGATCAATTTAACCGCCAGCGGGACATATTGTCGAACTACAGCTACCGTTCGGGAACGATGATGAACAGCGCCTTTGTTTTCGGCTGGAGCGAGGATGATTTAACGAATTACACCCTGAAAGGCAAAGCAATCCACAGCGATCAGTTGAACTTCTGGACTCAAAAGGTGCAGATCGAATGGGGCAAAAACGGCAAGATCAATATTCCATACGGTTTCGTAAATCCGGAAGTCACGCAGATGAACTCTCCGAATTTCTCCGTGTACCCTCATGGCATTGAATTGGGGCAAGGCAGCATGATTGCGGAGTTCCTTCTCGCGTCGGCGAATGAAGTGGAATATTCCGAATTCTCCATTAAAGGAATCAAGCTGGGCGGAGATATGACAATGGAGATCTGGAATGCCGAGAAGAACGATTGGGAAAAGGTCGAGGGCAAAAACGGAGTCTTTACGGTAACGGACAACCTTAAGCGGTACATCGTCGACAACAGAATTCGGTTCTCTATCACTTCGAAAACCCAGGGAATGTTCAAAATGCCGGAGCTGTCGCTGAAGGGGGAAGTTAAATAAATGATCGAGATCAGGGATTTGAGCAAACGATACGGCGCTTTTGAGGCGCTGAAGGGCATCAGCCTTGATATAGGCCAAGGCTCGGTATTCGGATTCGTCGGCCCGAACGGAGCCGGCAAATCCACGACCATGTCCATTTTGGCCACGCTGGCGCTGCCCACCTCGGGCACGGCCAAGGTAGGCGGTTTTGAGGTTACGGAACATCCAAAGGAAGTAAGAAAGCGGATCGGTTATATGCCTGATTTCTTCGGTGTGTACGACCAGTTGAAGGCGACCGAGTATCTTCATTTCTACGGCGCAAGCTACGGCATTCCTCGTCCGGATCGGGAGAAGCTCATACCGCAGTTGCTGGAGCTGGTCAACCTCAGCGATAAAGCCGATACCTACGTCGACAGTTTGTCGCGGGGCATGAAGCAGCGTTTGTGCCTTGCCCGGTGCCTGGTGCATGATCCGGACGTGCTCATTCTGGATGAGCCGGCTTCAGGCCTTGATCCGCGGGCGCGGATCGAGATGCGGGAAATTTTAAAGGAATTGAAGCTGATGGGCAAAACGATCATTATTTCTTCCCATATCCTGCCGGAGCTTGCGGAGATGGTGGATGAAATCGGAGTCATCGAACACGGGGAAATGATTGCCCAAGGAAAAGTAGCCGACATCCAAAACCGCCTGCGCGTGAAAAAAGTCATTCATATCCGAACGTTGGAGCAAGAAGAAGCCTGGCGGAGAAGCTGCGGGACGAACCATTTATTACCTCCGTCTTCACCGACAATACCGGTGTGCACGTTCATTTCAGCGGTGACGACGCTCAGCAGAGCGAGCTGCTCCGTCGGGTTATTTCCTGGGGAATCCCGGTTGTATCCTTTCAGGAGGCGCAGAGCAATCTGGAGGATGTATTCCTGGAAATCACGAAAGGGGGATCCCGGGCATGAATTGGAGCAGAAAAATGATCAATCCCGTATTGGACAAGGAGTTCCGTTTGCGGATGCGGTCTACCCGTTCCATGCTGTCGGTACTGTTTTATGTCCTCGCGCTCAGCGCAGTCGCAATGGGATATATTTATATTTTCTTATACCTGGGCCAAAACAATTCCCAGCGGTTTGACCCTACAACGAGCCGGATGATGTTTTACGTACTTAGCTTTGCCCAGCTGATTCTCATAGCCTTTATGGCTCCGGCTTTGACGGCCGGAGTTATTAGCAGCGAGCGGGAGAAGCAGACGCTGAGCATGCTGCTGACGACTCAGCAAAGCTCGTCCACCATCGTTTTGAGCAAGCTGGTATCTTCCCTCAGCTTTATGGCACTGATCGTGCTGGCGACGCTCCCCGTGTACAGTATCGTATTTCTGTACGGCGGAATATCGCCGAAACAGCTGGTATCGGTATTTTTATTCTATTTGTTCGTGATGCTGCTGCTCGGTTCGCTTGGCGTAATGTTCTCCACGCTGTTCAAGCGGACGATCGTGGCCATTATTGTGACTTACGGTGCCGGTCTGATTATATTCCTGGTGACAGGTCTGCTGTTTCTGTTCTTTATGGGGATAGAGCAGCGCAACTTGATGATGTCGGGAGTGCAGCCGACCGGACAAACCTATTCGTGGGTCGGCTATCTGATGGGGCTTAACCCGGGCGGCGCATTGATCAGTCTGTTCGAGCCCTCCTTCTCCAAGGAAGCGTTTATGATGCGGGGAGGAACGATCAGCAGCAAGCCTCCGATCCAGCTGTGGCTTGAGTTTGTTTCGGTATATTCGGTGGTCATTATCATCGCGCTGTGGATCGCCATCCGCCGGATTCGTCCCGTGCGCCGGGGCAAGCTGTTTGGCAAACCGAAAGCACCGAAGACGCCGAACATAACGAAGGCAGAGGTCATACCGGAAGAGCAGACCACTTAAAGCCAAAGTAACGAAAAAGGGGGTGCGCAAGGGTGGATAATATTATGCGTTTCATTGAAGCGGCCCGCCGCCGTCTGCAGCGCTTCAGAGCCGTGGCTTATGCGCTTTATGGGTTGGCTGGCGGTCTCGCGGCCGGAATGCTGCTGTTGATATTAGGAAGGTTGATTCCGATTCCTTCGATGCGGATTGCGGCTTCGGCTCTTCCCTTGGCGGGATTGGCCGCCGGTTTCCTGTGGGGATGGCTTCGCCGCATTCCGGTCAAGGCCGCAGCCTCCGCCATGGACGGCTCCCCCGAAGGTGCCGAGCGAAGCGACATGATGGTCACGGCCCTGTCCTTCATGCAGGACGATTCGCCCGCCGCGCGTTACCAGCGGCAGCAGGCGGAGCTGTACGGCGGCCGTTTCGCAGCTTCGATGAAAGAACGGATGCCGTCCCCCAAACGCAAAAAGCCGCTGATCATTTGCAGTGCCGGTCTTGCCGCCCTGCTGGTGATGATGTTCATCCCCAATCCGATGGATAAGCGGGTAGAGGCTGCCAAAGAGCAGCAGAAATGGATCAAGGAACAGGTGAAGAAGACGGATCAACTGGCCGAAGAGCTGAAAAAGGAGCTCATGAAACCGGAGGATAAACAGAAGCTTCAGGAGAGAATCGACGAACTGAAGAAGCAGATGGCAGCCCAGAAGCACCCGGAAAAGGTGCTGGATAAGTTGGAAGAGGTCATGAAAGAGCTCGAAAAAACGGCAAAAAAACAGGAGGAGAACTCCAAAAACCTTACCAAGCTCGCCAAGCAGATGATGGATCATCCGTCGCTGTCCAAGGCAGGCAAAAGCTTGCAGGAGGGCAAGTCCGAAGAGCTGAAGAAGGAGATGAAAAAGCTGACGGACAAGGTCAAGAACATGTCCGATCAGGAAAAATCCAAGCTCAAGGATGCATTGAAAAAGCTGGCGGAAGAGGCCGGGAAGCATCCCGAAGCCGAAAAGCTGAAAGAAGCCCTGCAAAAGGCATCCGATTCCCTGAAAAACGGGAAGTTGACCAAGGAACAGGAAGAAGCGCTCCAAAAGCTGGCGGAAGAGCTGGCGAAGGCAGCCGAAGCCAAAACCTCCGCGGACGGCGCATCCAAGGCTGCCTCCGATTTGGCCGCCGCCCTGGCGTCCCAGGGCTTGAACCTCGCTGAACAGATGTCGGCCGCAGGCCTGTCGGTGTCGGACGCTTGGAGTACCGGCGGCAGTGCCGAAGCGCTGGCGCAGGCGGGGCTTGGCGAGGGCACGGACAGCGAAAACGGCGAAGGAGGAGAGGACTCCTCCGGTGAAGGCCAAGGGCAAGGCGCCGGAGGCCAGGGACAAGGGGCCGGACAGGGCCAAGGCGCAGGCGGAGCGGGTGCGGGCGCAGGCGCCGGCCAAGGAGGCGGTTCAGGCCAGGGAGTCGGCGCCGGTTCCGGTGCGGGGTTAGGCTCCGGAGGCCGCGAATTGGTGACCACCCCCCGAGACCTTAAAGGGAGCGGCAACGTCAAGAATGACAAAGGCCCCTTGACGGGCAAAGGCGGCGAAATTCAGAAAGGCGGCGTCTCCCCTACCCTTCCGGGCAGCTCCAGGCCGTATGAGGAAGTATACAAGGATTATGCGGCGGAAGCCCGCAGATCCCTCGGCCGAAGCCAGCTGCCGGATCAAATGCAGGGGCTGGTGGAGGATTACTTCACCCAAATCAACCCCAATCCGTGACCCGACACGTACTGAAACGCAAATAGAACGATAAAGAGAGGTAGGGCGGTCCATGTCTGAAATTACAGTGAAACCGCAGGAATGGATGGAAAAAATATCGAGGCTGAGAGCCCAGATCGGTGAAGTGATCGTCGGCCAGGATGAAGTCGTGGAGCAGATGCTCTGGTGCATTTTTGCCGGCGGCCACGCCCTTCTTGAAGGGATTCCGGGACTGGGGAAAACCATGCTCGTCCGCACGGTGTCCGAAGCGCTGGATCTGTCCTTTTCAAGGATCCAATTCACGCCCGACCTGATGCCGAGCGACATCACGGGAACGAATATTTTGTCTTTCGGCCAGCAGGGAAACACCGGGATGTCCTTTCAGAAGGGGCCTTTATTCAGCAGCATCGTTTTGGCTGACGAGATCAACCGGGCGACCCCGAAAACGCAAAGCGCGCTGCTGGAAGCCATGCAGGAGAAAACGGTAACCGTAGGCAGCGAAACCCATCGTTTGCCGAAACCGTTTTTCGTGCTTGCTACCCAGAACCCGCTGGAAAACGAAGGGACGTATCCGCTGCCTGAGGCGCAGCTGGACCGCTTTCTCCTGAAAATAGAAGTTTCCTACCCGAGCGCCGAGGAGTTGAAGGAAATCGTAAGACGGACCACCTCTTCGCATGAAATTCAGGTACAGAAGCAGCTTTCGGCGGAAGAGCTGCTGGACATACAGCATGCAGCCAAGGAGGTGCTCGTGGCGGAGGAAGTGCTGGACTATGCGGTCAAGCTGCTCATGATGACGCATCCGGAGGAAGCTGCGGCACCGGAAGCAGTTCGTAAATATGTGCGTTTCGGCTCCGGTCCCCGCGGAGTTCAGTCCATCATTTCGATCGGCAAGGTCCGGGCGCTGTTCAACGGACGAATGCATCTGTCGACGGGAGATATCCGGGCCGCGGCGCTTCCGGCGCTGCGCCACAGGTTGTTCTTGAATTTTGAAGGACAGGCCATGGGGGTTACGACGGACAGCGTCATTCAGGAAGTGCTGAATAAGCTGGAGGGAACGGCGTGAGCGGGGCCGGGCATCTGCTTCCTCCCGAGTGGCTGACCCGTCTGGAGCGGCTCAGCCTGGGGGCAAGAACCCGGGTGGCCGGCACGCTGCAAGGAAAGCGGCGTTCACGCCGCCTCGGTTCTTCGCTGGAGTTTGCGGATTACCGCCTCTACACCCCGGGAGACGATGTACGGCGCTTTGACTGGGGCGTCTATTCCAGAACGGGAAAAGCCTTCGTGAGGCAGTTTATGGACGAACAGGAGCTGATGGTCAGCATTTATCTGGACTGCTCCGCCTCCATGACAGCTGCGGAATCCCGGGCTTTTCCGGCTCCTCCCCGGAGGGGCCGTCCGGAACGGATAAGGACGGCGCCAAATGGAAGCTGGCCCGGCAGCTCGCGGCAAGCATCGGGTACATGGCGCTTTCCTCCTATGACAGACTGCAGGTCGCTTGTTACAGCCGCACGCTGGATTCGAGGCTTCCGGTGCTTCGCGGAAAAGGGGCGGCCCACCGCTTGTTTACCCACCTGCAGCAGGCTCCGGTCGGAGGAGACGGCAGCCTGGCGGCCGCGTTGTCGGTACCGGGCGCACTGCCGCGGCTTCCGGGCATGACCTGGATCATCTCCGATTTTTGGCTGGAAGGCGGGGAGGAGGAGCTTTCGCGTTCCCTATCCCTTTTATCCGGTGCGGGCCAGGAGACGGTGCTTGTTCATATCCTGTCAAGAGAAGAATTGGAGCCGCGTCTGTCGGGAGACCTGCGCCTGGTGGACATCGAAACGGGGACCGGCAAGGAAGTCGCGGTAACCGGGCGCGTGCTTGAGGCTTATCGGGAGGAACTGGAGCGCTATCGGCAAATGCTGGCGCGGGTATGCGCGGAGCGAGGCATGACTTATGTTCTGATCCCTGACGATATGCCGCTCCAGGAAGCGGTGTTCGGCATTCTGGCGGGTGCCGGATTGGTGAAAGGATAGAAGCTTTCGGGTTCGGTCCTCTATAATGACTGGACGGGAAACCGGCGCTTTTTTCGGAGCCGCGGGCTGAAGGAGGAGAACTTTTTTGGGAATTCAATCATGGCTCAGTTTATGGTTCGGGCTTACGCTGCCGGCCATCGTGCTGATGTATTTGTTTAAGCGAAAATACGTGGATACAACGGTGCCCAGCCACCTTCTGTGGAACCGGGTTTTGCGCAATCTGGAAGCCAACCGGCCTTGGCAGAAGCTGCAAAACCGGCTTCTGCTGTGGCTTCAGCTGCTGGCGGCCGCGCTGCTCGTTTTTGCGCTGATGCAGCCTTTTTTGAAGGTGTCCGGATCCGGCAGCCAGCACATCGTCATCGTGGCGGATACCTCCGGCAGCATGAGCGTTCAAGTGGAGCGGGAAAAGGGGGCCGCTGACCCGAGCCAAGTCTTTACCCGGCTCTACCTCTTGAAAGAGCGTATCAAGGACTACGTGAAAAATCAGGGGAAAGGCAGCGATATCACGGTGCTGGCCGTAGGAGCGCGGCCCGTTACCCTGGTTTCCCGCGAAGCGGACAGGGATACGATACAAAAGGCGGTTGACGGAATGGAGCCGTATTTCGGGCAGGCTTCTTACAGGGAGACGCTCTCCCTTGCTTCGGCATTGACCCGTGAAGAGCAGGATGCGGAAGTGGTGGTGTTTACGGACGGGCAGTGGAAGGAGGATCCGGCTCAAATCGCGTATAACGTGCCGGTGTCGGTGGAGAAAATATCCGGCGGCGCGCCGGTCAACTTGACGGTGGAGCAATTCGGCATTTCCAGCCGGGACGGAGCCGGAGCGGTTCATACTGCCGTGGCGGTCATCAGCAGCAGCGCAAGCCAGCCCGAAGCGGCCGAGGTCAGTCTGTACGGAGACGGGAAGCTTTTAACGACCAGGGAGGTCGAGGTGCAATCCGGGAGCAAGGCGACCGTGACCTTCCCGGATTTGCCGTTTGCGGAAGCCTACCGGCTGGAAGTGTCAGGAGAAGACGATTATTCCGCCGACAATGAGGCCTATGCTTTTGGTCAAAAGCATGGCACCTCGCGCGTACTCCTGCTGACTTCAGGCAACCTGTTTCTGGAGAAGGCGCTGCAGTTGAACGGAGCCGAGGTTACCCGGATCACGGTCGATCAGGCAGGCAAATCAGGCAGCGGAGAAGAAGGGGACGGTCAAGCGGTCCCTGTTCCGGAAGGAAAATTCGATTTGATCGTGATGGATGGGCCGGTACCGGACAGCTTCCGGGCAGGCGAATGGGCCGCATTAATCGCCAATTCTCCGCTGTGGACATTCGGAACCGACGGGGAAAAGAAAGCCAATCCGGGAGGACGTCCGGTGATCCTCCATCATCCCGTTACTTCGTACGTGACGTTGTCGGGCGTATATATCGGCACGTTGGTTGACGGGAAGCCATCCTGGGGCGATCCGGTGATGAAGCTCGGCGACACGCCGATCGTATATGCCGGCAAGGAAGGGGGATACCCGCGCTTGTCCTTTGGATTCCTGCTGCAGGACAGCGATCTGCCGCTATCCCCTGAGTTTCCGGTGCTGGTTCATAATGCGCTGAAATGGATGGCCTCCGGCAATGGTACGGGTCTTGGGCGTTACATGGCGGGGGCGGCGGCGGATATTCCGATTTCGGTGGATACGGTGAAGGCCAATTGGATCCCGAAAGAGGGTCTTGCGCTGCAGACGGGCTTCCGCCCGGCAGAGCCGGCGCGGACCGACAAAGGCTACTCTGCCGCACAAACGGTGCCGGAGGTGCCGGGGTTGTACGTTTTTGAACAGGAAAATAAAGCAGGGGACAAGGTCAGCCACTGGGTTTCGGTAACGCCGGATTCGTTTGAGGGCGAATTAACGGCGGGTCAGGGCCCGGCCGTCAGCCAGGATGAAGCGGGAACATCTGCCGGCGGGGAAGAGAAGAAAGGCTCGGGAGGCCAAAGCGGCGCTGGGACTTCCGCTGCCCCTCTGATGCCTTGGCTTGCCGCTCTGGCACTGGCCGTCATTGCCGCGGAATGGGGGGTGTACCAGCGTGGGCGTTCAATTTAGTTACCCGTGGCTGTTACTGCTGTCGATACCGGCCGCAGCCTTTCTCTTCTATGCTTACCGCTCGGATTTCCGTCTGGGCGGGTTCCGTAAGAAACTTGCGCTCTCGATCAGGGCTGTTGTGATCCTTCTGCTGATCCTGATGCTGTCGGGCCTTCACGGCTTTACGGTGCTTAAAGACAAGCAGGTCGTATATTTGGCTGACCGGTCCGACAGCATGGGAGATTCAACTCGTCTGGGACAGTGGATCAGACAATCTCTTGCGGCCAAAGGCGAGAAAGACGGCACGGCCGTCGTGTCGGTCGGACTTGAGGGAGCCGTGGAGCGCAAGCTGTCGGCAGCCGAGGATGCCGGAGCTTCCCTCAATGCGTCCGTCGAGGGGAAATTTACGGGACTGGAAGCGGGGCTTCAGCTAGCAGCCAATTTATTCGAAGGACGGGCCGATTCGCGGATCGTCCTGCTCTCCGACGGGGAGGAGAACGTCGGGAGCATGGCCGCGGCGGGAAGACTGCTAAAGGATCGCGGCATCGCGGTGGATGTTCTTCCGGTTCCGGGCCGGGAAATCCGGGACGCCGCCGTCGAGGAGCTGAAGGTGCCGGACAAGCTATATCAAGCGGAAGCCTTTTACGTCGAGGTGCTCATCAAAAGCACCTTCAAAACGGCGGGGGAGCTCCGCATTTATGAAGATACCCGGGAAATCGGAAGGCAACGGGTCGAACTGTCCGTGGGCGAAAACCGTTTCGCGGTAAAAGGGTTGGCGAAATCCCCGGGCCTGCACCGCTACCGCGCGGAAATCTTCATGGACGGCGACGAATCCTCCGCGAACAATGCGGGATTCGATTTTACCCGTGTCGATGGACCGCCGAGGGTGCTTATCGTTGAAGGAAAGCCGGGAACCTCGGGCAACATCACGGCGGCCCTGCAATCGGGGATGATCGGGACGGAAGTGATTCCGCCGCAGATGCTGCCGCTGGAGGCGGCCAAGTATGCGCTCTATGACAGTATCATTTTCAATAATGTCTCTGGCAGCGATGTCGGCGGCAAGCAGATGGAACTCATCGAGCAGGCGGTCCGCAGCTTCGGCATCGGGTTCATGATGTCCGGGGGAGAAGACAGTTTCGGCATGGGGGGATACTTTAAGACGCCGATCGAGAAGGCTCTCCCGGTATCGATGGAACTGGAGGGCAAACGGGAAATTCCGTCCCTCGGATTGATACTGGTCATCGACCGCTCGGGCAGCATGAGCGGCAGCAAAATGGAGCTTGCCAAGGAATCCGCCATGCGCACCGTCGAACTAATGCGTTCCAAGGACACGGTCGGCGTTGTCGCTTTTGACGACAGCGCGTGGTGGGTCGTACCTCCGCAAAAGCTGGGGGATAAAAAGGACGTGCTGGAGGCCATTCAGGGCATCCAGAGCGCGGGAGGGACGAACATCTATCCCGCCGTTTCCTCGGCGCTGGACGAAATGCTGGCCATAAAAACGCAGCGGAGACATATCATTCTGATGACCGACGGGCAATCCGCCATGAATTCCGGTTACGGCGATCTGACGGATACGATGGTGAAGAATAAAATCACGCTGTCCTCGGTCGCCGTCGGCGCGGACTCGGATACGGCACTGCTGCAGTCGCTTGCCGACGCGGCAAAGGGACGGTACTACTTCGTTGAAGACGAAACGACGCTGCCGGCCGTATTCAGCCGCGAGGCGGTGATGATGGCCAAATCGTATATCGTGGACAAACCGTTTATACCGGCTATTCAGAACGCCGGGGATTGGGAGCCTTTGTTCGGCAACGGCGTTCCGGGCCTGTTGGGATATGTGGCGGCAACGCCGAAATCCTCTTCCCAGGTCGTGCTGACGAGCCCGGAACCGGATCCCGTTCTTGCCCGGTGGCAGTATGGATCCGGGAGAACGGTCGCCTGGACGAGCGACTTGACCGGGAAATGGTCCAGGGAATGGGTTTCGTGGGGGGCTTTTGCGGACACGTTGACCGAAATCGTGAAATGGACGTTTCCGCAGTTCGCGTCATCCCCGTATGAGGTCACGACGGAAGCGGCGGGCAACCGGGTCAATCTGCAGGTCGAGACGGACGGCGAGAATCCGCCCGAAAAGCTGATCGCGACCGTTACGGGCGATGAAGCCGGCGAACGGAAGGTCGAGCTGATTCAGGAAGCACCCGGCCGCTACACCGGTCAGGTGGATGTATCGAAGCCGGGCGCCTTCCTGATGTCGCTGGAGGATGCCACCGGCGGCGGGGGTTCCGTCAAGGTGGCTCCAGGCACGGGCTTTGTCGTTCCTTACTCGCCGGAGTACCGGATCTCTTCCGGGACTGGCGAGGAGGGGCTGAAGCAACTGGCCGAGCTTACCGGCGGCCGGGTGCTGGACTGGGAGAAGCCGGAAGCGGTCTTCGACCGGGAGGCGACCTCCCGGCGGGTGCTCCATGACTGGAGCTACCCGCTGCTCGCGGCGGCCCTTCTGCTGTGGGTCGCCGACATCGCCGTGCGGCGCCTGGCCCTGCCATGGGCCG
>NZ_LAZU01000054.1 GCF_000987955.1 Paenibacillus sp. DMB20
GGTGAAGTCGCTGGACTTCACCTATCCCGGCGGGAGGCAGGCGCTCCGGGGCGTGGACTTCGCCCTCCGCAGGGGCGAGTGGGCGCTGCTCACGGGGGTCAACGGCTCCGGCAAAACCACCCTGAGCCGCCTCCTCATGGGCTTGCTGCCCGTACCTAAGGGGTGCATCCGGTGGCAGGGCAAGGACATCGCGGGAGAGCCCGTATACCGGATGGCCGAACACATCGGGTATGTCTTTCAACAGCCCGAGCATATGTTTACGGCTCCGACGGTGTGGGAGGAGCTTATTTACAGCCTGCACGGCGGCCTGCCGGCAAAGCGCCGTCCGGAACTGAAGCCGGAGCAAAAACGGCGCGCCGATGAACTGCTTGAAACCGCCGGCCTGCGCCGCCGGAAGGACGATTCTCCTTACCTGCTCAGCCGGGGCGAAAGACGGCTTCTCGCCGTCATCAGCCAGCTTATTGTTCCCAAAGACCTGTATATACTGGACGAACCGACGTCGGGCATGGATTACGCGGCTATCGGCCGCCTTATTTTCATGTGCCGGGAGGCTGCCGTCAGGGCGCTGCGATCCTCGTCATTACGCATGACCCCGAATTGTTTTATGACGAGGCTTCCCTTTGCCTGAACCTGGACGAAGGAAAAATGACGGCTGTCTTTCTTGCCGAACAACAACTATAATATAAATATTGGCATTCCAAACAAAGGCGGCTTTTCGTTATACTTTATAGACGTTAGCGAGGGCGGTTCTTAGCGCACCTCTCAAGAGAAGGCGGCCTGCGTCTTGGCGGAAGTTTCCGCAGTTTACGGAACGGTCCGGATGCCTGTACTTTCCTGTATCTTCAGATAAGCGCTCCCGTAACGGGGATGCGCTTTTTGCATGCTTTTGAAGGCTGGGGCAAAGGGGACTTATGGATCATGAACACATCGAATCATTCCAAACGCAGCTTTATTCTTGCCGGCATTCTACTCTCGACATTTATGGCCGCCATTGAAGGGACGGTGGTCGGACCCGCCGGACCGGCGATCGTGGGCAGCTTCGGCAGCGTCAGCCTGATGAGCTGGATCTTTACCTCATACCTGCTGACGATGGCGGTAACGACCCCGATCTTTGGCAAAATCAGCGACCTGTACGGCCGGAAGCCCGTATTTCTTTACGGCTCCCTGCTCTTTCTTGCCGGATCGCTGCTGTGCGGCTTTTCCCAAAGCATGACCCAGCTTATCCTGTTCCGGGCCATACAAGGGATCGGCGCAGGTGCCGTCATTCCGGTGACCTTTACGATCATCGGAGATATATACAGCTTGAAGGAACGGGGAAAGGTTCAGGGCATGCTGAGTTCGGTTTGGGGCATATCCTCCCTTGTCGGACCGCTGATGGGCGGCTACTTTGTCGACTATTTGTCCTGGCGCTGGATTTTCGGCTTTAATGCGCCGTTTGCCCTTATATCGATCTGGTTCATTTACCGTTATCTTGATGAGAAAAGAGAGCCGCGGAAAGTGCAGATTGACTTTGCGGGTGCAGGCTTGTTTACGGTCGGCATGACCCTGCTGCTGTTCGCCCTTGCCGTCGGGGGAGAGAAATTCCCTTGGACGTCACCGGCGATGCTTGCAATCCTGGCGGTGTCGGTCGTCCTTCTGACGGCTTTCCTGATCGTTGAGGCACGGGCTCAGGAACCGATGGTACCCCTTCAGCTGTTTCGGATAAAGGATATCTCGGTATCCACGATAGCGAACCTGCTGGTCAGCGCACTGCTGATCGGCCTGACGACATACCTGCCCTTGTGGATTCAGGGCGTTCGCGGAGGGAATGCAACCATGTCGGGGCTGACGCTGGCTCCGATGTCGATCGGCTGGCTTTTCGGCTCCGTGGCCAGCGGCCGGCTGATCACGAAGGCCGGATCGCGGAAAACGGCCCTGATCGGGGTCATCGGTCTGGTTATCGGAGCGGGCGGCCTTGCGTTCGTGCATGAAAGCACCCCGGTGGCCGCGCTGCTGATCTATACCTTTATTTACGGCCTGGGCTTCGGATACATATCGACCCTGTTTTCCATCATCGCGCAGTCTTCGGTCGGATACGAGATGCGCGGAGCTTCCACGGCGCTCAACACCTTCGTCCGCACGCTCGGGCAGACGGTCGGCGTCGCCGTATTCGGTACATGGCTCAATACGAGCATCGCCCGGCGGATTGCCGCGGAGCCTGCCGGATCGGGGATCAGCAGGGAGGATATGAACAAGCTGCTGTCTCCGCACGGGGATGTCAGCTTGCCGGGATCGTCGGGGGGCCATCTAAAGCATGTGCTGGAGGGGAGCCTGAACTCTCTGTTCATTGTCATGGCGGTCATTGCGCTGGCATGTTTTGCAATCGTGGCACGGTACAATAATCGGCCGCCGATGCCGGAGGACAGGGGCGGAGAAGAAGAGCGCTCGGTTTCGGCATAATCGGACGCATCGAATAAGCTCAATTATTGGAGATGGCAATCCAAACGGGGCAGATTGCGGATAATGGTCCACTGGTGATCCGTAGCAGGCACCAAGTAATGTTCACTGAAAGTTCCTAACGGACACTGTCGGGTAACGATCCACTTGAGATCCGTAGCAGACACCGAGTAACGATCTACTGAAAATTCTAACGGACACGAGGTAACGCTCCGCTGGATACTGTCGGGTGACGATCAACGGGAGATCCTAACGGACATAGGATCCGTTATTTGCCCGAATAACGGGAATTTCTTTCCCTAACGGACATAGAATCCGTTAAAAGGATAGTATGATGGGAAAATGAACCAAAATGCTAGAATAACGGATCTGAGGTCCGTTAGAGTTTTATGATCGTTCCTATTGGTGAAATAACGGAACTGATGTCCGTTAGAATCCGCACCAGCTGCCAACGCGGTATAGAAGAACCACTGCCTTTTTCAATTCCATCATTACTGATCGGGCGCGGGCCGCATTCCAGTGTTCGCAGATCTTTGACGGAATCCTGTCTTCGACCGGGCGTTTCGGCTCCCCGCCAATAGGAACGACAGTTACGATTCCATTCACATGGATTAAAAAAGCCAAAGACTTATGTTCATCATGTCTAGTATCGGCAAACCAAAAGCCTGCATTGATCTTCTCCATTCGAAGGGGCAAGGCAGGCTTTTTTGAAATATTGCCGTCCATGGACGGTTTTTTACAATTTCCATAATGCTGGTGAAGCATCGCTCGATGTCGACGAAGCCCCGCTCAATGCTTGGTAGGGTTTTCCGCTCAATGCCTGGCGAAGCACCGCTCAGTGTCGTTGGAGCCCCGCTCTTAACCGGCGGAGAAACGATCAAATGTCGCGGCGGAGCGTTGCCGTCCCCGGGACGAACGGCCCAATCGTATCTCCCGCACGAAAATGCGCATTACGGACCCGGACCCGGTTGAGCATCTCCTTGCACGGAAATCTACATCGAGGCCCCGGATGAATGTCTCCCTATCCATCGGGGACATCATCTCGGTCAAGATGCGCTAACGAATGTCAGGGCATGTCCAAATCCGGCGAGGAGGCCCCGCCGGATTTTTCTTGTGTATTATTTCACTTGCGAATCAAAGGTGAGAGTTTTTCCGCCTGTTTACCCAGCTTTTTCAGAAGATGGATCATCTGATCCTTTTCTTCCTCGTTCAGTCCGCTAAGCGCAAAATGAATCCGCTCCGCATACTGCGGGTACTGTTCGTTCATGAGGGCTTCCCCGGCAGGCGTCAGTTCGGCGTAAATTACCCTGCGGTCTTTAGGGCACGGCTTGCGGAGCAGGTAGCCCCGGCTTTCCAGCTTGTCGATAACATAGGTGACATTTCCGCTTTGCAGCAGCAGTTTCGCACCGATTTGTTGAATGGGTTGTGGTCCTTTGTAATAGAGCACTTCCATTACCGCAAAAGCCGTGGGATTGAACCCTTCGATTTTGCTGCCGGTTACGGCATGCTCGCTTACGCTTTTAAACGACTTGGCAAAAACCCGATATAGGTGCAGTGACAGCTGCGTATCGCGTTCGTGTGACAGAATCATGCTTCTTCCCGCCTTTTGGTCATGCCATAGATTTCTTGACTATAGATTACGCTAATAATTTCCGATCGAACATGTGATTTATCACAATTAGACTCTATTTTAGTATTTAAAAATGAAAAGGCCTGCTTTCTTCATCCTTTGGCTGGAGGTCAATCCCATTCCCGGGACCGATACGCCGTTCAAACGAGCTTCCTATAATGTGGATAACGAAGCAAAAGATGGGGGGAGAAGCATGATGAACATTTTAAAAAAGAATGACGGCAGGGAAGAACGGCTGACAGGCAACCGCAATTTTATGATGCTGCTGGCGGCGCAGCTGGTGTCCAACCTTGGGGAGTGGCTTTATCTTGTAGCTCTCCTGACCCTGGTAGGACTAAAATGGAGCGCAACGCCATGGGAGATTACGGCCATAACGTTATGCATGGCGATCCCGGTACTGGCTTTCGGGCCAGCGGCGGGCGTCATCGGCGACAGGTTTGACCGCAAGAAATTGATGATCGCCTCCGATTTGGTCCGTTCAGGAATTCTTATCGGGATTCTGCTGTCCGGCAGCCTATGGCAAATATATGTCCTGCTTGTGCTGAAGGGGTTGATGGATGTTCTGTTCTCTCCCGCCAAAACCGGAAAAGTGAAGGAAGTCGTTCCGCAGCACCATCTGGAGATGGCCGTTACCATCAGCTCTTCCACGGAGCAGATCATGAAAATCGTCGGACCGGCCCTGGGCGGATTGGTCATGGCTGTGTTCGGAATCGAATGGTGTTTTGTAATTACGTCCATTACGTTTCTGGTGTCAGCCGCGCTGCTTCTTGGGGTCCGGGGAAAAAGGAAAACCGCCGCCGATGAGACTTCCGGCGCTTCAAAGGCTGAAGGGGCGGGGCTTGATCAAGAATCCGGGACGCCTTCCGTTCCCGGTTCCAAATCCTCTTTCTTGAAGGACATCAAGGCCGGATTATCGGTCATTTCCGGCATCCCCTTGTTGTCAAGCGGCCTTCTGATGCTGTGCGCCGTCCTTCTGGTGATGCAGATGGCTGACACCCAGACCGTAACGCTGTTCAGGATGATTCCCGGCGTTTCCGACGACCTTCTTGGATACTGCATCTCCGCCAGCGGCTTCGGGACGCTGCTCGCGGCGCTGCTTGCCCGCAAAATATCCTGGGGCACCCTAAGTAAGATGGCTGCCGGAGCAGTCGTCACCGGACTAGTCTTCGCCGCTTCGGCCGTGGCGGTGGTTTCCTCGTTGCCGGAAATGACAGTATATGTTATTTTGTTCAGCGCGTTTTTGTTGGCGGGGCTCGGCGCAGGATTCGTATTCATTCCGTTCCAGGTACTGCTGATGAAACGGACGCCGGAGCATTTGACCAGCCGGGTGTTCGGTACGGTAGGGAGCCTGACCAGCGCGGCCGTGATCATGGGACCGATGCTGGGAGGCGTCATGGTAACCGCCTGGGGACCGGTGTTTGCGTTTATCGTATCGGGACTGGGAACGTCTTTGCTTGGGGTGCTGTTCTTTCTGTTTAAAGGGCGCATCCAGCGGAAAGACCCGCTTCCCGTACACGCTGAACTTCAGGCTCCGGCCGTGAGGGAGTCTACCCTGTAAGGATTTGGTGCAACCTTAGCTTCCCGTTCTCCGTATTATTTAAATTAATGCCTAACTTTATAAATATGGCAGGGCAGGGGAGAAGCGTATGACGGAAAGTATGACGGAACACCGGACGCCGGTGCTTGAAGTGGATATCGAGGAGGCCGGATACGAGCCCGGCCGTCCCCGTATCCGCGACATTCGATTTCAAGTGGGCAAGGGCGAGCTCCTGGGCTTGATCGGGCCTAACGGGGCCGGGAAGAGCACCACGATCAAGACGGTATTGGGGTTGCTTAAAGACGCCAAGGCCAAGGTGAACATGGCGGGTGATCCGCTAGGTATGCTTACGTGCCGGAGCAGCCTGTTTTTTATGAGGATTTGACGCTGTGGGAGCATCTCGATCTAGCCGCAGCCGCTTACGGCCTGCCGGACGAACAGTTTGAAAGGGACGCCTCCCGCCTGCTGCTGCAGTTTGGCATGGATCAAGTCAGGGACCAGCTGCCTGGAGGTTTTTCCAAAGGCATGAAGCAAAAAATGATGCTGATGATCGGCTTTCTGGCCAAGCCGGACGTGTATATTGTAGACGAGCCTTTTATCGGGCTTGATCCCCGCGCGACCAAGGACTTTCTCGGTCTCCTGGATGATGAGCGGAAGCGGGGCGCAGGCATTCTCATGTCCACGCATGTTCTGGATACGGCGGAAAAGATTTGCGACTCCTTTGTCCTGATCTCCCAGGGGCGGGTGACAGCCCGCGGAGGATTGGACGATATCCGGATCGCTGCCGGCCTGCCTGAAGCATCGTTATTCGACTGCTTTGACGCCCTGACGTAAGGAGGGCCGGAATATGAGAGAAACCCATAACCGTAAACAATCTTTGCGTCATCCCGGGCGGCTGTTCCGGCGCCGGGTTGCGACGCATTGGAAGAACCAGATTTCAGCTCTCCGGTCCGTGGCGGATTGGACGGTCATGCTCTACATCCTGGTACCCGGACTGTTGCTCGGCGGGGGACTATACAGGGAATTGTGGACAACCCCGCTGCCCGCCTGGATGGAGCTCATTCCGTACCAAGCGGCGGCGGCTCTTCTGTTGTACATGCTTTCAGGAAGCATACTTCTGTTCGTCGAAGAGGCGGATGCCTTGTTTCTGCGGCAGCAGCCGCACTGGATCAAGGGTTTGATGGGAAGAGGGATCGCTTACAGCTTCTCGGTTTTTACCGTCAAGGGGCTGCTGTTCACTCTGATTGCCTTACCGGTTTTGGTCAGGAAGTTCGGCTTGGACGCTTGGGATTTGGCCGGCTGGGGGCTGCTGGCTGCAGGAGTTGGATGGACGGCAAGCTTAATCGTTCACCGGACGGAGGTTCGTTACAGGGGGATTAAGAAATGGCTGTTGTCCGCGTCCATGCGTTTGGCGTCCCTCATCCTGTACCTTGTTTTGCTAACGGTGCTTCGGGATATGCCGCTCGTTGCAGCCGTCTCCGGTTCGGCGCTCCTGGCCGTTTCCGGTCTGCTGGCCAAAAAGAGATGCTCGGAACAGGGGACGTTTGACAATGATGTAAGGGAGGATCTGCGCATCCGGGCCCGGCTGACCGACAAAGTGCTGACGCAAGCCGTAGGCAGGCCGCCCCGGATCAGAAGCAAGGTGTGGCTGTTCCGGAGATCGGGGCGGCTCTATCGTTCAAGCGCTCCCGATAAACGGTTTGCCGATGCAGGAGTCAAGGCTTTTCTCCGGCAGTCCGAAAGCTTGCTGATTTATGTGCAATTCCTGGGGGCTGGCATCCCGGCCGTGCTGCTTCCGCCCGTGGTCGTCAAAATGATCGTTTACGCCGCTTTGATGCTTTTGCTGGCTAATATGCTGCAGCTGCGGTGGAGAGCTTTTGCCGAATCCGATTTTGCGGCGGTGCTTCCCTTTACGGGGATTCAGCAGATGAGAGCTGGAACGCTGGCCGTCAGGACCTTAATGGCCGTTCCAGTGCTCGTTCTGTCGGTTGTATTCGGATTGTCGATGTGGCCCGGATGGGAAGGGCTTTTGGCGGGTGTGCCGATCGCTGCGGCTTCCGTTGCGGTGTTTCCGCCGTTCCTGTCCCGTCCGTCTTTGAACCGGAAAGACGAATAGTTGTCCCCGAAAAGTTTCTATCCTTTAATTGAATAGCCAAAGAAAATAGCGATGCAGGCAAGTTCCCTGCACCGCTATTTTTTTGTTTTTGGCCTTTGGCTGGCTTGTAAAAAAGTCACCGGCCGCTGTTCGGCGATTGGAGGAATAATAAAGCATTATCCTTCCGGCTCGGCCGCTTCCTCGGCGGCATGTTTTCCGGCGGTATAACCTGTGGAGAAAGCGGCGGTGATGTTGTATCCGCCGGTATAACCGTGAATGTCCATGATCTCGCCGCAGAAGAACAGACCCGGCATCAGCTTCGATTCCATCGTTTTCGGCTGGATTTCCTTCAGGCTCACGCCGCCTCCGGTCACGAAGGCTTCCTTCAGGGAACGCGTGCCGCAAGCCCGGAACGCGAACTTCTTCAATACCGCGGCCAGCGAAGTTAAGGCCTGCTTCGATATGCCGCTGCTTACCGCATCGCCGTCCAGCGGGGCCTTGGAGAGCAGAAGGGGGATCAGGCGCTCGGGGAGCCAGCCTTTCAGCACATTTTTGACCGCTTTCTTCGGTTCATGCTCCAGGCGGTTTCGGAGTTCCGATTCGATATCGGCAAGCGAGTGGTCGGGAAAGAGATCCACCGCCATATCGACATTGACCGTATCGAATTTTTTCTGTACCTGGCGAATAAACTGGCTGCAGCGGAGAGCGATCGGTCCCGACACCCCGAAATGGGTGAACAGCATATCGCCCCGATGGGCAATGACCCGTTTGCCTTTCGGATTCCATACCGAAAGTTCGACATCCCGGAGGGATAGGCCCTGCAGTTCCTTGGAAGCGATCCAGGGCTCGGTAGAGACGATCGGCACCTCCGTCGGATAAAGCTCCGTTATCGTATGGCCGGCCTCCCGCGCCCAAGGATAACCGTCGCCCGTGGAACCGGTCTGGGGAACGGATTGTCCTCCGGTGGCGAGAATAACGCATCGGGATTTATAAATCTCCCCCGATTTCAGTTCGATTCCGGCCGCGTGTCCATCCTTATACAAGATGCGTTTTACGGGGCTGTTCGTTTTGATATCGGTCCCGAGCTGCCTGACTTTTCCTACCAGTGCATTGACGACGCTGGAAGCCTTGTCCGAGACGGGGAACATCCTACCGTTGTCTTCTTCCTTCAATTTAATGCCCAGCCCTTCAAAGAAATCCATAATGTTCCGATTGTTCCAATGCTGAAAGGCGCTGTATAAAAAACGTCCGTTTCCTGGAATATGGGCGATCAGCTCATCGGTCTCCTTGGCATTCGTCACATTGCATCGGCCGCCTCCCGATATGCCGAGCTTCCGTCCCAGCTTGTCTCCTTTATCCACCAGCAGGACGGAGGCGCCCCTCTCGCCGGAGGCAACGCAGGCCATCAGCCCGGAGGGACCTCCCCCCACAACGATGACATCATAATATGACATGTTTATTTAGCTCCTTTAGGGGTAATTCAATAGCAACCTATGGTTCATTATATACACTTCTTGCGCAGATCCCAACCTCGGGGCATTAGACAGAAGACGCAGGATTTTCTTATATTCCCCACGAATTTACAAGTATTGTAATCTAATGTCGCCTGTGATTTAATCAAAATTATCAAGAAGGCACTGATCAATTGGGGTGATGACGCGTTGTGTTAAGTGCATGGAAGGACATTTTATTGCAGGTTTTGCTGTCCGGTGTATTCACCTTTCAAATTCCGCTGCTGTTCAGCCGGTGCCGGACGTTCGGGCCGGAACACGGAACGGGGGAGCAACAGCATTACCGGAACCTCATCGTTATGGCTTGTGCCGTCGGCATTTTATTATGTTTTGGCTTTTCGGCATTACATCAAGGCGTTATCCCGATCAATTTGGGCATCGTGCCGTTGTTTGCAGGCATTTTGTATGGCAGCCGCGTTTCGGGTCTGCTGCTATCGTTATTGTATATCAGTTGTCATCAGCTTATTTTCGGCTTTTCCCTTTTCGGAATGCTGATGCATACCGGACTTCCCGTATATCCCCTCATGTTCTTGATTGCTTCCCGGTTTAAACGAAGTAAAGTGATGGAAAAAATCGGATGGTTATGGACGGGGCTGCTTCCAGCCATGCTGATTATCGTGGCTTCCCCACTGTTGGAATCCAAATTTGGTGCAGACGTTAAGACTTCCGAAACCTTTGTCATGACGCTTTTATATGTGCTGCTTAGCATATTCAACGGCGGTTTGCTGATTTATTTAATGGAAACCGTATATGAGCGGTTGTTTCCGGACCCGGCGGAGATTCTTCGCGAACAGAGAGCCGTTCTTCAGCAGTTGTTGGATATGCTCCCTTTAGGAATCTCCGTGGTGGATCCGAGAGGGCATATTTCCATGATCAATGAGCAGTTTGTAAAAATCCATAAAAAAGAAAGCCCTCATCTCGGCCGAAACGATTTGATCGGACGCGGGCTTGACGGGATGTTCGAGGGCCCGGCCCCAAAAAACGGGGTGAAAGGCCGAATTCATTCGGCGCTTCGTGGCATCCGGACAAGCGGGGAGATCATACGAAGCGCAGGGCGGGTATATTCAACCGGCGCATTTCCGATTTTCGACGAGCGGACGAAAGGAATTCAGGGGGCCGTTCTCATCGTTCATGACATCACCGAGCTGGAAAAACTAAGGACCGAGCTGATCAACGTGGAACGGCTCAGCATGGTTGGGCAGATGGCGGCAAGCATTACGCACGAGATCCGGAATCCGATGGCGGTCGTGCGCGGATTTCTTCAATTAATGAAGGAGAAGAGTCCGGATACGCTGGAGCACTATTACCGCATCGTCATGGACGAGCTGGACCGGGCCAACGGGATCATCAGCGATTTTCTGTCCCTGGCGCAGAACCGGATATCGGAGAAGGAGGAGTGCCATCTTCACGATATCATTCACGAACTAAGTCCGCTGCTGTGGGCCGATGCCAACCTGCGCGGACAAAGCATCGAGCTGAAGCTGGAAAATCATGTTCCCGTCCTGCTGCTGAATGCCAAGGAGATCAAGCAGTTGATCCTTAACCTGTGCCGCAATGGGATGGAGGCCATGGACGACAAGGGGCAGCTTACCATCGAAACACGGATGGCCGGGGACGTGGTGGAACTTCACGTGCAGGATACGGGCGTCGGCATCCCGCAAGACAAGCTGGATCGTTTATTCGAACCGTTTTTTACCACCAAAAGCAAAGGGACGGGACTTGGACTCGCGCTCTGCTTAAGCATCGTTCAGCGTCATGAAGGGAACATTTCCGTTCATTCCGAAGAGGGAAAGGGAACCCGTTTTTCCGCCTCGTTTCCCGTGCCGAAGGGGCTGACCGCGGAAAACGGATAAAGAATTCTTTCCGGTGCATAATAAGGCGAGAATCCCGGCAAAGGAGGCCATGACATGAGCAAAAACGATTCCAAGCAGCAAGAAATACAGAAACAGGAGAACAAGCACCGCCAGGGTAAGCCAATCGTGGACAAAAAACTGGACGGCATTAACAAACCGTCTACCTAGGTACCCACATATACAGGTTTGCGGGGCGTATCCGACGAGGGTCCGCCTCTTTAAAATGCAATAAAGCATAAGGGTTGTTCAAACCTGGCTTTTCCGTAAGAAACGCCATCTTCTTTCCCTAAAAGACGGAGGTGCCCGATTCTGCTTGTTAAACCGATTCGCTTGGAAAAAAGTGCTTGCCGAAGCCCTTATCTTGCTTTCATCCTTTTGGGTTGTATAATATAGATTAGCGATAAGCTGTATTCATATTTGACAAACTTGGTTATATAAGGAGTGAAAGAAGCATGGGTATGTCTTTTGACCGATATATGCGCGATATGGTTCAGCCGATGCGGGATGAACTGACGAGTATTGGAATCAAGGAACTGAAAACGGCTGAGGAAGTAGAGGAACAGCTCCCGACTGCGAAAGGAACGGCGCTGGTGGTCATTAATTCGGTATGCGGATGCGCAGCGGGCCAAGCTCGTCCGGGTGTAGCCCGTGCGCTTGGGCACGAAGTGAAGCCGGATCATTTGTTCACTGTTTTTGCAGGCCAAGATAAGGAAGCAACCGCGAAAGCCCGTGAATATTTTGCTCCGTATCCGCCTTCCTCGCCATCGATCGCCTTGATGAAAGACGGGGAACTGGTTCACTTTATCGAACGCCATCAGGTGGAGAACCGCTCCGCGGAAGAGATTGCTGCCGATCTCACGGACGCATTTGACCGTTACTGCCGTTAAACGCGCGTATAAAGCCCCGAAGCATTCGGCACTTCCGAAAGCCGCGGGGCTTTCAAAATATATATTTGGCTTATATTTCTCGCAAAAACGCAGCGTCTATGAAAAGGATGACGGAGTCGTTTTTACATGTATGAAAAGGAGTCCTGGACATGAGCCTACAAGAACAAATCATTGCCGAATTAGGCGTGAAGCCTTCCATTAACGTGGAGCAGGAAGTGAGAAAGCGTGTTGACTTTTTGAAATCATACGTAAAGGATTCCGGGACCTCCGGACTGCTGATCGCCATCAGCGGCGGGCTGGACAGCGCCGTGGCAACGGGACTGTGCAAGCGCGCTACGGATGAGCTGACCGAGGAGTTGGGGCGGGAATTTAAGACGCTAGGCGTTTTTCAGCCATACGGGGTTCAGTCGGATATCGAACACAGCTATGAAACGGCAAAAGCGTTCAACCTGAAATACACGATGGAAACCAATATCGAGGATGCCGTAGGCGAGGTTGCCCTTGAAGTGGAGCACGGCCTGAAGGGGATCGGGGTTCATCAGCACATGAGCATTCCGGGCAAAGGAAACGTGAAGGCCAGATTGCGGATGGTGGTCCAATACGCGATTGCTTTTGAACAGAATCTGCTCGTCGTGGGAACGGATCATGCCTCCGAGGCCATTACCGGCTTTTACACCAAATGGGGCGACGGGGCGGTGGACATCACGCCGCTCAGCACGCTGAACAAGCGTCAGGTCCGTCAGCTCGGCTCTTATCTGGGCGTGCCTCAATCCGTCCTGGATAAAGCGCCGACGGCCGGGTTATGGGAAGGGCAGACGGACGAAAAGGAACTCGGGATCAGCTATGAGGACAACAGCGATTACCTGGAAGGCAAGGAAATCCGTCCGGAAGTCCGCGAAAAGCTGGAGAGCTATTACCGCAAGACGGCACATAAACGCAATGCCATTCCGGGCATCTGAGCAATGCACCGGTGCAAGCTCTGGAGGCGAAGCCTCCAGAGCTTTTTGCACATCCGGGCCTGATTCAGCCTCTATAGGGGAGAATGGATCCGAGTACGCGTATGCCGACGGGCGCGTTTTTTCGAAAACGATAAAGGCAGAAACGAATCGGCGGAATGACAGGGGGGTTCACGAAGCGTCTCGCAGCTTGCATAGGGCGTCCTGGTTCAACGGACCCTTGAGACGCCCCCTTTCTCAAAGAGTTATGGCATTTTTCGTTCGATTACCGATAATATAAATGCCTCGGATAACCTTAACGCCTCTTCCAGCTTCGGTGTCGTTTCCCTGAAGGGATGGACGGTGTTGAAGGTATGGTTCCCGCCCTGAACGCGCAGCCATTGTATGGAGGGGTTAACTTCCACAAGAACCGCGGAGCCCTTTTGAAGCCGGTCGATGTCTTCCGTTCCTTGGATCAGGACGATCGGAAAATCGGCCGCGGAAATTCGATTCATGAGATCGAAACGTTCCCGGTTCTCGTCCATATCCTTCAGGATTGAAACATCAAGCGGCATGGCCTGACCGGTTCGTCCGTTAACGACCGAGCTTCGGCCGGTTGAGCGCATCTCGCTCTTCTGCTCCGGGGTGAAGAGATCCAGGTCCGTTACCCCGTTCCACGAGACAACACCCGCCACCGTTCCCGGATGATCCAGCGCGTGCACGAGGCACACCCCGCCGCCCCGGCTGTGTCCGAGCAGGAAAAGCGGAAGCTCTTTGAATGAGGCGTCCTCGCGAAGATTTCCGATGAGTGCCGAGAGGTCGCAGAGTTCCCGGCTGTAGGTATTAAACGCGAATTTTTCGAGCTCCGTAAATTCATGGGGATCGTCGCCGATGCCGTTATGCGTAAAGTTAAAGGCGATGACTTCAAAATGCCGACTAAGCGATTCAGCCGCATAAGGGAACATGCCCCAGTCTTTGAAACCTTTGTAACCGTGAGCAATGACGATCAGGGCTTTGGCATCGGCCGGGCAGGCGTACCGGGTACCGCGAAGCAGGGTCCCGTCCGGCAGCGTTAGTTTAAAATGCTGAGGCATCATGGCAAGAATCATCCTTTCCTAAAGCGAAATGATAAAATCCTGAATCTGCTTTGCTCCGATTGTAACATAATGACAGGCTTGTCCGTACCTCTCGCACATTATCCGGCCGGCTGGTACAATAGGTTAGGCATTTATATTTTGCGGATGCGGGCTTTCTGAACCATTCCCCTAGCAAAGGAGCGTTTACGGTGATTTACGGAATCGGGCATGATGTGCTTGAAATACGGCGTGTCGAGCTGTTGATGAGCGGTCCGTACGGACAAAAGTTTATGGAACGCGTACTGACCCGTGCTGAGCTTGCGCTGGCCGTAGGCAAGTGCGGAAGGCGGACGGAGTTCGTTGCCGGGCGTTTGCGGCAAAAGAAGCGGTCAGCAAAGCATTCGGCTGCGGCATCGGAAGCGCCATCGGTTTTGGCGACATCGAAATTTTGCCCGACAAGCTGGGCAGGCCCGTAGCGGCATTGTCGGCTGCGGCATGGTTCCGCCTCGGCCTGGAATTGCCGGAGCAGTTCAGGATACATCTGACTATTTCCCATCAAACCGAGCTGGCTTCCGCTTTTGCCGTTATCGAGAAGATGGACTGAACATATAGGGAATACAGGAAAGGACAGACCTAATGGATACTTTGGAACAACAGCGGTTTTTCAGCCGCGAGCTGCTGGATTGGTACGTGCGGAGCAAACGGGACCTTCCTTGGAGAAGGCACCGGAATCCCTATTATATTTGGGTTTCTGAAATCATGCTGCAGCAGACCCGGGTCGATACGGTGATTCCGTATTTCAACCGGTTTATCGAGAAATTTCCAACCGTCGAATCTTTGGCGGATGCCCCCGAGGACGAGGTTCTAAAATGCTGGGAAGGGCTCGGGTACTATTCTCGTGCCCGCAATCTTCAGTTTGCCGCACGCCAGGTGAAGGAACAATATGGCGGAATCATGCCAAGCGGCAGGGAAGAGGTAGCCGGGCTAAAAGGCGTCGGGCCGTATACGGCAGGTGCCATCAGGAGCATTGCGTTCAATCTGCCGGCTCCGGCGGTGGACGGCAACGTGATGAGGGTGCTGTCGCGTTTCTTTTTAATTGAAGAGGATATTATGAAGGGAAGCACCCGCTCCCATATGGAGGATCTCGTTGTGAAGCTCATTCCCGAAGGAAGGGCGTCGGACTTTAACCAAGGCTTAATGGAGCTTGGCGCGCTTGTATGCACGCCGAAATCCCCGAAATGCTTGACCTGCCCGGTTATGGAACACTGTTCCGGACGGATTGCAGGCAAGGAGGATAGCCTTCCCGTCAAAACGAAGGCCAAGCCTCCCCGTCCGGAATACCGGCTCGCGGCCATCGTGGAAGGCACCGGCTCATATGCCGGGAAGGTGTTGATCCGCAAGCGCCGGCTGCCGGGCTGCTGGCAGGGATGTGGGAGCTCCCCCATGTTGCCGAGTCGCCGACCGGAGGAACGGCGGGCGTGTCGCTGCCGGATGAGGCGGCGATGGACCGGCTGGCTGATGCACTGAGGGATGACATACCGGTTTCACCTTTGGAACATTACATGAACGCCGAGCATACGTTCAGCCATATTCATTGGAACATGCGGGTGTTCCGATGCACCTTGCGCTGGGCGGAAGATACTGGACTCACGACTGCCGAGAGCGCTGCAGCTTATGAGGTTCGTCCGAAAGGTACGGGAGGGGCTGTTCAGGATGCGACCGGCGCAAACGGGACGTTTCGCTGGATCGACAAGGAGGACATGGAGCTTTATGCCTTTCCGAATGTGTTTCTCCGGATATTGAACCGTTATTTCTCTTCGCCATCATGAGCGAATGATTGCATTCAAGCAGAAAACGCCATGCTCCTTCTTAGGGAACGATGGCGTTTCTTGCATGAAAATTACATGTAACAAGGAGATGTGAAGTCTTTGCAAGGATGGAAGAATCCGCTGTTGTACATATTCGGCATAGGCATATCCAATCTCGGAAACTGGATCTACCTGGTAGCGATCAATTTGCTGGTGTTGAAAATGACCGGCTCCCCGGCAGCCGTGGCCGGCATGTTCATCATCAGGCCGCTCGCCGTACTGCTGACGAATTCCTGGTCCGGCAGCCTGATCGACAGGGCCAACAAACGGTATCTGATGATCGGGGCCGACATCATAAGAGGGCTGCTGGTTGCGCTCATTCCTTTTTTGGAATCCGTCTGGGCCATTTACGGGGTTATGTTTCTGATCAGTGCAGCGGGAGCCTTCTTCGGACCGAGCTCCGTGACCTATGTGACCAAGCTTGTCCCGCCGGAAGACCGGAAGCGGTTTAACGCCTGGTTCAGTTTTACGACATCCGGCGCGGCACTGCTCGGTCCGGCCGTTTCCGGGATGTTGATCATGTATACCGATATCCGGGTAAGCATCTATATCAACGCGGTCTCTTTTATCGTGTGCGCATTGTTCATCTGGTTCTTGCCGGACGTGGATAGCCCGGATACACCCGCGAAGGAACGGGACAAG
This sequence comes from Paenibacillus sp. DMB20, assembly GCF_000987955.1. Taxonomy (GTDB): domain Bacteria; phylum Bacillota; class Bacilli; order Paenibacillales; family Paenibacillaceae; genus Paenibacillus_AQ. Next base: position 16,471 of record NZ_LAZU01000054.1, read on the forward strand.
ATAGGCTTGTCAACGATTGCAAGGGACTGGGCGGCTGTCATTTCCTATGCGAAATCGGCCAAATATTTCATCTTGGTATATCTGCTGTTCCAATCCGTGATGATGATCAGCTTTGCCCTGGATTCCCAGGAGGCTACCTTTATCAAGCAGGTTATCCATCTGGACGACCGGGACTACGGATTGCTGATCAGCGTGGCCGGCGCCGGATATTTGGCAGGCTCCACGGCTGCCGCATTGGCTTCCCGCCGGATGTCGCTTCGCATGTTTATTAGCCTGGGGGTCCTGTTCTCAAGCGCAGGTTATGCGATGTTTTATTCGGCTTCCGGTTTTGTCATGGCGGCATTGGGATTTATCGTTTTCGGCTTTTTCTCGTCCTTCGCGAACACCGGCTACTCCACGTTTTTTCAAAATAGCGTCCCGGTAGAAATCATGGGCCGATTCAGCAGCACGGCGAGTCTGCTGGAAGGGATGGCCCAAATCCTGCTGACTCTTCTGCTGGGCTTTGCGGCAGAGCTGCTGTCGGTTCAGGCCGTATGCCTGATGGGGGCGCTTTTGGCCGCTGCCATTTCCGCGTTTCTGTGCTTCATCATTTATATTCCGTCAAAGAGCTCTCATTACGAGGCCCAAACCACAAGCACGAACGCTGCCTCAGCGAGTTGAAGACGAACAAAACGCAGACACTTCGGTATTACGCTCATAACGCGTAACGGACCGGAGTGTTTTTTTTTGCGAGAAAACAATAAAAAAATAAATTAAATTTAAAACTTACCTTTGTGACTGTAATCACAAGCCTCGATTTCATTCAATCCTACAATGAGGTTAGTAAATGATAAGCATTCTCATGGAGGGAATCGTATGGAACATCCACGGACTATCGAGCTTGACGTGCGCCCGCACTTAAAAAACAAAATGGAGCCGCTGCAGCTGATTATGGATACCGTAAAATCCTTGAACAAAAACGATATCTTCGTGCTTCACGCTACGTTTAAACCGACGCCGCTTCTGATGCTGATGAAAGGGAAAGGTTACAGCAACACGGTACAAAAAGAAGACAAGGACCATTGGATCGTAACCTTTGTCCATAAGAGTTCAAACCAAGGGGAAACCGGCGAAGATCAAGATGAAACTCCGCAAATGCAGCAGCCGGAGCCTGGCGCCGCCGAGCAAGCCGAGGTTTACTTCCTGGATAACCGCGGCCTCGAGCCCCCGACGCCGATGATCCGCACGCTTAAGCAGCTGGAGAAAGCGAAGCCGGGTGATACGGTTAAAATCCACAATGATCGCGTACCCATGTTCCTGATCGAAGAGCTGCAGTCGCTCGGATATGCTTATGAGATTGAAGAGCAGCCCGACGGGACGGCCGCGGTGACCATTCACAAAACGTGATGGGGTGAAATATATGTTTCGATTGCCGTTTACATTTATAATCACGGGCATGATCAGTTTCGTGCTTTTTCATTTTCTTACGTTCGCCGATTTTGCCGGATGGGTCCACAGCGAGCCCAGATCCCCGGACGGGTGGTTTCATATTCACTTGCTCGTCCTAGGCTGGGCAACCATGATGGCCATGGGGGCCGTCTACCAGCTGATCAACGTCGTTCTGCAGACGGAGCTGCACAGCAAAAGATTGGGTTATATCCATTACGGTCTGTTTGCGACAGGCACATTGGGGCTTCTTGCCGGATTTGACCAGTTCAACGCGAAATGGATCGCGGCATTTGCAACTTTGGCTTTTGCAGGCATTCTTCTTTTTGCCTGGAATATTGGGGCTACGCTATTAAAAGCGAAACTATGGAACCCGATAACGATCAGCACGGCATGCGCGATCGCGTATTTATGTCTTACTGCGTTAACCGGAATGCTGATGGGGATGGACTTTAAATTCAATTTTCTGGGCATCTACCATATGAGGCTGCTCGGGGCTCACATTTGGCTCGGCACCACGGGCTGGTTCGGTTTATTGATAACGGGCTTCAGCTATAAATTGCTGCCCATGTTTTATTTGGCGCACCAATATCCGGTTTCTATGCAAAAATGGATCCTGGGCTTCTGGAATGCTGCCGTCTGGCTCGGTTGTTACGGATTCCTAAGCGGCATAGCCATGTTTAATGCGGCAGCTTTCAGTGTTTTGATCATCGCTTTGGCCCTCTACAATATCCACATTGGGCAAATCGCGAGAGCGAAGCATAAAAAGACGGCAGGCGCAGGCATCGAGTGGACGGTATGGTCGGCCAGAATGCTTTTGGCCCTTGTCATCATGGGGACGGCGGCCGTTTTTTATAACGCGGAGCTGGCAAGTCAGACCTCCCTGATCGTATTTATGCTCTGGTCTTATTTATACGGCTGGGTAGCCGTCACCATTATGGGATATCTTTCGAAAATCATCCCTTTTCTCTGGTGGACCTACAAGTATGGACCGAAAGCGGGAAAAGCAAAGGTGCCGACCATGGCCCAACTGCTGCCCGAAAAGCCCGTCTACATCGGCTTGTCGTCGATCGTCCTTTGCATGGGAGGATTGCTGGCCGGTCTGGGCACCAACAACTCGGTTATGATCATGACGGCTGGAATGGCGCTCTCGGTAGCGGCGGTCATCTACATGATCCGGATCGGATATGTTTTCACGAGATAATTCATGGGGGACGAATGATTTTTAAACGAACGAAGAGGAGAGATTCATATGTTGACGATATATAACGATGCGGAGCGAATGGAGCGTATTATGAACCGTTTGCGCGAGGTGTACGACCCTGAACTGGGGATCAATATCGTTGATCTGGGCCTGGTATACGAGGTCCGCTGCTTGCAAGAAGAGGTTGGCGTGGTCATGACCCTGACCACTCCAGGTTGCCCCATGCATGACATGATGGTATCGGGCGTCGAAAGCGCGGTAAGTGAATTGCCGGATGTCGCGAACGTCCATGTCCAGGTCGTCTGGGAGCCGCAGTGGATTCCCGAAATGATGTCGGCTGAAGCGAAAGCGGAATTGGGATATTAATTTTTTTGAGAGAGAAAGGATGAACGGGCATGTTAACTTTCAAACGGGCGGCTGCCATTATCATCCTTCTATCGATGTGTTCTGCCGTAATATTGGCCTGGACCGAAGCGGAAATGGGTAAAACGGTTGAGCCGGCCGATAAACCATTGAATCAGGCTCCGGTTGAGCCGGTTGTCCGCCGGGAAGGTACCGATGTTTATATAGAGATGACGCTCAGGTAACCAATATTGAAATATCCAAAGGAGTTACCTACAACGCCTGGACGTTTAACGGTACCGTCCCCGGTCCGGTGCTGCGCGTAAAGGAGGGGGATACGATTCACTTCACCCTTCGGAATCTGGACCCGGATACGCCGCATTCCATGGATTTTCACGCCGTGCATGCCTCCCCGTCGAAAAAGTTCATCGATATCCATCCCGGTGAAAAAGGAACGTTTGAATATAAGGCCGATAACCCCGGCGTATTTATGTATCACTGCGGGACAAAGCCGGTTCTGCTGCATATCGCGAACGGGATGTACGGGATGATCATGGTCGAGCCCAAGGACGGCTATCCGACGGATGCGGAGATTGATCGTGAGTATACGATCGTGCAGAGCGAGTTTTATTCAGGCGACGTTTACAACAGCTCCCTGCACGAGGATCCTGCCTATGTTGTTTTTAACGGTAATGATTATGGGCTTAAGGAGCATCCGCTGCTTGCCAAAGTCGGGGACAAGGTTAGGCTGTACGTGAACAATGCCGGACCGAACCAGGTTAGCTCTTTTCACATTGTCGGTACCGTGATGGACAGGGTATACCTGGACGGCAATCCCCGAAACGTTTTGGAAGGAATGCAAACGGTGATGCTGCCGGCCAGCGGCGGCGCGGTGGTGGAGTTTACGGTTACGGAAGAAGGAGATTATCCCATCGTCACCCATCAGTTTAAGGATGCTCAGAAAGGAGCCCTAGCCATCCTTAGGGTAACCAAAGACGGGAAGGATTCAAGAAAGATGGAATAAACCAAGTGATTTAACGATCATGTCATAATAGCAAAAAGCCTGCTAATATCCAATTTTGATCTCTACAGATGGCGCAAACGGAACTATTCCTACTAAAATGCAGGAATTCGCCTAGTTCTATATGAAATGATGAAATCACCTCACTGTCATTTTGGACGGGAGGTGTTTTTTTTGTTTCATTGCAAATGAAACAAAAAAACATATTTGTTTCATGATAACGCAAGCAAAATCCCTATTATTTTCATGACACAAAAGAATTTAATCCGAAAACGACTTTTTCTCTTTACGATTCGACAGAAATATGCTTTAATGTGAATGAACGTTGTTTCATTTGTTTCAGAAGTTGTTTCAAATAGTATCAGGGGGGATTTCGTGGCCAACATCAAGGATGTCGCAAAATTGGCTGGCGTATCTCCAGCAACCGTATCAAGAGTGTTATCGAATAAAGGCAATACCTCGGAAGACGTCCGGACAAGAGTCCAGATGGCGATTCGGAAGACGAACTATGTTCGTGCCGGAGGCGCCAAGCCTCAGCCTCTCATCGCCAGCAACAGGACCATTTGCTTGACCATCGCCCGGAACTCGACGCATATCTTCGGGAACCCGTTCTTCGACAGCGTGCTGTACGGGGTATCGAGCGCTGTTGAGCAGCATGGCATGGACCTGCAGCTTGCGGTGTTCCACAACGTCGATCGGCAGATCGAGAAATGCTTGCAGCTGTACAAGCAAAACAAGGTCGACGGGTTTATCTTGACTGGGATTTTGTCGGCCGACAAGGATCGGCTGCTGCGAACCTTTCATGAGGAGCATATCCCGTTCGTCATTATCGGCCGCACGTTCCGCCATGACGTATTCTCCGTCCATAACGATAATATGCGGGACGGATATATGGCCGCCCGGCATCTGATTGACACCGGATACCAGAATATCGTTGTATTGACGCAGGACACGCGGTTGGATGTTTTCGCGGCGAGAATATCCGGTTATAGCCAAGCAGTACAGCAAGCCGGACTGGATGCGAGCCCCGAGCTTATCGTGCAGGCGGGACCGGAAGAAGAGGATATCATGGATGCGATGCAACGTCTTCTTGATGAAAACTTCGCCGTTGACAGCGTCATCACGATGGACAGCGTCATGTCGCTTAGCGTTTTGAAGTTTTGTCAGCTGAAGGGTCTGCGCGTTCCTGAAGAAGTAGGGATAATCGGATTCAATGATGCCCCTTATCTTGTCAAGGTATCCCCGACATTAAGTTGTGTGGAGATGAACGGGGCCAATCTGGGGGCCGAAGCGTTTCATTTGCTGAACGAGATTATGGATGAACCACAGACGATGAGTCTCAAAAAAAACGTGACGCTTCCATCAAAGCTAATGATTCGTCAATCGACCGCAAGAACTTCCGTGCAGGTCAGATAGAGGCACTCAGGACAGAGCTGCGGGAATGCGACAAGCCCGCAGATCGGATTGCATGCGGTTTCAAAGATTACAGAGCAAGCGAAGGAGCAATTATGGAGCTATATCTAGTACGGCATGGACAATCAGTCGGCAATACGCAGCCGGATCGGGATATGCCGGATTCGCCGCTGACCGAACAGGGCCATGCTCAAGCCGCTCGCGTGGCGATCTATTTGCGGGAGCATGGCATCGGCGCCATCTATGCCAGCCCGTTGATTCGGGCGATGCAGTCGGCGCAGCCGCTGGCAAGACTACTCGGTCTGCCGATTCATGTGATGAAAGCGTTGTATGAAGTGAGGGAAGGCAGCCGGTTTATCGGCCTTTCCCAGCAGTCATTATTGGAGAGCGTCCCGGAAGCTATATTCGAGGACAGGATGGAGACGGATGGATGGGAATGCCCGGGGGGAGATCGCCCCGAGACCGTTCGACGGCGCGCGCAGGAAGCGTTGCGGCAGCTCCGGGCGTGCGGAGAGCAGCGGATTGCGGTATTCTGTCACGGCAATTTCAATGAATATCTTCTCCGCGAAACGCTCGGGATTCCATCAGCCCAACATATCCGTTTTCCTCAGGAAAATACGGGGGTAAACCATATCGTTTTTGGCGAGGAAGAGACCGAACTGCTGAAGCTGAACGATACGGGGCATCTGCAGATCGGGAAGTACGAACGGGGAGGCTTGGCTGCTGGTAGTTTTCAGAGCGGATAAATCTAACAACACAGAGGAGAACATGATCTATGCACTTATATGTCATTCGCCATGCACAATCGACGATGAATATTGGACAAGGAGGCGGGCCGAACTGCAGTTTGTCGGAAGTGGGACGATGGCAGGCGGAGCAGATCCCTTCGTTTTTCAAGGATATCCAACTGGATGCGATCTTCTGCAGTCCGCTGCGCAGAGTCATTCAGACGGCGACACCACTTGCCAAGGACCAGGGTCTAGGAATTGTGCTAATTCCTGAAATGTCCGAGATTTTCAATGAGGAATGGAAAGACTACCGGGATTACGATTGGGAAGCCTGCTCGCAGATTGTGGAGGAATTCCCGCATACGAAATTCGTGGAATATCAGGATATGCAGCAAAAATGGTGGCCGACCTGGCCGGAGAATCATGCGATCGTCCGCAAACGCGTCCAGAAATTTGTTGATGCGAAGCTGCCCGCTTATTACGGAACTGACGGGCATATCGCAGTATTCGGACATGGTCAGTCGACCGCGGATTTGAAGCAAATCGTCAATCCCGGGGACGTTCATCCCGTATATAATGCGGCGATTGTGCACTATGTTCTCGATTCGCAAGGCCAATGTGAGCGTGTATCGTTGCATAAAGACCATCTTGGTCCGCACGTATACGAATAGATTTTAATCATAAACTCAAGGGGGAACTTAAGTATGGCAAAGAAAATGGTATTGCTGCTGCTCTCACTTACCGTCGTTTTGTCGCTTGCGGCCTGCGGGCCGAAGCGTGATGCGGAACAGGCCAAGCCCGATACGGATTCGGCCCAGCAACAAGAAGGGGGGATGCCGCCGAAGCCGGAGCGTCTGAAAATATGGGGTCCTGAAAATGAGCCGGAATTGAAATCAATGCAGGCTATTACGAAAAAATTTACCGAGAAGACGGGCATCGATGTGGAAGTCGTTCCATTCAACCCACGTGAACAAGCAAAAGCATTCTCGCTCGATGGACCGGCCGATCGCGGGCCTGATCTGTGGAGCGCCACCCATAATTCCATGGGCCGCAACGTGCTGCAAGGGCTGGCCGAGCCGTTCCAGATCAGCGAAGAGCAGATTAGCGAGTATTCGCCTGAGGCGATCCAGGCTGTAACGATTGACGGCAAAATATATAACCTGCCAATGGTTATCGAGACGACAGCCTTGTTCTACAACAAAGAGCTTATGCCGAAGGCGCCGGAAACATGGGAAGAACTGGAGAAATTCGCTTTGGAGTTCACCGATGTATCGAAGGATGAATATGGATTATTGTTTGATGCTACGAATTTCTATTACGCTAACATGTTCCTGCAGGGCAATGGCGGTTATATTTTCGGATATGACAAAGATGCAGGCTATAACGTGGACGATATCGGCTTGAATAATGAAGGCGCTGTCAAAGGCGCAAATCTGATCAAATCATGGTTCGAAAAGGGGCTTATTCCAGAATCGATTAATGGTGACGTGATCGACGGCTTGTTCAAAGAAGGAAAGGTTGCCGCCGTCGTCTCGGTGCCATCGTCGATCAAAAACTATGAATCGGCGCTTAAAGACAAGCTGGGAGCCGTGCCGCTGCCGAAGCTTGCCAACGGCCAACGTCCACCTTCCTTCCTGGGTGTCAAAGGGCTGGTGCTGTCCCCATTCTCCAAACATAAGGAATGGGCGACCGAGTTAGCTCTGTTCATTACCAATGACGAGAACGGGGCAACCCATTTCGAAATGGCCGGAGAAATTCCAGCACGTCCCGGTATTTTGGAAAGCGATCTCATTACGAAGCACCCTTATTTCTCGGCTGTGGCCGAGCAGGCCAAATTCGCTACACCAACACCGAATAATCCAGAAATCTCCCAGACATGGGAGCCGATGAAAAATGCGCTCGTGTTCCTGGCGAAAGGTCAGAACACGAAAGAGGTGCTGGATGAAGCAGTCGTTCAAATCAAAGAACAAATCGCGATCAACAACGCCAATAAATAACGAATGATGATCGGATTGGGGTGCGGGTTTCGCACCCCAATCCGATTGAAGTTGCATTGTGGATGTCAACGAGGAGGCTTGATTAGATTGGGAGAACCGCAGACACGAACCGACAAGCCGAAAACCAGTTCGCATAAGCCCAAGTTGGCGATGCTGATGTCCGGTATTCCGGGGCTCGGGCAACTGTATAACCGGAGATATATAAAGGGTTCATTATTTTTTATTCTATTTTTATCTTTCTTTTTCGTTTTCGCTGATTTTTTGAACATCGGGTATTGGGGGCTTTGGACGCTGGGCACGTTGCAAGGGGTCGACGACTCACGCTCCTTGCTCATTCAAGGCATTATTTCGGTCATATTGACCATTTTCTTTGTTATTTTCTACTGGTTTAACCTGACAGACGCGCGCAATGACGCTTGGAAAATACGCGAAGGCTGGAAGGTAACGACGATTCGCGAAGGCTATAAGCAGGCATGGGATAAAGGGGTTCCTTATATATTCGTCGGGCCCGGCATTTTCATGGTTACGTTCGTGCTTATTTTGCCGCTACTTTTCATGGTTTCCTTGGCATTTACGAATTACAACATTTATAATTCGCCGCCCCGTCATTTGCTTGATTGGGTTGGGTTTGAAAATTTCAAAAACATTTTTTCCATTCCGATTTGGCGCAATACGTTCTTCTCCGTGCTGTCGTGGACGCTCGTATGGACATTTGTCGCATCGACGCTGCAGATTGCGCTCGCCCTGTTTTTGGCGGTGATCGTGAACGATAAGCGCGTCAAATTCAAAAAATTCATTCGGACGATGCTCATTCTGCCATGGGCCGTTCCTTCATTCGTATCCATTCTCGTGTTTGCCGCGATGTTCAATGATCAATTCGGCGCGGTGAACCGGCAAATATTGGGCCCGCTGGGCTTGTCCATTCCGTGGATGTCCGATCCGCTATGGACGAAGGTAGCCATTATTATTATTCAAGTATGGCTGGGCTTCAGCTTTGTGTTCGCCTTGTTCACGGGGGTGCTCCAAAGTATATCAGGCGACTGGTACGAGGCGGCGGAGGTTGACGGAGCGAGCAAGTGGCAAAGATTCCGCTTCATTACGCTCCCGCATGTCCTGTTCGCGACAGCTCCGCTGCTCATTATGCAATATACGGGCAATTTCAATAACTTCAACTTGATTTACTTGTTCAACCAAGGCGGTCCGCCGGTGCGGGGCCAGACGGCAGGATCGACGGATATCGTCATTTCATGGGTGTACAAGCTAACCTTTGAAACGTTGAACTACAACATGGCGGCCGTCATTTCCATTATTCTGGGTCTGATTGTGGCAACCGTCGCCTTTTTCCAATTCAGGAGAACCCGATCGTTCAAGGAAGGGGGCAACATCTAATGAGCACGAGATGGAAATCGAGATTGGAGCTCACCGGCATTTACGCGTTCATTTTGTTTATGTTCGTCGTGATTGCGTATCCACTGGTATGGGCCATGGGCGTCTCGCTAAATCCGGGGACCAGTTTATACAGTGCAAAAATAATTCCGGAGAACTGGTCGACGGAGCATTACTCTTGGTTGTTCTCCAGTCCGGACAGTCAATATGGGCTGTGGTACAAAAATACGCTGATTGTCGCCAGCTGGAAGACGGTGCTGTCGCTTATCGTGACGACGTTCCTGGCGTATGCGTTCTCGCGTTATAACTTTAGAGGGCGCAAGAACGGTCTGTACGCGCTTCTGCTGATCAAGATGTTCCCTGTATTGATGGGGATGGTCGCGATTTATATTTTGCTCAACCTCTTGGGGCTGCTGGATACGCTGGCCGGCTTGATTCTGGTCTACGTCGGATCGTCGATTCCAATGCATGCGTTTTTGATCAAAGGTTATTTCGACACGATCCCGCGGGATTTGGACGAGTCGGCCAAGATTGACGGAGCGGGCCATTTCCGGATTTTCTTCCAGATTATTTTGCCGCTGGCGAAGCCGATTCTAGCCGTGGTTGCCTTGTTCAATTTTATGACGCCGTTCATGGACTTCCTGCTGCCGCGGATCGTCATTCGAAGCTCGGAGAACTACACACTCGCCGTCGGCTTGTTCAACCTGGTCAATCAGGAATTCAGCAACAATTTCACCCGGTTCGCAGCGGGATCGATGCTTATCGCCATTCCGATTGCCGTGGTGTTCCTGTTCCTGCAGCGTTTCCTTATTTCCGGGTTGACTGCGGGGGCAACGAAAACATAGGGAAGCGAGCAAGAGTTAGAACCTGCGGGAGTTTATATGTACAAATTAGATTAGAACAGTAGTGACGAGAGGGGGAGACACGGTGACAAGCCCGTGGACGTTGGACACGGCAAGCATATGTCTGCGATTGCTTCTTGCGCTTGTGCTTGGAGGCATTATCGGCTTCGAGCGGGAGATGAATCAGCATGCTGCCGGATTCCGCACCAATATTTTGGTATGCATCGGCTCTTCGCTCATTATGCTGCTGTCCATCTATGGCTTCAACGCCTTCATCGATGAGCCGAATGTCCGGATCGATCCGGCCCGTCTGGCGGCACAGGTCATCAGCGGCATTGGCTTCCTCGGCGCGGGGACGATTATTCGAACAGGCATGTCCGTCAAAGGACTGACTACGGCCGCTACGCTCTGGGTAATGGCCGCGATAGGACTCGCGGTAGGCGCAGGATTTTATCTCCCGGCCATTTTGACCTGCGGGCTCGTATTCGTCTCCTTGCAGGTACTGAACAAAATCGAGCTTCGTTATCTGGTAGCAAATAAGGCACTATTGGTAGAAGTAACCTGCTCCGGAGGCCCGGATACGCTAGGTACGATTTCGAAACAGCTGATTGCGGAGCGGGTGGAGATCCGGAACATGAACGTGGCCGATGCGGAGTCGCCGGAACCGATGGAAGAGGCAGCTCCGCCGCTACAGATGACGATCACAATTGTGATGCCGAAAAAAAAGCCGATGAGTGATCTAGTCGAGCGCTTGAAGGCGATACCGGGCGTGACTGCTGTAAAAATAGAGTGACGTTTGGATGAAAGGGAATTGAATGGAAGCTGGGAATGGAGAGAGGGCGGAAAATCCGCCCTCTCTTTTTATATATGGGATTCAAGAATGTCTTGCTCGTTGGGTCGATTGGCGCACGATAAGCTCGGATGGCAGCGTTACCGTCTTGTTCTTATTAATGCGCTCAGGGTCGTCCATCAGTTCGATGAGCATTTCCAGGGCTTCTAGGCCGAGATGCTCCCCTCGTATGGTCGTGCAGCTGATCGATGGAGAGATTTTGCTCAGAAAGGCGGCATCGTTGAAGCCGATGATGCCGATATCTTCCGGAACGCGCAAATTGCGATCCCGGCAATACTTCAATACACCGAGTGCCAACACGCTGTCCGCGGCGATAATCGCATCGAATGATCCACCCCCGGAGCCGTATTCATCTAGAGCGGCAATCATGTCCGCTTCTTCCGAACCGCACAAGACAACGCCCTCGTCTCCCGCTTCAAGGCCGTTGCTATGCAGCGCTTGCTTGTACCCCGCGATGCGGTCAAGCACGACATCAACGTCCAGACTCTCGGTCAGGAACACGATGCGACGGTACCCCTCGTCCAGCAAATGCTGGGTCGTGACATACCCATCCCGGAAATTGTCGCTATGGATGCAAAAAACATTGTGCAGCAGGCTGCGACCGATCATGACGAATGGAATGGAATGCTGCTGCAGGCTTTGAATCAGCGAGCTTTTGTCCGCCGACATAACGCCGGATAAAATAAAGCCATTCACTCTTTTGTTCCGGTATAGCGCCAAGCATTTCTCGATTTGTTGATCGACAGAGCGAAAGGCGGAAATCTGCAAGTCATATCCGTATTTTTGAGTAGCGTTGGATAAACCAAGGAGCACATTGGAATAGTACGGATTCCCGAAAATTTCGCTAGGTTCACGTGCGATTGTATAGCAGATGGTACGGGATTCGGCCCCCGGAGCGTTCGGCTTCGCCTTGGGGCTCGGCACGTACCCTAGCTCCCGTATCGCTTTCTGCACTTTTTCATTAACTTCGGAGGATGTGTTTCCTTTACCCGTAAGAACCCGCGATACGGTCGCCGGCGATACACCCGCTGTACGTGCTATATCTCTTACCGTTGGCAAGTCCCCGCCTCCTCTTCTACGGAATCATAATAATCGCATTGCCTCTTTTTGGATCATCATTTTATAATACGACGAAAACGACCGGTAATTCAACACGGAGACAAGTAAAAAGCCGCCGTATGAGCAGGCCGATACGAGCAGCTTGTTGATGCAATGAGTTTATAGCATGATGATGGAATCACTTAGCTGCGAAGCACTCTATCGATAATCGAAATGGTTGCCGTAACATTCGCGAACGGCCCCTTAAACTCGATATGCATGCATTTCGAAGGATAAGAATCGTATCTTTATCATATCTGATTTCCAGTTAAAAATCAAAGATGGTCAAACTTTTATTGTTGAATTCTCCAAGCTCTAGTGGTGAGATAATTAATCGCTGGTTGTTTATATTAATTCTCGGCTTATATTTGTCACAAAAAACGCTATCGTCCATAGAGAAGGACGATAGCGTTTCTACAATTAAATATGGTTTTAAGCGGCAATTATTTCGCGTTGTCGTAACGTTTGCCGACTTCTTCCCAGTTTACAACATTCCAGAAAGCGGAGATGTAATCAGGGCGTTTGTTTTGATATTTCAGGTAGTAAGCATGCTCCCAAACGTCCAATCCAAGGAGAGGCGTTTGACCTTCCATGATCGGGCTGTCTTGGTTAGGAGTGCTGGTTACAGCCAGTTTGCCGTCTTTCAACACGAGCCATGCCCAACCGCTGCCGAAACGGGTTGTGGCCGCTTTGGCGAAATCTTCCTTGAACTTGTCGAAGCCGCCAAGCTCGCTGTTGATCGCTTCAGCCAATGCGCCGGCAGGAGCTCCGCCGCCGTTCGGTCCGATGATTTCCCAGAAAAGGGAGTGGTTTGCATGGCCGCCGCCGTTATTGCGGACAGCGGTGCGAATGCTTTCCGGAACAGCATCGAGGTTGCCGATCAGCTCTTCCAGGGATTTGTTCTGCAGTTCAGGAGCGTTCTCAAGAGCTGCATTCAAATTGGTAACGTAGGTGTTATGGTGGCGGTCATGGTGAATCTCCATCGTCTGTGCGTCGATGTGAGGCTCGAGCGCGTCGTTTGCGTAAGGAAGCGGTGGTAATTGAAATGCCATAATGAAAATACCTCCTGTGAAATTAGTTTTTTGGTTATGATCAAAGGATCTTCCAGGAACGGGAAGCCTTTATCACCCGAGAAAAATCATATGTAATTCGGCTACACTACATATATTAAACCGTTTTGGGGGATTAAATCAACATTTATGTTTGAAAAGTCTGAATCGAATCCGTTTACGGCCCGAAAACTTTATGACGAACCTGAAAACTTTATGACGAACCTGAAAACTTTAGAGGCGGATTTTTCGTTACAATGATATCCATAAACAACCAATCTACGAACCTAACCATGGAATCTGGATATGGCGAGGCAAGAAAGGAGCATTTCCATCCTAATGAATAAGAAAACGGTCAAAGCGACAGCGATTTTGCTGGCTACGATCTTGGCTTCCGCACCGCAAGCCGTTTCGGCGGCCGGTAAGACGGAATTGCCGCAAAACGCGAGGTCCACGGCTCCCAAAACATCGCATCAGGCCTGGAAAATAGGGCTTGGCAACGGCGTCACCGCAACCCTAGAGCAAGCGGACGTATGGCAGCAGAACGGCGGTCATGTAGTTATATTTACCCTGAATTATAAAAACGGGGGCAAGAGCGGGGCGCGGCTCATGTCGTATTTCCCGAAAGTGGCGCAGCCGGAGGCGGCGTAATCGGAGCGAATCCGATTACCCGCGATCTTGCAAAAAAAAGAGTTGAGCCCGGCCAAAGCCTTAGCGTAACCTACTATGCCAAGCTCGGCACGGACTCCTTATCCGGCATAAAGTTGGCCATGGACGTATGGAACCCGAAAGTGAAAGGGTACCTCCAGCGCGTGGGAACGTACCGTTTGCCATCCCATTCTCCGGCCGCGGCCGCAGGAACGAAAACGAAACTGACGCTGGGCGGAACCCCGCTGACCGTTCAGGCGGAATCGGTGGAGATGGTCAAGGTCAACGGCAAAGTCATAGCCAAGGTAGGTTTGTCCATTACGAACCATGGCGGAAGAGCGTGGACGGACAATGGTTACGACCCGTATATGGTGACGGATAGCGGCACTTCCTTCCCTCTCCGACCGGAAACGGGAAAAACAGGGGCATCCGTTCAGCCGAAAGAAAAAAAACGGGTTTATTACATAGCTGAAATTCCTTCATATCTGAAGGCGGCCGAATTCCGCTTTTTATGGACCGAAAACGACGATACGCTGAAGCTGGCGCTGCCTGCCGCCTCGTTCAAGCTGCCCGCAGCCAGAGATCCTAAGTGGGATATCGAACCGGGTAAAACCAAAACGCTGATGCTGAAGGGAAATCGCGTCGAAGCCAGGATAAGCCAAGCTTCGCTGCGGGCATCCGGGGATCAGGCCATTTGGAACATCGAGATGGCTTTCAAGAACAATGGCAATAAACTTGTGGAGATTCCGGGGTACGAGTTTGCGATCAAAGCCTCGGAAGGCTCCTTCTACCCTTACATTCCGGCCGACAAAACGACATTTTCGCTGAGGCCCGGGGAGGAGAAAGCCATTCCGATGGAAATCTCCGTCCCGCTTCATCTCAAGCAGGACCTGTTGAAGCTGCAAATGCTTGAGCCCTCCGGTACCGGCCTTCCGGCCAAACAACCGGCTGGCGATTCGGATGAACCCGGCAGCTCTCCGACGGCAGATGCCCAGGATCCCGTGATTCTGCCGCTCGCTTATTTTGGGATACCATATCAAACGGAACGCAAAGCATCGATCGGCGTGGAGTATCCCGCGCAGACGGCCAAGGGATTCGCCTACACGCTGGAATCCATCCAGCGGTTGCCATGGCAGGATACGGATCTTATTGTTGCCAAGCTGCGCTTGCGCAATACCCACGAATCCAATTCCCAGCCGCTGCCCGAGCTTAAAGCAAACGTCCGGGCGGACGAAAAGACGCTGCTGTCCGGTTCCGAAGTGATTGCGGACGAGCAGGATTCCCTGATTGCTCCGGGGGCGTCGACAGAGGTGTACGTGATGGCCCGGGTTCCTTATACGAAAAATGTCAACTCGCTCCGCTTTGAGTTATATACCCAGAAAGAAAAAGAAACTGCCAAAGCTTCGTTCCTGACCCTGACCACTTCGGGAACGACGCAGTCGATCGATGTTTTGGAGAAAGGCAAACCCTATTCCGTCACGGTCGCGGGAAAACGCGCAGAAGCACAGGAACGGCGGACGATCGTTTACGAGGGCGCGGATTCCGATGTCGTCTATACCGAACTGACGCTGACCAGCAGCGAGCAGCGCCGGGTCCAGGCCGCGCGGCTCAAAGGATATTTCCAGAGCGCGGAAGGAAAAATCTACGAAGCCGACACGATCCAGCCGGACACCGCGCTTCAGCCGGGGGCCAAGCAGCTGGTGGTCTTTTGGGCAAGGGTGCCCAAAGGGGAGTCCAGCGACATGGGGCTTGCTCTGGGCACCGCGATGTCCGGAAGCAAGCTTGCTGAACCGGGCAAAGACATGACCGGAATTCTTGGCGTTAAGAAAATAATGCTGAATCCGGTCAGACCGGCCATAAACCGCGAGTTGAAGAACCTGGACTGGTATCCTTACAGCGTGTCCGTTACCAAAGCGACGGGCCGTCTTCAGGAAGGCAGCTCCACGATTTCGATGAGCGTTACGTTTGACGTAAAACGCAGCGACAGCATTACTACGTCAGCCGATACCGGCCACAAACTGGTGTTGGTCATCAGAGACATTTTTGATCAGACGCAAGAGCGTACGCTAACGCCGGGCACGGATATTCAGGTTCCGGGCACGCGGACGGTCTCATTCGAACTGACGGACGAGCTGTATAAACAGCTCCGAAGCGGCGGGTTTAATTTGACCCTCGTCGATGAGTTCCAGAATGAGCGGATGACGCTCGGCAGCCAAAGCTTTAATCTGACGGTCCAGTTGAACAAGGATCCGTATGAGGAGAGACAAAATTAAGGACGAGAGAGGAAACGCGAACATGCTGCGTTTGGAAAATGTATCGCACAGCTTTAAAAACGGCGGAGAAGTGTTAAAGGTGCTTCACAACATTCAATTTGAAGTTCATAAGGGGGAGATGATCGCTCTCCTCGGAAGCTCCGGGTCGGGCAAGTCTACTCTGCTCAACTTGATGGCAGGGCTGATGAAACCGACGGAAGGCCATATTTATATTGCGGATCAGGATATCGTCAAATTCGGGGAAAACAAACTCGCCGTATTTCGGCGAAAGCACATCGGTTTTATTTTTCAGGCCTATGAACTCATCCCCACGCTAACGGTCCGGGAAAACGTGGAGCTTCCGCTCGTTTTCCAATCCGTTTCACCGTCCAAAAGGCGCAAGAAAGCGATGGAGCTTCTTGAAATGACGGGGATCGGCGACAAGGCCAAGCTGTACCCGGCACAGTTGTCCGGCGGGCAGCAGCAGCGCGTCAGCATTGCGCGTTCGCTGATCACCGAACCCTCCGTTATTTTTGCGGACGAGCCGACGGGAAATCTGGATACCAAAACGGAAGAGGAAATTATCCGTATTTTGATGAACCTCAACCAGTCCATGAAAACGACCTTCGTCATCGTAACCCATGAGATGGAAGTCGCCGCTCAGATGGAGAAAACGATCATGCTCCGGGACGGTTATCTGGTGCGGCCGGAGGACGGCAAGACTTCAAAGACAGGCCGTGAGGCACAGGCTGCCGTGCCGGTTCTTTCCGGCGCCGGCGCCCCGGCCAATTCGGAGGAGGCAGGTGAGGGGAACTGAGACTATTAGACAGCATGCGGTTGGCATGGGGACAGATCAAACGCCGTAAAGTGGTGACGGCCCTATGCATGACCGGTATTTCGATCGGCTGTGCGGCGATCATCGTAGCGATCAGCATCGGGAACGGCGCACAGGGTTATTTGGAGAAAGAGATCATTGGCGGCATGAAACTTGATGAAATTACCGTGTCGCCCCAAGGCTCAAGCGGACCCGGAGAGGGCGGCCCGTCTGCCGGAGGGGAGCGGGGAATGCTCACGGACGATAAGGTTCAAGTGATCAAGGGTTTTAAGCATGTCAAATCCGTCATCGCCACCAAGCAAGTTGGTCATTTCAGGACCAGTTCGTCCGATAATTTGGTGAACGATGGAATTGAACTCGTAGCCGTGGATTTGTCGCAGCTCAAACAGCAGGGAAACAAGTTTACGCAGGGCGGTCCTCTGGAACAGATTGGCGCGTGGTGCTCAATTATGGAGCCACGACGGGCTGGAAGGATGCCGAGACAAGCGAAAGACTGAACAATATGATTAATACCGATCCCAATAATCCGAAGCTGTGGGAGGAGTTTCAAAAGTATGAAAGCATAGTTTCGGAAATGGTCGGAAAAAACATCCAAATGGAGCGGATGGAGAACGATAAGAAAGTGCTCAGCCCGCAGCTTTATGTAGGGGGCTCACTGGATGTCCCTAAGGGACAAGACGCCCAGTTTGCGTTCTATGACCGCAAGGCTTATGTTTCCTTCGAAACGGCCGAATGGCTCAAAGACAGCCTGAGTCCGCAAGAGGGGGCCGCTCCGAAACAGCGGGTGTACGATACCCTTACGGTCAAAGTGGACGATATTCAAAACATTAAACCGCTTGAGGAACTGATTATGAAGCTTTCGCTGAATGCGAGCGACAATCTGGCCATGCGCGACGAGATTGCCTCCCAATTGAACACCTTCAAGGCGATCGCGCTCGGCGTCGGCATATTCATTCTGCTATTGGCCTCCATATCCATCATTGTAGCCATGACGATGTCTACGCATCAGCGCCGGCGGCAAATCGGCATTATGAAGGTTCTTGGGGCCAATATGCCGCAAATCGGCACCATGTTCATCGCGGAAGCCAGCCTGCTCGGTTTTTTGGGCGGTTTGCTTGGCATCGCGTTCGCTTTTTTGATCATCAACGGGTTGAATTCATTCATTACGGCTTCCGCGGGCATGTCCGGGCTGCAGATTGAAGTTACGCCCAACACGCTGCCGATCGGTATCGCATTCGCCGTGATGACGGGGATTTTCTCGGGCATTTACCCGGCGATCAGCGCCGCAAGAACCAATGCGCTGCTCGCGATCAAACGGGATTAGAATTATGGATTAGCATCGGAAAGGAAGCTAAATCGGATGAAAAAAATTATTAAGTGGACGATAATCATCGCTGTGCTGGCGCTCGCGGGTTATTGGGGATACGGACAGATGAAACCGAAGGCACCTGCGGAGCCCGTGATGGAAGAGCCTCAGATCATCTCATTTCCCGTAACCGAGGAAACGATGGTTTCGACCGTGCAGGTCAAGGGCAAGTCCGAGTACGGGCGGGAAACCAATGTGTACGCGCCTTTTGAAGCAAAGGTTGAATCCTGGAACGTCCGAAACGGCCAGCAGATCAGGAAAGGGGACGTTCTCTTCAGCCTGGAGCAAAAGGCGATTCGCCAGCAGCTTCAACAGAAGGAAGCCGAGCTGCAAAAGAAGAAGCTGGAGCGGGAAATGAAGGAGTTTACGCTGAACCAGGATCTGGACAATGCCTCGGTCGGAGCTACCGAAGCGGAGCGCCTTAAAGTGCTGGCTGACCAGGAAAACGCACGGCTAAGCAGTCAGCTGGAGGAGGTTAACAGCGATATCGAACGTCAGGTGATGGCTGACTTGCAAGATAAATTGAAAAAGTCTACGCACAGATCTCCGGATTCGGGTATTTTTCTGTTCGACAGCACGCAGCAGACGCAGCCGCAATCGGTGACGGCGAATCAATATATCGGCAAAATCGTCGATTTGAACTCCCTGCGCTTCGTGGCCCTTGTAGGGGAGAATGACGTATTCAGCATTAAACCGGGCATGGCGGTCGAGGTGAAGCTGCCTTCCATCAAGGACCTGAAGCTGAAGGGAAAAGTGCTGGAAGTGGCCAAATTCGCCGAGACGATCGCCCAGGAGAAGCAAACGTCCCAGACGCCGCAGTTCAAGGTGATCATCTCGCTGCCTAAAAATGACCGCTTGATCGGCGGGCTGACGCTCACCGGCGACATCGTCACCAAACGAAAAGATAAGGCCGTCGTCGTTCCGAAGCTGGCCGTTATGACCGAAGAAGGAAATTCGTACGTCATGGTGGACAAGGGAGGCGGCCAAATCGAACGGCGGGACATCAAGACCGGGATGGAAACCCTGGACAAAATAGAAGTCGTGTCGGGACTGAAGGCCGGCGATACGGTGGTCCTTCAGTAAAAGCGGGTTTGTCTTTAATAGCAGCAGCGTTCTTCGCGGCGTCAGCCGGAAGGACGCTGTTTTTTCAATATAAACGTTTCTTGAAGGACGTATTGTTTACAATCGGCTAATATTTCTCGCGGGCGTGTTTCGATTTTTTTGACGAAAATATGGCAGAATATCCAGGCTTAAAAATGTAACCGCTTAATCTAAAGCGCTTTCAGAAGAAAACTCGTGAATTTGGGAGAAATATGTGGTTTAATGGACAAGAAAGCAGGATTTTCGCGTTTTTTGTAGTAATCATAATTGTTAGGTTTGCATCAACGGAATACTAAATTATTGTAAACCGCGTAAACCGTATCATGCTAACGAAAAGGGAGATTTTGAAATGCATGTTCGTTCCTTTCAGTTGAGTGACTGTAACCAAGTTATCGAGCTATTACAGATTGCTTTGTCGGAAGAATGCTACGAAAATACGATGGAACCTTTCTCAAGGCAGCTTGCCTGGGATTCCGACCTGATCATGGTCGCGGAAGAAGACGGCGAAATCGTCGGTGCCCTGATCGGGACGATTGAGCGCAATCACGGGTGCTACTTCCGGATCGCGGTTCATCCGGATTACCGCAGACGGGGAATCGGCAAGTCCCTTGTTGCCGCCATGGAACAAAGATTCCAATCGCGGAAAGTCAGCCGCATCCTTGTTGCGGGGGACGAGCATAATGTTGCCGCCATGCCTTTATATGAAGCCATGGGATACGGTGCCAATAAAATCCTGACGTCATTTCAGAAGCTGAGCATTGTAGGTCAGCCGTAATGGTCAGATCGGTTTAGCGATGTTCGGGTCGAAATTCCAAATGCCGCCGAACCGGGAAACGACATTTATTTCTATATGGAGCATATCTTTCGAACCGTTGCAAATGGGTGGAAGATATGCTTTTCTATTAATGTGCCTATTTATCCATCAGATGTAGGAAGGGCTATTTCGACAGTAAAGAAGGTGTAGCATGGGACAAGCAGTACCTCCCGGTTCAGGCGGGAATGAAAAGGCTCCCGATTCCCAGGGAACAGCGGCCGGCAAGAACAGTTTTGCATCCGAGCTTTGGGATTGGGTGAAAACGATCGCCATTGCTTTTTGTATCATGGTGCTTCTGAATATGTTTGTTTTTAATCTGTCCATGGTTAAGGGCGAGTCGATGGAGCCGACGCTGGAAGCATCCGAGCGGCTGTTCATTAACAAAATCGTATACCGGTTCGCGGATCCGGACCACGGGGATGTAGTCGTGCTGAAAGATCCGAGCAACGGGCCCGACAAAAAGGATTTCCTGGTGAAAAGAATCATCGGGCTCCCCGGCGATACCGTTGAAGTGAAGGGACATACGCTGTATATAAACGGGAAGGCACAGGAGGAATCGTATACGGAAGTGCCGATCGAGGATCCCGATTTTGGCCCGGTTAAACTGGAGGAAGACCGGTACTTCGTGATGGGGGATAACCGCCATTTCCAGAAAAGCAAGGACAGCCGGAAGTTCGGAAGCGTCAAGAAATCGGATATTGTGGGAAGGGCGGAATTTATATTCTGGCCTTTATCGAAAATAAGAGGGTTGTAATCCCGGACTTAAAAGAGAGTTCGAACTACCCCTAAAAAGGAGGCGTGGAGATGACTTCTAAACCGGGAGCTTATGCTCCTTCGCCTTCCGTTTGGGAGGAATTGAAGAAAGAGCTGAAGCAGGCTGCGCCCGGCATGGGCATAGACGATATAGGATTCGCTTCGGCGGACCCGTTCGTGTCGCTGAAATCGATTCTTCAAAATCATCGGGACAAGGGGCATGAATCCGGGTTTGAGGAGCCGGATCTGGATAAAAGAACGACGCCCTCTCTTCCCGGGGCCACCCCATCGTCCATTATAGCGATCGCGGTTGCTTACCCATCTAAAATGAGCAATCCCCCGAAATCGGAGCCCGGCAAATACCGGGGCATCATGGCCCGGTCGGCCTGGGGAAGGGATTATCACCATGTGCTGAGGGAAGCCATGGCCCGGCTTGAGGCATTTATCCGCGAACGCGTGCCCGATGCCGTGCTGGAGAGCATGGTGGACACCGGCGCCCTGGTGGACCGGGCGGTGTCGGAACGCGCCGGAATCGGCTTCAGCGCCAAAAACTGCGCGATTATTTCTCCGAAGTTCGGCTCCTGGATTTACCTCGGCGAGATGGTGACGAATATTCCCTTTCCGCCGGACTCCCCGGTGACGGAGGACTGCGGGGAATGCACCAAATGCATCGATGCTTGTCCGACAGGCGCTCTTGTAGGGCCCGGGCAGCTTAATGCCCAGCGGTGCATATCTTTCCTTACCCAGACCAAAGGGTTTCTGGAAGAAGGCGACATGCGCAAGATCGGAAACCGGCTGTACGGCTGCGATACGTGCCAAATCGTGTGCCCGAAAAACAAGGGACTCAACTGGACGCATCACGAGGAGCTGCAGCCCGATCCGGAAAAAGCGAAACCGCTCCTTCTTCCTATACTGGATATGAGCAACCGCGAATTCAAAGAAACGTTCGGCGATACTTCGGCGGCTTGGAGAGGGAGAAAACCGATTCAGCGCAATGCCGTTATCGCGCTCGGCAATTTTAAAGACGCTTCGGCGGTACCGAAGCTGAGCGAGGTACTGCTGAAAGATCCGCGTCCGGAGCTAAGGGGAACAGCCGCTTGGGCTCTGGGCCGCATTGGAGGCGAAGAAGCTTTGAACAACTTAGAAAAAAGCATGAAAACGGAACAGGATGATCAAGTACGTAACATGCTGCAGCAAGCCTTACGTCAATTGAAACCGGAGATTGCGGCTGAAGGCCCGGGACCGGCGGTGCCTGCCGGGTCAACGGAAAGCGTTGGCGGGGAAAGAGAAGCCGCTGCCGGAGGAATGCTCCATTCGCAAGCCGCGGAGCAGTCGGCCTATACAGGGGCCGAACCTATGGGCACTCCGCCGGTGCCAACGGATGTTTTGTATTATGACGAGGTGCATACGCCGATCGGGACGCTCACGGCGGTTATGTCGGACCTGGGCTTATGCCTTATTGAATTCGGCGCTTTTACGGTAAAAGAGGCCGTCCTGCAGCAGTGGTCCCGCACATGGGCCGGCAATGCCGGCTACGAGCGGAACGAGGGGCGGATGTCGGACGTCACCTCCCAGCTGAAACAATATTTTGAAGGAAGCCTAAAGGAATTCACCGTACCGCTGGATTTGCGCGGAACGCCTTTCCAGCTTCAGGTATGGGAAGCTCTCAAGGATATACCTTACGGGGAAATCCGTTCTTACAAAGACATCGCCGAGGCGATAGGACGTCCTAAGGCGGTACGTGCCGTGGGCGGGGCAAACAACAAGAATCCGGTGCCGGTCATCGTCCCATGCCACCGGGTTTTGGGGGCGGACGGGACGCTGGTCGGTTACGGCGGCGGCCTGGAAATCAAAAAGACGCTCCTGGGCCTGGAAGGCTCCCTTCCGGAACGCAAGGGGCTCTGATCGGCTGGGAATTGTCGAACGCGGCCTGTCTATTATGAAATACGGGGACATGAAGTTTTCGTATTTGCCGTCCCGAAAGCGACATGCTATGATAGGTTCGTATATGCGCCATTAAATGGTAAATATTAGTAGGATAAGGTGGTCAAGTCATGAATGTTGTCATTCCGATTATCACGTTGATCGTGGGTCTGGCCGGCGGCTTTTTTTATCGGCGTATTTTATCTCCGGAAGCAGCTGGAGAAGATGCAGAACGATCCGCAAATGCTGCAGAAAATGGCTAAGCAAATGGGCTACAATCTGAACGGCAAGCAGATGCAGCGCGCACAGCAAATGATGAAGAATCAGCCGGTGCCGGGCAAAGGACAAGCGCGCAAGCGTAAATAAATGGAATGAATATGGAAGACGGCCGCAGGCTGTTAAACGCGATCTGTCTTGCATGGTAGAATATCGTCCTTGAAAGGAGGACGATGAAAGCTGCTTGTACTTGGAAAGGGGGACATTTATCGTGGCAGGAGTAAAAGATTATGTGAACAACAAAGTCGGGGAGCACCGTCAGCAAATCGAGTACCACGTGGAGCAAATCCTGAAACTGATCGGTGAAGATCCCGAACGTGAAGGCTTGCTTGAAACGCCTGCCCGCGTGACACGGATGTATGAAGAGATTTTTGCCGGTTACGAGGTCGATCCCCGCGACGTGCTTGGCGTCACGTTTGATGAGCAGCATGAGGAATTGGTCATTGTAAAGGACATTGTGTACTACAGCCAATGCGAACACCATATGGCGCCGTTTTTCGGCAAAGTGCATATCGCTATGTGCCGAGCGGCAAAATCGCCGGTTTAAGCAAACTGGCACGGCTTGTCGAGGCGGTTACCCGCCGTCTGCAGGTGCAGGAGCGCATTACGTCCCAGATCGCCGACATTATGATGGAAGTGCTTCAGCCGCAGGGCGTCATGGTCGTTGTGGAAGGCGAGCACTTGTGCATGTGCGCGCGCGGCGTCAAGAAGCCGGGCAGCAAAACGGTTACATCCGGCGTACGGGGGACGTTCCAAAGCGATGCCGCCCAGCGGGCCGAGTTCATGTCTCTGATCAAAAACTAAAACCGCTCTTTACCGGAGAGTGCAGGATAGAGAAGGCTCCGCCGTTTATGGCGGAGCCTTCTTAAGTATCTTCCTTAAGCATGGAGAACTCAAATATCGGCGAAGATGGGCCTTGGGTGATTTAGAAAGGCTGCCATTGAAGCTTTTTTGCCTGGCGGAACCTTTCCTCCGCCTCCGGCCAGTAAACCACATTCCACCAATCGTTGATATACGCCTTGCGGTTGTTCTGATGCTTGAGGTAGTAGGAGTGTTCCCAAACGTCAAGAGGCAGCAGCGGGACGACATCCCACTGGGAAAGGTTCTGGTGTTTTTCCGCCTGAAGGATTTCCAGCCGATGGCTGCGCGGGCTCCAGACGAGAATCGCCCAACCTCCGCCTTCAACCTTGTCGGCCGCCTCGGAAAAGTGTTTTTTAAACCGGTCGAAGCTGCCGAAATCCTTTTTGATCTGCTGGGCCAGCTCGCCTTTGGGGGCTCCTCCGCCCTTCGGATTCATGGTATTCCAAAACAGGGTGTGAAGATAATGGCCGGCGCCGTGAAACGCCAGCTCCCGCTCCCAATGTTTGACCAATTCGAAATTGCCGGTCTTTCGGGCTTCCTCCAGCTTGAGTTCCGCTTTATTGAGGCCGTCCACATAGCTTTGATGATGCTTGTCATGGTGAATCCGCATCGTCATTTCATCAATATGGGGCTGAAGGGCATTGTAGGGATAGGGGAGCGGGGGAAGGCGATGTCCGCCGATCGGAACGGCCTGCTCCATGGGCGCGGGAGATACGCCCTGAATGACCGCCTCGGTCTCCTCCGCCTGAAACGGATGAACGGCAGGTTCTCGGGGTGGAGGCGCGCCCTGCTCCGTCCGTTCCATCATGCGCTGCAGCGCGCCCGGTTGGCTAAGTTCCTTCAGGACAACGATAAAATATTCGGATTCCCGGATGATATGCAGTAGGACCGTATCGGCGAGAGGGACCTGCTTTACGGCAGGACTGTTGTCTTTCATCATGTACAGCTGGCGCATGAATTCTTCGGATTGCTGAATGGAAACCCGAAGCAGCATTTCAATTTGTTGAACAAGCTGGGACGGCAGCGGTCCGGAAGAGGACAGGGTGTGGCGGAGCAGCTGATCCGCCGCTTTTTCCGTTTCTTCGAACACGACCGCCC
This sequence comes from Paenibacillus sp. DMB20, assembly GCF_000987955.1. GTDB lineage: Bacteria > Bacillota > Bacilli > Paenibacillales > Paenibacillaceae > Paenibacillus_AQ. The sequence continues at coordinate 41,753 of NZ_LAZU01000054.1, forward strand.
AATCGTCGAGCAGCCTGACGTATGCGGGTTCCAGTCCGGGGACGATCGCTTTGATGACCTCTGTATGCTCCATCTCCTGATGTTTCCAGAAGCGGATTTCCTCCAAAATTCTGGCTGGGAGCTTTGACCCGTAGATATACAGCATTCCTTGATTCCTCCTGTCACATTCGTTCTCTATGAAACTATATTCGTTGGCCGGCCTGTATTATGAGAGGAAAATACGAAAAAAAGGCATCTTGGAATCGTAAGGATTCCAAGATGCCTTTTTGAAGATATAAGAAAGTATAAGCTTCGAAAGACGCGGCTTCCTTATATCGCTAGAAAAATTCCCGCTAAATGCGGTCTGTCTTCAGAGAAAGTACGTCGATAGACGTTTTTCTTATTTGAGCCGAGCTCCCCGATTAGAGCCTTATTGCGGCTGCGGCCCTTCCGGCGGCGGAAGTTTCCCGAGGAACGTCGACACCCGGCGCAGGTATTCTCGGGGATGCTCGCGGAATATCAGTTCATGCCGCGAGCCTTCCACGATCCATGAATCGGAGTCGGGATGCGTCTGGTTGCCGGCTATTTTCTCGGCTATCCCGTAGGGGGCTTTATCGTCCTTTGTGCCGTGGATGAACAGGGTTGGGAAGGGATAGTCATGTTTCTTCACTTCCGTATACGGGATCTGATCCAAGCTCGTGCCGTTCAGCACAGGGAACAAAAGCTCCAATATTTCCAGGGAAGGATGCCGCGGCAGATCGATCTGATTCTTAATGTTATGGTACAGCGTGTCCGGCTCCAGAAGGAACATGCTGTCCAGGATCATCGCATCGACATCTTGGGTTTCGAGACCGGCCTGCAGGGCGGTACCGGCCCCCATCGAGAAGCCCCAGACGACGATCTGCTTGGCCCCGCGCTGTTTGGCTAACTGTATGGCACCCAGCAGCTGGCGTTTCTCCTCCTTGCCCCCGGTGGCAACCTCCTTGCTGGTTTGCGAGGCAAAGCCGTAATCAAACATCAGTACATTAAAGTTCATGTTGTGCGCATAGTGGGCGAGGTCGTACATCGGAATCCAGGTTTCCTCGCGGTTCGCCCCGTATCCGTGGCTTAATACGATGGTTCTTGCCGAGCTGCCTGAAGGAATGTACCAGCCTTCAATCGTCTGTTTTCCGTCAGCGGAAGGAAAGAGCACGCTTTCGTATTCCATATCCTTTGCCAGCTTGGGGTTGGAGTACAGCGGCGCGACGGTCGGGTTGGAAAGAACCCAGGCGATATAGCCATGCAGGGCAATAAAGCAAAAAATGAGAAAAAAGACCACGGACAACAGCAGTGCCAACAAAATATGCTTAAGCCGGATCATGCGGGTAGAGAGTTTGGCCGGCGTATCGTTTATTTGGGAGAGTGGGGCGTTACTACCAGTGATCATGCTCATGTGTGGCCCCTCCTTACCATTAGTTCTTTCATTAAAATGAAAATTTAAAAATTATATTATATCGTATGCCGGGATAAAGCCAAAGTCAATGTATATTGGAAGATTGTAAGATAATTTTAAAGAAAAAACGATACCTGCTGGGCATTAGAAGAAAGCCGGACCTGCCTGATCAAAAGTTTTCCTTCGATAATCATTAAAAACAGGAAATCAGTTTACTTCCGTTCCTTTTTTGTCTTATAATTCTTGTAACCAGGTTTCATGTAATGAAACACGAGAGGAGCAGGTCGGGATGGAAGACCGCAAATTAACGGTGCGCGCCGTAGAACGGGCGCTTGATATATTAATGTGTTTTACCAAAGACAGCGAGCTGGCTTTGACGGAAATTTCCTCTCAAATCGGTCTGCATAAAAGCACGGTACACCGTTTGATGGCAACGCTTGAGGAAAAAGGCTTTGTCGTTCGGGACAGCCGGACGGACAAGTACCGGCTCGGCATGAAAATATGGGAGCTGTCCACGCATCTGTCGCACAGCGACGATCCGGCGGTTCTGCTCCTGCCTGCGATGGAATCCCTTCGGGACCGGTTGGGGGAAACCGTCAGCCTATATTTGCGGGACGGTGCGGAACGTATCCGCATACAGGCCGTTCAGAGCAATCAGGCGGTCCGCAGAGTCGCCCAGGTAGGCGCACGCCTTCCGCTGTCCGTCGGGGCGTCCAGCAAGGTCCTGGTAGCCTATGCGTCCGCAGCGGACCAGGAAGAGCTTTTGAATGCCCCGGATTGGCCGCCGTCGGTGGATAAGGAGCTCTACCGCCGCCAGTTGGGCGAGATCGTCGAGAAGGGGTATGCGGTCAGCATCGAGGAACGGGAGCCGGGAGCCGCCGCGGTAGCCGTCCCCGTGATGGACCGCAGCGGAAGGATTGCCGCAGCCCTCTCGATGTCCGGACCGGTCAGCCGCCTGTCGGAAGAAACACTGACGGAATATGCGCCAGTGTTGAAGGAAGCCGCAAGGGAAATGGGACTGATGATCTCTTAAGCAGATAAATCCCGGTATCGGCATGCACAATGCGTTTCGCGGATAATCGAATACATCCTTCATCCAAAAAACAAAACCGGACTTCCGCTTATGCGAGAGTCCGGTTTTATTTTTTCGCCAAGTTATTTTTGCCCTGAAAGGTCGGTCAGTCTATCCAGGCAGCCGCGGCAATCAGGTCGACAATCAAGAAAAAAGCACCCGATCGGGTGCTTTTTTCTTTGGCAACGCTCTAACGCGAAGCTGCTTTTTCCTTCATTTTTTTAGCGAGAATTTCATGGAAGGCGACGGGCTTCTCCCGGGTCTGTTCCTTCTTCGCGGTATTGACGGCTTGCGGCCGCGGATATTGGCGATGAAACGGTGTCAGCGTATGTATAGTCAGCATGTGACGATCCTCCTAATAACCGGTTGTACAGAAAACCAAGCGTGCTTACAAATGATTTTTTACATATTAAACCACATGCAACGCCTTTGAAACCGTTTTGGCGAAATTGGGGAGTAAAGTCCAAGGGTTTGATGAATGTCTATAACAAATGTCCCATTTTCTATTGAAAGCATTCAAGAGGAATATTACGTCCCAAGTCCCTCTTCCGGCGAAGTATAGGAAATTAGGCGATAGTCAGATATGAAGGAAAAATGGCCTCGGACCGCTTCCGGTTTACACAATTTTCATATTGGCATGATCTGGATTTTACATATGAGGGGTAAAATGCAGTAGTTGTCTATGAATTCATCTACTAAAACGTAAAACCGGGGAGAGATAAGATTGGGTAAGAGAAACAAATGGTTCTCGCTAGTTTTGCTGTTCAGCATGCTGATCGGCATTGTGCAGCCTGCTGCCGTAAGCGCGGCAGGTTTCGAATACAACGCGGTACAGCCGTCGGCAACGAATCTGACATTCGAGCATACGCCCGCGGCGGCGCTGCCCGCCGACCAGGATGCCGCCATTTCCGTATCGATCACGGGGAATGCCCAGACCGTCACGGCTTCCGTGTATTACAAGACGGATGTTCAGACGGAGTATACAACCCTGGCCATGACTGCAGGGGACGGCATCATTCACACCGCCGCCATTCCAAGCCAAGGGCTTGCCGGAGGGACGCTTTTGCAGTATTACGTTGAAGCGGCGGATGGGGATTCTTTGCCGCAGCGATCCGTTGTTTATAGCGCCGCAATCCAGGGTGGGGCAGAGAAAAAACTGCAAATTGTACATACTCCCGCCCAGCGCGTCGATGTCAATGACCTGGAAGTGTCGGCTAAGATCGACAATCCGGAAAACGCGGTTATCACGACCACGGAATTGCTGTTTAAGACGCCGTCCCAATCGAGGTACCAGGTTGTGCCGATGACGCAGAAGAACGGCGATGAATATGCCGCTGTTATTCCGGCAAGCGCGCTTGTCGAGCCTGTGCTGAACTACAAAATCCGGGTTAACGACGTTGCCCCGAGCTATTCGGTAAACGTCAATCTTCCGGCATTCGATCCCGCGAAGGCGCCGCCGCTGCTTGTCACGAAGCTGGTTCCCAACACGACCAATGTGCCGGGTACCTCCACGGACGCCTATGAACTGATCGAAATTTACAATAATACGGATCAACCGATCGATTTTAAAAACTTTAAAATGTATTATCGTTATCCCGACAAAGGGCCCCAAGGAGACGTCAAGTGGGCATCGACCAAGGAAGACTTCGTCATTCCGGCCGGGCAGCCGGCCGTGTTCTGGATCGTCAACACCGCAAACAGCCATTATACGGCAGACGATTTTAATCAATTTCACAAAACGAATCTGATTCCGGATACGAACCTGTTCGTCATCAAGAGCGACGGCATGGCCAACTCCGGGTCCCGCGCCGTTGTCATCAAGACGAATACCGGGGAAGAAGTTTCCGCTGCCTATTATGATGCCAACACCGTATATGATGGGGGCGTAAAAGACGAAACCAAAGAAAACAAAGCGATTGAGTATAAATACCCGCTGAACGGCAGCAGGGCGATGATCAAAACAAGCTCGGGTCAAAACGCGCCGGTTCCGGGAGTAGTGAATTCCTCGCAGGTTCCGTCAGTGCCCGTGCATGTGGAGCTGGATACGGTCAAGCCAACAGCTGAAGATCGAACCGGCGTGACGGAGATTGACCAGTCCAATCCACTGGATCTCAAAGCTTTCGCGGATGATGATAAACAGGTCGTTTCCGTGCACGTGTTTGTCCGTTCGGATAAGCAGCCCGATTTTAGCGGCCAATCGCTTACGCAGGACTACAATGATAAGCTGTACCACTATAACGTGTCGTCTGCCGATCTGATCGGAAGAAAGTACATCGAATATTATTTTGTCGTCTCCGACGGGATGAATGAAACGGAAACGGCAAAAGTCAAAGTGAACATTACCGGCGGACCCGACCAATCGCCGCTTCGCCTTAGCGTCAAGGATGGCGATACGGTTAACGGAACCCGGACGATAAAAGCCACCTCCCAGACGGTAAATGCCGATGCTTTGAAATTGACCGTGGATGGAAAAGAGCTGGCCCCAAGCCCGTTTTTCGCATTGGAGCATGACGCTTACTTTGTTTTTGAGGCAAAGGGCGTCGACTATTATTTCAAAAACGCGGTGACGATGGGGCCGCCGGAAGACGGGGATAAAACGATTCTTCACACGTTCATGGACCCGATCTCCACGTATGCGACGCTGAGCGTCCCGATCGATGCCAGCCGACTGCAGGCCGGAACGAACAACGTGATTTACATCCGGGCCGGTTCCAAGTCGAGTCCGTTTGATACGCGTCCGGAAGAGAACAAGGATGATTTTGAAGTAAGGAACGTTCGCCTTGTGCTCGCGGATGGAACCGAAATATGGGACCCGCTGTATGCCGTACGCGATAAAGAGTTAAAGATGGGAGACAGCACGGGCAAATCGGAATGGATCGGTTTCGGCTTTGACTTGAAGCCGGAATATTTCAGATCGAAGGCTTACTTGTGGGATACGCGGCAATTTGCCGATGGCGGACATGAGATTTCGGTCGAGGACGGTTCCGGAAAAGCGACGTCGAACGTCATGGTGGACAATACCCCGCCCGTGATCAAACCGAACGTGGAAGAGGGAAAAGAATACCGGGGACATTTCACGATCGACGCCGTTATCGAGGACCGCTTCGCCGGCGTGGACCAAATGGATGTGAAGCTGGACGGCCGTGTAATCGCGCTCCCCTATGCCGTTTCTTCCGGCACCATGACCGCAGGCGAGCATAAGCTGGAGTTTTCCGCAACGGATAAAGCCGGAAACCAGGCAGTGAAAACCGTAAACTTCACGATACCTGAGGAAAACCCGATGAAACCGGTGCTTGTCGCGCCAACGAACGGTAAGACGGATGTGGGGAACAGCGCGACGTTAACGGTGAAAGCTCAAGATCCTACCCATGATCCGATGGACGTTACGTTCTATCGGGGATTCCAATATGACGGAAAACGTGCAGAAGGGTTTGCGGGATTCAAGAACGTTTCCGAAACCGAGCCGCCGAAGGCGATGATCCCGCAAGGGGAGCAGCCGTTAACGGCCGAGGAATACGGGAAGATCGGCGCCGTGGACGGGAATTACCTGGTTAACGAATCGGTCGAGCAGTTCCCGTACCAACGGTATGAAATTAAACTGGATCCTACCGTGAAAGCGACGGACCGCGTCGATATCGTATGGCAGGGCAAATCGCTTGAAGGCCGTAAAGTCAGCCTGTACGCCTGGAGCAAGGAAGCCGGGAAATGGGAGCTGCTCGATAACCTCATCGCGGGTAACGAGGACTTTGAGCTGAAAGCAACCGTCAAGGCCGGAGACTATGCGGACGGGCAGACGATTCAGGTCATTGTGCAGGATGAGATCGGTGCCGCCGCCTCAGCCCCAAGCCCTACGCCGGAGAATCAGGATCCTTACGATTTCTCCTTTGTCTGGATGTCCGATACGCAGTACTATTCCCAAAGCTATCCGCACATTTACCAGGATATCGTGAATTGGATCGCGGACAATAAAGAAAGCAACAAAATCCAATATGTCATTCATACGGGCGATATCGTCGATAAATCGTACCAGGAATATCAGTGGCAGGAAGCCGACAAGGACATGAAGGTGCTGGAAAATGCGGGCATTCCTTACGGCGTTCTGGCCGGCAACCATGACGTGGGGCATCAGGACAACGATTACGCGAAATATTGGCAGTACTTTGGGGATTGGCGTTTCAAAGATATGCCGACCTTCGGAGCTTCCTACGAAAACAACCGGGGACATTACGATCTCGTATCCGCGGGCGGCAACGATTTTATTATCGTCTATATGGGCTGGGGACTCGGCGATAAGGAAATTGAGTGGATGAACGAGGTCGTTTCCAAGTATCCGGAACGCAAGGCGATTTTATGCTTGCACGAATATATGCTCGTTTCCAATAACCGCGCTCCGATCGCCGAGAAAATTTTCGAAAAGGTGATTAAGCCGAACAAAAACGTCATTGCTGCCCTGTCGGGCCATTATCACGATGCTCAGATCAAAATCGACGAGCTCGACGATAACGGCGAGAAAAGAAAAGTATTCCAGATGCTGGCCGACTATCAGGGCGGGCCGGAAGGCGGACTCGGCTATATCCGTCTCATGCAGTTCGACGTCAAGAATAATAAACTTCATATCAAAACGTATTCGCCTTATTTGAATGATTACAACTATTACGATGCCGACGAATACCCGGGCAAGGACGAATTCTCGCTTGATCTTGACCTGCAGCCGAAAACGAAGCGCGTCGCGACCGATTACATCGGGGTGAAGGTGTATACGGATCAGAGAATCGGCAAACAGGGCGGCGTACAAAACGGAAAAGAAGCTTCCGTAACCTGGAACGGGCTCCAAGCAAACAGCTATTACCAGTGGTATGCGCAGGTTGAGGATGCGAACAGCGGGAACGTTTTGTCGGACGTCTGGGGCTTCCATACCGGCAAAAGCGATGAAGGCGGACATCCTGGCAACCCTGGCAATCCTGGCAATCCGGGTGATTCGGGCAACTCGGGCAATCCGAACGGAAGCGGGGGATCATCCGCCGGGACAAAGCCTGCGATACCAGGCAAGCCTGAGGAGCCTGCCGATCAAGGCGAGGCCAAGGATAAAGGCGTGATTAAACTGAATCAAGGCCAAGGCGATTCTTATAAGGCAAACCGTGCGGCACTGGAGAAGGCCGTGAAAGAATCGGAGAGCGGAAAAGTAACCATCATGCTGAACGATGCGGGCGGTGCCGGCAAACCTGCAGCTATCGAGCTGGATGCCGCCGGGGTGTTAAAAGCGAAGGAACGAAAGCTGACCATCGAAATCGTGGCACCTGGCGTTACCGTAACGCTTCCGGCGATCGCATGGCCGACGGTGGTTGCGGATGCCGATAAGGTCATTGTTCAGATCGACCCGACACTCAATCCTTCGGTTCAAGCTGCCCTCAATAAAGCGACTCTCGGCAGCAGCGAACTGGCTCCGTCCCGAATCGCCTTTACGCTTAAACTTGTAACGGTAAAAGGCCAAATGGAGACTAGCGTTCATCAGCTAGACGGCCCGGTTACGGTAGAGCGGGCATTGACGGCAGAAGAGAGCAAGCAGCTTCGAAAAGATTACGCGGGCGTGTATGAACTGAACGAAGGAAAAGCTCGTTATATCGGAGGAACGTTTGAGCGGGATTCCGTACGTTTTGCAACCGACCTTTTATCGCAGTTCGCCGTCATGGAATATCATAAGAAATTTACGGACTTGACAGGCAGCTGGGCGGAGGAGTACATTCGCAAGCTTGCCGCCAAACACATCGTTACGGGAGTGGATGGACATCAATACCAGCCGGACCGGAAGGTAACGAGAGCGGATTTTGTTACCCTGGCCGTACGGGCGCTCGGCATCGATCCTGCGAATGGCAAAACCGCGTTCAACGATGTGGCTTCAAACGATTATTATGCGGCATATGTGTCGACAGCGGCCGAGCTCGGCCTTATCCAGGGCAGCGGCGGCAAATTCCGTCCGAAGGATTCCATCACCCGGGAGGAAGCAGCCGTCGTGCTTGCCCAAATGGCCGTGACCCTGAAGAAAACGGGAACCGTCCCGTCATCCGGGGGGACATTCGCCGACATGAACAGCATTTCCCCATGGGCGAAAGATGCCGTAGGCCTTTTGCAAACGATGGGAGCCGTTCAAGGGAAAGGCAATAACTCCTTTGATCCGCGCGGTTTCGTGACGCGGGCGGAAATTGCGAAAATGCTTTACGTGATGTTGAACGATTAAATGCAGGTCATGAAGGGGCTGTCCCGAAAGTAGATTTATTTCTACTGCGGGACCGTCCCCTTTTCTTTTTGCGAGCTTCGTTTTTTGACTACAGGCCACCCCTCTCTTGACAAATAACAGGAGCGTCCCGGATGAATAGACCTTTTGGGACGCCCCTTCTTGGGGGGGATTTATGCGTTATTGATTTCAAGAAACCAAAAAAGGGCTGCCCGAAGCCATGTTTCATGACTTTGGACAGCCTATTTCTTGGTTTTGCCTATGCTGCAGCAAATCTTGATTACTGCTGGTTATTGGCGATCATTTGGCGCAGGACGGTCTGCAGGATACCGCCGTTGTGGTAGTAGTCCACATCGACCATGCTGTCCAGACGGGCCACGACAGGGAACTCGAAGCGGGTGCCGTCTTCGCGGGTTGCCACGACGGTCAGCTCCTGACCCGGTTTCACGTCATTGCTCAGGCCGAGAATGTCGAACGTTTCGCGTCCGTTCAGACCGAGGCTCTGCCAACCGTGGCCTTCCTGGAACTGGAGCGGCAGTACGCCCATGCCGACCAGGTTGGAGCGGTGGATCCGCTCGAAGCTTTCCGCCAGCACGGCTTTGACGCCGAGCAGGTAGGTGCCTTTTGCCGCCCAGTCACGGGAGCTGCCGGTGCCGTACTCTTTGCCGGCCACGACGATCAGATTCTGTCCACCGGCCTGATAGTTCATCGAGGCATCGTAAATGGACATCACTTCATCCGACGGCAGATAAGTGGTTACGCCGCCTTCGGTCCCCGGAGCAACCTGGTTGCGGATGCGGATGTTGGCGAACGTTCCGCGCATCATGACTTCATGGTTGCCGCGGCGGGAGCCGTAGGAGTTGAAGTCTTTGCGCTCTACGCCGCGTTCCTTCAGGTACAGACCCGCCGGGCTGTTCGTGGCGATGTTGCCGGCCGGCGAGATGTGGTCCGTCGTGACGGAATCGCCCAGCAGGGCAAGGACGCGCGCTCCGCGGATATCCTGGATGTCGTTCAGGCCGTTTCCAAGGTTCTCGAAGAACGGCGGATTTTGAATGTAGGTGGATTGATTATCCCACTCGTACAGTTCGCCTTGCGGTACGGGAATCGCGTTCCAGCGCTCGTTCGCGGTAAATACGTTTTCGTATTTGCTGCGAAATGCATCGGCGCTGACGGACAAACCGATCGCTTCGCGGATTTCGGCGCTCGTTGGCCAGATATCTTTCAGATAGACCGGCTCGTTGTTCGGATCGTAGCCGATCGGCTCGTTCTGCAGGTCGATGTTCACGGTGCCTGCCAGGGCATAGGCTACAACCAGCGGAGGAGAAGCGAGATAGTTCGCTTTGACCTGCGCATGGACGCGGCCTTCGAAGTTGCGGTTACCGGAGAGCACGGCCGCAACGGTCATGTCGTTTTCGGTAATGGCTTCGCTTACTTCGTCCGGAAGCGGACCGGAGTTGCCGATGCAGGTTGCGCAGCCGTAACCCGCTACATAGAAACCGAGGGCTTCCAGATAGTGCAGCAAACCGGCTTTCTCCAAGTAGTCGGTTACGACCAGGGAGCCCGGAGTCAAGCTGCTCTTCACGTATCCCGGCTTCTTCAGGCCGCGCTCAACGGCTTTCTTCGCCAGGAGTCCGGCACCCAGCATAACGCTTGGGTTCGAGGTGTTGGTACAGCTTGTGATGGCGGCAATAACAACCGCGCCGGTTCCCATTTCGCTGGTTGTGCCGTCTTTATGCTTCACGGTAACCTTCTGTTCGATTTTCTCATCGCTCAGACCGTAGCCGCCTTTATCGATCGGCGTACGGATGATGCCGTTGAAGTTTTCTTTCATTTGGGTCAGCTCGATGCGGTCCTGCGGACGCTTAGGTCCGGCAAGGCTCGGTACGACGGAAGCGAGATCCAGCTCGATCACGTCGGTGAATTCCGGATCAGGCGTTTGAGCCGTACGGAACATGTTCTGTGCTTTATAGTAAGCTTCCACCAGCTCAACCTGCTCGTCGGAACGTCCGGTATTGCGCAGGTAAGCCAGCGTTTCGTCGTCAACCGGGAAGAAACCGATGGTTGCGCCGTACTCCGGAGCCATGTTGGCTACGGTTGCGCGGTCGGCCAGACTGATGTTCGCGAGACCCGGTCCGTAGAATTCCACGAATTTGCCGACAACGCCTTTTTTGCGGAGCATTTGCGTTACGGTCAGCGCGAGGTCGGTCGCCGTAGCGCCTTCCGCCAGGCTGCCGGTCAGCTTGAAGCCGATAACCTCGGGCGTACGAAATAAAGCGGTTGCCCCAACATGCCGGCTTCAGCCTCGATGCCGCCGACGCCCCAGCCGACAACGCCCAGACCGTTGATCATGGTCGTATGGGAGTCGGTGCCTACGAGGGAATCAGGGAAAACGAGCGTTTCGCCGTCAACGGTCTTCGTAGCCGCTACGGATGCCAGGTACTCCAGGTTAACCTGGTGGACGATGCCTGTGCCCGGAGGAACGGCGCGGAAGTTGTTGAACGCGGTCTGCGCCCAGCGCAGGAAACGGTAGCGTTCCTCGTTGCGCTCGAACTCGACCTGCATGTTGTATTCCAGAGCCTTGTCCGTGCCGAAAGCGTCAACCATGACGGAGTGGTCGATGACGAGATCGACAGGCACGAGCGGGTTGATCTGCTTCGGATCCCCGCCGGCTTTCTTGACGGTGTCGCGCATGGCGGCAAGGTCGACGACGACGGGCACGCCGGTAAAGTCCTGCAGCACGATACGCGCAGGGATGAACGGGATTTCCTTGTTGTCGTCACGGCCTTCGTTCCACTTGGAGAGCTGTTTTACATGCTCTTCCGTAATGGCGCGGCCGTCGAATTGGCGGACTGCTGCTTCCAGCAAAACCCGGATGGAGAACGGGAGCTTCGATACGCTGCCGTGTCCTTGCTCTTCGAGGGCCTGCAGGCTGAAATAACGGTAACTCTTGCCGCCTACCTCCAGCGAACGCGAGATGGAGAATTGGTCCTTAACTGACATACATGAGCCTCCTTGAGTGTATCGATTTTTCGAATTTGTTTCACCAGATGAAACACAATTTCATAATTTAACTTACTTTAAGTATACCGTTTACAAGTTGCCACGTAAAGCATTTTTTTGCGGAAAATCAAGCTATCCGCGCCCTGTTTCAACCCCGGCTGACGGTTTTCTTCCGGGAATAAGCCCGGTTCATAGCAGCACATCTTTCTTCATATAAATAGGATAAGAATATCTTTCCGGAATCAGTTCACGATGGAGGGCCGAAAGGGGCGAAAAGGTTTGGTTAAAATAAAGGAAGCTCGAAAACCTTGGAAGAACGTTTTGTACGCGTATGTGGAGCAGTACAATCAGAACCGGGTGGATTACGGGACCGGCCTTCGGGAGCAGATTGTGACCGACCTGAACTACCTGATGGAGAGGGGGGAGAGGCAAGTCCGCCTCCAGGTTTGGTACGCGGAACGACAGATCACTCCCCGGAAGAGCGAAACGAGGGCGAAGCTTGCGCGCGTGCTCAGGGAGACGGAAGATAACGTGGTGGCGGATCTGCGGCTTCACAGCGTATTTTTTTACGAAAAAAGCGGCATGACCCACCGTGAGGACATCATTAACCGGGAGCGGCTGACGCTGCTGCGAGACGGCGACGCTTGGATTATCGTCGGTGTCGAGCGTCTGGAAGACGAGCGGAAGCCGGAGAACGAACCGGATTGGGACAACCCGGGATCCGGGACGGCGGATCCGCTTCCTTCCGTTCCCTTGATCAACCGGGGCGTTTACGCGGCGGGAAGCTACTCCCGATCGGGCCGGTATGACCGGGAGGCGGCAGCGCTTTATGCCGATAAATGGTGGGAGAAGGGCAATCCGGAGTTTGCCGAATTCGCCGTGGACTGCACGAATTATATCTCGCAGTGCCTCTTTGCAGGCAAAGCCCCAATCCACTATACTGGTAAAAGAGAAACGGGATGGTGGTACAAAGGTTATGTGAACGGCCGCGAATGGTGGAGCTACAGCTGGGCGGTTTCGAACAGCTTCGCCCGGTATTTGCATACGAGCACATCAGGCTTGAGAGCGGAAATGGTGGAGCGTCCGGAGCAGCTGATGCTCGGCGACGTCATCGTGTACGATTGGGACGGCGACGGCTCGTTTCAGCACAGCACGATCGTCACGGCGTTTGATGCGGGCGGGATGCCGCTCGTGAACGCGCACACGGTCAGCAGCCGGCACCGTTACTGGGATTATCGTGATTCTTACGCCTGGAACGATAACACCGTGTACCGCTTTTATCACATTCCCGATTATTTTTAGAGCAACAGCATGAACTGCTGCAATCCGCAAAAAAGAGAGGTTTGGCATGGGACAGGACAAATTAACGGTAGGATTGGTATATGGCGGGAAATCCGGGGAACACGAGGTGTCGCTATCGACGGCCTTTGCCGTAATGAACGCTTTTGATTTTGATAAATACGAAATTATACCTTTTTATATTACCAAACAGGGAACCTGGAAAATCGGCGGCAAGCTTTCTTCGCCCTTCGCAGACGCGTCGGAGCTGAAGCTTGAGGGCGGGGAAGGAACGCAGGCTGCGCTTAATGCCGTTTTCAGCCGGCTATACGGCGGCGAGGAAGCAGTGGTCGATATCATGTTCCCGCTTCTCCACGGAACCTTCGGCGAAGACGGGACGATTCAGGGGCTGTTGGAGATGGCCGATATTCCTTATGTCGGGGCCGGCGTGCTGGCTTCCGCCGCGGGCATGGACAAAGGGGTCATGAAAAAGCTGTTTGCGGAGGCGGATCTCCCGCAGTGCGAATACTGCTATTTCAACCATTCCCAATGGGAGCGGGGCAGCCATGACCTTTTGCGTGGAATCGAAGACAAACTCGGTTATCCGTGCTTCGTGAAGCCGGCAAACCTCGGTTCCAGCGTGGGGATTTCCAAGGCGAAGGACGCCGAACAGCTTAGAAACGCCATCGAAACGGCTTTCCGTTTTGACAATAAAATCATCGTGGAAGAGTTCGTGGATGCACGCGAGGTGGAGGTCAGCGTTTTGGGCAACGACGAACCGATGGCATCCGTGCCGGGTGAAATCGTTTCTTCCGGCGAATACTACGACTACACGGCAAAATATACGGACGGAAAGTCCGAGATGCTGATCCCCGCCCCGGTTGATCCGGATACGGCGGACCGGCTCCGCGAGCTTGCGATTACCGCTTTTAAAGCGATCGAAGGCAACGGGATTACCCGGGCGGACTTTTTCATCCGCCGCTCCGACGGCGCGATTATGATTAACGAAGTGAACACGATGCCAGGTTTTACGCCCTACAGCATGTATCCGCTGCTGTGGAGAGAGACGGGCGTATCGTATCGGGAGCTGCTTGACCGGATGATCGAGCTCGGATTGGAGCGGTATAAACGCAAACAGTCTTTGATTTATGAGAATGAAGCTTAAGGGCAAAATGGAGTATAATAGAAGTAACCAAAGGGGAGTCCGCGTTGATCACGGCTCCCCTTGATTCTAACTTTGACACCGGAAAGGAAGGCTGGCCTATGGGATTTCAAACCGAGTTCAATTCCGTTTGCAAGTTCAAGAATGAACAGGAGCTGTACGAGCTTCTGGAGTACGGACGGGGCAAAATGTTGAAGGAAGGACTGCGCGTATTTCCGACGGGGCAAAAGGTGATCGCCTACACGCCCGACAATCAAGCGGTAGCCATCGTACGGATTACCGCCTGCGTGGCGGAAATCAACTTTCAGGGACGCGAAGTCACCTCCGTTGAGCTTCAGCTTGTGCGCAAGCTGACCGATGAGGAATCCAAAGTGCAGACCGATTTGGCTTACGAGATGTTTTTCGGGGACAAAAAATGATCGTCCGTTTCGGATATGTGGCCATGTCTACGGTCGTTCAGAATTCCTCTCCATCCAAGACGATGACGATGACCAGCTTTGCCAAGCTGAATGACCGGGAAGCGGCCATCCGGAAACTCGAGCGGATCGCAGCGGAAAACCTCCATAACACCCTGCGGCTGCTGAAGCATAATCTTGCTCACGATATCAAGGTGTATCGCATGACCTCCAAGCTGATTCCGCTTGGGACGCACGCCGATTTAAGCGACTGGGACCCTTATCCGGCGCTGAAGGAAGGATTTACGGAGGTCGGGGAGTTCGTAAAGCGAAACGGAATGCGGGTGTCTTTTCATCCCGATCACTTTACGGTGCTCAGCACGCCCCGTCCGGAGGTGCTTGCGAACTCGATCCGCGACTTAAGGCATCATACGGATATGCTGCATATCATGGGACTGGGAGGGGCGATGAAGAACAATATCCATATCGGCGGCGCTTATGGGGATAAGCCGTCAGCCGCTGCGCGGTTTGAGGAGCATTTCGGCCTGCTCGACCAGGATATTAAGGAGCGCCTTACCCTGGAAAACGACGACAAAACGTTTAACGCCGTCGAAACCTTGACCGTGTGCCGGAATCTCGGACTGCCGATGGTGCTGGATCTCCACCACCAATGGGTAAATAACGAGGGGGAAGCCCCTTGGGATCTATGGCCGGACATTATGCGGACCTGGGAAACGCCGCTGGCTCAGGCAGGCTCGGATGAGGACAACCCTTTGCCGCCGAAAATCCATGTCTCCAGTCCGAAGAGCCCTACCGATATCCGCAGCCATGCCGATGGCGTAGAGCCCGCGCCGCTGCTTGCTTTTCTCAGAAAAATCGCTTCCGGAACACCGCGCCTTGATGTCATGATTGAAGCCAAGATGAAAGACGGGGCTTTATTCGCCCTCATGAAGGATTTGGCGGAGTACGAGAGCGATGGCGTGAAGGTGTTGGACGGAGCGTCCGTCGAGATAACGTAAACGGTATGTCCCATTTGCGCTACCGACTTACAGCTGCGTTCATCATACGCTAGGGTTTTAATTGGTAATATGTCTCAGAATATTATAATATATGGGAGAGGGGATTCCTGTTTTAAAAAGCCTCATATTCAAACTGGCTTGGGATCGGGATGCATGACCGAAGAAATTTTTTGAAAACGAGCCCTGCCTTCTCTCGTATAAGATGAATAGATTATATTAATTTGGTATTGAAGATTCATAGGAAAGTAGAGTGAGCGCTTTGAATGAAAAAGATAAGGTACCTTATGTGGTGACCAGCAAAAGCTACACCGCCGTTGCGATCAATTGTGCCGCCAAAGCGGGGGAATGGATCAAGAGCAGGCTGGGTACGGTAAAACAGCTCAGTACGAAAACTTCCGCACAGGATCTTGTCACGGAAGTGGATAAGGGAGCGGAGCAGATGATCCGCAAGCTCATCCTGACCCACTTCCCGGATCATGCCATATTGGGTGAAGAAGGCGTTGAACCGGGACACGAGGCTTCCGCGAAGGCTCTTGAAGCCGCGAAAAACGAGCCGTATTTGTGGATCGTCGATCCTATCGACGGAACGACGAATTACGTTCACGGCTTCCCGTTTTTTTCGGTCTCGATTGCGCTGGCTTACCGAGGCGAGATCATCGTCGGGGTTATTTACGACCCGATGCGCGATGAGCTGTTTATCGCCGAGAAGGGCAAGGGTGCATATGTCCATGGCAACCCTACCCGCGTATCCGGGGAGCTGACCTTGTCGGACAGCCTGCTGGCTACCGGATTTCCGGTGGATCCGACCTTTAACCTCCCCCAAAACATGGCCGGTCTTCAGGCACTGCTTCCAAAAGTCCGAAATATTCGCGGCGGAGGCTCCGCGGCGCTTCATATGGCCTATGTGGCGGCAGGGCGGCTGAGCGGTTATTGGGAAATCGGGCTGAATGCCTGGGACGTGGCGGCTGGTGTGCTGCTTGTTCAGGAATCGGGCGGCAAGGTGACGGATACCGAAGGACGTCCTTACGATCTGTCCGTACGCAACATCGCGGCAAGCAACGGAGCCATTCACCAGGACCTGCTGGACATCTTGTCCGATGCGAAAGCGACGGGTTACCCGAAAAATGAATCCCGAGCTTAGAAAGAGGCGGCTTTATCGGCTGAACAACAATGACAACAGAATGAAGGAGTGTGTCACGAAATGAATGATAAGCGGGATCAGGATTTGGAACGGCAGCTCAGCGAACTGTTGACGGAAGGCGAGCTCGAGTCAAAAGACGAGAATGAGGAGGGGCGGCGCATGATACCGCCCAAGTACGAAATCCGCATTCAAACGCAGCTGGACCCGATTGTAGAGGAAACCCGCAAATACCGCCGAATCGGTCGGGAATTGGATGACCGCTACGATAAATACATGAAGCAGGCGGGTGCGGAAGGCAAGACCCCGGATCCGGGCAGCGAAGCATAACATTGAACCGTAGACAGGAGCGCAGCATTTGCTTGCGCTCCTGTTTGTCGTTAAGAGGTGAGAAAGTATAAGCTTCGGAGACGCGGCTTCCTTATCTCGCAAGAAAAATTTCCGTTAAATGCGGTCTGTCTTCAGAGAAAGTACGTCGATAGACGTTTTTTATATGGCATTTTTTGGATGAGATAAATGCAAATGGAATGCGCGGGGAAGGAAATGGATGGTAGAATAGAATCGGACCGAAATCATTTTCGTTATTTTTTTGGAGGGGTGTTTTACATGTTGAAGTTTTGGAAAAAAGGGCTGACCCGGACAATCGGACCGGTTCTGATGGCTGCCGTCCTGATCGGGACGTGGGCTGCGGCCCCCGTTTCCGCCCAGGAGCCGCAGGGAATAAACGACACATTCCATATCGTCTCGCTTGGGGATTCGCTGACGGCCGGGTATGAGCCCGGGATGAATATTCATTCCAAGCCGTACGGGTTCGTAGACCGCCTGCTGGAGCAGGGATTGTACCATGGACGGACGGAGGTGGCGAACCTCGGAATCCTCGGCCTCAAAACGGGGGGACTGAAACAATATGTGCAGGCCATCATGGATGAGCGTGCAATAACAGCAGAGGAAATTCAGACCGGGTTGAAGGATCCGCGCGCAGGCCAGTTTGGAGCCGAGGCGCCCAAAGTGAATCCCCTGCTGGCTCAAGCCGACGTCATCACCGTTACCATTGGCGGGAACGATATGATGGAGCTGGTTAGAACGGCCGGAACTTTAAACGAGGAAGAATTGGAGGCCCGGGTACAGGAGCTGTTCCAAACGTACTCCGACAACGTGGCATCGGTCGTGGACAATTTGCACGGCATCAATCCCGAAGCGGTGATTGTCTTGGCGGACCAGTACCAGCCCGTACCGGAGATTGCCGATAAAGCCGTCTATCCGAAGCTTATGGAAGCGGCCGGGCAATTCACGAAGCTGATTGAAGGACTGGCAAAGGGGTTTAATGACAGCGGGATCACGGTCAAAGTTGCCCATGTCGCGAAAGAGTTTGTCGGCAGCGAAATGACGATGACCCATATTTTGAAGGAGGATATTCACCCGAACCAGTTGGGGTATGAAGCCATGGCCCGTATATTTGCGGAAAACATTTGGGGTGCCTATACTGAGCCGGTCGTCAATGAAGCCGGGACACCGATGGGGATTATCGTCGGAGGCAAGGAGCTGAAGACTCCCTATAAACCGGTTATCGTGAAGAACCAGAACTTTGTGGCCATCCAGGATATTGTTAACGCCGTCGGGGCGAAATCGGCGTGGAGCAACAAAACTTCCAGCGCAACGATTACATATGGCGATAAAACGGTGGTCATCAAAATCGGATCCCCAACGGTAAAGGTCAACGGAACGTCTGTAAGCGTCAGCGCTCCCGCCTTTTTGAACAAAATCGGCAAAGAGCAAAAGATTTATGTACCGCTTGCGGCATTAGCTTCAGGTCTGGGGTTTGACGTACAGTACAATCCGAAACTCCGGACGGTCTTTATTAATCCATAATAAACGTTTATACGGGAAGGCCCTTATTCGCAAGCGCTGCTGCGGATAAGGGCCTTTTAAAATTACATAAACAATCTTAACCGTTAAAGGTGCTTCCCTAAGTCTTGAGGTCGGGGACGATCCTTACAACAAAAATTTCAATCCATCAACGTCTCATGGCCTTAAATGATTGCTCGGCCGCTTCCAGCGTGGCATCGATGTCCTCTTCGGTATGCGCGGTGGTCAGGAACCATGCCTCGTACTTGGAAGGAGCGAGGTTAATGCCGCGGTCAAGCATATGACGGAAGAAGGCGGCAAACGCCTCGCCGTCGGTATCCTGCGCTTCGTCGTAATTGGTGACGGGATGATCGCAGAAATGGGTGGAGAAGGAACCGCGAATCCGGTTGATCGTCAGCGGAATGCCATGTCGGTCGGCGGATTCCTTCAGCCCCCCGGTAAGCTTCACCGTCAAACGCTCCATTTCCTCATACACGCCCTCGCCTTGAAGCACCTCCAGGCAGGCAATGCCCGCGGACACGGAAACCGGATTGCCCGCCATCGTTCCGGCCTGGTATGCGGGCCCGAGCGGAGCGACCTGCTCCATGATATGCTTCCGTCCGCCGTAGGCGCCGATCGGCAGCCCGCCGCCGATGATTTTTCCAAGAGCGGTCAAGTCGGGTTGAATGGCTTCGTGGTTTTGAAGTCCGGCGTAGGTTTGGGCCGACCCCCAGTGGAAGCGGAACGCGGTGATCACCTCATCGTAAATGACAAGCGATCCGTTGTCATGCGCCATCTTGCACAGTCCTTCGAGAAAGCCCGGTTTCGGCATTACCATGCCGAAATTGCCGACGATCGGCTCCACCATGACGGCGGCGACGTCTTCACCCCACTTGTCCAGCGCAGCACGCAGGCCGTTAAGATCATTAAACGGAACGGTGATGACTTCATGGGCTATGCTTGTCGGAATGCCGGCGCTGTCCGGAATGCCGAGCGTGGAGGGGCCGGAGCCTGCGGCGACAAGCACCAGATCGGAATGGCCGTGGTAGCAGCCGGCAAATTTAACGATTTTATTGCGCTTGGTGTAAGCTCGAGCTACCCGGATGGTTGTCATCACGGCTTCGGTACCGGAATTGACGAAACGCACCTTATCAAGGGAGGGAATGGCTTCCTTCAGCATTTTGGCGAGCTTGATTTCAAGCTCCGTCGGCGTGCCGTACAGCGTGCCGTTCTCGGCGCAGCCGTAATGGCTGCCGTTACATGGGGGTGGGCATGTCCGGTAATGATCGGCCCGTAAGCGGCCAAATAATCGATATACCGGTTGCCGTCCTCATCCCAGAAGTGGGCGCCTTTGGCGCGTTTCATAAACACGGGGGCTCCGCCGCCTACGGCTTTGAAGGAACGGGAAGGGCTGTTGACCCCGCCCACGATGTGCTGAAGGGCCTCTTCGTATAAAAGCTTGGAGCGTTCTCTTGGATTGGACATTGGATATGACTTCCTTTCCTCATGAATCGGGACAGGCTGCTTGAAAGCGGCCTGTCCCGGTTGCTGTATTTTTTAATTCTAGTTTTCCTGGGACGGCGATGACGAGCCGGATGAGGTTTTTCCTTTCCCGCTGGAGTTCCCGGTTTCCGTTTCGGAACCGCCTGCCTTCTTGTCGCCGCTGCCGCCGGTTTTAGGCTCCGGTTCCGGCGCGTTAAGGACTTCCTGGATATAATCCTTTAACGTTTGCGGGTCCCTCACCGTCAGGACCGCGGCGCCGCCGATATTTGCCTCTACCAGAAGTTTCATCGGCGGAACCTGCTCACTGCCTTTCATTTTACTCTGATATCCGACATTGGCAAGCTTCCACATATCATTGACATCCATATTCGTATCGATATAAGGGCTGACCGCGTTCAGGATATCGGGAAGTTTCATGATCGAGGTGGTGGTCTGCATTTTTTTCGCCACGGCTTTCAGAAGCTCGCGCTGACGCTCCGTCCGGGTAAAATCGCCCATTTTGTCATAACGGAACCGTACGTACTGCAGTGCTTTATTGCCGTCCAAATGCTGCATGCCCTGCTTCAGGTCGATATCGTACTCGTTTTTGTCCGCCTTGCTGGAATATTTCATGTCCTTTTCGACGTAAAAATCAACGCCGCCTACGGAATCCACCAGCTTGATAAACCCCTGAAAGTCCGTGTACACATAATACTGGATCGGGATCCCAAGCAGGTCGCCGACCGCCTTCATCGCGGTTTTCGGACCGTGGGTAACGGCCGTGTTGATGCGGTTGGAACCGTGGCCCGGAATTTCCGTGTATGTATCCCGAAGGATGGAAAACAGGTACATTTTCTTTTTGACGGGGTCGATGGAGGCGACAAGCATGCTGTCCGAACGTGGGATTTCCCCTTCTTCAAAGCCGCGTGCGTCCACGCCCATCAGCAAAATGTTCACAGGCTCGGTGCCTTCCCATTTGGGAGGCTCCGGCGCTTTGGCGTCCACCTTTTCAATTTCGCGGAAAGGGGAAGCCTCGCCTTTTTTCTGAAGTCCCTGAAGCCCGTTGTAAATCGATGACACATAATAAGTACCGTAGCCAAGGATGCCGGCCAAAATAATGCTTACAGTCCATATAATCGTTTTCTTTGTTCTTCTGGTCATTAGGTTCTTCCTTTCGGATTACACTGGGGTGATAATCATTACTATACATTTGAACAATCCGCGTTCACTACATTATAATTTCTTTCGAAAAGACAATCAATTTTTTACGGGGAAGAGCCCCGATGCCAAGGAGTTGAACCATACTTTGACACAAATTAAACTGGAACCGGGACAAGCGGTCCCGGACTTTACCCTTCCGGCTTCCCATGGGGAGAACGTTGCCCTAAGCGATTTTCGGGGGAAGAAGGTCGTCTTGTACTTTTATCCCAAAAATATGACGCCGGGCTGCACCGACGAGGCATGCAGCTTCCGCGATCGCCATCAAGAACTTGAGCGGGCGGGAGCGGTTGTCATCGGCATAAGCCCGGATCCGCTGAAATCGCATGCGAAATTTATCCAAAAGCACGGGCTGCCGTTTCTGCTGCTGTCGGATGAAAACCACAAGGTTAGTGAGTTGTTCGGAGTCTGGCAGCTCAAGAAAATGTTCGGCCGGGAGTACGAGGGGGTCGTACGCTCGACCTTTCTGATCGACGAATCGGGCAGGTTGGCAAAGGAATGGCGGAAAGTCAAAGTGGCCGGTCATGCGGACGAAGTGCTGCAGGCCGTGCTTTCGATTCGGGAAGCATAATCGGTATACTGCCGTTAACCGGGAGGATTATGCAATATGTCAGGCAAATGTTTATCTTTAGATATCATATTAAGAAGCGGTCCTGGAGCATGCATGTATATGCGAACCGGGGCCGCTTTTTAGTTGCTTCCCATTGGCCGGAAATCCTTAGTCTTTTTTTGGAATGCCCTCCATATAATCTATCAGATAGGCGAAAGCGGAACTCATAGAAACCGATGGAGGTAGATTTTATGTATAAAAAAATGGTGATGGCATTTCGCGTTGCACTGCTGTTTATGTTGGCTGCCGTTATTCTGCCGGCCGGCATGATGGAGTTTTATAAGCCGGATCGCTCGATGGCCGACATTTCATTTTCGGCCGAAACGGTAAACGCGGAACCGAACGCGGTAATCAGCGAACGTCCGGGACCGAAGCTGGCTAACGGCGCAAACGCAATCACCGCCCCCGGGCCTGTTGCGGTTGCTGTCGCCGCCTCTGCCGTTCCGCCAAAGAAACATTCGGTGAAAACCGTGTACCTCACTTTTGATGACGGTCCCTCGGGGCTGACGGGCGAGGTGCTTGATATATTGAAGAAAGCGGATGTCAAAGCAACGTTTTTTATTCTTGGCCAGCAGGCGGACACCCGCCCGGAGCTGATCGGAAGAATGCACGAGGAAGGCCATGCCATCGGCAATCATACATATAATCATGACTACGGGAAACTCTATCAGAAATTTACGGAGTTTTGGAGACAGATCAAGCTGACGGAGGAAACGGTAAGACGGATTACGGGAGAGCGCCCCCAACTGGTGAGAGCACCGGGGGGAACGGCCGGGAATTTCGATGCCGCATATTTTGACTTGATGAAACAGGGCGGATACAAGGTATTTGACTGGAACGTCGACAGCGGAGATTCCAAAAAACGGGGCGTGCCCGCCGCGGAAATATTGAAAGGGGCGACGACCCCGATTGATGGCAATCAGACCATCGTGCTGCTTCACGACGGAGCAGGGCATCAGGAAACCGTCAAGGCACTGCCCGGCATCATAACGTTTTATAAAAAGAAAGGTTACCGCTTCGATGTGTTGACCCCTGAAATAAAGCCTGTCCAGTTCAAGCTTCAAAATCGCGTAAAGCCCAAAACGGCACAACCCGGTGCCCGCTGGATCGCGGAGAACGTATCCGTGAATGCCGCGCTCTTCCAAAAGGGCAGGACGCTTTCCGTGGAAATGGGCGGCCTGGCAACGGAATTTGCGCCGGGCGAATACCGGATGGAGGAGGGGAAACTGCTTGTTCCGCTCCGGGCAGCCGTCGAACGGTTGGGAGGGAGCGTAAACTGGAAGGGGGACACCAAAACCGTGAAAGTGACCTTAGCGCATTCCGGTTGGATAGCCGATCCGATCAAGGGAACCATGACCAGCACCGATGGACGAAATAACTTGGTCACCCCGGAAGTCCGGTTCATGGGCCATACGGTATGGGTTCCCCTTAGGGAAACGCTTGAATTATCCGGCCATCGGCTCGAACCCATCGTGTTAAAGGATAATGTATACAAAATTGTTGCTTTGTAATCGAATTCATCGATTTTATGTTTGTAATTATGTTACACAAGTTATAGACTAATAGATGTTAGAGATAATTATCACAATCCCAATGAACGTGTTCCATAAAGGAGGGGGAGGCTTCCCCCTGCTTTATTTTGGCGCGATAGAGACAACAGAAGTTCTTACTTTCGACAGTGATGAATAATAGCCGCTGGTTAACCGAAAATTACAATTAACCGGTTCAATCGCCGCCAAATTCTTCTTGGGAACTCATTTAAAGCAAAGGAGGCAATTCTAATGACAGAAACATCCCGTCCGCAACAATCCGAAGCTTCGGAGGCTGTTGCTGAAAATCTGGGAGCTCCGCAAGCGGCTCGCCCAGATGTGTTCGATCAATTGCTGAAGCCGGAAGTCCAGGAATCGCTGACGATCCTGGTGGACAATCTTCCGAAGCTGGCTGAAATGCTCACGTTCCTGACGAAGGCGTACGATTTCGGCAAATCGGTAGCCACGGACCCGGTTCTCGCCGAAGACACCATGGCATCCATCAGCGGCTTTACGAAGCCTGTAACCGATTCGCTGAAAAATGTTGCATCCGCGGCTATTGAAGCAGGAGACCGTGTACAGGCCCAAAAGGATCAGGGCGCGATCAGCGTTTTCGGGCTGCTGAAAATGCTTAAGGATCCTCAGGTACAAAAAGGTCTGCGCTTCGCACAGGCTTATCTGGACGTTCTGAACGAACGCGACCAACAAAAACGTTAAGTCCCATAATTATTTGAAGAACGGAGGATGGTCATGTCTAAACATATTTTAATCTTGGGCGGAGGCTACGGCGGTCTGCTGAGCGCTCTTTCGGCCCGTGAGCATTTTGGCGTAAACGACGCGAAAATTACGCTGGTCAAC
Organism: Paenibacillus sp. DMB20; assembly: GCF_000987955.1. Lineage (GTDB taxonomy): Bacteria > Bacillota > Bacilli > Paenibacillales > Paenibacillaceae > Paenibacillus_AQ. The sequence goes on from NZ_LAZU01000054.1 coordinate 66,002, forward strand.
CGCTTCCCGACTCACCAAATCATCACGGAGCTGCATCGTCTGGCTGCAGGCAACCTTTCGGAGAAGGCCGTTGCCCTCCCTCTCGACAAGCTGCTCCGCGACGCTAACGTGGATCTGCGCATCGGTACCGTGAAAGAAATCAAACCCGATGAGCGTTCGGTCTCTCTGGAAGACGGCGGCAAATTTACTTACGATATGCTGGTTGTTGCCCTTGGCAGCGAAACCGCATTTTTTGGCATTCCCGGACTTCAGGAAAACAGCTTCATTCTTAAATCCGTTAATGACGCCAACCGTCTGCGCGAGCATGTGGAAAACCGCATTGCCGAATACAGCAGAACGAAAAACAAAGCGGACGCCACGATCGTTGTCGGCGGCGGCGGTTTGACCGGCGTCGAGCTTGTCGGCGAATATGCGGACATGAAGAGCGAGCTTGCCCGCAAATACGGCATCTCCCCGGACGAAATCACGCTATACTGCGTTGAAGCAGCGCCTTCGATCCTGCCGGGCTTCCCTGCCGAATTGGTGGACCGTGCGACAACCAGTCTGCAAAACCGCGGCGTAACGTTCCTGACAGGTCTTCCGATCACGAAAATGGACGGATCGACGGTTGAGCTTAAGGACGGCAGCACCATCGAAACCAGCACGCTCGTATGGACCGGCGGCGTGCAAGGCAACTCCGTTGTGGCGAACTGCGGCATTGAAGTGAACCGCGGACGCGCCGTCGTTAACGAGTTCCTGCAATCGACTTCCCATCCCGAAATCTTCCTGGCCGGCGACAGCGCCGTGGTTATGGGTCCTGAAGGACGCCCGTATCCTCCGACAGCGCAGTTGGCGTGGCAGATGGGCGAACTGGTCGGCTACAACATGTTCGCATTTGTTAAGGGCGGAGCGATGGCTTCATTCGTTCCGGTATTCTCCGGAACGCTTGGCAGCTTGGGCCGCAAAGACGCGATCGGTACGATCGGCGCCAACAAAACCCAGCTCAAAGGGCTGCCTGCAACCCTGATGAAGGAAGCAAGTAACCTTCGTTACTTGTCGCATATTAAAGGATTGTTTACCCTGGCATACTAAGCCGGCACAATTCGCAACAGCTTCGATCTTAAAAGGCTGTTCCGCAAGGTCCATGGACCTCTGCGGGGCAGCCTTTATTCGTTTGAGCAATGCTTAATTGCATGCTCCGAAATTCCCGGTGCACCATTTGAGCCATCCCTTTTTTGGCGAGCTAGCTGATTTAGCACTCTTTTACGTCTATCTTTCCGCTTTCTTGGAAAACCTATTCATAGATTCTCAAAAACAAAAGATGAGAAATTAACGGTATTGAAGAAGCGGAGGTTGGATTTCATTGTTTAGTTCATCCCTATATCAGGAAGAGCCCATGCATCCCGACTGGGCCCCGGAACTCCTTAACAGAATCGTTGAAAAAGCGGGAACCGTCATCGCCGGCCATAACGAGGAGATCCGGCTGGTGCTTATCGCTATGCTCGCAGGAGGGCATATTCTGCTGGAAGACGTGCCGGGCGTAGGCAAAACCATGCTGGTTCGCACCGTTGCCGCGACCTTGGGCTGTGATTTCGGACGAATTCAGTTCACATACGATTTGGTGCCGGGGGACATCACCGGAACTTCCGTCTATTATCCGAATAGCGGACAATTCGAGTTTAGACCCGGACCGGTTCTTTCAAGCCATATTATATTGGCCGATGAGATTAACCGCGCTTCGCCCAGGGCACAGTCGGCCCTGCTGGAAGCCATGGAGGAACGAAAGGTTACGGTAGACGGGCAGACTTATCCGCTTCCGTCCCCTTTTTTCCTGCTGGCCACGCAAAATCCGTACGAGTTCGAGGGGACGAATCGGCTGCCGGAAGCACAGATGGACCGGTTCTTAATGCGGCTTTCGCTCGGGTATCCGGCATTCGAGAACGAACTTATGATGCTGGAGCGGGGAGACGGCCGGAATCCGTTGGACCATCTTAAGCCGATGGTCGCCGCATCGGAGTTGGTCTCGATGCAGCTTAGCGCAACCCGGGTTTACGTTGACGAAAGCATCAAAAAATATCTGGTTGCCGTAGCGGACGCATCCCGAAAGCAAACGGGCGTACGGCTTGGCATAAGTCCCCGGGGCACGCTGGCCTGGATGCGGGCTTCCCAAGCCTCGGCGTTTATGGATGGACGGATGTACGTGATCCCGGACGATTGCCTTCGCGTTGCCGTTCCGGTGCTTGCCCACCGGATCCAGCTTGCCTATGAAGCAAGGTCTTCGGGGATCGGGCAGACGGAAATGGTCGATGCCTTGACGAAGATGTTCGAGCTGCCGAGGCAGCGCAGCCGGAAAGGCGGGCGGACATGAGCCGCCGGGGGTTGGAATGGTCCAGGGCGCTATGCATATGGCTTTTCAGCGGGGGCTTGTACGTGTGGCTCGGCGGGCCCTCGCTGCAGTTTTTATGGATGCTCTGCTCATCCATGGTCGCTGGCGGAATCCTGCTTACCGCATTCGGCCCCAAAAAAATCATGATCAGCCGTCAAATTGATCCTGCATGTCTATACGCGGGCGAAGAGGTTCAAATTACGGTTACCTTGAAATTTGCATCGCGGCTGCCGCTGCCATGGATTATGCTGACCGAGAAAATCGGAGGCCATACCGTCCGTTTGCTGTGGTTTCCCGGCTTCCGCCGTTCGGTCTGCCGCTCCTATAAAATCAGGCCGGAACAGAGAGGAAGCTGGCCCGCAGTCGATGCGCGCGTAGAGTGGGGCGACATGTTCGGGTGGTTCCGCTCGTACAGAGCGGTGATGGGCAGGGAGGGGTTAACGGTCCTTCCTCGGCCGTTAGGCCTGCGCGGGATAACGGATCTGCATTTGGGAACGGAGGGAGAGCCCAGATCTGCCCCTTCCGCTTTCTCTTCCGCGGGAGGACAGGAAATCAGGGATTATATGGCCGGAGATCCTCTGAACCGGATTCACTGGAAGAACAGCGCCCGTCTCGGCCGTCTGCAGACGCTTCTGCCGCAAGCGGGACGGAGCGGAAGACGGTGCATCATTCTTGAAACCTCCCGGGACGGATATCCGGTCCTTGATGGTTCCCAACCGGGAGATGCTTTTGAAAACGCGGTATCCGTCACGGCCGGCTTGTTGTACTCTTCTGCCGTGAGTCTTGAACGGACGACGCTTCGAATCGGAAGAAACCGACGGCCGCCCGTTCGGTCTGAACGTACGCCGCATGGAGAGGATCATGAAATGCTTGTGCCGCTTGCCGGCATTTGCCTGCAGAATGAAAGCCGCGTAACGGCCGATTTGCTAGAGGAGTCGGCAGAGGAAGACAGGTCGAGCGAACTTCTTGTCGTGACCGGAGTACTGAGCGAGACGGTGACGGACGCCGCGGTTCGCCTGCTGGCCGCGGGAAGGAAGCTGAGCATTTATTGCACCCATCCGATCTTTAACGTTTCGAGGGAGGCGGGCCATGAGTTTGCCGGAAACGGGAACGGCGCCGCGTCCATGTCATGGAGGGTTGGAAAAACACGCCGGAGGATCGGTTTTTGGCTGCGGGGGGCAGGCTTTTTTTCATCGCGTCCGGCGGGGACATATGCGAAGTTATCTCAGACAAGGGAGGGCATGGGAAGGATGGATCGTTTGAACGGCTTGTCCGTTAAAGCTCCGGTATCCGCTGCCGTCCGGAAAGGCCGAACAGATGAATCTCGCCTGGCCCGCTTCTTTTTTCGCGACGCGCCCGGCACGCTATTCATGAGGGTGTTCATGAGCCTGCCCGTATTCGGCTTGTTTGCCGAATGGTTGATTCCGCTGCGGGGGTTGGGGGGAGATAACGGGTCCTTGCTGCTGGAGTCCCTCTTCATGCTGGCCGGATTTTTGCTGCTGCAGGGGCTGACCACGCTACGGGAGTGGGTATGGTTCCCTCTTAACGCCGTTATCGTTGTGCTGATGTGGGGAAGCCTGTTCGAGGCCGGCAATCCGGCAACATGGTTGTCCAGGTATATCCAAGTAACTCTCCCGCAGGATTTCTCCGTATTCGGCGGCCCTTGGCAGTTCAGTGATCTGAGCGGCGAAACAAGGGCGGTTATTCTTCTTTTGGGCTGGGGGATCATGGTTTCCGCTGTTCAGATGTTGGTCTTGCACCGGGGAAGCATTTGGTTGTTCGGGGGAACCACTCTTGTTTATTTGGCCGTATTGGAGGCCGGGCTTGAGCTTTCCGTTTACAGCGGGATGTTCAGGGCCTCATGCTGGATTTTGATCGTTCAGGGTTTCATGCATTTCATGAGGGTGCAGGCCGAGGCAAACTCCGGAACGGGGTCCTCCCCCGCCGGGGAGAAGGAAAAGCGCGAAGGAGTCCTCTTTCTGCGGTGGAGCTTATATGTGCTCGCGGTGACGGCCGCAACAGCGGGCATGGTTTCCGCCGGGGGGGCATGGATGCCCCCTGTTTCCGGCAGCGGCCTAAGCATTTCGGGGATGGCTGAAAAGCTGAAGCAGTGGTCCGCCGGAGGTCTGGAGGATACCGAGCTTTCGGAGAAGATCAGCCTTACCGGCTATGATACGCTGTCGCAGGATATGGGGGGACCGCTCATTCCCGGGAAGGAACTCTTTTTTACCGCAGAGTCGCCCGTCCCGGTATATTGGCGCGGGGAAGCCTTGGATCAGTATACCGGCAGAAGATGGATCGGCAAAGAAGATGGCGTTGACCCGGCAAATAAATCTGCAGGATCTGTAAAGTCCGCGGCGGAGATCGAGGACCAGAGTAAGGGCAACCGCGTGGTTCAAAAAATAACCTTGGCTCAAACGGCTTCCGACGGCATGCCTCTTTTTTCCGGCGGGTTCATTACGAAAGTCATGGAGACAGCCGATTACGGCGGGGCGGAGGTTAACCCGGTGTTGGCCGTGGATCCGTTATCCGGTACGCTGCGATTTCAGGAGAATTCCCATCGGGTCTCCTCCTATACGGTGGAGGCCAGGCTGCCGGTACCGCCGGAAAGATTGCGTCACTCGAAAACAACGGCCTCGGTAACCGCCGCCGACTCCGAACTGCTGGTTAACCTGAAACTCCCGAAGCATTTGCCCCAGCGGATTCGCGATTTGGGGAGCAAACTTACATCCGGTTATGCTGGAACGTATGAAAAAGCGCGTGCCGTTGAATCCTATCTTGAGCAGAATTATGCTTATACCCTGAAAACGAAGGTCCCTCCCCCGGGGCGGGATTTTGCCGACCATTTTCTGTTTGATGCCAAAGAAGGATACTGCTCGCATTTTGCAACCGCCATGGTTGTCCTGCTTCGTTCGCAGGGAATCCCCTCCCGGTATGTCATCGGTTTTGCGCCGGGACAAAAAGTCGAGGGAACGGCCAACGCTTACCGGGTGACACAGGGGGAGGCCCATGCCTGGGTAGAAGTATATTTCCAGGGGCAGGGATGGGCGGCGTTTGATCCGACACCGGGCTTTGATGCCGGAGAGGCACCCGTTTTGGAAGATGAAGCACCAACCGCAAAGCCGCTGAATCTATCCGGACGAATGATGGAAACGCTGCAAACCCTTTGGTCTTCCGTCAGTCGGTGGTCAGGCGCTCACGGGCCTTTCCTGATTGCGCTTTTCCTGCTGTTATTCATTCCTTTGATGGCGGCGTTGATATCCGCGTCAGTCCGAAAAGGCAACAGAATTTCCGGGGGAAACGCTTGTGTCAAGCCTTCAACCGATCGTGATCGGCTGCTGCTTGCTTCCACGCGGGTTTGGAGGCGGTTGGAGAAACATTACGGGCCGTTTCAGCCGGGAACTACTGTGAAAAAGTACATACAGTCCTTAGATATCAAGGACAGCGATTTGAGTCAGGAGCTGGTATTATTTTCAATCAGGTGGGAAAAAGCGGCGTATGGCAAGCAACCTCTTAGCCGTACGGAAAAGGTGCAGTATTTGCGCCAATGCCGAACACTAGTCAAAAAACTGGGATGAGTGTTGCTTTCGCTTTATATATGGGAAAGAAACATTTATCCATTCTTGGCTTATATTGCTCAAAAGAACGCCATCTCCCATGAAAAGGACGACGGACCTGTTTTTTGCTTGTCTTGACGGTATGAATTGGGGTTGCGTATAATTAATCTCAATAATTGAGGGAGGCCCGGTAATGAACAAGCCTAATGAAATCATCGTCGTCTTGGACTTCGGTGGACAGTATAACCAACTTATAGCTCGACGGATTCGTGACTTGGGCGTATACAGCGAGCTTTTGCCGTATAATACGCCTGTTGAAAAAATCAAGGAAATGTCTCCGCGAGGCATCGTCTTCTCCGGCGGTCCATCCAGCGTATACGCTGAAAACGCGCCTCATGTCAATCCCGCAATTTATGAGCTGGGACTTCCGATATTCGGAATTTGCTACGGCATGCAGCTGATGGCCCAGCAGCTTGACGGCAAAGTCGAGCGTGCCGCGAAACGCGAATACGGTAAAGCCGATCTTCAGTTTAACGAAGGCTCCGCGCTGGTTAAAGGCCTGGAGAACAAGCAAACCGTGTGGATGAGCCACGGTGACCATGTGGTATCGCTGCCGTCCGGATTCAAGCTGGACGCAGGTACGGAGTCCGCCCCGATTGCCGCCATGAGCCATGAAGAGAAGAACCTGTACGCGGTGCAGTTCCATCCGGAGGTTCGCCACTCGGTCCATGGCAACGAAATGATTCGAAACTTCCTGTATGAAGTCTGCAAATGCGAAGGCAATTGGTCCATGGAATCGTTCATTGAGGATCAGATCCGCGAGATCCGTGAAATCGTGGGAGAGCAAAAAGTGCTCTGCGCGCTCAGCGGCGGTGTCGATTCCTCCGTTGTGGCCATGCTGATCCATAAAGCGATCGGCGACCAGCTTACCTGCATGTTTATCGATCACGGGCTGCTGCGCAAGGGAGAAGCGGAGAGCGTCATGGAGACGTTTGTCGGCAAGTTCGACATGAAGGTCGTCAAGATCGATGCGAGCGAGCGTTTCCTGTCCAAGCTTAAAGGCGTAGACGATCCGGAACAAAAGCGCAAAATCATCGGCAACGAATTCATCTATGTGTTTGACGAGGAATCGGCCAAGTTTGACGATTTTGCGTTCCTGGCTCAGGGCACCCTGTATACCGACATTGTCGAAAGCGGAACGGATACGGCGCAGACGATCAAATCGCACCATAATGTCGGCGGATTGCCTGAAGACATGAAATTCAAGCTCATCGAGCCGCTGAAGGCGCTGTTCAAGGACGAAGTCCGCAAGGTCGGCGAGGAGTTGGGCTTGCCGAAGGAAATCGTATGGCGTCAGCCGTTCCCGGGACCGGGTCTCGCCATCCGTGTGCTGGGCGAGGTTACGGAGGACAAGTTGACCATCGTTCGCGACTCCGACTACATTTTGCGGGAAGAGATTGCCAAAGCAGGTCTCGACCGCGAAATCTGGCAGTACTTTACGGCGCTGCCGAACATGAAGAGCGTTGGCGTTATGGGAGATGCCCGTACGTATTCTTATACGGTCGGCATCCGCGCGGTAACTTCCATCGACGGAATGACAGCGGACTGGGCACGTATCCCTTGGGATGTGCTTGAGAAAATTTCCGTTCGAATCGTCAATGAGGTGGATAACGTAAACCGCGTCGTTTACGATATTACCTCCAAGCCGCCGGCAACGATCGAGTGGGAGTAGTCATTTGACGCTCCAAAACCAGATATACTTTTGAACTATTCGAAACGCCTCTCCGTAATCGGGGGCCTGCCGTGAAGGCAGGAACTTCGACCCGCCGGGAGGCGTTTTTTTGAAGATATAAGAAAGTATAAGCTTCGGAGACGCGGCTTCCTTATCTCGCAAGAAAAACTTCCGCTAAAAGCGGTCTGTCTTCTGTGAAGTACGTCGATAGACGTTTTTCTTACCGGAAATAGGGGCTTCCCAACGATCTGTACGTGAATATAATCATCAATTTCCGAACATTATAAATATTTAAAACCCTTAATATTCGCTTTTATTGTTGACAAAATTCGCCCTTCGTCCTAGAATAAGTTTTGTAATTGACGACAACGATATATGCTTTTTCGTATAATCCCGGGGATTGGCCCGGGAGTCTCTACAAGGTCACCGTAATGATCTGGCTACGAAAAGAAGAGCGGTTATGGCACATCATGCGGCTATGCTGCATCCGGAGTGTGAATGAATGAATTTGTTCAGGCTCCGGGTGGCAGCATAAAAGATGAGGGTGTGTCGTCGCTATGCGACTCTTTTTCAAGCGTGCCCTGGGGAGAAAAACTTCTCGGGGCTTTTTCGTCGTTGGTCACTAATTTTAAGGGGGACATCTCAACAATGGAGCGTTTCTTTAAATTAAAGGAACACGGAACAAACGTCAGAACCGAGATTATCGCAGGATTGACGACTTTCATGACGATGGCTTACATCCTCTTTGTCAACAATCTGTTTCTTGGTCCTGGTGGGGCGGGCATTCCGCAGGAAGGTGTATTTTTCGCCACGGCGGTTGGTGCGGGTCTCGTAACGATCGTGATGGGATTGTTCGTCAACATTCCGATCGCGCTTGCTCCGGGTATGGGTCTAAACGCTTATTTTATGACCGTCGTGCTGAGTTCAAACGGAGCCATTACATGGCAGGCAGCCTTGGGAGCGGTATTCCTCTCCGGTATTGTTTTCATCATTCTTACGGTAACGAAAGTACGCCAGATGCTCTTGACCGCTGTACCTAATAATTTGAAAATCGCGATCACGGTCGGCATCGGCTTGTTTATTACGATTGTCGGTTTGAAGCTTGCCAACCTGGTGATGGTTAACATCAACCCGGGTACGGATATCAGCCATCCGGTTTCGGGCGGCGGCTTTAATCTCACTTTAGGGAACTTCGTTGAGCAAAAGGATACGCTGCTTGCTTTGATCGGGCTGTTCCTGATTGCCATCCTGATGGTTCTTAAAGTAAAAGGAGCCCTGTTGATCGGCATCATCGCTACCACGCTGATCGGCATTCCGATGGGAGTAACGGACGTATCGGGTCTCGGCAGCGCAAACTGGATCCCTTCGTTTGACAACCTGGCCATTGGTCAGATGGATATCAAAGGAGCCCTCGGTATCGGTCTCCTGGAAGTCATCTTTATCTTTACGTTCGTCGAGCTGTTCGACACGTTCGGCACGTTGGTAGGCACCGCAGGCCGTGCGGGTCTCTTGAAAAACAAAGAGGAAGGCGAGAAAAAACTCGGTAAAGCGATGCTCGTCGACGCGGGCGGCGTCAGCGCTGGCGCATTCCTCGGTACAAGCACGATCACCGCGTTCGTTGAGAGCGCGTCGGGTGTTGCGGCAGGCGGACGTACCGGTTTGACCGCTGTGACAACGGGAGTGCTGTTCGTGCTTTCGCTGTTCCTGGCTCCCCTGGCTCTGGTTGTTCCTTCGGCGGCAACCGCACCGGCCTTGATCATCGTCGGTGTCCTGATGATGAGCCAAGTGCGCGATATTGATTGGGATGATTTCTTTGTTGCTTTCCCTGCATTTCTGACCATCATTCTGATGCCTTTCACCGGCGGGATCGCAAACGGTATTTCCGCGGGAATCATTTCTTACGTAGTACTTGCCGTTTTTGCAAAAATGGCAGGTCGCGATATCAAGGTTCACTGGCTGATGTGGATTCTGTTCGTGATCATTATCTTACGCTATGTATTCTTGGGTATCGAATAATCGTTAGTTTAAACCGTCTCTATATGGAGGCGGTTTTTTGATTTTGTGATTGAATTTTCAGGGGGAAATCGGGGATATATATTGAAGTAATTTTTCAAGGGCATAAAAACTATCCTTAGAGCTAAAAATAATTTGAACAAAACACTTGCAATCTTGGTTTGATTCATGTTATATTCTATATCCGGCCGCGAAATGAGGCTGGCGCAAGACATCGAAATACCAAGCTCATGAATTTGATCGAAAAATTAATTTTAAAAAAAGCTTGCTAACTTCGAGAGAGTGTGATATATTATAAAAGTTGCTGATGCGAACGAGTTTCGCTGGCGACGATGAAGAAGTTGATCTTTGAAAACTGAACAACGAGTGAGTTAAACCGATCTTGCGTTAAGCAAGATCATAAATGAGAATTTTTAATTCTCGTCAGTTTTTCTAAATGAGCAAGTCAAACTTCGGATGGAACACCTCATCACCTTCGGGTATGAGCCTCCTTCTGATCCTTATTGGAGAGTTTGATCCTGGCTCAGGACGAACGCTGGCGGCGTGCCTAATACATGCAAGTCGAGCGGAGCTGATGAGGTGCTTGCACCTCAGATGCTTAGCGGCGGACGGGTGAGTAACACGTAGGCAACCTGCCCTCAAGACTGGGATAACTACCGGAAACGGTAGCTAATACCGGATAATTTATTTCGCCGCATGGCGGAATAATGAAAGACGGAGCAATCTGTCACTTGAGGATGGGCCTGCGGCGCATTAGCTAGTTGGTGGGGTAACG
>NZ_LAZU01000055.1 GCF_000987955.1 Paenibacillus sp. DMB20
CAAAATAAAATCGATGCGAATTCATAGCTACACCGGTAGTAAAATCGAAATGATCGCTGAAATGCTATCTCCAATGGTCAGCGGTTGGCTTAACTACTTCACGAAATTCAATCCATCAGCAGTAAAGTACACCATTGACTGTCTGAACCGCAGACTGATCAAATGGGCAATGTGCAAATACAAGAGGTTCAGGGGACATCGCAGTCGAGCGGAAAAATGGCTGAAAGAACTCGCAAAAAGAGAACCCAATATGTTTCCACACTGGGTTCTCGGAATGGTACCGTAACTGGCCGAATGATAAGAGCCGTATGAATCGAGAGGTTCACGTACGGTTCTGTGAGAGCCTGAAGGTGAAACCCCTTCGGGCTACTCGACTGGAAGGTCGGCTACTCAACTAATGGGTAGCCTCCTATCCGATTGGGAAAAGGGAGTCGCCTCCCGATAACGTAAGAACGAATTACGGTCAGATTTTGAATAAGTCAGACAATACCGGTTGAAGGTTCCACGCGCTTTCTTTCGTCACATCGTCGGTTCGGGACGGGTGATTTGCTTGTACTGGCGGTACATGGACAGGCGCCAATGGGTAATCATGCCGTAGGCAAGCAGGAAGAATAGGGCTCCTGTCTGCGGAATCGATATAAACTCTTCAATGTAACCGTGAAGCAGCAGCCGGACGGTCAGCAGCCCGAGCAGAATGAAAACGAAGCTTCGCGACCGCTGAATGAACACCTGATCGTTCTTCTTTTCGAATTTGGTGCCCCGAATCAGCGGATAGGAGAAGACGAACCAACCGATTAAAAAGGCGATCGCGCCCACAAAACGGGAATGCGCACCTCAGGGACAACGAACATCATAAAGCCTGTAGTCATCCCGAGCGGCGGAATAATGATTTTTTTGATGGTAACGGGACGGCTGCTGGCTTTCACGCGAATAAAGATCACGGCGAGCGCCATCACGAGCATGCCGACCGTAGAGCCTATTTGAAGAATTGGGGAATTCAGGTCAACCACAATTCAAGACCTCTTTCTATCAATAATGTCACAGCACTTTATACCTAGATGATTATAGCATAATACGCTGCCGGACAAAATTGAGGAACACCATGAAGTTGAGGGCATGGGTTTTAGGCAAATAAGGCTTCCGCTCTCCGGATCGCTTGGCGCATGCCGGGAAGGGGATTTTTAAGCATCGGACCGTGGCCGCATGCAAGCACGGAAGGGCTGAGATCAGTCAGTTTTTTGGCTGTGCTCAGGGCTGTGCTTTTACTCCAGGTTGCCATGGCGGGAAACGGAAACAGCAGGCGTTTATCACCCGATACCGCAAGACCTGCCCGGGTCTGCCAAGCATCGCCGGCAATCAGGATGCCGCTGCGCTGATCGAGAAAAACCATGTGGCCCGGCGTATGACCCGGTGCGTCAATGGCGAGTAGGGAGCCCAGCATGTCGCCATCCTTAAGCAGCCGATCTGGCTTGGAGGCGATGCCTTTCGGGATACCCCCCTTAATCGGCGTTTGAGGCTCATGCGCTTCCAGCCGGGTGTTTCCGGTAAGCAGGATCGCATCCCGCGCCGAAATGGAAAATTCCGCCTCGGGAAAGGCGCCCTTCAATCCATCCAGCGAACCGACATGGTCGCCGTGGGCATGGGTCAGCACAATGCGCGTAATCGGTTTGCCGATGTCGGCCGCGGCCGACACGATTCCTTTTTGGCAGAAAGGCATGCCGGTATCTATTAATGTCAATCCGTTCTCTTCTTCGACAAGATATACGTTCACAGGGAACAGCCGCGGCATGAACGACAGCTGCATAACCTGCTCGACGATAGTTTTTTTCAAAAAGATCACATCCCGTTAACTATTTATATTAATATTTTAACTAATATGATTAGTTTAGTCAATATTCTTTTATCGAGTCAAAATGGGATTTGTGTCGAAAAGATAAAATTTTAATATTTTTTCCATTTTTTGAGTGCATTTTTATGCAGGATAAGTTACCATTATGTTATGAATACGGAAAAATATGCAGAAAAAGTATCCGGAAAGAGAGGCTGGACTCATGGAATTGTACAAGCGTACCGTTATATTTTTGCTGATGTATTCGGTCTCCGTTTTTTTACTGTATGTGGCCAGTGAACACGCCCCGTATCTGCTTCCGGTTATCTGGTTTGCCGCTCTGATTTTGCTGATTTGCGGTCTGTGTTATATTTTTTTTCATTATGTATTCCGCCCCCGAAAAAGGAAGACCCGTTAAATATTGTGCCATTTGACTGTCCTGCGGGGCAGTTTTTTCGTTCAATGAGGGGAGCAAAAAGCGACTTCGTCCCTTGAAGGACAACGAAGCGTTTTTGCTTGGTTTTTTGCTGCAAAAATAAAAACGTTTTAGGGTAAAGCTCAGTCTAATATACAAAAGCAATTCATCAGCGAGAAATTACAATTGGGGGAAGGGAGCCTCGTCATGGAGGAGAGAGAACTGGCCGCCGCCGCATGCAGAGGCGATGAGGCTGCATTTTACGCACTCATTACGGGGCAGAAAAGAAAGTTGTACGGCATTGCCTACAGCTATCTTCACAATGAGGCCGACGCGCTGGAAGCGGTGCAGGAGACGGTCTGCAGGGCATGGACCAAGTGCGGGCGCCTTCGGAACCCTGAGGTGTTCGTAACCTGGCTGATCCGCATACTCATCAACTGCTGCATCGATGAACAAAAACGGAAGAGGCGCGTCATTCCTTATGAGGAAGTTGGCGATTCTGCTCCGGGGGAAATGGTCAGCGACAGCAAGGTAGACCTGGAGCGTGCATTGAGCCGGATGAAGCCCAAATACCGGCATGTGCTGATTCTGCGGTATTACGAGGATATGTCCGTCGCTGATATCGCCAAAGTGCTGGATTGCCCGGAAGGAACGGTCAAAACCAGATTGCGTCAGGGATTAAAGCTGCTGAAGCAGAAAATCGAACCGGGAGGTGCGGTCACTCATGCATGAGAAAGAAGAACGGATGCTTCGAAGCTTCACGGAAGATGCCAAATCGAAGGCCGCGGCCGTCTCTGATGAAGCGTTCGAGTCCGCGATCCGGGAAGGAATCCGGCAGGGAAGACGCCGCAAGCGGCGTCTTCGGCTGCGAGACAGAGGCCTTGTCCTCTTTGCCGGTGCTTTGGCGGCGGTTTTGTTGCTGATGTGGAACATTGTGCTGCATCAGCCTGAACGGATGGCCGCAGGACCTTTTCCTCTGCTCAAGGGGCATGAACTAGGAGAGGATATCACGCTGAACACGGCCAATAAGCACGGGCTTATCCAGCCGGTCGGCAAATCGGTCACAAAAGGGGACTACACCATAACCGTTGACGGCGTTCTCGTGGGCTCGCAGCAGCTGAACGTATTTTACACGCTGGAAAACCGGTCGGACCGGATAGCGATTGTGCAGGGAGAGGAGCTTAAAGATCCCGAAACGGGAAAATCATTGAAATATGGATCCCGCTCAGGAGGAGCTTTCGAGTTCGATAAAGGTACTCACGAGGTGCAGGTGGATTTTACATTTTCGGAGAATGACGCCATACCGGAGGACATCACCCTTGCTGTTCGGATGGCCCGGGATTCCGCCAACGCGAGGGCAGGGATCCGGGAAGACGGGGGGGAAGAACTGAATGTCGGTTTCCGTCTTGATATGGATACGTACCGAAAGTATATCCATACGATTCCGCTCAATCAGGCGATTGATGTCGAGGGACAAAAAATCATGTTGCGGGAAGCGGTCGTTTCACCGACGGGTATCGTGCTGAAGGCTAATATCGACAAGGAGAATACGATGAAGGTATTTGGTCTGCATGAGCCGTACTTGGAATCGGTCAAAAACGGAGAGATTGTTCGTCTGGTCAACCATATGTCCTGGCTTCCGGACGAATCGGGGAACATGACGTATTTCTTCGGAAGCAATGCCCTGGACCGGCCGGATTCCATTACGTTGAGATCGGAAGGATTGCATGCCGTCGATCCTTCTCTCCTGAAGGTTAAGGTGGATACCGAAACGGGCGCCGTGCTTCATTCCCCTGACGAAATGCTGAAATTCGACGAATACGTAAAAGGGAAGGAGGTCCACACGCTAAAGCTTGAGTATGAGAACAGGAACTCAAGCAATTCCTCAAATCTTTCCTTCGAGCCGGAATTCGTGGACGGAAAGGGCAAGAGGCACACAGAATCCGATGCTCATAACGGTACCCGAACGGAAACCCGTTCGGGCTCCGAAACCGGATGGAGCAAAGCAACCTATTACTTCTACCTCAAGCCCCGGGATTATTCGCAGCCGCTGACGTTCACGCTGACCAGTTATCCCGGTTTAATTGAAAAAGCAATCGAGATTCCGATCAAGTAAATGCATGGCTTTGGAATCGTAAGGGTAAAACCTCGGTAAACTAAAACCGTGATAATCGCCTATGCATCCCGGCGCGAAGGATGAGGCAGCTCGTTTGAGGGCCAAACCTTTGCGGTGCCGTTAAAACGAAAGGAACGTCCCCAGTGAGGGCGACGTTCCTTTATAAAATATAAGCCATGTACAAAAAATCACTTGGTACATGGCTTATATTTGTTCCGAAAATGCTATCGTTCTTCAAGTTGGAAACGAAGCCGCTTCGATTTGAGCGTATAGCTGCCCCGGACAGCTTCCGATTACGCTAACGGACACAGGATCCGTTATTCCCTGGATTTGCCCCGGTTTCTTATTCTAACGGACATAGAATCCGTTAAGATACCGAAATGCAGGGGAATCCACAAGTTTTAACGGTTTAACGGAATCCATGTCCGTTACAACGGAGAAGAGGCTCGAAAATGCCTTTTAACGGAACTCATGTCCGTTAAAAGGCCCAGAGCGTCGAACGCGGCACCTTCGGCCCTCGGAGTAGCTCGATCAAGCTACCCGTTACAAAAGTTTGCATACACGCCGCTGATCCAGCTGCATAGAATGGAACCCGCAGGAACTACTCCCTAAAACATTTTCTGCGGCAAACGTTGCAGCTGTAGTGCGGCCTCACCACCCGTGACTCCGCCACCCCGCGACCTCACCAGCCCGCGGCCGTACGATCCGAGGCTGCTACATCGCGTGGCTCCCCAAGCCCGCTGCAGCTCGCAGCGCCATCGCGCTCACCGCACCATAGTGCTCACCGCGCCATCGTGCTCGCAGCGCCATCGTGCTCACCGCGCCATCGTGCTTGCAGCGCCATCGTGCTCACCGCACCATCGTGCTCCCACCAAAACCCCCGCACGAGGCTCTTCGTACGGCCCGGTCTAATGAACCCCATCAATTCCTGTATTCCGTCGGCGAACTCCCGTCCGGCCCTTTGGCATCGAGCAGCTCGATCAGCGCTTTCGGCACGCCGTTTAACAGCAGCCACTGGCGCAGCGTTTCGATGGCCCGGATATGGCCGTTGCCTTCATCGCGCCAGGTTAAGAGCTCAACAACCTTGATGATGAGCGCCATGAGCTCGGTTTTGTCCTGCTCGGTCTTCTCGGCCCGGGCTTTTTGGTAGATCGCTTCTTTCTCCCAGTCGATCAAGATTTCGTCACCGATGGTGGGCTTCATCAGCGTATATCCGGAATCGCAATTCGGGCAGCGGACGCCGGTGAGCTGTTCGGTTTCAAAGGTTACCTGAATGTTCTCCCGGCATTTCCGGCACGGAAAGTTAACATGAATGATCGAATGGATGTCCATCATGGGGGAGCCTCCTTGAAAATGCAAGTTATGACATAAGGTAATTAATTTTTACCCATAACTTGGCCAAGGGACCCACAATTCTAGTCTTCGGTTATGACATACACGCATCGGCAGCCTCCGCTAGCGAGGCATTCGGTCCGTTCCACCTTGGCTTGAAGCAGGGAGGAAAAAAGCTCGAGTTCGCAGCTGCAGGCCTGGTTATAACGGTCCGCAACCCTTGAAATCGGACAGTTATGCTCTTTAATGACGTACTGGCCTTCCCCGGTTTGCTCGCATTCAGCCATATACCCGTTCTCGTTCTGGATGTCGGTAAGGGTACGGACACGCTCACTCAGCGGTTTACCGCCGATCCCGCGTTCGTAACGCTGACGCAGCTTATCGCGCCGGCGTTCGAACAGCCGGGTGACCATGCCTTCGCCGGCTTCCTCCGCCAGCTCATCCAGCAGATCCATCGTAAGGGTGGAATACTTGTTAGGAAAAAGCGATTCGGCATGCGGAGTCAGACGGTACAGGGCGAGCGGGCGGCCCATGGCTTGGCGGACCAGCTCGGTCTGGATCATGCCTTCCTTCTCCAGGCTGCCCAGATGGCGCCTGACGGCCATCTCGGTGACCAGAAGTTCGGAGGCGATCGACTTTGCGCTAAGAGGCCCCTGCGTTTTTAACATATGGAGAATGGTATCCCGGGTGGACAGATTCTGTGCCTGTTCCATCTTGATCACCACCTGATTTTATAATTGCATTGATGTTGTATGAGAAACATTATCGCCTATCGGCGGATACCTGTCTACCCGTGTCTTCACGCGGGCGGAACTGGTCTCTCCATGATTTATATTGGGAAAATCCGTGGATTCGAACTTAATCGTAAAAATGCACCCCTTGGAATCCATCGGTTAAACCCGGGGTGGGGCCAATGTCCGTTCCAAGGGGTGCACTTTGAAAAAAGGGATGAAGCTCATCGGCTTCATGCTCATTCCGTAACTTCAAGCATATCGAAGATAAGCCAGCTGCCGTTTTGTTTTTTTAACCAGTACAGGGCGGAGGAAGAGTACATGTCTCCATCCGCGTCATCGGTTTCCTCGGTATAAATAACGGCTTCATCATTTTGGTACAATACGATGCTTGAAGAGTCGGAATGAATATTGAAATCCAGCTCTTTAAACACTCCCGACTGAAGCCAGTCATCGATGATTTTCTTGTACGGAGATTCAGGAGCGATGACGGAGAAAAGAAGCCGGGTATCCTCCTGGTTGATTCCGTTGTAGTGGGTTTGAAGGATGTTCATCATGGCAGTCCGTTCCGCTTCCGGCACTTCCGGCTTTGCGTCCAAAAGGCCGTCAGGCAGATGGTATTCCATGTCAAAAATCCCGTTGTCATATTCTTTCCATGCACCGGCAGCATCCTTTTTCAGGAGAACCTCCTTGTATAAGGTGTAGTCCCAGTTGAAAGCTCCGCCGGTACGCTCGAAAGTATTCGCTACGGTAGCAATTACGGATGTACCGGCCACGGTCACGTTATATACGTAGGCCGATACTTTGCTTTTGCCGGACGACATCTCTTCGTAGCTTTGTTCATGGCTCTTGCGGGTTGGCGACTTGGGGTGGACAGCCGCAAGGGCCCCCTTATAATCGCCTTTGCTTAGTGCGGCGGCTTGGCCGGCGTACAGCTTTTTGATTTGGATGCTCACCAGGTCCGTAACCGTTTTGCGGTCGATTTTGATCGTACGGGTTTTGGCGTCCCATTTCACGGGCAGCCCGGTCGATTCCGCCACGAAACGGAGCGGTACGAGGGTATTTCCCGCATTGGCATACGGCGGCGTCTCAAGCTTTGTTTTTTGTCCGTTCACATAGGCAATCGTAGATCCAAGCTTCATCCGCAGCTCCTGGTCCGCAAGCGTGCCGGTCACCTGCTTGGCGGCGGAGTTCCAATCCACGTTATAGCCGAGGGCTTGAAACAGCGGTTTGAACTGAACGAACGTGACTCCGTTTTTCATAACGGGTGCTGCCTGGAACTGAATTGGTTTTCCGTCGAGCAGCACGCGGATTTGGGGCGGGTTTTTGGAGGGGGCTGCTTGAACGGCACTCCCGAACGCAAACAGCATGGCAATCAGCAGCAGCATGATTCTTTTCTTCTTAATTATAGCGGTCATCTCCTTCCAAATCAGCCCGACAATAGCGAAATAATGAGTATCGTTGAGGTAATCGTACATGAGAAACCCAGCTTGGGCAATACATTTATATTAAGTAAAATTATGGTGGATTCAGAGGCGGGTTGAGAGGTATGATCTTTTATGAAAAGGGGGCGGGAGGGTAAAGATTGGGCTAGGATGGGTAATACATTGAAATAGGACTAATCATGAAGGAGTGATGGGGCATGACGTATTTTTACATAGGAACCTATGGCTCGGCTGAGGAAAAAGGGATATATTTGGGCGAGATGAATCGGGAAACGGGGGATTTGCAGCTGGTGGATGGAGCTTCCGGCATCGAAAACGCGACTTTCCTGGAATGGGACGAGCTGCATCGGGTGCTGTATGCGGTCAGTGAAAAAGAGAACAGCGAAGTATTCGCTTATGCTGCCGATCCGGAAACCCGGAAGCTAAAGGTAATCAGCCGGAAGGCAACGGAATCCTCCGGGGCCTGCCACGTCTCCCGCTCGCGGGACGGCAAATATTTGTTCACGACCGGTTACAGCGACGGCCGGATTTCGGTTTTTGCGCTGGAAGGGGAAGGGGCTATCGGAGAGATTTCTTCCCTGATCCGCCACAGCGGCAGAGGATTGCGGGATGATCGTCAGTCGGAGGCGCATCCGCATTCCATTTTCCAGGATCCCCATCATGAATATGTGGTAGTGTGCGATCTGGGCATGGATAATGTGAACCTTTACCGGCTGGAGGACGGCAAACTGGTGACCCACCGCGAGATCGCCATGCCGCCGGGCTCCGGTCCCCGCCATGTCGCTTTCCATCCGTCAGGACAGTGGATGTACTGCGTGAATGAGCTGAACTGCACGGTAACCGTGTTTGCTTACGATTCAACTTTTGGCGATCTGAAAACACTTCAGCATGTTTCAACCCTCCCTCCGGGCGTGAGGTGGAGAATACGGCGGCTCAGGTCACCGTATCGCCTTGCGGGCGGTTTCTGTATGCTTCGAACCGGGGACATGACAGCATCGTGCAGTATATCATTGACGCCGAGAACGGCATGCTGCAAGCGGTGAATTGGGTTTCCTCCGGCGGAAAGACGCCGCGCCATTTTAGCCTTCTGCCCGGCGGATTTTTGGTATCGGCGAATCAGGACAGCGGTTCGATCGCAAGTTACAAGATTAACAAAGATACCGGCGGGCTGGAAGCTACCGGCTTTACGTTGGAAGTGCCGCGCCCGGTGTGCATCTGTCCGGTGGGGGAAGCGTAGCGGAAGGGCGGAATTTTCATAGTTGAATCAACAGTTGGGCCCGGGGATCATGTTCCCCGGGCCCATTTCATTATAAGAAAGTATAAGATTTCATTTATGATCGACTTATGTTTCTCTCAGCAACCTATCGTCCATTCGAAGGACGACAACGTTTATTGCTCGCAGAATCCATTTAGGCTAGGTGTCGTTCTGCTTGGTGTTTGTTCTGCTTGCCCGTACCGTTTAATTCGCAAAAGTATGGCGTCCGATTTGCATTGTAGGCGTACGCGTCCAAATCCATTTACTGGTGGCCGTTTTCGGATTAAAGTAGTAATGAGAGTTTCCGGTCGGGTCCCACCCGCGTACGGCATCGAGAGCGGCCATATAAGCCGTCCGATTCGGCTCCATTCCGTACTGCCCGTCCATGACGGCAGTAAACGCGTTTTTCTGGAATACGACGCCTTCGATCGTGTTCGGGAATTCGTCCGACTGGATCCGGTTCATCACGACGGCGCCGACGGCAACCTGACCTTTGTAGGATTCCCCGCGGGCTTCGCTGTAAATGATTTTGGCCATGATGTCCATTTCGGGTTTGCTCAGCGTGTATTTTCTGAGCTGTCTCCACGTGGCGGGGCCGGCAATCCCGTCCGGGTAGGCGCCGTACTCTTTTTGGAATTCCAGAACGCTGGATACCGTGCCGGGGCCGTATTTCCCGTCCAATGCTCCGTCGTAGAGACCGAGCGTTTTCAGCCGGTACTGCAGGTCCCAGACTTTAGGGTCCTCAATGCCGTATTTGAGGACGGGGGCCGCTTCGGCCTTGTCCTCTTTAAAGCCCAGGCTTTGAATGACAAAGAGGACGATAAGGATAGCGAATACTTTCCACTTGCAAGCTGTCATCGTAATCATCTCCTTCCGGATGAATTATAATGGGCGGCAGGCAGCTGGACAACGGCATAAACTGGAAAAAACCTGGGAGGCCTTGCCGCTCTAAGTGGAAATGGATTACATTTTGGCAAGCCAACTAACTAGCTTATTCGCTAGTATCCAACTTGCATTATACATAGGAGGTAATTATTGTATGACAGCTTCGATACTGCTTGTTGAGGATGACCTTTCCATCGGGGAAATGGTCGAAAACTATCTTTCAGGCGAGGGATTTGAAATTTGCAGGGCCAAAGACGGAGAGGAAGCGCTCCATCTGTTCAACAGCCGATCCTTTGATCTGGTTCTGCTTGATCTGATGTTGCCGAAGCTTGGCGGCATGGACTTTCTCCGGATCGTCCGGGAACGGAGCCATGTGCCGATTCTCATTCTTTCCGCCAAAGACGGAGAGGCCGATAAGGCGCTGGGGCTCGGATTCGGAGCCGATGACTATATCGCCAAGCCGTTTTCCATGATCGAGCTGACGGCCAGAGTCAAGGCGGCCATCCGCCGTGCCACGTTTTATGCGGACGTAAATCCGCCGGCGCAGGATTCCCGCATCGTGAAGGTGCATGAGCTGTCCATGGACCTGGACAACCTGACCGTAAGCAAGAACGGACGTGAAATCAAGCTGACCGCCAAGGAGTTGGAGCTGTTAAAGCTTTTTCTGACTCACCCGAAAAAAGTATTTACGAAGCAGCAAATTTACAGCTCCGTCTGGAAAGACGAGTATTACGGAGACGAGAACGTCATCAATGTCCATATGAGCCGGCTGCGCGAAAAAATCGAGGACGAGCCCTCGGTTCCCCAGTACATCAAGACGCTATGGGGGATCGGGTACCGGTTGGGGGAATTTTAGCATGGTGCTAAATATGGCGCTCGCCGTTGCCGTCATCGCCCTGGCGGCCATGAATGCCGCGCAATATATAGCCAGGAGGCGAATGGGCCGGGATCTAAGGTATGTCACTTCCAAGCTCGACTCCATTATGAATGCCTCGTCGCAGGAGCAAGTGCTCCTTCCGACCGGGGACCCGGACGTCCGGGAGCTGCTGAATGCCGTTAACCGGCTGCTTGAGCTGAAGCGGCGATATGAGGTGGAGTTCACCAGAACCGAGCTTGCCATGCGCAAAATGCTGGCGAATATTTCCCATGATTTGAAAACGCCGCTGACCGTGGTGCTGGGGTATATTGAAATGATCGCGAGCAAGCCCGGCATGGAGCCGGAGGAGCGGGAGCGTCTGCTCGCAAAAGTCCAGGCTAAGGCGGTGGAAATCGTCGATTTGATGAACCGCTTTTTTGATCTGGCGAAGCTGGAATCCGGTGACCGCGACTTTCCGTTGACCCGGGTTCACATGAACGAATTTTGCCGTGGCGCCATTTTGACCTATTACGATTTGCTGGAGTCCGGCGGGCTTTCGACGGAGATCGACATTCCGGACGACCCGGTCTATGCCCGGGGCAACGAGGAGGCCCTTGGGCGGGTGCTGAACAACCTGTTGTCGAACGCTCTCCGCTACGGCGCAGAGGGCGGGGTAATCGGCCTTAGGCTCTGGGGCACCGAAGAAGAGGTGTTCATTGACGTATGGGACCGGGGAAAAGGAATCTCGGAGCGCGATCAGCGTTTTGTTTTTGAACGGATGTATACGCTGGAGGATTCCCGGAACCCGGCCTTTCAGGGAAGCGGTCTGGGACTGACGATTACCAAAAGGCTCGTGGAGCAAATGGACGGTGAAATATCGCTCAAGAGCCGACCCTATCAATCCACGGTGTTTACGGTGAAGCTGCGCCGGATTCCATAAGAAGCGGGAAATGGGCTCTTGATTCATGAACTCATGAGTTTCTGAACTTAAGAGTTTCGTAAGAATTGCGAAATAATTATGAAAATGCTCCCGGCTACAATGAGGTTAGGGTAAGTCATCCAATGAGAAGCAAGTAGAGAGGGGCTAGTTAAAACATGGGTTATGTAGTGAGCACCCGGCATCTATCCAAAACGTTTAACGGGAAAGAAGTCGTATCCGGTGTCAGCATGAACATTTCGCACGGACAAATCTATGGATTTTTAGGTCCGAACGGGGCCGGGAAAACGACGCTTATGAAAATGCTGCTAAATCTGATCAAGCCGACAAGCGGCGAGATCGAGATTTTCGGCGAGAGGCTTATGCCTCACTCGGTCGAGTTGTTTAAACGGATCGGCAGCATCATCGAGTATCCGATTTTTTACGAGAAGCTGACGGCGAAAGACAATCTGGAATTGCATTGCGAGTATATGGGGCTGCATGACAAAAAAGCGATCGGCGAAGCGCTTGAGCTTGTCAAGCTGACTGCGGCGGACGGCAAGCCCGTTCGCGAGTTTTCCTTGGGGATGAAGCAAAGGCTCGGCATGGCCCGTGCCCTTGTGACCAAGCCGGAGCTGCTGATTTTGGACGAACCGATTAACGGGCTGGATCCCGTGGGCATCAAAGATTTCAGGGATTTGTTCCAGATGCTCAGCAAGGAATACGGAATAACGCTGCTTATTTCGAGCCATTTGCTGTCCGAAATCGAGCAGGTGGCCGACACGATCGGCATCATCCAGAACGGGATCCTGAAAGAAGAGGTCTCTATGAGCGATCTGAAGAACCGCAACAGGGACTTTATCGAAATCGTTACGCCGGATTGCCGGAAGGCGGCATTCGTGCTGGAAAACAGCCTGAACATCGGGAACTTCAAGGTGATCGGCGATTCCGTCATCCGCATCTATGAACAGGACGTTTCCCAGCAGGAGATTTCCAAAGCGCTTATCCTGAACAACGTGGCCATCGAATCGATCAATCACAAGCGTGCCTCCTTGGAGGAGTACTTCATGAACCAGGTCGGCGGAGGTGAAAAATATGCTTAAATTAATGAAGCTGGAGCTGCGCAAGCATAAACTCGGCTGGTACTGGAAAGGCGTATTAATCGCCAACCTGCTTATTGTGGTTTTTATGGGCCTGCTTCCTTCCCTCGATGATGAGCTTGAGGTCGCTTTTGCCTCGTACGAGGAAGTGTTTTTGGCGATGGGGACAATGGTGCGGGTGGTGTATGTCATTTTTGCATCGGTCTTGATCAGTTCGTTCATCATTCAGGAATACAATAACAAAACCATTTCGGTTCTGTTTACGTATCCGGTCCTCCGCAAAAAGCTGATTGCCGCCAAGCTTCTGCTGATCATGGCGATCACCCTGGTTACCATCCTGATATCCAATGTGATGGTGGTTGCGTCCTTTCTTGCGCTGAACGCGTTCATGGATATCATGCAAGGAACGCTGTCCACGGAATTGATGGTCCATCAGACGGTGAACATGCTCATTCAGGGCTTGTCAGCGGTCGGCATCAGCATGGTGCCGCTATACTTCGGCATGCGGAAAAAATCGGCGGCAGCAACGATCATTTCGTCGGTCCTCCTCATAGGCATCATCAGCTCCAACAACGGCGGATTTTCGATCGGTCAGTTTATCGCCGTGCCGATTACGGTCGGACTTATCGGCCTGGCCATCGCCTATCTGTCATTCAAGAACGTGGACAATACCGATATTGCCTGACAGGATTTTACCTTGTGCATGTAGAAAATGTCATAGATTCGAGTTTATGTTGGCATTTTTAACTCCGGGTCAAGACTGAAGGAGGGAATGCATGTACAAGGTGATGATCGTCGATTTTAACGGAACGCTGGTCCAGAGCAAATATTTAGTGATTAAGCTGATGAATGATTTAGCGGATAAATACGGATATGAAAAGATTGCCGATGAACATATTGAACGGCTTGCCGCCATGACGATCCGGGAACGGCTCAAGCTGATGAAATGCCCGTTTTACAAGCTGCCCCTGCTGGTGGCCGATGTGAAGAAGAGGTATAAAGAGGACGTGGTGAGCCTTGATATCGTTCCGGGAATCGTGGACGTGCTTGCCGCTGCCAAGAACAACGGAATGACGATGGGGATTCTCTCCTCCAACAGCAAGGAAAATATACAGAGGTTCCTCGGCATGCATAACGGTGAAATGTTTGATTTCGTGTATACGGCAAAGAGCATATTCGGCAAGGATAAAGCGCTGAAAAAGTTGCTGAAGGAACGCGGATTCGCCAAGGAGGAAGTGCTGTACGTCGGCGATGAGCTGCGGGATGCGGAGGCCTGCCGGAAGTCGGGGATCGCCTGTGCGCTGGTTACCTGGGGATATGATGCGGAGGAACTGCTGCAGAGAGGAAATCCCGAATATATGGTCCGCCGCCCGGAGGAACTGCATGACATCCTGTCGCCGGGGAAGGAAACCTGACTTGACCTGAGCATTCCGCATGGAAGAGAAACCTTCTTGCCGAGAAGCTGTTGCTTGCGGATAGAGAGAGCCGGTGCCCGGAATGCCGGCTTTCTTTTTCGATTGCAAAAAACGTTTGACAGACCGAGTCATTGAATTTAAAATAGCCTATAACATACTAAACAGGTAGGAATTATAAAGTTTGTTCTCACCGTATGAACGGAGGAACACCCGATGGATTGGCAGGCACGGCCATAGAGGCTGGCTTGACCCTTGTCCTTTGGGGGTTGCTCCGTTTTTTTTCGCCTTCTGATCCTGTTTGGCAAAGAAAAATAGGGGAAGTGATTCCATATGAAAAAGGGTTTGAAACGAGGAGTTCTCATTGGCATGGCGGTGATGATGGCGGCAGCTTTGGCGCCTGCGGCGGGGATAAAGCAGATAAGGCGGCAGCGGACCAGGATGGAGGCAAGGCATCGGGGGCCGGAGTGAAAAACGTGGAATTGCTGAACGTATCCTATGATCCGACCCGGGAGTTGTACGAAAGCTACAATAAGGCGTTTGCCGCATACTGGGAGCGGGAAAAGGGGCAGAAGGTGACGTTTAAGCAGTCGCACGGCGGTTCGGGCAAGCAGAGCCGGGCGGTGATCGACGGCCTGGAAGCGGACGTGGTCACCCTGGCGCTAGGCTATGACATCGACGCAATCCGGCAGGCAGGGCTGATTGACGAGGGCTGGGAAGGCGAGTTTGAGCATAACAGCGCGCCTTACACGTCCACGATCGTTTTTCTGGTAAGGAAAGGGAACCCGAAAAGCATCCAGGACTGGCCGGATTTGATCAAGGATGGGGTCGAAGTCATTACCCCGAATCCGAAAACCTCCGGGGGCGCGCGCTGGAACTATCTTGCCGCCTGGGGGTATGCGCTGAAGGCGAACAATAACGATGAGGCGAAGGCCCGGGAATTCGTGAAAGAGCTGTTTACCCATGTGCCTGTACTTGACAGCGGAGCGCGAGGGGCTACCACGACGTTTGTGGAGCGGGGAATCGGGGACGTGCTGCTGGCCTGGGAAAATGAAGCCTACCTTTCCATTAACGAGCTCGGTCCGGATCAATTCGAAATCGTGAATCCTTCGGTCAGCATTTTGGCGGAGCCGCCGGTGGCCGTCGTTGACAAAATCGCCGACAAGCATGGAACGCGCGAAGTAGCGGAGGGCTATCTTAAATATTTGTACAGCGAGGAAGGCCAGACCATAGCCGCTAAAAATTATTATCGGCCCACGTTGGAAGCGGTAAGCGGGAAATTCAAGGATCAGTTTCCGGCGATTGAGCTGTTTACGCTGAAGGATGTGTTTGGAACCTGGGAAGAGACGCAGAAAAAGCATTTTGACGACGGGGGCATTTTCGATCGGATTTATGTGCCCGGCAGCTGATCGGAGAAAGGATGTGCAAAGAATGGCTTCGCTACGGACCAAGAGCAGAACGCGGCGCAGGGTCATCCCCGGCTTCGGCATCGGGATGGGATTCACCGCGTTTTACGTGAGCCTCGTGGTGCTTGTGCCGCTGTCGGCGCTGCTGCTGAACCATACCGGCTTGACGTGGGATAAGTTTTGGGCGATCGCCGTTGATCCCCGGGTGTTGGCTTCCTATCGGGTCAGTCTCGGGACGGCGGCCATGGCCGCCTTGGCCGACACGATCCTCGGCCTGCTGCTGGCCTGGGTTCTGGTCCGCTACGACTTTCCCGGCAAAGCGATTTGGGATGCGTTGATCGATCTTCCGTTTGCGCTGCCAACAGCCGTGGCGGGCGTTGCGCTCACGGCGATCTATTCCTCCAACGGCTGGGTCGGGTCGCTGCTTGAGCCGCTGGGCATCAAGGCCGCGTTCACGCCGCTCGGCATTACGCTGGCGCTCATGTTTATCGGCATTCCGTTCGTGGTTCGAACCGTTCAGCCGGTCCTGCAGGATGCCGAACGGGACGCCGAAGAAGCGGCGGCTACGCTGGGAGCCGGGCGTGGCGGACGTTTCGTTTGGTCATCTTCCCTGCGCTTATTCCGCCGCTGCTCACGGGATTTGCGCTGGCGTTCGCGCGGGGGATCGGCGAATACGGCTCGGTGGTGTTCATATCCGGCAACATGCCGATGAAGACGGAGATCGCTCCGCTGCTCATCATGTCGAAGCTGGAGCAGTTCGACTACGCAGGCGCGACCGCCGTCGCTTTGCTGCTGCTGCTCATCTCGTTTGTCATGCTGTTCGGCATCAATCTGCTGCAGCGCTGGACGAGGAAAACCGCACGTTAAAATCGAAAGAAGGGGGAGACATCATGGCAGGAACCGTACCGGTGACGGCACGCGAATCGAGGGTAGGAAGCGAACCGGTGACAGGACGCGAATCGAATGAAGGAAGGGAACGGAAAACGGTATCCGAACCGGTATCCCCGCGACCCGGAAAATCCATGCCTTCACCGGCAACCGCGGAAAAACGGTGGGTGAAGGTTACCCTGATCAGCCTGGCGGGAATCGTCCTGCTGTGGCTGATCGTGCTTCCGCTGTTCACCGTGCTTGCGGAGGCGCTGA
The DNA here is from genome assembly GCF_000987955.1 of Paenibacillus sp. DMB20. Classification (GTDB taxonomy): domain Bacteria; phylum Bacillota; class Bacilli; order Paenibacillales; family Paenibacillaceae; genus Paenibacillus_AQ. The sequence continues at coordinate 16,841 of NZ_LAZU01000055.1, forward strand.
AAAAGGGCTGGGATGTCTATGCCGCGGCGTTGTCCGATCCCGATGCCTTATCCGCCCTTCGCCTGACGCTGCTCGTGGCGCTGCTGACCGTCCCGCTGAATGCGATTTTCGGGGTGATCGCGGCCTGGACCATCACCAAGTTCAGCTTTAAGGGAAAGGGCCTGCTCATTACGCTGGTGGATCTCCCGTTTGCGGTGTCGCCGGTCATCGGCGGCCTGATCTTCGTGCTTGTCTTCGGGCGGCAGGGCTGGCTGGGGCCGTGGCTGGACGCCCATGATATCAAAATCATTTTCGCTCTGCCCGGCATCGTTCTCGCAACGCTGTTCGTAACCTTTCCGTTTGTGGCGAAGGAGCTCATTCCCCTGATGGAGGAGCAGGGAACGCAGGAGGAAGAAGCCGCCGTTACGCTCGGCGCCGGGGGCTGGCAGGTTTTTTGGAGAGTAACGCTTCCCAATATCAAATGGGGCCTGCTCTACGGCATGATTTTGTGCAATGCAAGAGCCATGGGGGAATTCGGGGCCGTTTCGGTCGTATCCGGGCATATCCGGGGAGAGACGAACACGCTGCCGCTGCACGTGGAAATCCTGTATAACGAGTACCAGTTTCAGGCTTCGTTTGCGGTGGCTTCGCTGCTCTTGCTGTTAGCGCTGGTTACCTTGATCCTAAAGGAATGGTTAACGCGAAAAAGTGCCCATTGACAGGGGTTTCCAGACCATGCTAAGTTTAATTCATACTATGTGGGTTGGAAAAGGGTGATTAATGGGGACGCGAACGGGTTCCCACGAAGCTTCGAGTCCTCGGAAGAACGTAACGGGCAAAACAGATATCGTCGCCTTTTGAAGAACGGCGGCGTCGCTGCAACATGAGCCATTCAAATACAGGGCGTTAGGCCCCGGCAAAGGAGGCGGTATCCATGGCAAAGCCTTTAAAAGTGGATGATGCGTGGCTGGAACGCATTGCGGGTCTGCTGAACGACATGGAGTTCGGTTCGCTGCATATCGTAGTGCATGAGGGGCAAATCGTTCAGATGGAACGCACGGAGCGCAAGCGTTTTGGAAATACGCCCTCCGGTGCCGATTCGCCGGAAAAATCCACGCGTTCCTCAACCCGGCAGCATGTTCGCCGGCCGGGGGAGAAGCAGCAGAAGTAATCGAATTATCCGGACATCCCGGTAGCCATGTTTCCCGCATGTTAATGGTGATCTAACGCGGCATGGTGGTGCATAACACGTAATGGATGAGCTAACGCAGCCTAGTAGTGACATAACGCATTAATGTTGGGCTAACGCCGGATGATGGTAGGGGACACTGGTTCCGCTATTCCTTCGAAAACCCCTCTTTTTTCAGTCTAACGGACACAGATTCCGCTAATTACCGGAAACGAACTATAAAATGAAGCGATATGCCCAAATAACGGAACGTAAGTCAGCGACAGCGACAGTTGCCTGAAAGGGCTATTTACCTCAAATAACGGAACGTATGTCCGAGGCGATGCCCGGATCGCTGTTTACCCCAAACAAAGGGAGTCGCTGTCAGTTCTTCGTAGCCCTCTGTTTAGCTCAATCCGCTTGCGGGCAGGTCATAGGGGTTATCTTCATACCGCTGGCACCAAGAGCATGCTGCCTTCTCGTACCGGGTTACGGATTGGGCGGGGACGGTACGGCGGGTTCATTATCCCGTCCGAGCCGGCGGCTTGCCGTTTCCTTGCGGCCGGTAGCGGGGACGTGGCGGCCCGCTTTGGCGAGGCCGAACACGGGCATGTTGTTGTACAACGCCTCATGCTGTCCTTTTTGGACGATATACGTTTCGTGATAAATGCCGACCGTTCCGTCCGTGCCGATATTGCGGTTGAAATCTCTCCAGGCGGCTAAATGTTCGGCGCCATGCCGGGCATAATGCTCCAAATCCTCGAAAGACTTCCAATACTGAATCAGCGTGGCTCCCCGCGGCGAAAAGTGGTAGGTGCCGTCCAGAAAGCCGATTTCCCGGTTCGCGTAAAGTTCGCGAATCATCGGCGGCATCGATTTGAAAACAGGGAGCCATTTGTGGACCGCCCACGGGCGGTTGATCCTCATCCCGATAATAAACACGACAAAAGCATCATCCATCTCGGCCGTATAGCGGCCCGGAATTACTTTACCCAAACGTTCGTCCTCCTCAATTCCGATTCTCGATCAATCCAAGCTGGGTGTCATAAAAGGCGGAAATCCGGTCTGAAGCATAAAGCTGGGCGGTGAGAAACGCGCCGTAAAACACGGTGAAAAGAAACTGAACCGCGTCCGGTACGGAAATCCCGGGTTTCAGATGGCCAAGCTCCGCCGCCTCCTCCATGCACCGCTGAAAAAGAGCGAACATATCCGGCGACTCGCCCCCGGCTTCCTCCCGGCCCGGGAAAAGGAGCAGCACCTCGGCCTGCGTCATTTCAGGCATGCATGGATGCATTTTCATCTCCGCCAGAAAGGCGATCAGGCTGGGCATGATCCCGGCCCGGTCGCGGGCCTCCTTCGCCACGCTATGGCATACATGGCGCACGGCATCAAAGCCCTTAAGCCCATGTTCTTCGATTTCAATGATTCGTTCGGACAACCAGACCCGCATGTAATACAGCAGCAGATCTTCTTTTTTGCGGAACAGATTAAAGAACGTCACCTTGGATACTTCCGCCTTGCGGCAAATATCGTCCAGCATCACTTCACGGAACATCCGGTCCCCGATCAGGGATAGGGCGGCTTCGTAAAGGGCTATTTTGGTTTTGGCTTTTTTCAGTTCCCGGAGGGGAACCTGGGACAGTTCCATAGGTGTATCTCCTGCATCTTAGTTTTTAACTTCTGTAAATAAATTTATCCGAGTTAATTTATTTTGTCAAGGTAAAGTGAAATGAGACGGGTATTCCGAATTTGCCGTTCGCAAGCGAAAAGGGAAGGCGAGCAGCAACAGCAAAAAGAAGCCCTAAAGTCAGCGGCTGACCTAGGGCTTCTTCATCCGTCTGTCCTTAAAAGGCTTCTAAAAAACTCAGCTCCGTTTTCTGCCGCCATGTCCGGCATCGCGGGTCGAAAGAACGCTGTCCGGATGGGAATTCGGGTGTTTTCCATGGCTATCTCTTTGCGGGTCGGCCACCGGCTGCCCCGCGTACAGCTCCCGCAGTTCAGGGTGGCCCGCATATGGCCGCTCTTTCCGCGAAGGAGCGGTGTTGAACCAAAAGCCGGTCAGATACAGCATGATCTGGGTGGCCAACGTGTAGGGCGAGGCTTCCGGCCAGAACAGGAGCGGCAAAGCGGCGGCCGCAATAAGCAAATGCAGAACATAAAAGACGACGTTCTGCGTTTTCCGCTTGGAATCCATCAGCAGACGGTAAAACGACAGGGTAGCCGTCATGGCGGACAGCCAAAGGCACCACGCCTCCGGACGGCTCCAGCCGCCCGGCTCACGAAGCACGGACACGAAGTCGAACGTCCAGAGAAAGGCCGCAGCAAAGGTCAGGCCGGGCACGGCCGGCCTCAGGATCTGCCACAGGCCAATGCCCCATCCCGGGCTCTCGATGCGCCTGAGAAGCTCGCTGCGCTCGCGGACAAGCCGATTGGTCTCCCGTTCCAGCGATCTGCTGAGCAGCGGAAGGCGCGAATCGTCGCGATCCCGCAGGTAGGCGTCAATCTGCTCCAGCAGGTCGGATGTCAGCCGGTCCGCCGCTTTGCATTCCAGCAGGAGTCCGGCCAGCGTGTCCTCGTCGACGGCGATCCCGTCCTGCCGTTCCGCGGCAGCGGCCAACGGACCGGCAAGCTGGGTATAAAGCGTCAGCGACTGCCTTATTCGTTCCAGCGTCTCGGTTCTCACGGCCTGAAGCCGGGACGCGCTGTATATGTATAAGCCCAGGAATACGGCCGCCGCCAGCAGTGCCGCAAGCAGGCCTTCCATGGAGCCGAAAAAGCGGTCAATCCATTCCGCAAGGGACAAACCGATCCCTCCTTAGTTATTCTACTTTTCACTATTGCACAAGAAGGAAGGGATTTCAAGACAAGCTGAAAAAAGCTCCATATTCAGGGTGGCAGGCAATTGGGTAAGTAAATGGCAGAGAAGGAACGACAGGAGGGACGTACTTGTGGAATTGGGAATGACTGCCGTTAAACTGGTGATCGGTTTTTTCGGGTTATGGCTGCTGACGCGGCTCCTGGGAAAAAAGGAAATTACCAACCTCACGCCCTTTGACTTCATTTCTTCCCTTTTGCTCAGCGATATCGTGGGCGAAACCCTGTATGCGGAGGATATCCGGTACGGCGAACTCGTTTTTGCCCTGGCGGTATGGTTTTCGCTGTCCTATGTCTTTGAGAAGCTTACCCAGTACGCCAAAAGGCTGCGGGGTCCCCTTGAGGGAACCCCGTCGGTGGTCATCCGGAACGGGGAGGTGGATGTGGAGGAGATGCGGAAAAACAAGATCGATTTCGAACAGCTGACGATGCTGCTCCGGCAAAAGGAAATATTCACGCTGCGCGAGGTCGCCTATGCCATTTTCGAACCGAACGGGTCGCTCAGCGTTATGAAACATTCGGCGTACGATACGGTGGAACGGGGAGACCTGGGACTGCCGGAGGAAGAGGCTTGTTTATCCCATTGCCTTGTGGAGAACGGGGAAGTGAATGAAGACAAGCTCAGCAAGTTAGGGAAAGATAAAAAATGGCTTCTGACGAAGCTGCGGGAGCAGAACATAAACGACTTTTCCGAGTTGGCCTACGCGGAATGGATGGAAGGAAAGGGGATGTTCGTGATGCGGCGCTGCAATAATTTTTAGGCTTGGGCCGGTGAAAAGGATCTTAAAATGTGCTTGCAAACGAAGAGGTCCGAATTTATAATTTTCCTTAGGGAAACATTTTAAGTTATGGGCAAGAAAAGGCGGGGCAATCGATCAGCAGATCTCTCGAAAGGCCGAAGATGATATTGAAGGAAATAAAATATACATCTTTAAAGGGAGCGGATTCATGTGAAAGATCAAACGAAAATTTCAAAAGGCCCTATACAGCGGGCTAAGCTGACTATGAGTTATGTGATCTTGCTCTTGCTGGCGGCTTAACCGTCGCATCCCGGCTCCGGAAATCAAACCAGGCACTTCACGGAAAAGATGCAGAGGATTCTGACATTGAGCACATTTCAGGGCCGTTCATAACAAATCGCAAACAGGGTATGCCTTTAAGGTTTTCAGGCCTTAGGCATACCCTGTTTGTTTTTTTAAGATAACCGAAAAACATAACCCCGTCTGCTTTTGCATCGATCCGAGATTGCCGAATTCCGTTCGCATAACCGACGGCGGCCTTCCCGTGAAGCAGCGAATGGTTCGGGCACGCCGGGATTAGTTTCCTTTTTCCACTAAAGCTTTATAGGAATTGTACTCATGAATGGCGAAGCCGGAAAAGGAGGCGTGATCGGCGGCCATCGCTTCAACCAGCTGCAGTTGGCGATCCATAAATTCGGCACTCTCTTCATAGAAGGTGATAAATGCCCCTTCGGAGCTCTGCTTCGTTTCAACAGCGATCACCGCTTTTTTGCCCAGCTCATCCGCTTCCTTCAACTCGGTGGCAGCCAGACTGTAAATATTCGATGCCTGATCCCGGTAAGCCATAATGGCAACGGCATCCACTTTGGATAACAGCCAGCGGCTCATGGACGCGGATTTGTCGGGCAGGTTATATTTATGGAGCCAGAAAGGGATGTCGGCCGTAACCGGCAGGTTCAGGGGGCGCAAGCCATCGACAAGGTAGCTTATGCTGCTCTGCCATTGAGCAATCACGGAGGCCTGGTCCGTTTTCCATTGACTGAGGACATGAGGCTCGATATCGAAATGAATGCCTTTAAAACGCTCCGACGGAGCGGCGGCGTTTTGGTAATCCGTCGTCCATTTGATAAAGGCATCCACGCGGTAACGTTCCGACTCCAGCGACCAATTGGGGGCGCCGCCGAGTGCATGAACCTCCATGCCGCGTGCGGTGGCTTGCCTGATGAAGCTTTTATAATACTCGGGCTTTACATCCCGGTTCATCTGAACATAAAAGACGTTGATTCCGTTCACGTCGGCAAAAGAAAGAATGCTTTCGGAGGAATCCTTGATGAGAGAGGCGTTCCATAACCATGTGGCCTTTTGCGGAGGCTGCGCCTGTACGGTTTTGGAAGGCAGGGACAAGCCGGCAAGGAATAACAGACAGCAGGCTACCCGTAGGAAGATACGGTGATTGCGGTAGTTTATCATTGGCGTATTTCTCCTTACATACGTTGGATTGGTAAGAGCAAGGAATAGGGGCATGGATATGCATTTCGCTATAAATGGACATGTATATATGGAAGGAGGACGTTAAAGGCAGGTTTTTTACGACATTTTTCACAAATATGCATGCATAAATACTATCGGTGATAATTTAAGTTAATGACATAGGTCTTTAGTAATGTTGTTTCGAGAAATTATGAATGCTTAAGGTTTGAAAGATGCGGATTAAGGATAAGTAATTAAGGAAGCGGGGCTTTCGGACGCCTTGAATAACCGGATTTCCAAGGAAAGGCCGATATCGTCATTACAGCCTGAAAGGGGTAGCATTTTATGAAGGTAGCAGTTGTCGGAGCATCGGGCACGATCGGAAAGCGGATCGCGGAGGAGGCGGTCCGGCGGGGACATGAAGTGACCGCAGTCGTCCGTAACCCCGAGAAAATGCAGGATTTTAAAGACCGGATGAATGTCGTCCGGGCAAGCGCGGTGGACCCGGATTCGATTGCCGAAGCGGTTAAAGGCAGCGATGCCGTCATCAGCGCGTACGGGCCCAGATTTGGGGAAGAGGAAGAGCTGTTGGAGGCGGCCCGGGCTTTGCTGGAGGGTGTCCGGCGGGGCGGCGTCTCCCGTCTGCTCATTGTCGGCGGGGCGGGAAGCCTGATCACGGACAGCGGCAAGGCGCTGATGGATACGCCCGGATTTCCGGGAGAGTTCCGCACGCTTGCCATGGCCCATGGCGACGCTTACGGCATATACAAGGAGTCGGATATGGATTGGACCTATCTCAGCCCCGCAGCCATTATCGAGCCGGGGCGGCGGACCGGGCAGTTCCGGATCGGAACGGACCGTTTAATTACGGATGAGAGCGGGGACAGCCGGATCTCCGCGGAGGATTACGCCGTGGCCATGATTGATGAGCTGGAGGATCCTCAGTTTACCCGGGCGCGGTTTACGGTGGCTTACTGATGCTGGCGAAGCGGATTGCGACCGGAGAAGCCGGTTTCGCAGGCTTGCTGTTTTTTGGATGTGTCGCGCACGGCCATCGTTCCCTCGAAGGATGATGATGCGGCCTTCCGGTTGACTGCAGGATGTTTTGTTTTGGAACAAGGGACGCCTTAACCTCGATACGGCGGAAATGGCCCGTCCGAGGAACGGCGTCTTTTGGCATGCGTGGATTTCCCGTCTAACCGAATGAGCCGGTAGTGCGTCTTGCATCCCTTGCGCGGTATAATGTGGAAAACAGATAAGACTCCGAATCCTCTTGTTCGGATGGCTGGCATCGACGCATTTCCGTCAGTCGGGATAGACGCGTTTGAAGGGGCCGAGCATGGAGGGGCAGGGACGGCAAGTGAACGCAAACGGGGGTTGGGGAAGCTTACGGCAAAGGAGCTGAGTATGGATGTACATCGTCGATTCGGAACAAATGCGGGAGCTGGACCATCGTGCCATTCACGGGCTTGGCATTCCGGCAGCATCGCTGATGGAGACAGCGGGGAAAACCATAGCGGAGGAGGTGCTGGCTCTATGCCGGGAACGGCGAGGAGGAAAAGCGGCCGGGGAAGGCCTCTTTTCGTCGCATGGCATTGCCGGGGATGCCTCTACGCACCTGGAGCGGGCCGCGGAGGAGCACTGGCTGGTGCTCGCGGGCAAAGGCAACAACGGCGGCGACGGTGCCGCCGCCGCAAGGCATTTGCGTGAAGCGGGGGTCCGCGTCACGCTGCTTTATGCGACCGAGCCGTCGTCCCTGACCGGCGAGGCCGCCCTCCAGCGGGACGCCGCGGCAGCGCTCGGCATCCCGCAGCTTGTCCACGGCCGGGAGGAGGCCGTGGATTACCGCGCGTACACCGGGATCGTGGACGCGCTGCTTGGAACGGGCGCGTCGGGCGCGCCCCGCGGCGCTTACGCCGCGATGATCCGGGCCGCGAACGAGAGCGGCCTGCCGATTGTGTCCGCGGATATTCCCAGCGGACTTGACGCCGACACCGGCATGCTGCACGAGCCCTGCGTTCGGGCATCGGTGACGGTATGCCTCGCGTTCCTGAAGCGGGGCCTCGTCCAATATCCCGGCGCAGGGGCCGCCGGGCGGGTGGCGGTGCGTTCCATCGGCATCCCTTCGTCCCTTTGCCGGGAACAGGGGGTACCGGTGTTTCTGCTCACGCCTGACGTTATTCGCGAAGAGCTTGAAACGGACCCCGAGCTTCCCCGTTCGCCGGAAGGCCATAAAGGAACGTACGGCCATGTGCTGACGGTCGGCGGAAGCCGTACCATGAGCGGCGCGGGCCTGCTTGCTTCGCGGGCTGCGCTCCGGGCCGGCTGCGGGCTGGTTACTTGGGCTCTGCCCGAGGAACTGCTGCTGCCCATGTCCGGCACGGCTCCCGAGCTCATGCTGGCTCCGGCGGCAGCGGCTGGAGACGGGTCCTGGGACGAAGCTTCCGCCGGACGTGTGCTGGAACTGCTGCAGAGCCGGGATGTTCTTGCGGCAGGCCCGGGTCTCGGCCGTTTCGAAGGAGACGGCAGATGGATCCGGCGCCTCTGGGAAGAAAGCCATGCTCCGATGGTGGTGGATGCGGATGCCCTCAACGCCCTGTCCGCAACAGAAGATTTTGCGGATTGGAAGCGAAGAACAGCGGATACCGTGCTGACGCCTCATCCTGGGGAAATGGCCCGTTTGACCGGCAAATCCACGGCGGAAGTGCAGCGGGACCGAATCGGCACGGCGATCCATTTTGCGGTCCGTCATGGAGTGACGCTTGTCCTGAAGGGAGCGCGAACGGTCATTGCGGCTCCTGACGGGAGGGCATATGTCAATGTTACGGGACATCCCGGCATGGCTACCGGCGGCATGGGGGATGTGCTGACCGGAATCATAGCCGGTCTGCTCGCTCAGGGCTTGTCCGGCCCCCAGGCCGCTGCGATCGGTGTTAGGCTGCACGGACTGGCCGGCGAAAGAGCGGCGCGGCTCCGCGGACATTCCTCATCCGTCACGGCCGGTGACGTCATCGAAGCCTTATAGGCAGGACGGCCGATGCCGAGGCAAAACCAACGCCAAAGCCAACGCCTAATAAACAACCTTCGCTTCTCCTGGGAAAACGAAGGTTGTTTATCTTGCTGCTCCCGCTCGGGCCCGATTCTCAATTACAGGATGGCCCAGCAGAGAAGGGGGACGACGAGCGCAAAAAACAGCGTGAGCAGGGACTGGCCTGTAAAGAACGTTTTCCCCCACAAGTACATCATGAGCATAAGGACTCCAGCGGCACCGCGGATCCAAAGGGTGCTCGGGCTCCCGTCCGCAAGCAGCGCGAAGAAGAGAAAACCCGCAGCTCCGTAAAGGGTCGCCTGCTTCATTTTGCTGAGCGATGGAATAAACGAGATGACGGCGTCCGCCGCAAGCGAAGAGGTAAGCGCGTAGCCGTAAACCCAATGCTCCAGGGGAATCGACGCCCCAAGGATGGATGCCGGCCTGGCCGCACCCTGCGGCCACATCCAGGAAACGATGGTGAGCAGCAGCAAAATGGAGCCGGCACAGGCCAATTTATTGAGCGCATACAAACCCATGTCCATCCGGCCGTTCGAGTTGCTTTTTACGGAATTCATATGTGTTATTCCTCCTTAACGGCAATTGTTTCGGTTTTGTGAAAATGTCCTCTGCCAGAGGACTTTTCACTTGAAAAACAGCCTGTGACGGATTCTCACGACCGTGTATTCATGTTAAAATGAAAGCGGAATCAGGAGCGAAACTGATTGCCAACATCACCTGCGGCTAAGATCTTGCCGGCCCCTGAAAGCTACGGGAGCAAATCCTCGGCAGGACAATGGCTGCCGGTTATTCCCAGGGAGGTCGAGCGTTTATGTTCGAGTGTTTTTCGGAGATGCAAAATGTCGTGAATCAAACCAACACCCGTTCGGATCTGGATCAGGAAGGCGAGTATTACCGCCTGGAGTTCGGTTGTCAGCGGTTCAAGCACATTACGGATTTGCCGGATGCGGAACAGTACAGCGTCAAAGCCGAACCGTCATTTTTGCGATGGATGTGGTGGAAGCATTAAGGAAAAACCGATAACAATACTGAATCTGGGGCCCGGAGAAATCCGGGCTTTTTTTCGTGGAGCTGCGGCTCGTTTTCAGCACAAGACATGAATATAAAAAGCATTCTTTTGAAGGTTGAACATTGTCCTTGCACAATGGACATTCATCTGTCAGGAGGTGACATCGAGGCGTTAAGTATTCCATGGACTGACCCCGCCTGCCTGATCGGCCGCCATCACCCCTCCTTGCCAGCTCTATTGGTTATATACGTGGATGCTTTATCTCTATGCAGATGCCCATACCGAAGTGCCGAAAGCCGGTTTTTTATTCGTTTTCACATTCCCGTACGGTATTTTAGAAAATGATTTTGGAAAAGAGAACAATTCATCTCCTAAATAGGTTATGAAGTGAAGCATCTATCCCGTTAATCATTCGGCCCCCGCAGAACGAGGGCGGCACCATTCACGCTTCCGTTAAGCCGGCGGGCGTCCCCCCATCAGCTTCCTCAAATAATGCTGCGCAAGGACCATGCGTTACAAGGGACAATGCCGCACGGCATAAGGCTCTCCGCCATTGACAAAGGGGGGAGCGGATTGATAACATGAGAACTAAATCACTTACATAAGGGATTACAATAAACATCTAATTTTAGGTTTACGGCCTGATCGCCGGAGGACTTTGCAGTAATCTTGTAGGGTCTTTTTTTAAATATAAGAAAGCATGAGCTTGCATTTATACTTTGCTTATATTTGCTGCAGAAACGGTCCTGCGCCTTGGGAGGCGCGGCGATTTGTACTGCTTGCCGGTTCCGGTCGAAGGAGGCTGTTCCTTCCGAAAGGATAACCTTGATAATTTGGCGCCTGATCTGGCGGCACGATACTATTTAAGCGAGAGGTGATAGGTAATGGCTAAAGCCGTCATTATTAACGGCAGTCCCACGTCTGGCTCAAGATTGACTGCCATCATGGAACTGGCGGAGCGGAATCTGACAGAGGCCGGTTTCGAGGTGAACCGGATCGATGTGGCCCAGATGCCTCCTGAGGATTTGATTCATACGAAGTTTGAAAGCGAGCATATCGTCAAGGCGAACGGCCTTGTGGCGGAGGCGGATGCCGTTATCGTGGCAAGTCCGGTGTATAAGGCATCCTATACGGGCGTGCTGAAAACGTTCCTGGACCTGATCCCGGAAAAAGGACTCGCCGGAAAAATCATTCTGCCGCTGTTCGTCGGTGGAAGTCTGGCGCATCTGCTGGCGATCGATTATTCGCTGAAGCCCGTGCTTTCCTCGATCGGTGCCCGCCACATTCTCGGAGGGGTATACGCGGTGGATGCACAGGTTGCCCGTACCGAAGAGGGTGGATTCGATATCGCCGAAGTGCTGCGGGAGCGGCTGGAATCGGCGCTTGCGGAGCTGGCTGAAGAAACGCGTCTTAGAATGCGGGATTAAACATACCGTCAGGCAGACACAATATACTCAAGAGGGGGTACCACATGCAAAAGCTGGTGTTTTTTGTTGGCGTGGCCGGGACAGGCAAAACGACGGTAGCCAAGAAGCTGGCCGTCCGTATTCCCGCTGCGTTTTTGGACCGGGATACGGTTGGAGGGCGCTTTGTCGAGAAGTTTCTGGAGTCGAACGGGCTGGATCCGAACGACCGGGACTCCGCATTTTATAAAGAAAACCTGCGTGACCTCGAATACGATACCACGAAGGATATATGTATCGAAAACTTGAGTGCGGGTCAGAACGTGTTCATGATCTCCCCGTTTACGGCCGAGCTTAAAAACCGCGAGTGGATCGAAGAAGTGATCTCCGCGGCGGGCCTTGCCAGACACGAAGTTGATGTCAAGGTGATCGTCGTTGCGCTTAAGGATATGGAACTCCAGCGGAAACGCATTGTGGACAGGCAGACGGAGCGCGATCAGTGGAAGCTGGAGCACTGGGACGACTTCAAGAAACGCGTTGATTTTGTTCCCGAGGTGAATTGGGATATTCCTCAAACATCCATCAAAGTGTTTGACAACAGCGGTCAACTTACGGATGAGAAGGTTGAAGAGCTGTATCAGTTCATCGTAAACGAATAACCTCAGCATGAAGATATTAGGGCGGCATCAACGAAGCATATTTCGGGGATGCCGCCTTTTTCAAAATTTTCCGAAAGAAAAGCTACGCCGCCTCTTGAACAGGACGGCGAAGCCGTTTCTGCCTGAGTGGAGGAGAAAGAGATGGACCCTGCATTGCTGAACGCCTATTTGCGAGCTATCTTGCTGTTAAAGGACCAGGTTCCTTCGTTCCGGGAGTATCCGTTCAATCTGCCGGCCGTTTCCTCGCTGGATCAGTTGGAGTTTCATCCGAAAGTGACCTATATCGTCGGCGAGAACGGCATGGGCAAATCAACGCTTCTGGAAGCGGTAGCCGCCGTGCTCGGCTTTAACCCGGAGGGCGGCACGATCAATTTTTCATTTGCCACAAGGGAGACTCACTCCCCGTTGCACAGGTATATCCGGCCGGTTCGGGGCACGCGGAAGCCGAGGGACGGTTTCTTTTTCCGGGCCGAAAGCTATTATAATGTGGCCTCGGAGATCGATGAACTGGAGCGCATACGTCCCGGACTCTATCAGTCCTACGGAGGCAAGTCGCTGCACGAGCAGTCGCATGGGGAATCGTTCTTCGCGACTTTCCTGCACCGCTTCAGCGGGCACGGCTTGTACATCATGGACGAGCCCGAGGCCGCGCTGTCGCCTTTCCGCCAGATGGCCATGCTGGCCCGCATTCATGATCTCGTCCAGGATCACTCCCAGTTTATTATATCCACGCATTCTCCCATTCTGATGGCGTATCCCGATGCCCGGATCTACAGGCTGAACGAGAACGGAATCGAGGAATGCCGGCTGGAGGAGACGGATCATTATATGATTACGAAGGAATTCGTCAACAACCGGGAAGCGATGCTGAAAGAGCTTCTGGCCGATTCCGGGGAATGAGGCTCCCTCCTTTTCGGAGGGAGTCTTTTTATGTCCTTATATTCATATATTAATACAGTTTTTCTAATTAAATTTGTTCTTTTTCTGGTCTGTATTTCGATAAAAAACATTTACAATTTTAATGATTCGAATTAAAATATGATAATATCAGGTTTATTCGGCAGTCTTACGGAAATGGATGGCGTGGATTTAGTTAGAAATATTGAAGTAGGATGGAGCCCGGACGGATGACTGTAAGCAAGCCTTTGTCGGGTTTTTTAGTGTTTTCCTATGCCGTCCGTTTTATTGAAAATTCGTCGATGACGTTTTTTTTGAGAAGGACGGAGGGGCGTTTCTGTTTGTATCTAACCAATGAAAAGCGAGGTGAGTTCCATGGATAACCGGGAAAATATCCGCGTGGATCAGCTGATGGAGGTATACCGGGATTTGTCCGATCGGATGACCAAACATCGGGTGGTCTCTTTTTTGAAGCACTTGAAAAAACATGACCTGACCTTGAACCAATACTCCATCTTAAGTTTTATTGACCAGCAGGGCCCCTGCCTGCCGGTTCAATTGGTGGAGCACCTGGAGTTGAAGGCCGCCACCATCACGTATCTGGTGGATTCGCTGGAGCAGAGGGAGCTGGTCTTCCGGAAGCCGAACCCGCGGGACGGCCGCAGCCATTATGTCCATTACACGGACAAGGGGCGGGAATTGGTACTCGGCGCACGGGCCGAGGGAGATTCCCTGATCGAGAAGTCTTTCGGGCAGCTTGATGAGGACGAAGCCGACATGCTGTACATCCTCATGAAACTTTTGCGCAGGAAGCTGTTCGAGTAAAAGGAGGGAAATGACGTTTGTGGAAGTAAAAAATCAATCATCTTTTTGGCTCATCATGGCAGCCATATTTTCCGGCAATTTTCTGGCGGTGTTAAGCATAACGACCATTAATGTGACCTTTCCGGTCGTGATGGACACGTTCGGCGCCAATCTCAGCACGGTGCAGTGGCTGATGGCAGGGTATCTGCTCGCCACGGGAATCGTCGCGCCGATCGTAGGGTACATGGGAGACCAGCTGAGTTATAAGCGCCTGTTCGTGATGTCCCTGATCGGGTTTGTCCTGTTTTCGGCGCTTTGCGCTTCGGCCTGGAGCATCCAGTCGCTGATCGCGTTCCGAATCGTTCAAGGCATCTTCGGCGGCATGATCATCCCGATTACGATGACGATTATTTACCAGGTATTTGACCGGGACCGTCAGGCTTACGCCATGGGTCTCTGGAGTCTTGCGTCCATGCTGGCTCCGGTGATCGGACCGACGCTCGGGGGCTGGATGGTGCAGTATTTTGGCTGGAAATCGATTTTTATGTTGAATATCCCGATCGGGCTTTTTTCCATCTGGATTGTCGCCAAATTCATTCCCTATTACAAGCTGAGCGAAAAGAAGTCGTTTGACGTATTAGGTTTTTTGTCGGTCGTGATCAGCAGCTCCCTGCTGCTGCTTACCTTCAGTCATGGCAGCGAGTGGGGATGGGGATCGCCCAAAACCATTTTCCTGATCGTCATCGGAATCCTGCTGCTTGCTTTCTTTATAGGCTGGGAATTAAAAACGAGCTCGCCCCTGCTTCATTTGAAGGTGTTCCGCTTTCCGCGGTTCCGGTACAGCCTCATCCTAAACTGTATCGTTACGGTTTCGATGTATGCGGGAACGCTTCTCGTGCCGCTCTACCTGCAGACGGTGCTGAAGCTGTCCCCGATGGAGACCGGACTCATCATGCTTCCCGGGGCGCTCGTCATGGCAGCCGCTGCACCGGTGATCGGGCGGTTCTACCACGTGATTGGTCCGTTCAGGCTGGTGATCGCGGGCATACTCGTCATTGTCGGCGCTACGGCCGCATTCAGCCATATTACGGTAAAGACCTCCGTTTATACCATAGCGGTTCTGCAGCTGATTCGCTGTCTCGGGATCGCTCTTTGCAACATGCCGCTGACCAATGCCGCCATGAGCGCCGTTTCGAGCGAGTATTCGGGTCATGCGTCATCGATTACCAACTGGGCCCGGCAGGGCCTGGCATCCTTGTCCATCGGAATATTCAGCGCCTTGATCGTGCTGAGGACATCCCATTATCGAGCCGAGGGGATTGCGAGCAAGCCTGCGGCTACCGTCATGGGCATTGACGATGTGTTCCTGGTGGGCACGGTGATTGCGATAGCAGCCGTTCCTTTTACCTTCCTGCTAAGGAAAAAAGAAAAAGGGGAGACTCGGGGGCCGGCTGCGTATCCTGAAATCATGCGTATCCTCAGCCTTGATATCCAAGGGCATTCGCTTGAAGGCGGTGCCCTTTTTCATTTGCCGTAAAAAGGTCAACAAACCTGTAACTTTTTCAAGCTTTAAATGTCACGGGGGCTGTGGTAGGTTGGAGCATATGACACGGATATCAGGAGGAAATATGACTTTTTTTCGCAAGCTGTGGACGTTCGGAATACAGCAGGCGCTGTCCTGCATTTTTCCGGTTATTATTTTTGCTGCACTGGGCTTGACCAAAATCGTGGAAATCCCCGGAATTCACCGATATGATCTGATATTGCTGATCTGCCTCTTGGCGCAGGCCGGGATGGTGGCCGCGAAGCTGGAGACGATGGACGAACTGAAGGTAATCTGCGTGTTTCACGTCATCGGGCTGATGCTGGAGCTGTATAAGGTTCACATGGGCTCCTGGTCGTACCCGGAGGAAGGGTGGAGCAAAATCGGCGGCGTCCCGCTGTACAGCGGCTTTATGTATGCCAGCGTGGCGAGTTACATCTGCCAGGCCTGGCGCCGTTTGAATCTGCGGCTTACCGGCTGGCCGCCTGCGGTGATGACGGTGCTGCTGAGCACGGCAATTTACGCCAATTTTTTTACGCATCACTTTCTGTGGGATGTCCGCTGGGTGTTGACCGCGCTGCTGTTCATCGTATTCTGGAGAACGGTCGTTTATTTCGACGTGGCAGGTGACACCTATCGCATGCCGCTATCGCTGTCTTTCGTGCTCATCGGTTTTTTCATTTGGGTGGCGGAGAACATATCGACCTTTCTGGGGGCCTGGACATACCCCGGGCAGGAGAAGGCGTGGAGCCTGGTGCATATCGGGAAGATCAGCTCCTGGTTTCTGCTTGTGGTCATCAGCATCATCATTGTCGCCCAGCTGAAGCACGTAAAACAGGGAAGAACGGCGGAGCCCCCTGCGAAAAGCTGCTAGCCCCGATTTGAAAAACGCCGAAGAGTTGTGTATCTTGTTAGGTAAGCAGCAAAGCAGTGTTTTGAAGAACTTCTAACTTTGCATTACATTCGGCAATCGATGGATATATACCATTCCGAATCACGAAAGGAGAGTGCCCGAAATGAAAAAAAGAGCGAAACGGTCTTTGCCTAAAGGCGTAGGGTACTCTACCGCTGTTTTCTTTGATTCAGCCGTCCGCGGGAGAAGTGTGTCCAAAAATGGCATAACCGGCGGCATAACCTTCGGGATTCGTTGATCTGAAGGGATACAGTGGGCTTAAAACACCACAGGCCGCTTCCTGTGGAACATGGCTTTGACCTAAACACCACAGGAGTCTGTGGTGTTTTTTATATTTTCGTGAAAAAGGAGAAGGATCAGCATGCAAATCATCGGAGAACGGATTATCGTAAAGGCGGTTGAGGAACGTGACGCGGAGTCCCTTTTATCGCTAGAGGTAAGAAACAGGGAGTTTTTTCAACAGTTCACGGGGTTAAGAGAGGAATCGTTTTTTACGCTTCAAGGCCAGCTGGACAGAATCAAGGAAGCTGAGGATTTAAGCAAAAATGATAAGGGATACGTGTTCGTCATTCTTCTTAAGGACTCGGGCCGGGTCATTGGCGAAGTGATGCTGACGGAAGTCGTGAGGTACAATCTGCAAAGCTGCTGGGTCGGTTATTTCCTCGACAAGGAATACAATGGAAAAGGCTATATGACCGAAGCGGTTAAGCTGGTCGTGGAGTTTGCCTTTCGGGAGCTGGCACTCCACCGGATCGAGGCCGGCGTTCAGCCTCATAACATAGGGTCCATCAAGGTTTTGCTCAAAGCGGGATTTCACAAAGAGGGCATCGCCAGGAAAAACGTCAAAGTCAACGGGCGGTGGAAGGATCACCAAACCTTGGCGATCCTAAACGAGGAGGACGAGGATGAGGGGGACCAAGGGGCTCAAGCGCTTCAATCGATTCCAGCGATTGAAGCGGATCAAAAAGTAAGCCGTCATCAGCCGAACAGTATAGCTCCGCCAATCGGTCCCTATACTCACTTAACCAAAATTGCGCCAGGGGCCGAGCTGCTGGTCTTTTCCGGGCAAGTCGGAACGGACGTGAACGGTCATATCCCGGAAGATTTGAACGGGCAAATCCGGAATACGCTGGACAACATCACGCGTGTTCTGCACGAGGAATCTTTAACGTCCGATAGCATTGTTAAAATCAATATTTGGGCCGTGGAAACGATGGACTGGGATTATTTCCATAGAGTTTGGGAGGAATTCCATGGCGGCACGCCGCCTGCGATGACGATGGCCTACGTGCCTGCCCTGGCGGTTCCGTCACTGAAAGTAGAGATCGAGGTTTGGGCTGCCAAGTGATCGAGTACAAAGTTCAAGCCTTTAATTAGTTTGAATAACGTTCCATAGTATGGAAAAATTAGCGGTTGGAGACGTTTTTGAACTTCATTATTGTACATGACGTATAGCGTAGGGGCTCGGGAGGTAACGGACTTCAGGTCCGTTACCTCCTGTTTTTATACCTCTCTTCAATCTTAACGGACATAGGATACGTTACAGGCCATTTTTGTGTGTTTTTCGGTAGTTTTGGCGGGTTAAGAGTCTCCTATGTCCGTTACATCAGGAAATGGTAATTCTAGGCATGCTAAGAGGCTGTCATGTCCGTTAGCGCTCGATGTCACCGCGAGGTTCGGCCTAACGCCAGCTCACTCAGGCGCATCCCTTGCTCAAACCAAGAAACAGCTTTGAACTGTAGAGAGGGACTAACGTTTTTGAGTTTTCACAAATGATTGAAGCCATTATTGGCATGCACAGTTCATAAGTTTGCGTCGTTATGCCTTGGTTGTATGTGCGCACAATGAGGAACGAGTGGTGGGGGATATCATTAGAAACTTGCAGGATATCCATTATCCTAAAGACCTGTATGATATCTACGTGATTGCCGACAATTGTTCCGATCGAACAGCAGAGATTTCCCGTGAACTCGGAGCCATTGCCAGGGAGCGTAATCATAAATTGCAAATAGGCAAGGGCTACGGGATTGAATGGTTCCTGGATCAACTGTGGAAACTTGAAGGCGAAGGAAAAGTTTATGATGCTGTTGCCATCTTTGATGCTGACAATCTAGTAATCCATAACTTCCTCCAACAAGTCAATTCCAAAATTGACCAAGGGCATGAAGTCATTCAAGCTTATCTTGACAGCAAAAACCCAAATGACACTTGGATCACAAAGAGTTATGCATTTTCTTACTGGGCAGCGAGTCGGATTTATCAAACGGCACGCGAGAACATCGGTTTAAGTGCTCAACTAGGCGGGACCGGGATGATCTTT
The DNA here is from genome assembly GCF_000987955.1 of Paenibacillus sp. DMB20. Classification (GTDB taxonomy): domain Bacteria; phylum Bacillota; class Bacilli; order Paenibacillales; family Paenibacillaceae; genus Paenibacillus_AQ. The sequence goes on from NZ_LAZU01000055.1 coordinate 35,669, forward strand.
AGCGGCGAAATCCTAAAAGAAATGGGCTGGGGAGCGAAATCATTAACGGAGGACCTTGAATTTACTGTAAAGTACATTGTAGAAAAAGGCAGGAAAGTCGCCTGGTTGCATACGGCCAAGATTTATGATGAAAAGCCTCTTAAAATGAAACAATCGTATGTACAACGAATTCGATGGATGAAGGGACATTTTTACTGTGCTTTCCGATATGCCAAACCGCTGATACATAAGATTGTAAAAGCGAAGGGATCCAGATGGATTGCACTGGATGTGCTGATCTATCTTTTTCAGCCTGCCCTATTCGTACTAGCCCTGAGCGGTTTAGCTCTACTTGGTCTATCGGTGTTTGAGCCGTTACCTCTTTGGGTGCCAAAATACGTACACAATTCATACATTTGGTTGAGTGTTTTAATCCCTTTTTACTTACTGCCTATTATTGGCCTTCTCCTTGAAAATCAATGGAAACGGGTCTGGTGGTTCTTGTATTTGTATATTTTCTCCTGTACTTGGATACCGATTGTAGCTTATTCGATTTTCAAAAGAAATGAAAAAACCTGGAGTCATACGCAGCACACCCGTTCCATGGATAACAAGGAATTTATGCAAGAGGGCGGTTTTTGAGTGAAAAACCGTCAGCGTGGGCGTGCATTGAAAAAGGGAAACTTGGACGTCCAAGTTTCCCTTTTTGTTATCCCTCTATGTTTAAGTCCAGTATGGCTAATGTCCGCCTGATTTACAGATCGTCGAACCCGTTGTCGTCGCCGACTTTGCCGTAGTTGCGGGATTTGGCTTCGAAGAAGTCCGTTTTCGTCGCGTTCAGGGCTTCGTCGGAGAACGGCTTGATCCAAGGCATGCAGTTTACGTCGACGCCTTGATAAGCTTTGTCCAGCCCCATCATGGTCAGGCGGCGGTTGGCGATGTATTTGATGTAGTCGGAAAGCTCGTTCAGGTCAATGCCTTTTACATTGCTCAGCGTGTAGTGGGCCCAGTTCGTTTCCAGCTCCACGGCGCGGTCGATGGTGCGGTAAACATAGTCGATGTTTTCCTTGGTGTTCAGCTCAGGGAAGTCCTTCAGCAGCTGTTTGAACACTTCTGCAAAGAAATAGCAGTGCTGGTTCTCGTCACGCTGGATGTAGGAGATCATCTGGCTGGTTGCCATCATTTTTTGGTCGCGCGCAAGGTTGTAGAAGAAGGCGAATGTGCTGTAGAAGAAAATGCCTTCGAGAATCAGGTCGGCCACCATCGATTGGAAGAAGGTTTGCGGCGACGGATTGTCGCGGAACGATTGGTAAATGTCGGCGATGAACCGGTTGCGGTCGAGCAGCACCGGATCGTGCTTCCAGTATTCAAAAATTTCCTTCTGTTCCTGCTCGGAAACGATCGAGGACAGGACATAGGAATAGGATTGGTTGTGGACCACTTCCTGCTGTCCGATTATCGCCGAGATGGCCTCGAGGGAGGAGTCGGTGAAATACCGTTTGACGTCTCCGACAAACATCGTCTGCATGGAATCCAGAACCGCGAGCAGCGAAATGTTGATTTTAAAGGTGCGCTGTTCCTCCGGATCCAGGAGCGGGAACTGCCCGGCATCCTTGGACATCGGAATTTCGTCCGCGATCCAGTGGTTCAGGAGCAGCACTTTGTACAGCTTGTACATGTGCGGCATACGGATGTCGTTCCAGTTCAAAATGCCGGAGCATTCCCCTTCGATAATGCGCGTCGATTGGTTAGGCGCTTCCGTGTTAAAAATCTTTTGCATTTGCATGCTCATTCTCTCCTTGCAATGATATTGGTAAAAAGCTTTCCGTTACGATAGCTTGGTCCGACAACGTTAGGTTTCGGGACGGGTATCCCATCTCCGGCCGCTTCTTGGGGGATCGGGTATCCTATATCCGGCCGCTTCTTGTCAGCCCTTTGCCTGAATGTATATGAAGGTTGCAAAGGGCTCCCAAAGGCGGACGTAAACTCCTCCGATTGGATACCCTCACCCTTCGCCGTTTTTTCTTTAGGTTATTCAAAGATGCAGGATCTCGTACTGGGCAGGTTTAGAAAGCAAATCAAATCAAACTAATATTAAATTTACTCCAAATTAAGACGAATCCCTAAAGAAGTACTCCGCATGATAATCCAGATAGAACGCCGCAGAAACTTGGTAGTGTTTGCACCAAACTTAAAGCGTACCCGAAGGGGGAAAAGCGCTCCCTGCACCGAAATTTCGTTCCTCCGCCAAACTCAATACCTTACGCGGGTTGAAGTTCCGGGAGTCCAGAGGTAAAAGTGTTCCGAAGGAAAACTCGCTTCGGAAGCATCCGCTTGCCCTATGGGGCCCTCCTGAAAGTTTCCCGTAGGGAAACTCTCTCCGAAAGCATACGCTTGGAAAGGGAGGGTTTGGGAGGGTGAGAACACTTAGCTAGCACAAGATTCGCATTCCTCAATCGTCAGCGCGCGGCTGCGTACATAGTACGTAGACTTGATGCCGGCTCTCCAGGCATGCAGGTGCAGCTCCAAGAATTCCGATGCCCGGATGTCCGGACGCACGTACAGGTTGAAGCTTTGCGCCTGGTCCACGTGGCGCTGGCGGGCAGCCGCCATCTTGATGGACCAGTTCTGGTCGATCAGGAAGGCTGTTTTGTAATACCAGATCGTTTTTTCGGACAGGTCCGGCGCCGGATTGGCGATTTTGTACGTCGTTTTCTCCTCATAGGACAGAAGCTCGTACAGCGGATCGATGCTGGCGGTGGAGCCGGCAATGATCGAAGTGGAGCCGTTCGGCGCGATGGCGAAAAGCCAGGCGTTGCGGACGCCGTTTTGCTGCACTTCGCGCTGCAGCTCGCGCCACTGTTCGGTGGATACGTACTTGCCTTCATGCTCGCCGTCGGTGTAACCGCGGAACGTGAAGTATTCGCCGCTCTCCCAGTCGGAGCCTTTGAACTTCGGATAGTGGCCTTTTTCCTTGGCCAGCTCCATGCTCGATTTCACGAGCAGGTAGTTGATATGTTCATACAGGTTATCGTTATACGCAACCGCTTCGTCGGATTCCCAGCGGATGCCTTCCAAGGCCAACAGGTGATGCAGGCCGAAGGTGCCGAGTCCTACCGCGCGGTACTGGCTGTTCGTGTACTGCGCCTGCAGCACCTCGATGTTATTGATGTCGATCACGTTGTCCAGCATGCGGACCTGAATCGGCACGAGACGCTCCAGCACGCCGGCAGGTACCGCGCGGGCAAGGTGGATGGAGTTCAGGTTGCACACGACGAAATCGCCCGGAATTTTCGAGATGACGATGCGGGTCTGTCCGTCTTTAGTCACCAGTTCTTCCTGTTCGACCACCGTCGGCGATTGGTTCTGCATAATTTCCGTACACAGGTTGGAAGAGTAGATCATGCCGTGCGCGGAGTTCGGGTTCGAACGGTTGACGGTATCGCGGTAGAACATGTAAGGCGTACCGGTTTCAAGCTGGGATTTCATGATCCGCTTCATGATATCGATCGCCTGCACCGTAATGCGCGGCAGCAGCGGATGGGCAACGGCCTCGGCATATTTTTCGCGGAACTTGCCTTCGCCCTTCTTCTCGTCATAAAAATCTTCCAGGCCGAGCGGACGGCCGTTTTCGTCTTTCCAGCCCATAATCTTCTTCACTTCGTGCGGACAGAACAGGTTCCACTCGTCTCGGGCTTCAACGGCTTCCATGAACAGGTCGGGCAGGCATACGCCGTGGAACACGTCATGCGCTCTCATGCGCTCGTCGCCGTTGTTCAGCTTCAGGTCGAGGAAGGCCAGAATGTCTTTGTGGAACACGTCGAGGTAGACGGCGATCGCGCCCTTGCGCGTACCGAGCTGGTCTACGCTGACGGCGGTGTTGTTCAGCTGGCGGATCCAAGGGATGACGCCGGAGCTGGTGTTTTTATGTCCGCGGATGTCGGAGCCGCGGGCTCTCACCTTGCCGAGGTAGACGCCGATGCCGCCGCCCATTTTGCTGAGACGGGCCACGTCCGTGTTGGAGTCGAAAATCCCCTCAAGCGAGTCGTCCACCGTATCGATGAAGCAGCTGGAAAGCTGTCCGGCCACTTTTTTGCCGGCGTTGGACATGGTTGGCGTTGCTGCGGTCATGTACAGGTTGCTCATCGCCCAGTAGGCTTCTTTTACCAGATCAAGGCGCTTATCGGCAGGCTCTTGGTGCATGAGGTACATGGCGATGACCATATAACGCTCCTGCGGGAGCTCCATCACGCGGCCGTCAAAGTCGGTAGCCAGGTAACGTTCAGCGAGCGTCAGCAGGCCGATGTAATCAAACAGAAGATCGCGGGTGTAATCGATCGTATCCCCGAGCTCTTCGATTTGCTCCTTGGTATAGCATTCCAGCAGCTCTTCGCGGTAAATGCCTTTTTGCACAAGCTCGCTGATGAGCGGGTATAGCGCGCCGTAAGGCTCTTCAGGGTATGCTTTATAACGGCGGTTGTTGGCCGCTTTTTTATAGAGGGAGGTTAAAAGGGAGCGGGCCGCCGCAAACTTCCAGTTCGGCTCCTCTTTGGATACCAGCTCCAGGGCGGACATGGTGAAGGCGCTGCTGATTTCCTCGCCGGTGACCTGTTCGCCGCGAAGCTTGGAGTTAACGCCGCGGAGAAGGCGTTCCTTGTCGAGCATCTCCAGTTCCTTCAAAATGCGGTCCGCATAAACGGAGAGGCGGATTTCGTCAAAAGCTAGCTGGCGGTTGTTCGGTTTAACTACGAGTTGGGGCATGAATAATTCCTCGCTTTCCAAAGGAAAAATGAAAATAGGCATAAAAAAACATTTTCGGAAAACCTTAGGGAAGGTTTGAAAATGTCCGTGTGCGCTGTGAATCGAAGTGTGCATGATAGCGTTAAGCCGGCTGCCGCCGGCCTATCCGGTATGTACAGACGCAATTCGTGAACACTTTCCTAATTCCCCGTAGGACAGGTGTCAAAAACGCATACAGGCAGGTCTCCTGACTTGGGCCCGATGCCGGCGCCTTCCCAAGGACCTGTTGGACTTCATCCTCAGTGGCATTTAACCGGACTCGATTCAGACAGCGTAAGGAACGCTCTCTTTCTGCCCTTTACAGTGGCGGGACCGTGATGGATTTGCACCATGCTTCCCTATTAAGTCAAACGCCCATGCGGAGCGAAAGACACCTGTACACACTATATTTGGTTGGTGCTTATTAAATTTAACCCAATATATTGTGTTTGTAAACCATAAACTTAAAAAATGCACAAATCGAATTATAACAAACGGACGAGAAAACCGCCAATCCGCAAACGTACAAGATAGAGTGAGATTCCTCACATTTTGACGAAATACGTTCGTTTATTCATGGATTCAATCTTTATGGGAAATTGCTTTTGCCGCGGAGGGGGAAAAGGACCGGTAGGCAGGTTTTGAGTTGGGCGGGGAAATGGTAAAATGGAGATATTCAGTGGATGTTTAGAAAAAAGAGGAGGCGAAGAAAATGGCGATCGCAGAAGTAACCGTCATTCCGATCGGGACGGAAACCACGAGTTTAAGCCCGTATGTTGCCGAAATGCAAAAAGTTCTGCAGCAGCAGGAGGGCATATCCTACGAGCTGACCTCCATGAGCACGATTATTGAAGGCGATTTGGCCCATGTGTGGCGGGCGATTGCGGCGCTTCACGAAGCTCCGTTCATGTCCGGAGCGAAGCGGGTATCCACTTCCGTCAAAATCGACGACCGGCGCGACAAGGCTTCATCGAGCAGGCAGAAGCTGCAGTCGGTGCAGGAAAAGCTGGGCGGAGAATGCGCCATGGCTCCCAATTGAAGCACAAAAAATGGACTATTCACCCATCAGTGAATATGTCCATTTTCGTTAACTGCAATTTGGGCAATAAATCAAATTTGCGGGAGAGAGGATTAAACCTGGGTAAACTGCTCCGTTTCCGTGGAGCCTTTCAAAGCTGTAGTAGAGGAGGTTCCGCCGGAAATCGTCTGCGCCACTTCATCAAAGTAGCCTGTTCCAACCTCTCGTTGATGCCTTGTAGCTGTATATCCATGCGCTTCACTGGAAAACTCATTCTGTTGAAGCTCTGAATAAGCTGCCATTCCGCGGTCACGGTAGCCGCGTGCGAGCTCAAACATACTGTGGTTAAGGGCATGGAACCCGGCGAGGGTGACAAATTGGAATTTATAGCCCATTTTCGCAATTTCTTTTTGAAAGTTTGCAATCGTTTTATCGTCAAGCTTCTTTTTCCAGTTAAAAGACGGGGAACAGTTATACGCTAATAATTTGCCCGGGAATTTCTCATGGATGGCGTCAGCAAACCTCTGCGCTTGCTCAAGGTTTGGCTCAGACGTTTCACACCAAATCAAGTCCGCATACGGGGCGTAGGAGAGGCCTCTGCTAATTGCCTGATCCATGCCGGCTCTGGTACGGTAGAATCCTTCTGCGGTACGTTCTCCCGTTATGAATTCATGATCGGCAGGATCAACATCGCTTGTAATTAAATCGGCAGCATCTGCGTCCGTACGGGCAATAATGATGGTTGGAGTGCCCATGATATCAGCAGCCAAACGTGCCGAGACGAGATTTTTCACTGCGGTTTGCGTCGGCAGTAAAACCTTTCCGCCCAGATGCCCGCATTTTTTCTCGGATGATAATTGATCTTCAAAATGAACACCCGCCGCCCCTGATTCGATCATGGATTTCATGAGCTCGAACACATTTAATTGGCCCCCAAAACCTGCCTCCGCATCGGCTACGATCGGCACAAACCAGTCGATTTCCCCTTTTTCTTCAAGATGCTGGATTTGATCCGCGCGTTGAAGCGCCTGATTTATTCGTTTTACAACATGAGGAACACTATTTGCAGGATACAGGCTTTGGTCAGGATACATATTTCCTGAGAGGTTTGCATCTGCAGCAACTTGCCAGCCGCTTAAATAAATCGCTTTTAATCCGGCTTTGACTTGCTGTACTGCCTGATTCCCCGTTAAGGCGCCTAAAGCATGAACATATTCCTCTTTATGAAGCAGGTTCCACAATTTTTCTGCCCCGCGTTTGGCGAGAGTATACTCTATGTCAATGGAGCCCTTTAAACGAATAACTTCCTCTGCCGAATATGAACGCGTAATGCCTTCCCAGCGTTTATCGAGTGTCCAGCTTTCTTTTAAAGCCTTGATTCTTTGACTGTTCATTTCACGTTCCCCCCATTAAAATTAATTTGATTTTAAAGCTTTTCATAGCTTGGAATTGTTAAAAAATCAATGAAGTCGTCATGCATTACAAGCTCGTCAAATAGGGCTATGGCTTCCTCGAATCTTTCCCCTTGAAAGGCTGTTTGACCGAATTCCTCTTTGATTTTTCCGACCTCCTCATCCCTTATCCGGCGATAAAGTTCAAGTGTAAGCTTACGGCCGTCCTCGAGGATGCCTCGGGGGTGTCTGATCCATTGCCAAATTTGGGCTCTTGAAATTTCCGCCGTTGCGGCGTCTTCCATTAAATTATGGATCGGCGCAGCGCCTCTGCCGCTAAGCAGGAGGCGATATAACGGATTCCGACGTCGATATTTACTCTGACGCCTTCTTCCGTGATCGTACCGTCCGGCACTCTCAATAAATTTTCAGCTGTAATCTCAACATCGTCCCGTTTGCGCTGGATTTGATTTGGCGTTTTCATATGCTGATCAAACATTTCCTTGGCTACCTGTACCAGTGCGGGATGCGCTACCCACGTGCCGTCATGGCCATCGATGACCTCTCTTTGTTTGTCGGCCCGTACCTTGTCAAAAGCTTGTTTGTTCGCTGCTGGATTGTTTCTTACCGGAATTTGTGCAGCCATTCCACCAATTGCATGCACATTCCGCTTGTGGCAAGTTTTGATCGCAAGCAGGGAATAGGATCTCATAAAATGAGCTGTCATGGTTACTTGGGAGCGATCCGGCAAAATTACGATTTCACAGTTCCGCAGTTTCTTTAAATAGCTGAATATATAATCCCAGCGGCCGCAATTCAATCCTGCCGAATGCTCTTTTAATTCATATAGAATCTCATCCATCTCAAACGCTGCCGTAATCGTTTCAATGAGTACCGTCGCTTTGACGGTTCCTCTCGGAATATTCATTTCATCCTGGGCGAAGTTAAATACGTCGTTCCAGAGCCGTGCTTCAAGATGTCCCTCGATTTTCGGCAAATAAAAATATGGGCCGCTCCCTTGTTGGATAAGCTCCTTGGCATTATGAAAAAAGAATAAACCAAAGTCTACCAAGCTTGCCGATATTCTTTGTCCATCAAGCTCGATATGTTTTTCTTCAAGATGCCAGCCTCTCGGCCTTACCTTTAAAGCCGCAATCTGTTCACCGAGTTGATAGGTTTTACCGCTTTCATTTTTGTAAGAGATCGTTCTGCGAACAGCGTCCCGCAGGTTCATTTGCCCATTTATGACATTGTCCCAGCTTGGCGTGGTTGCGTCCTCGAAATCCGCCATAAACACGCTAGCGCCTGAATTTAACGCATTGATGATCATCTTTCGGTCAACAGGACCCGTAATTTCAACCCGCCGGTCCCGAAGATCTTTGGGAATCGGTGATACTTTCCAATCCCCGTTTCGAATATGTTCTGTTTTGGGCAAAAAATTCGGCAGCTTTCCTTCGTCGATCTCTTTCTGCCTGATTTTTCTCCGCTGCAGCAACTCTTGTCTTCTCCCGCCAAAATTCCTTTCAAGCTTTTCGATAAAATGCAGCGCCTCTGGTGTTAGCACTTGTTGAAATGATTCCTGCATTTTGCCAACAATGTTGCAACCCGTCATTTGTGCTGCCATGTTTAAAGCACCTCACCCTCAATTGTTATATAACAGAAATAAATTCTTGGGATTAATATATAACAGTTGTGGTGGAAATGGAACGTTTTTTTGGATAAATTTTTAAGAAATTTTCCATATCTTTTTTTCCATGAAATGAGGGTTGCATTTTTTGTTCAGAGGTATATAATAGTTTTTGTCGTTTTATTGCGGCGGTTCTGTTTCTGCTGGTGTAGCTCAGGGGTAGAGCAACGCACTCGTAATGCGTAGGCCGGGGGTTCAATTCCCTTCACCAGCATGTCTAATAAGCCTTACAGGGCGCGGGATTCCGAATTTCGGAAGCCGCGCCTTTTTTTGTTGTTTTTGCTATACTTCTAACTTTTTTCTATCTTGAGTAAATTAAAAACATCCTAAAAAAGGTAATATTCATAAATATACCAATATTAGGTTCGATAATACTATTTACACCAATAATAACCAAATGTAAGATTCATATAAGGTTAATGAAAATTAACTTTAAAAAAACTGGAGGTGTTAATATGGTTAGCAAGGGTAAAAAATTTGTGTTATTCTCTTCGATCATTGCGGCTTTCATGACTGTAGCAGCGCCAGTATCTGCAAGTCCTATCTCACAGACAGATTCTGAGATAACGCCTCAGTATTGTAACCCATGTAGAGTAAAAGCAGGTTATATGTACCCTAAAAGCGAGTATAGCAGAGACTATTTTACGCCATTGCATTACATTACCGTCGGTGGAGTGGAGTACTTTTTTTGGTATATAGATGATGAGAAATCTACGGATACACATTGGTACACTGTCTGGAAGGAAGAATAGAGGTTTCAACGAATCCGTTCAACATTGCGCATGGATCACGTAAGAATAAGAGCCCCTACCGGCTAAGCGAACCGCACCCCGAATCTTGGACGCATGATGTAATTGTCTGAGGAGAAGGGGGGGCGGTTCAAAGTTCCGGCAGGGGCTTACTCTTTTCTTGAACCTATCAACCGCCTATAATTGCATAAAAAAGGAGGATTCTTAGTGGACATTCTGACATTATTATCGTTTTTAAGTGCTGCGGTCTTGCTAACGCTGGCTCCTGGGCCGGATAACATGTTTGTTTTGGCTCAAAGCATTTCTAAAGGAAAAAATGCCGGCATTTTAACATCTGCGGGCCTTTGTACAGGCTTAATTGTTCATATTCTTGCGGCAACCTTCGGAATTTCGGCAATTATCTATCAGTCTTCCATAGCCTTTGCAGTTGTCAAATATGCAGGAGCGGCTTATTTGTTGTACTTAGCGTATAAGGCATTTCGGGAAAAGGATTCGAGTTTTGCGCAGAATAAATTAGACGCCTCGAATCATGAGTCTTTGTATAAAAAAGGGATCATAATGAATCTCCTTAACCCTAAGGTGTCGCTATTTTTTCCTGCTTTCCTCCCGCAATTTGTAAATGATCAAGCTGGAAATGTATCGTTGCAAATGCTTGCATACGGGATCGTATTCTTAGTGCAATCGTTAGTTATTTTTACTTTTATCAGTATCTTTGCTGGTAAACTAGGCAATTTCATGCACAAGAGTCCTGCCATCTCGAGGAAAATCAATATTTTACAAGGCTCTATTTTTGCACTTATAGGATTGAAAATCGCCTTTACCCCAAAAAATTAAGTTGTGCTGCCGAATCTTATCGATGTTTGCTTTGTATGCCAAAAAAGAAAAGCCCCCGAAGGGGCTTGAAGGCTTGAAAGGAATGTGGTTTCAAAGCGGCACTTTATTGACCTTTTTTAACCGTGGATACGGTTAGCAGAACGGCATTGGTGGTACCGCCGCTTACATTGTCAAAAGCATATTGGGCCGTCGGCACGCCGCGCATGGTCACGATGTCCCCATCCAGGATGTCGCCGGTCGAATTGGCATAGATCCCGACGATGGAATTGTCGTTGTCATCGATGATATGAATCTCGGCAAGCGTGGTGCCCTGATCGATTTCTTCTTCCGTGACCTCAACGACATAACCGCTTACCTCGACCATTTTGTCCAGATAAGGGTTTATATTCTTGAACAGGTGGCGGGAGGTGATCTTGGAATCGACTTCCGCACCGGCTGCCTTTTTGGATTGGGCGTTCACCGCCGGGAACATCTCGTGATGCTCAATGATGTAGTCATATGTTTTGGGGTCAATGGCTCCGCCTTCGATCATGTTTTGCACGATCAAAGACATCATATCTGCGGTTCTCGTTTGTTCCGTAGTTTGTACCGGAGCGGCGCTTTCTTCAGTACCTGAATCCGAAGCGTCGCCGACCTCCGCCGTTTCGGTTACCTTGAAGGAATCGATCATGGTCTGAACCGTTTTTTCCCCGCCGCTCTCATATGATTTTTTGGAATAGGTAACGGATAAGCTATAAAGCTTCTTGCCGGTCGAGACAAAGTATTGGGTCAAAATGACTTGGGTTCCCGACTGTCCCTGCGTATATTCGGATTTTAAAACACCTGCCGTTTTATGGCTGCCGGAAGCGGGAACGTCACGGTAATCAATCTTTTTATAATCCTTTACAAGATCTCCGCCCCCACCGCCGGAAAGCTGCGATACCGTCAGTTCTACTGCTTCATTGGCAGGTACGGCAGATTCTTCGACGACAAGATTGATATTGTCCCGAAATTTATCCACCGTGTTGGGATCCACAAATGCAACCGTTGCTGCAGGAACCTCCATCTCCGGAACATTCCAAGTGGCAGGATATGCGAAAGAAAAACCTTCACCCTCATAGGTTTTGGTTTCCACGTTTTCTGTTTCCTTTGAAGCATTTCCTTTGTCTGTCTCATTGCTTGGAGAACCAAAGGAAGTCGTGTTGCTTTCCCCTTTGTCCGTGCTTTTTTCCGAACCGCAAGCGGTTAAAGCAACAGATAATGACAATAACAGTACAGCAAATGTTCTTAAACCTTTCATGACCCCAGTCTCTCTTTTCTCGTCCCCATCGGATGGGGGATTTGCTAACGGGATGACTCCCCTTGATGTAGGTGCGGTTCATAGCCCTAATTCGGAAATGTCCGCGCCTTAAGCTTTTACTACGATTTCCTTGCCAGTAGGTTTCTTCCTTTTTCGACACATCGTAACTTTTTTCTCCGGCAATTAAAGAAACCCTTCCTGAAATCAAGGTTTATTGTGACAAAATGATCAAAAATCGATTTTTGGGCATTCAAAAAACGCAGGTTCCAAAGACGGAATCTGCGTTTTTTAACTTCTGCTATTTTGTTCATAAGAATCATAAATCCGTTAGAAACCAAGTTTGCGAATGATGTACTCGCCCACGGCTTTGTCCGTCATCTCTTGGAAGGAATGGAATGATGTCGATTCGGCAACATAGCGGTCAAGAGCTTCGCGCGGGATGTCCTCGAAATCGGCATCGGATTCCACTTCGAAGCCTCCGTCTTTAAAAAAACGTTCGATCGAGCCGGAGGGGGTGTAGGTTTTCATAAAAGCTTCCGTAAACACTTCTTCAAGAGGGACACTCCGGTTACTCTCAAGCTCTTTTGCATTTTGCTGCAGTTCGTTTATATTTCCTGAAAACTCATCGAATCCTTTCATTTTAAAGCTCACCCAAGCAGCTCCTTTCCATTCTTTCATCATAAAACGACCGGACTGGAAAGTTGATCCAATCCGTCGAAAGGCATATTCATGTATTATATATGAATTTTGGAAAAAGGACATGATTCAACGGAACTTCATCTCAGGATGAATGCCCGTAATGCTCCATTAACCGCAGCGCCCGCCATTTAATATCTTCGACGATTTCCTTCGGCTCCAGTACAACGGCGTCGGTACCCAGCCGGAAAAAATAATCCGCGGCAAACCCCGTTTCGCTGTCATCCATAAGCATATCGGCATACGCGATATATTCGCCTTCCGAATCGGCCCTTCGTATATAAGGCGCGAGCCAATGCTCCTTTTGGCACTGCCGCAGGCCTTCACGGGTAAGCTTGACATGCAGCCGTACGGGGGTGCGGATGGTACGGTGATGAAGCCAATCCTCCAAGCTCATCGGTACGGGGGAGGCGATCCCTGAAATCTCAAGCGACAAAATCCGATCCGCGCGAAACAGCCGGACCTCGTCATGCTCCGTATCGAAAGCCGGCATATACCACAGTCCGTCGTTGGCATACACGCCGATAGGGGCGACCTCTTTGATTTTGTTCCCGGATTTTGACGCATATTCCATGATAACGGATTGCCCATTTAGAGAGGCTTCGATGATTTCTTTCAGGTAGGGAGAGGAGACGATTCTTTTGGGATTCCAGAAGGACAGCACGGACTCCAAACGGTCCACCTTGTTTTTCAGATCTTCCGGAAGGTTGGCATGCAGCTTCCTGGCCGCGGATTCCACATTGATGTCGAAGGGGAGCGATTGATAGTGCTTAAGCGACTGAAAAGAAAAGAAAATCGCAAACGCTTCATCCTCGTCAAAAAGAACGGGAGGCAGAACCCGGTTGTTCAGGATACGGTAGCCTCCGTTTCGTCCTTGTTCCGCATATAAAGGCACGCCCAGTTCGCTTAGCTCCATCAAATAACGGTGCGCCGTCCTGACGGAAATATCGAACTCATACGCTACGTCCTGGGCGGTGAACTTCCGCTTTGCATTGACATACATCATTAAATCGAAAATTAATTTGGTCTTTGACATCATGCTCTTCCTCCTCAACATTTCGAATCTGCTGAAAGACCGCTTAAACATGACAATTATTGACGTGTTTATAGTTTATATTTTTCACGGAGGATTTCAAGCAGGTTAGGAGGGAGAAGACCTATGGACAAGTCAACCGAGAATCATATACGGGTTATCGGCGCAAGGGAGAACAACTTGAAAAACGTGACAGTGAGCATTCCCAAAAAGAAAATCACCGTATTCACCGGGGTTTCGGGCTCGGGAAAATCTTCGCTTGTCTTTGATACCATCGCGGCCGAATCCCAGCGGCAGTTGAACGAAACTTTCGCAAGTTTTATCCGGCACCGTCTTCCGCATTACGGGCAGCCGGACGTGGACGCTTTGGAAAATTTACCGGTAGCGATTCTGATCGACCAGAAACGGATCGGGGGCAGCGCGCGGTCGACGGTCGGGACCGTAACCGATATATACTCGCTGCTCAGGCTGTTGTACTCCCGGGTCGGCAGGCCTTTTGTCGGTTATTCCGACGTGTTTTCATTCAACAACCCGCAAGGGATGTGCCCGGAATGCGAAGGCTTGGGCACGGTGAAGACCATAAACATCGATGCCCTGATCGACCGGAATAAATCATTGAACGAAGGAGCGATCCGGTTTCCGACGTTCAGGCCGGGCGATTTCCGGTGGAAGCGTTACGTATGCACAGGGCTGTTCGATAACGACAAAAAGCTGAAGGACTATACCGAGGACGAATGGGACACGCTGTTGTACAAAAAAGGGTTTAAACCTCCGAATCCTTTGGAAGGCTGGCCGCTCAGCTCCGATTATGAAGGGGTGATCCCAAGGATCGAGCGGTCGTTTCTGAACAGGGAATCGAAGGAAGCGGCAAGGCATAAGGAAGAGATTGGCCAAACGGTGTCAAAAGGAGTCTGTCCGGTATGCTATGGCGCCCGTTTAAACCGGACGGTGCTCGGTTGCAAAATCAACGGGAAGAACATAGCCGACTGTGCAGCCCTTCAGGTCAACGAGTTGATGGAGGTCATTCGCGAAATCGATGTGCCGCAGGTTTCCACGGTCACCGCCGCCCTGATGGAGCGGCTGGAAAATCTCGTTTCCATCGGATTGGGGTATTTAACGCTGAACAGGCAAACTTCAACCCTTTCCGGCGGAGAATCACAGCGCGTGAAAATGGTTCGCCATCTCGGCAGCAGCTTGACGGATATCACCTATATTTTTGACGAACCCAGCATCGGCCTGCATCCCGATGACGTTCATCGGCTGAACGGGTTAATCCGGCGTCTCCGCGATAAAGGCAATACCATTCTTGTGGTCGAGCATGATCCCGACGTGATCGCGATAGCCGATCACGTGATCGATATCGGCCCCGGAGCCGGAACAGCCGGAGGGAAGGTTGTTTATGAAGGAAGCCTTGCCGGCCTGAAAGCTTCCGGTACGCTGACGGGAAAGCATTTAAGCCATCGGCCGTCGTTGAAGACAAATCCCAGAACGCCGAACGGCTCCCTGGAGATCCGGCATGCGCGGATGCATAATCTTAAAGACGTAACCGTGACGATCCCGATGGGGGTGATGACCGTCGTTACCGGCGTGGCGGGCTCCGGAAAGAGCACCCTCATCCACAACGAGTTGCCCAAGCGTTACCCGGAGGCCGTATTGATCGACCAGAGCGAGCTGCGCGGTTCTAAACGCTCCAATCCCGCGACCTATATCGGCCTGTTTGATTTGGTGCGGTGCCTGTTTGCGAAGGAAAATAAGGTTAATCCATCCTTATTCAGCTTTAATTCGGCCGGGGCTTGCCCGGAATGCAAGGGACTCGGGATCACTTATACGGACCTCGCTTTCATGGATCCCATCGTCAGCAAGTGCGAAGTATGCCAGGGACGCCGATTCACGGATGAAGTTCTCGCCTGCACCTTGCGCGGGAAAAACATCAGCGAGGTATTGGAGATGCGCATAGCGGATGCAAGATCATTCTTCCGAGAAGAGGACATCGCCTCGATTCTGGATCGCCTGCTGGATGCGGGATTGGATTACATCACCCTCGGACAACCGCTGAATACTCTTTCCGGAGGGGAGCGCCAGCGCATCCGGCTGGCGACCGAGCTGAACAACAGCGGACAAATTTATGTGTTTGACGAGCCGACCACGGGCTTGCATATGTCCGACGTAAACCGGCTGATTGTCCTGATGAACCGGATGGTGGATCAGGGCGGCACGGTGATTGTCATCGAGCATAACTTGGACGTGATCAGCCAGGGGGACTGGATTATCGATATGGGACCGGGAGCGGGAAACCAGGGAGGACACGTGATTTTTGCCGGGCCCCCTAAGGAGCTGATTAAGGCCAAATCCTCCCGGACCGGATATTATTTGAAGAAGCATGTAGAGTAGATTTTCGGCAGATTCCTTGACGTTTCAAGTTCAAGATGCGGGTCTCAATGCCCTCGGCAATGGTTGTCAATGATAAATTCGTCCAATACAATATAGAGGGTGCAGCGTTGACTATATGTAAGTTTGTATATACAATTAGCATCTTGAATTACTTGTTAAAAGAGAGGTCGTGGAATATAGGAAATGAATGCCGATGATCTTAAGCAAAACGGAAAGCCGGGCCGCACGCCCGCAGGGCGCATTTGGATCGTAACGATTCTGGGCTCCCTTACGGCGTTCGGCCCGTTATCCCTTGATATGTATCTGCCCGCTCTGCCGACGCTGGCCCAGGAATTGCATACAAGTCCCTCGCTGGCCCAGCTTAGCTTGACCGCATGCCTTCTCGGCCTTGCGTTAGGACAGCTGGTTGCGGGACCGATCAGCGACGTCAGCGGGCGCCGGAAGCCGTTAATGGTGGGCTTGATCCTCTATGCCGTCACGTCCTTTTTATGCGCCGTCAGCTCGTCCATCGAGGCCCTGATCCTGCTGAGGTTCATTCAGGGGCTTGGCGGCGCGGCGGGCGTAGTCATTGCCAGAGCCATGGTTAGGGACATGTATTCCGGCACGGAGTTGACCAAATTTTTTGCCCTTCTCATGCTGGTTAACGGCGCGGCTCCTATCCTGGCTCCCATTTTTGGAGGCCAGCTGCTCCGATTTACGTCCTGGCCCGGCGTATTTATCGTGCTGGGAGCGATCGGAATCATCATGTTCCTCGCGGTTTTGTTCGGATTAAGGGAAACCTTGCCGGAGAGCGGGCGTTCCGAGGCGGGGATGAAAAATACGTTCAAAACGTTTGGCCGATTGCTGCGCGACCGCAGTTTCATGGGCTATGCCCTGACCCAAGGCCTCGTATCGGCGGGGATGTTCGCCTACATCTCCGGATCCCCCTTTGTCATCCAGGATTTATTCGGCGCTTCTCCGCAAACGTTCAGCTTTATTTTTGCGGTTAACGGCGTGGGAATCATTGTGGCCGGACAAATTACGGGCAGGCTCGCCGGAAAAATCAGCGAGGCCAAGCTGCTTGTGTTCGGGCTTCTTTTCGCCGCCGCCGGCGGATTGTGGCTGATCGCGATGATTTTGCTCGGGACGGGGCTCACCGCCATTTTGGTTCCGTTATTCATGATCGTATCGAGCGTCGGAATCGTGGGCACCACCGCCTTTTCGCTTGCCATGCAAAACCAGGGGCACTCCGCTGGCAGCGCGTCGGCGCTGCAAGGACTGCTGTCCTTGCTTGGCGGAAGCCTGGTCGCGCCTCTGGTCGGCATCGGAGGAACCGGCACCGCCGTTCCCATGGGGGTTGTCATCGCGGCAGCCGACGTAGGGGCCGTTATCTTGTATTATTTCATGATCGTAAGAAGGAAAAAGGAAATTTCCGAAATGTCTCTTCAGGCATAACAAAAACGTCTATCGACGTACATTCTCAGAAGACAGACCGCATATAGCGGAAGTTTTTCTTGCGATATAAGGAGGCCGTGTCTCCGAAGCTTATACATTCTTATATCTAAACAAAAACGTCTTTCGACGTACATTCTCAGAAGACAGACCGCGTATAGCGGAAGTTTTTCTTGCGATATAAGGATGGCAAACCTCTGAAGTTTATTCTTTCTTATATCTAAACAAAAAGCCCGGCTTATAAGCCGGGCCTTAGTGGGGGCGTCCCAAGGTCCATTGACCTGGGACGCCCTCATGTTATTTTGTCAAGCCGAGTGATCTGTCGTTATCAAACGGTCCATGTTGACATTGGTTCCGTTATAGGTGCCGAAAACGTGGATTTGACCGGTTAAGTGACACTGGTTCCGCTATTTGGCCTTTAAAAAGAGCTTGTGGACAGGAAAATGTCCAATAACGGAACGGTTGTCACTAAACAGGCCCAAACCACACAAAAAGCAGAAATTAACGGAACCTGTGTCAAAGAAACGAATAAAGCCTATTGCTGGAGCCATCCAACCGTACTACAAATGCTAGCGGGTAAGATCGATCTCGAACGTCTTGATTTCATAAGGCTCCAGCACAAAAGAAATCACGGAATCCTGCTGCGGTTCCCCTTCAGGCTGCTCCATCAGGTTGCATTCTCTCCAGGATACGATGTTAAAGTCGCTTTCCAGCACGAGACGCTTGCGGCTGCCCGAATAGTCGTGGATGCGGACAATCGCTTTATTGTGATCCTCCGCCTTTTTGACGGCCGAGATCATGGCCGTATCCGACGAGAGCCTGAACATCGAGCGCTCCGGAACTTCCGCGGCACCGCGGCTGGCTTTGAGCGGATTGTTCAGATCCCAGGCCTGCCGAACGGTATCCCCCTGAAGCCATGTGCCCGCATGCGGGAACAGGGAGTAGGTAAACCGGTGGTATCCTTGATCGGCTTCGGTATCCGGATGGACGGCGCATTTGATCAGGGACAAGCGCATGACGTTGTCTTTAATGTCGTATCCGTATTTGCAGTCGTTCATCAGGCTGACGCCGTAGCCCTGATCGGATAGATCGGCCCATTGATGGCCGACGGTCTCAAAGCGTGCCATGTCCCAGCTGGTATTCCAGTGGGTCGGACGTTTCACGTTGCCGTACTGGACATCGTAAGTCGCCTCCGTGGAGCGGACGTTGACCGGGAAGGCCACTTTAAGCAGCTGCTGCCGTTCGTGCCAGTCGGCTTCCGTAACGAAATCAATCCGGCGGCTGTTGGCGTACAGGATCATCTGCTGCTCCAGGGTCGATTGGCCGTACTTCCAAGCAAAACGGATCACGGTCCGAAGATGGCTGCTTTCCACGACCTTAAGCTCGGTCAGGGTGCCGATTTCCCTGGACTTCTGCTGATAGAAAATATCGATGTCCCATGCCTCGTGGGCGAGCGGCTTATCCTCGAAAATCTGCAGCACGTTGCCGCGCGCGCCCTTCGCCAGAACCTCCCGCTGCTCTTGGATGTCATAAAGGCGGGTCAGCTGGCCCGACTCGTTCCATTCCAGCTCGTAGTATGGCGTTTCAACGCCGCGTTCGGTCAGAGCGAACGGGCTTTCGGCTTCCGGTTCGGACGACTTCTCTTCCAAACGGATCGTGGTATATCCGAGCGAAGGCACGTCCTGCGCCTCCACGATCCAGCCGTCCGCTGTACGCTGGGAGAACAGTTCACGGCCGCGGGCATCCTTCCAGACGCCTTCGGGGAGTCCGTTCGCTGCCGGGATTACAACAAGCCCGGTCCATGTCCATGGCGAGGAGTTCCAGACCGTGAACTCGCGGCTGTCCGCGTCTCCGCCCACAAGGGCGCTTTGGGCTTGCCGCCAAGCCGTTTGTCCGATTTCCTCGGCTTCGGCGTATTCGACCCGGCTGTCCTCGTACACCTCGCGGATCGAGGATCCCGGAATGATGTCGTGGAACTGGTTGCGCAGAATGATTTTCCATCCTTCGTAGAGCGGATGTTGCGGATAAGCGCTCCAATCGCCGCGGACGACGCTGTGCATGGCATTAAGCCACTCCGACTCCCGGTACAGGAGCTCCAGCTTGCGGTTCATCAGCTTGTTGTGGGCCTGGCTGGTATAAGTGCCGCGGTGGTATTCAAGGTATAATTCGCCGTCCCAGGTATGGACATAGCTGTCGGTTTTCTCGACGGTGTTGTTCAGCTTGCGGAAGTATTCGTCGGCCCGTCCGGTCTTCAGCTTCGGCATGCCCGGCATCTTGTCCAGCCTGCGGCGCATTTCCAGCATTTCGCGGTTTACGCCGCCTCCGCCGTCCCCGAACCCGTAAGAGAGCAGCAGTTCCTGATTCATGTCCTTGTTGCGGTAGGCATCCCAGCTTCCCTTAACCGTTTTCGGGGTGATGCGCCCGTTATAGGTGTAGAACCAGGATCCCGGCTCGGACCAAGGCTCGGTCGTGGTGATGAAATGGGTCAATATTTCGGTCCCGTCAATGCCGCGCCAATGAAACGTATCATACGGCATCCGGTTGTATTGGTTCCAGCTGATTTTGGTGGTCATGAACGTGTTAATCCCCGACTTTTTCAGGATTTGCGGCAAAGACCAGCTGTAACCGAACACGTCGGGCAGCCATAGGTAGTCGCAGTCCGCGCCGAATTCCTGCTTGAAAAATCTCGTTCCCACAAGCAGCTGACGGACAAGGGACTCCCCGGAGGTCAGGTTGCAATCCGCCTCCAGCCACATGCCGCCGCCCACTTCCCAGCGTCCTTCGGCAGCACGGTCCTTGATCTTGTCGTACAGCTCGGGGTAGTCGTTTTTTACATACTCGTACAGTTGCGGCTGGGTTTGCAGGAAAATGTACTCCGGAAACAGCTCCATCAGTCTCATGACCGTGGAGAAGGAGCGGGCGCATTTCTCGCGGGTATGCTTCAACTGCCACAACCAGGCCACGTCGATATGGGTATGGCCGATGCAGGTGATCTCCACCGGAGTCGTTTTTTCCATGGCATCGATTTTTTCGGCCAGGTAGTCCCGCGCTTCGTAGACCGAGGCATAGAAATCCTCCGATCCCGGATGGCTCCAGTCGATCAGGGCCAGAGAGCGGTCCGCGTACTTAAGCAGTTGTGCCCGTTCTGCCAGGCTTTCGTCCAGCACCTTTACGGTTTCGGCAACGGCGAGAAGCGTGTAGTAATAGTCGTCGGCGATCTCGTCGAGCCAGCAGATTTCCGCCATTCGGACGCCGTGGGTCTGATTCCTCCGCTGTCCGCCCCCTTCAAGGCCCGACCACAGGCGGAACAGGAAGTGCTGGCGCGTGCCCGCCAAATCCTCGTTCATGAACACCTCGGTATGATTGGAGTCCACGCCTTGGTATGGTTTGCCGTGCAGATAGAACAGGGATTCGAACCCCGAATTGTTCCCGGCGCCGGTTTCGCCGAAATCAAAGCGTCCCAGCACTTTTTTGCCGGACCAGGACGACGGGATATCGACATGCGCGGACAGCCATAAATAAAGGTCTCGTCCGGTCCAGGTATCTCCGGCATGAAGCGGAGTCCAGGAGCCGTCGGCCTCGGGAAGGGCAGGATTTATCTCTTTGCGGTTGTCTTCCAGACTGAGAAAGGAAGGGATGGGCTTGCTGTCGCGGTAACGGTAGCTGGATAATTCGTGAATGCGAGCGTCTAGCTTTTGTTGAGTAAGAAACATAGGAAAGTACCCCCTTGGTCATCGGTTTGGGGGGCGAATGAGTATAAAGAGAACCTTGGCTTGACGGTTTGGTCCGTTCGCAGCCAAGCGTAAAATAGCGGAGATCTAGGGGATCATCGTCCATTATAATCACGGGGATCTCATTCGTAAAGGTGCAAATTTCAATTGCCCGGTTTACGGAAAGGGTGTACACTGGGTGCCGAAGTGACCATTATAGAACAGGGTGTGTTTCATATTTTCAGACTGCGCCAATTCTATTTAAACCATCTGAAACGAAAAATGTTCAACAAAATCGTCGTGCTTTATTCGACCGTCATGATCGTGCTGTTCGCGATTGCGGCGGCCTTGGTTTACCAATACCAGACCCAGCGCATACTCCGTGAGCAGACCGATGCCAACCTCAAATCCGCGCATGTCCTGAATATCTATTTGAGCCGGCAGTATGAGAGCATCCAAAATATATTCCAGCAGATTTACGGAGATGCCACGCTGAGCGATGAATTGATCTATTTTCTGAACCACGAATATGAGAGTTACCTGAAATACCGGTTGGATTTGTACACCAAAACGGGGGAGCAGCGCTTGCGCTCTTTCAATACCCTGCTGAAAAATTACCTGGAGCAGGAGGCAAGCGCCAAAAGCGTGTCCATCTACAGCTATCCGAACAATTTCTATATGCATATCAGCCGGACCAACCAGCAGCTGAATAATGAATCGGGTTCCAAAAGCAAGTGGGAAACCTGGTTCGCCCGCCGGGAGCAGCACAGCTGGGATACCATGCCGCAAAACGAATCCTCGCGTTCGTCCGCCGGCTCCAGTCCAAGATCGTATTCCTATTCCAGGGAGCTGAAGGACCCGTGGACCTTGAATCGGGTGGGGATGCTGAACGTGGAGTTCGACGCCCGGCAAATTTCTTCCTGGCTGGAGAACCGCGCCTCGGTAAAAGGCCGGATTTTGGTTTTGAACGCGCAGGGAACCGTTATTTACGATTCGGAGGACGTGTATTACGGCAAAACCTATCCTTACCGCTTGGAGCCGGAAAAAGCCGGAGACTGGGTTCAACTGGACGAGCCTTCCAAAGTGAATATGCTGAATGTCGGCAATGCGGGCTTGTCCGTAGTGGGGATTGTGTCGCAATCCTTGATCAAGGAAAGCACGGAAAGTTTAAGGACCGGACTGATCCTGGCCACCCTTGCATTTATGGCGGCGAGTTTTGCGATTACGTTTACGATCGTCCGGAAGTATTCCAAAAAAGTTCAGCGGATCATCCGCTCCATGAACCGGATCGGCGAAGGGGACCTGTCGACGCGCATCCAAATGTCCGGAGAAGACGAGCTTCAGCAGATTTCCCGCCGGTTTAACGACATGGGCGATCGTCTGGAGCAATATATCGATAAAATGTATACCTCGGAAATCAAGCAAAAAAACGCGGAGCTGGTTGCCCTGCAATCCCAGATCAACCCCCATTTTTTGTACAATACGCTGGAATCCATACGCATGAAGGCGTATTTCGTGGGGGCGAAGGAAGTGGGCCAAATGATATACAGCCTGTCGGTCATGTTCAAGAGCATGGTGAAAAAGAGCACGATTGTGACCGTTGAAGAGGAAATCGACATGTGCTCGGTCTATCTGGACCTGTTCCGCATCCGCTATGACGGACGGTTGGAGGCGGAAATCGAGGTGGATCCGGAAATCCAAAGCTGCAGCATTACCAAGCTTCTGGTCCAGCCGGTCGTGGAGAACTATATCGTTCACGGATTCCGTCCGCTGGAAGACAACAATAAAATTTCGGTCCGAGCCCATCGGGCAGGGGACCGGGTCGTCATCATCGTCTCGGACAATGGAACGGGCATACCGGAAGAAAAGCTGACCCAAATCCGACAGACGCTGGACAAAGACCTCCAGCCTCCCGACAAGGGTTACCGTTCGATCGGGTTGATGAACGTGCACGAGCGGATCGTCCTGAATTACGGGAACGATTACGGAGTGACCATAAACAGCACGGAGGGACAGGGAACCGAGGTCCGCATGGAAATACCGATGCTTCGCAAGGGGGAAACGACATGAGAAAGGTATTTTTTGTTGATGATGAGCCTCTGATTGCTCAGGGATTGGTCACCGTTATGGATTGGCAGAAGTACGACCTGCACGTGTCAGGTTCGGCCAACGATGGCATTCAAGCGCTCGAGAAGTTGAAGGACGAGCCCGTGGATTTGCTGATCACGGATATTATGATGCCAAGAATGAACGGGCTTGAACTCATCAAGAAGGTTAAAGAAATGCATCCCCGTACCAAATTTATCGTGCTGAGCGGGTACGAAGAATTTGAATACGTGAAGGTGGGGATCACGCTCGGCATTCAAAATTACATCTTGAAGCCGATCAACATCGAGGAACTGGAGGCGACCATCAAGCATATTCGGGGCGATTGGGAGCGCGAGGAATTGAAACGGTTTCGCTCCGAGGAGGATTTTGAAGATCCTCCGCAGCAATATTTTGCAGCGATGGGTAAGCGGCGAAATCGAAAGCTCGGAATTAAAACAAAGAGCCGAACTGCTCGGAATCCCGCTGAATTATGCGTCTTACCAGGTTTACGTTTTGCGGCTCATCTCCAACGAACGTCCGGTATCCCAGCTCTACCGCTTGACCAGCCTTGCCGATGAATTATGCCGTGCTTTTTCGGAGGAACTTGGGGGAGATCATGAGGTCATCTGTTTTCCCGATATGGATGACGACATCGTCGTTTTGTCCGCCGCGATGAAGGAGCGGAGGGATGCCGCCCGGGAGAGTATGAAAAGTTCCATGGCCAAGCTGCGGCAGTTGACCGGCTTGCGCATGTGGTGTTCGGAAGGGAGCGCGGGAATCAATGATTTTAAAGACATCCAGGAGAGCTACGGAAAGGCCAAAGGCCATCTCAATGCCTGCCTGATTGCCGGAGATGAAACGATCCTTTACAGTCCGCCCGCGGAACCGGAGCCCGTTCAGGATTCTTCGCCGTCCGTCCGCCCCGATGCCTTTGCGAAGCTGCTGATCGAAGGCGACGTTCCGTCCTTGCAGGCCTATATCGAATCCGTTCTCGGCGGTGGCAGCGGCGAGTTGACGGTACCCCGGGGACCCTGCCTGAATGCGGCTGTCCAACTGATGGTTGCGGCGAAGGACATGGAGAAGAATCCCGATTACAGCGAGGTATTTGCGCCCATGCACCGGATCAATACGCTTCGGGGGCTCCGAAACCATGTGTGGCGGATCGCCGAACGCAGCCTCGCGCGCCTGCAGGAAGCGGATCAGGGATACAGCTCGCATGTCTCGTTCCTTGTGGAGCAGGTGCAGCACAGCTATCCGGAAGAACTTTCCTTGAAGACGCTTAGCCAGAAGCTGCAGATGCATCCGAATTATTTGGGGCAGCTCTTTCAGCAGGAGGTCGGCGCAAGCTTTTCGGATTATTTGAACCAATACCGCATCGAAAAAGCGACGCAGCTCCTTTTGCATACGGATCAAAAGACGGCGGATATTGCTTTAAGCGTAGGTTACACGGACAGCTCGTACTTTTACAGGCAGTTCAAAAAATACACGGGCGTGTCTCCAACCGAGATGAGATCCATGTATTCGGATCTAAAATAAACGTGAACGATTTGTGACAGGCCAGGGCTGATCAAGCTTTGGCCTGTTCTTTTGTTGTTCGGTTTTGGAGGATTCTTTAATTTATCCATCCCGTTCTAGTATTTTTCAACTTGAGGGCGATAGCGCTTACTTGGCACAATTAAATTAGTTAAGGGCGAGTGATAAGAAAGCGGCCGGCTCCGGATAAAGCCGCGTTGACAAAGATCATGGGGGATCTTCAACACCAGTCGCATCACTTGTATTTAACAGGGAAGAGGAGGAGTGCTCATGTCGGGGTTCATCAAAAAGGTTGTACGCAACCGGTTTATGCTGCTGATGATACTGCCCGGAACCATTTGGTTTCTTATCTTTGCATACTTGCCCATGTTCGGCACCGTTCTCGCTTTCAAGGATTTCCGGATCAGTCCGGACGGTTTTTTCGCCAGCGTGTTCAACAGCGAATGGGTAGGGTTCAAAAACTTCGAGTATCTGTTTACGACCAATGATGCCTATATCATTACGAGGAATACAATCCTGTACAACCTGGCCTTTATCATCCTGGGCCTGATCATTGCGGTCGGCTTTGCGATCATGCTGAGCGAGCTTGTCAACAAGCGGACGGCCAAGGTCTATCAGACCGGCATGTTTCTGCCGCACTTTTTGTCGTGGGTTATCATCAGTTATTTTGCGTTTACCTTCCTGAGCGTGGACAAAGGGACGCTGAATCAAATCATCACTTATTTCGGGGGAGAGCCGATCAGTTGGTATTCGGAATCAAAGTATTGGCCCTTCATCATCATTTTTGTCGGCATCTGGAAAGGCGTTGGCTACAACAGCGTTATTTATCTTGCGGCTATTACAGGGATCGACAAGTCTTATTATGAAGCGGCCGTCATCGACGGAGCCAGCAAGTGGAAGCAGGCGCGGTACATCACGATTCCGCTGCTGAAGCCGCTTATGATCATCCTGACCATACTGGCGATCGGGGGCATCTTCCGTTCCGATTTCGGATTGTTCTATCAACTTCCGAAGGATTCGGGCGCGCTGTACCCGGTTACGAACGTTATCGACACCTTCGTATATCGCGGATTGATCAATATGGGGGACATCGGAATGAGCACGGCGGCGGGCCTGTACCAATCGATCGTAGGGCTGGTTCTGATTCTGGTCGCCAACTATATCGTTCGCAAAATTGAAAAAGATCACGCGATCTTTTAATCCGAGGGAGGCGAATTTCATGTCACAGCCAACAACGCAAACCGCCCTTCAGTCGGCAAAGCGTTCGAGAAAGAGAGACTATAACGCCATCTCCCCTTTGTGGAATACGATTTTCAATATCGTGATCGGCGTGTTCTCGTTCTCTTGTATCTTTCCGTTTCTGTTTGTTATCATTATTTCCCTGACGGACGAACAGACACTGGCCATGGAAGGCTTCAGGCTGCTGCCGAGCCAGTTCAGCACCGCGGCGTATGAATATATATTCGAATCGGGAAGCGAACTGCTATCCTCATTCGGCTTAACCCTTCTGGTCACGGTGCTCGGAACGCTGATGAGTCTGGCTCTGGTTACGACTTATGCGTATGCATTGTCCCGTCGAAACTTTGAATTTAGAGGTTTCTTCAGCTTTCTGGCCTTCTTCACCATGCTGTTCTCGGGCGGCATGGTACCCGGTTATATCGTGATGACCCAGTTCCTGCATCTGCAAAACACGATCTGGTCGCTGATATTTCCGTTATCCCTGAGCGCGTTCTCCATCATCGTCATGAGGACTTTTTTCCAAACGACGGTCCCGGATGAAATTATCGAGTCCGCCAAAATCGACGGCGCCGGCGAATTTCTGACGTTTGTCCGGATCGTGCTGCCGGTCTCGCTGCCGGGGATTGCAACCATCGGTTTGTTCAGTTCTTTGGGTTACTGGAACGACTGGTTTAACGCCTTGTTGTATTATAACGATCCGCAGTCGACGCCGCCGCTGCAGTTCATGCTCATGCAGATCGAGAAGAACATGGACTTCCTGACGAAGAATGCCCAGAATATCGGTGCATTCGATGCAGCAGCCGGTCTGCCGACGGAGACGGTAAGAATGGCGATGGTCGTACTGGCTACGCTTCCGATCGTCATGGCGTATCCGTTCTTTCAGCGTTATTTTGTTCAGGGCCTGACCGTAGGCTCCGTCAAAGGATAATTTCATAAGGTTGAACCCGCATCGCACACTGCCGGAGAAATCCGGCTTTGATACACCTTAGTGTGCAAGCGGTGTCAATATAGCATTAACCACTAAGCGATACAGGGGGAAAAACACATGTTCAAGAAAAAGGTTTCTTTACTGTCCCTTGCTCTCGTGCTTCTGCTGACCGTCGTACTGTCGGCCTGCGGCAGCAAGGAAGGCAATAAGCCGAACGAACCTGCGAAGGAAGAGGCAGCCGTTCAAAGCGACGGCACGATCGATGCCTCCAAGCTGGATCCGGTCAAACTGAAAATGTACATGATCGGGCCTAACCAAAAGGATCTTCCCATGGTTCAAGAGGAGATCAACAAATATCTGACGGAAAAAATCAATGCAACGATCGAGATCAGTATGATCGACTGGGGCGATTACAGCCAGCGGATGCAGGTCATTACAAGCTCCGGCGAGAATTACGACATCGCCTTCACCAGCTCGTGGGCGTTCGATTATCTGCCGAATGCGGCGAAGGGCGCGTTTAAGCCCCTGAATGATCTTCTTGATCAGTATGGAAAAGGCATTAAGGAAGCGTTGGACCCACGTTTCTTGGAAGGAACGAAGGTTAACGGCGTGAACTATGGCATCCCGGCCAACAAGGAGCTGGCACAGCAGTTCGTATGGCGCTTCAACAAAAAATATCTCGATAAGTACAACCTGGACATTTCCAACGTGACGACGCTTGAGGACCTGGAGCCTCTTCTGAAAACGATTAAAGAGAACGAACCTGCGGAAATTACGCCGCTTGCCGTACCGAAAGGCTTTAAACCGTACATGCCGTTTGATTTCGCGCTCGGCGATGAAATTCCGATCGGCATGTATCTGGACACCAAAGACTTCAAATTTGTGAACTTGCTGGATTCGCCTGAACTGAAATCGGCTCTGACGACCATGCGCAAATACTATCAAGCCGGTTACGTGCGCGAGGACATCGCCACCCTGGACGGCATCGACAACATCAAGACCGGCAAATGGCTCGTGGACCGCGAAATTACGCAACCATACGCCGAGCTGGGATGGTCCAGAAACGCCGGTTATGATATCGTGACCAGACCGATGCATGATCCTGTTATTTACACAGCTTCGGCGGCAGGTTCGATGATGGCCATTTCTTCTTACTCCAAAAATCCGGAGCGGGCGATGATGTTCCTGAACCTGCTGAACACGGATGTGAAACTTCGGAACATGATTCAATACGGCTTGGAAGGAACGCATTACAAGAAGCTTGAAGAGCCGTATATCGAGGATATGCCTGCAATGCAGGAAAACTACGCCATGCCTGGATTTGCACTGGGCAACATGTTCCTGACTTACCTTCATGAAGGCGAGCCTAAGGACAAGTGGGAAGCATTCGAGAAATTCAACAGCTCTGCCTTGGTTGCTCCTACGTTCGGCTTTAACTTCGACACGGCTCCGGTAAAAACGGAGGTTGCGGCCATCACGAACGTAGCCAAGGAATTTATTCCTGCCCTGTATACCGGCTCCGTAGATCCTGACGAATATCTGCCAAAAGCAAAACAAAAGTTCAAGGATGCCGGGATCGACAGAGTTATCGCTGAAGTTCAAAAACAATTCGATGAGTGGAAGGCCCAAAACAAGTAATCCGTAAAGTGTATGAAGAGTAGAAGCGGCTGTTCCTTACGGCCGTTTCTCTCTGTCATTCCTTCTTTAGATGGAAAACGCATTCATTGTCCACCACGAAATCATTACATAAACAGGAGGTTTTCCCATGAAACGAATCAAACCGGATTATTACGCAAGAACCCAGTGGAAGCGCAAAATGGCAGTATGGATGAGCACGGCTTTGCTGGCTGCGTCCCTGACGGGCTTTGCCGGAGAAGCCGAGGCGGCACAGCCTCACTCGTCATATTGGTATCCGAACACGCTGCTGGAATGGTCGCCGTCCACGGACAAGGATGCGCGCTTTAACCGGGGAACGGTTAAGCTGGAAGATCAGCGTATCCAAGGCAGCAAGGTAAACGGCAATGCAAGGAGGAAGTGAAGGTTTTATCGATTGCTTCCATGTATCCGAGCACGAGCGGAGCCCCTTCCCAAGGCTCGGAGAAGTTCCATACCTATACCTTCAGCAATTGGCAGTATATCGACAAGCTGGTGATGTGGGGCGGCTCGGCAGGCGAAGGATTGATCGTTCCACCAAGCAGCGACGTCATCGATGCGGCCCACAAGAACGGAGTTCCTGTTTTTGGAACCGTTTTCTTGCCGCAAACGGAGCACGGGGGCAAAATCCAGTGGCTGCATGATCTGTTAAAGCAGCGGGAGGATGGATCCTTCCCGGTCGCCGACAAGCTGATTGAGGTTGCGACGTACTACGGATTCGACGGCTGGTTTATCAATCAGGAAACCCAGGGCGGAACTCCGGAGGATGCCGCCAAGATGGCTGAGTTTTTGACTTACCTGCAGAAGAAAAAAGCTCCGGGGATGGAAGTGATCTGGTACGACTCCATGATCAAGGAGGGACCGGTGAAGTGGCAGGGAGCCTTGACGGATAAGAACGAGATGTTCTTCCAGTCGGGGAATCAGCGGGTTTCCGACAATATGTTCATCGATTTCCGCTGGCAGTACAAGGATGAGAAGAACGGCAAATACGATTACGTTACTCCGTTCTTGAATTCCCCGGCCAAAGCGGCGGAACTTGGCCGCAGTCCGTATGATCTATACGCCGGCATTGACGTGGAGGCGAAAGGCTACGAGGGCAAATTCAATTGGCCGGTTCTGTTCCCGGACGGCAAGAAAGCCACGACCTCCCTGGGCATTTACCGTCCCGATTGGGCGTTCAACAGCTCCGAAACCCATGAGGAGTACATGAAAAAGGAGCAGATTTTTTGGGTGGGCCCCGGAATGAATCCGGCGAATACCTCGCAGCCTGAAGGGGCCGATCCGCTCGCCTGGAGAGGGATTGCCAATGATGTCGTTGCCAAAACCGTGCTCACCGATTCCGAATTCGTTACCCATTTCAATACGGGCAATGGCCACATGTTTGCTGTGGACGGCAAGGTGATGCGGAGCCGCGATTGGAGCAACCGCAGCCTGCAGGATATTTTGCCGACCTGGCGCTGGATCACGGAGACAAACGGCAAAGGCGAGGCCCTGAAACCCGGATTCGATTTCGGCAAATCCTATTACGGAGGCAGCTCGCTTCAGGTAGCGGGTGCCGTAAGCAAAGGCTCTTCCACCCATGTAAAGCTGTATAAGGCGAATATTCCGGTGGAAGCGACGACGGAAGTATCGCTCGTTTATGCGGACAATGCGAAAGACGCCAAGGTGAAGATCGGCTTGGCCTTCGCCGATGCGCCGGATCGGTACGAGTTTTTCGAGCCGGGCAAGTGGACCCCGGCCGGCGCGGATCAGGATTGGAAGCAGGGCAGCGTCAAGCTGAACAAGTATAAAGGCCGCACGATCGCGGGAATCTCGCTGCAATTCGAGTCTGCTGCGGATATGGCGGATTATCGGGCCAATATCGGCCGCCTGGCGGTTACGCAGGTGAACGATAAGGCGAAGAAGCCGCACGAGGCGACCGATTTGCAGGTGATCGAAAATGATTTCCGCGACGGAATTTATGGCGACGCGCGTTTGTCGTGGAAAGCGCCGAAACAAGATGAAGACGTCTTGTATTACCAGGTATACCGCGTTCATCCGGACGGCAAGTACGAGTTGATGGGCATGACCGGAAATACCGTTTATTACGTGCCCGAAATGAAACGAATGCTTAAGGAGAATGCAACCAAAATGGTCGTTATTCCGGTAAACCGCCACTACCAACAGGGAAAAGCGGCATCCGTAAGCTTTGACTGGCCGGAATATCCGAAGCCGATTGCGGCCTTCAAGGCGGACAAAACCTTGATCGCCCCGGGTGAAACGGTCCAGTTCACGGATCTTTCCTCGGAGGTAACGGAATCCTGGAACTGGAGCTTCCCCGGCGGACAGCCGGCGTCCAGCACGGAGCAGAATCCTAAAGTGAAATATCCGGAGGAAGGAACGTACGAAGTCACGCTGACCGCTAAAAATAGCGTAGGCGAGGACATGGTTCGGAAGAAGCTCATTACGGTTACCCGGGAAGCGGAGAACGGCGTCGGCAACCTTGCCCTTGGCAAGAAGACGTCCGCATCAAGCTTCGTGAACGAGAAGGAAGCGCCCCAATTTGCGGTGGACGGCAATGCCGCCACCAAATGGTGTGCCGTCGGAGACGGGCCTCACACGCTGACGGTGGATTTGGGAGCCGAGCGTAAAGTCAGCGAATTCGTGATCAAGCATGCGGAAGCCGGAGGCGAGCCGGCCGCGTTCAACACGCGCGCATTCTCGATTCAGGTGAGTTCGGACGGCAAGGAATGGAAGGATGCGGTAACGGTCAAAGACAATACGAAAGCGGTCAGCAGCCATGCGATCGAGCTTACCTCCGCACGGTACGTGCGTCTTCAGGTAGAGAAGGCGACACAGGGCGGGGATACGGCTGCGCGCATTTATGATTTTGAAGTGCTGGGCTTGAAATAATACGGATCACCAAAAAGGAGCGTTTCCCTCAAGAGGGAGGACGCTCCTTTTTGCTTGCCATACCATCTGGATCGCGTCGCAAGCCGCCGTCACGACTCAAGCTCCGCCAGCTGCTCCTCGGAAATGACCTTGATGCCATGCCGCTTCAACAGGGCGGCGGTGACGCCGTTTCCGGCGACTTTTTCGTTCGCGAATCGGCCGTTGTAAATCATGGCGCTTCCGCACGAAGGGCTGTATTCTTTAAGAACAACGGCTGAGGCCTCCAGTTCCCGCGCTTTCCTTAGAGCGGCGTTGGCTCCCTGAATATACATATCGGTTACGTCCCGCCCTGATCTCTCGATGACTTTGGCCGTGCCGTCCAGAACGTCATCCCCGTCCCCGCCGATGATCTCCGCGGGCTCCCGGGGCGTTGAAAAACCTCCAAGCAGCTCGGGGCATACGGTGACCGCTTTGTTTTGTTCGATCAACTCCCGGATCGTTTCGTTCAAGCTGTGAGTTCCGTTATATCTTACTTCCATCCCTGCCAGGCAGGAGCTAACCAATATCATGCGTCTCACCTCGAATCAGATAATTATTTGACTTCTGCATATCCCCGACTTTAAGCGAATCCTCCAATATTTGCTTATGCACCGGATTCCAGCCTTTATAATACCGCTGCATCTCATTCGGGTCGATCAGGATGCGGCGGGTCGATTCGAATTCGGCCTCAAATGGGTGAAGGCGGGTAACGTCCATATGATAAAACACCTGATAACCTATCTTGGGATATCGGCTGGACTCGGTCCAGTTGGGGCAATCGCCGTGATCAACCGTGATATGGCCCAGCAGCGTGCAGATCCCCTCTGCGTAAGCCTCCTCCAGCACCTCTCTTTTAAAGCAGGCTTCCGGCGTTTCCCCGGGCTCCATATGCCTCCGGGGATATCCCAGCCCCTGTCCAAGAGATCCACGAGCAGAAGGCGGCCGTCCCTGTAGCAGAAGCCGTGCACGCTGGTAATGAGATGGAGCGGAGGAAGGCTGTTGCTAGCCTGCCATGTCAGCTTGACGGTCGATTCTCCCCATACCGCATAGAAACTCGTCACTTATACATTCCTCCTACCATTGGTTCTCCGTATGTTCCATAAATGCCAGCCGTTCTCTCGTTTCCGGGACCGTAGTAAGAAGAAGGTGAGCATTCCCCGGTCTTTTTGTTCATGTGCCTGTCTGTTTGAACCTATTATATGGCAGCCGCGGGGGAGCGACCACCATGAATTTTTAGGGGACTGAAACTTAAGGCGGGACTTATCCGGAACCATAAGTATGTTATAGTGTAACACGTATAATATCCCCTTAAAGGAGCAGTGACGTTATGCCGTTTACGTTTGCGCATCCACTGTATATTTTTCCGGTGAAATATATCAATCCCAAATATTTTAGCCTAGCCGGTCTTGTTCTTGGCAGCATGTCTCCCGATTTTGAATTTTTTATCGTCCTGGAGCCCTATCAGACGATTGGCCATACCTTCAAGGGACTGATTGTGCAGGCTATTCCCTTGAGCTTGCTCATCCTGATGCTGCTTCAGTTCGTCATGAGGCCCTTCGCGCTTCATCTTCCCTCTGCATTCGGTTTGGATATGAGAATGTATTCGGCCATAAGGTATTTTGAGATGAAGAAATTCAGGAGCTGGGCTGTTTTCATATCCTCCGTTGTCATCGGATTTTACAGCCATCTCCTGGTTGACTCTTTTACGCATGTATCAGGGTATTTTGTTCAAAAATTGCCGGCTTTGCAGTCCGGCTTCTTCGGTCTCCCGATGTATAAGGTGCTGCAATATTCGCTTTCCGTCGTGGGCGTTATGGTGCAGGCCTATCTGATATGGATGATATTGATGAAAAAGTCTCCCGCAGCGCGGAATTTCCAGATCGCTAAGATAAGCCCCAAGCGAAAAACGGCCTACTGGATGATTGTGCTTCTGGCAACCTTCGGCGTCATGGGCGCCAAGCTGCTTTACGCAACAAACTCCAATCTGCTTGGAATTCTGATTGTCTCGCCCATATCCGGGTGTATTCTGGGAATCGTGACCGCGAGTTTTATTTATCGCAAAATTTAGCCTATCCGAGAATCGGCTTCGTTTCCGTCCAGTCGGATAACCTTCCCCGTTTCAGGTCTTTTTTCATGAACATGCGAACGGTTCAGGGGACTTAACCGTCATACTCTTCAGAAGGCGCACCAAAACGGTAAGGAAGTGACAGATTTGAATGACAGGCAGTTATTTGAAACGTACAGGGAACAGGTATATCTTTTTTGCCGCTACATGCTTCGCAGCCGTGCCGATGCGGAGGATATCTGCCAGGAGGTCTTTTTCAAGGCCATGATCGCCGACCGTTCCCAAGTGCACAATGTAAAAGCTTGGTTGTTTAAAATTGCAGCCAATGAGTGCAACACGTTGCTCAGACGAAGACGAAACGGGTGGAGCAAGGAAATCCGCGCCTTTATGCTCTCCCTGCCCCTTGGTTCGCCGTCCGTCGAGGAGACCTGCGAGCAGCGCGAAATGGTGAACTCCCTCCACCTGCTCCTGGATGAACTGCCCCTGAAAGTA
Organism: Paenibacillus sp. DMB20; assembly: GCF_000987955.1. Lineage (GTDB taxonomy): Bacteria > Bacillota > Bacilli > Paenibacillales > Paenibacillaceae > Paenibacillus_AQ. Next base: position 69,554 of record NZ_LAZU01000055.1, read on the forward strand.
AAGCAGGTCATGATTCTTCATTATACGGCGGAGCTGACTTTGCCGGAAACAGCCGAAGTGCTTGACGTACCGGTAGGCACCGTAAAATCCAGAGCCAATCGGGGATTGAAGAAATTGAAAAAAATTCTGGAGGAGGACGAATCCAGACATATGAAAGGAGAGGAGACGCATGCCGGAGTTTAAGGACGATTTGGCCCAAAAGCTGTCTGTCTACCCGGAGGAAAGGCCCGATTACGAAGCCATGTTCAGCGCATTGGAGGAGCGCAAACGAAAATGGGTACGAGAGTCGGGGGGATCCGCGGCGCTTGCAGTCCGGTCCCGCCCGAAATCCCGCCGCATTGCTGCGGCAGCAGTCGGCGTTCTTGCGGTTGCGGCATTCGGAATAACAGCCCAGCAGACAGGCCTGCTGAAAGAGTTGGCGGGGGTTGCCCGGACCCAGCATGCGGCAGCCGGACAGCAGCTTGGCGTCCATACCGAACATAAAGGAGCCACGCTCAGCCTGAACCAGGTAATAGGCAGCCCTGCCATTAACGGTGACGGCACCAGCCTGGAATATCATCTTTCATTGGATGTGCCCAATGCGGGCAGCTATGACCACGCTTTTTTCGACTTCGGGACCATGACCAACCGGGATACGGGAGAGAAAGAGGAACACATCGGCAATAATATCAGTTTCACGAAGGAAAACGGCCAATTTTCTGCGGTCTTTGAAACCTTGGAGGATCCGTCGCCATCCGATGCGGTCCGTCATTATCGTATCGAATTGCAGGATCTGTATCTGCGTAAAACAGTCAAGCTTCCCTTAGCGGGACAACTGCACCAGCTTAAAGAAAAGAGCTATCGCTTGGACTCGGAGAAATATGCAGCCCTGACGTTTAAGGCTTCCGCCCGCATGGATAACAGGTGGGTTGTCCGCTATAAATTGGAGCAAAATCCGCAGCAGCCGAACGAATTCCAAAACGAATGGCGGAATTCCATCGAAAAAAGCAATTATGAGCTGGTGCTTGAGGCGGGCGGCAGAACCATCACGCCGACAAGCGGTATGGGCGGAGCCGATCTGTCCTCCGATGTCTTTGACATTTTTGGTCTGAGCGACAAGGAATTGGCGGACGCCAAGCTTTACTTCACTTATCCGGAGACGACGGGCAAAGTGCAGGGGACATGGTCCATGGATTTCACCGTAGACGAACGGCCGTTAAACAGCTATCCGGTCGATATTGATCCTGCTCAAGTGAAAGGGTTCGGATTTGTGCCGACAAGCGTGAATTTTTCCCCGCGATACATTAGCATCCCGATCTCGGGATATTCTGCGGAGCGCCGGGACGGAAACGTGCTGTTGAATGAGGTTGAGCTTAAAGTCGGCAGCCGCAGTTTTGAAGGGTTTCTCACTGAAAATCATAAGCTGATATTCATGCTGGACCAGCCTTATCAAGATTACTCGAATGAACCGGTTACGCTCGTATTAAAAAAAGCGCTGGTCGTGCATGAAAACTTGTCCGGCGGCTGGACCCCTATCAAAGAACCAACCGGCGCCAAGAAAACGGCTAAGTATCGTCTCGATGACAATAAAGTGATTCAGTATACCTACTATCAGAGAGGCAAAGGGATCATGGTCATGACGAAGCTGGAAAAAGGGGAGGGAATCGGCTTCCGGGGAACGAGGCTTAAGGTTAACGGACAAATCGCAAAACCGGATGAAAGCCAATCCTGGACCTCGGGAACGAACAAACGATTCGATTACTATGGCAATGTTCCGAAAGGCGCCAAGCTGGAAATTCATCCTGGCTTATACTTGGTTGAGGACGGGAGCTACACTCAGGAGATCAAGCTGAAATAAAAAGGGATAGAACAGAAAAGAGAACATGAAAAAGGTTAAAGAAAAAATAAAGCAAAGTTAAAAAGAAAAGCGCACCCCTTTAGATCGACAACTGAACCGATGATTCGGATGTTGATCGATCCAGGGGTGCGCATTTTTATGGCTAACCCGGATTTCCACTAAAGGGAAGGACCAATGGCGATCCAGGAAATGAATCCGTAACTTTGAGTGCATCCAGGTTGGCGGATCACTGTCAATGCGGCTTCTTCAGCCCGCTGCTGTTTCAGGCACACCTGAAATCCCGGATGATTGCTCATGGCCACGATGACGTAATTCAACACCGCAAACGCCTCGCCAAAAGTAACCGTGACCTCGGTTTGATCCTCCGCTCCTTGAAATACAAAGGCCGCAAAGCCATACTGTTGTACTGCCGTTCGGTCTGAGCTGCTCCGGATCGGCGCGAAGCTCAGGTGCTGCGGGTTGACGGCTCCCGGGGCGAGGTGCCCGCTGGTTACGGCCCCGGCCGCAAGCTGTTGGCCCGTAATCGTTCCGTCTTCCAGCTTGGCGCCGGAAATGCTGCCGTCTTGAATCGTGACGGATGCCAGGGCCTCGGCCGTCAAATGCCGGCTATCGACGGAGCCTTCCGCCAGCTGATGGCCGGTCAGGGTACCGGCGGCAATTTTGGAGCCGGGAATGCTGTCCTCCGCGATTTTTATCGCCGGTGATCGTTCCGTTTTTGTACGAGGTCGCCGGTAATGGCTTCCGCTTCAATATGCTTGGGGCCGATGCTCCGCTCCTGCAAGTGATAGG
>NZ_LAZU01000039.1 GCF_000987955.1 Paenibacillus sp. DMB20
CTTGTAATTGAAAAAAATTGTTCTTTGAAAATCGGTGAAGATGCGATATAATATTCCTTGTCACTGTTTCAAATACATACTCATGTCCCAGTAGCTCAGCTGGATAGAGCAACGGCCTTCTAAGCCGTCGGTCAGGGGTTCGAATCCCTTCTGGGACGTATGTCAAAAAAACGCCTTAGGGCGTTTTTTTTTCGTTCCAGGGGATGAGAACCCCTGAATAGGGGGGGCGTCGGAGCATAAGCATCGATAGCATACGCTACGCAGTCCGCCGAAGGCGGTATCCCTTCTGGGACGTATGTCAAAAAAATGCCTTAAGGGCGTTTTTTTTTCGTTCCAGGGGATGAGAACCCCTTCCCCATCAGCTTGAAAAAGATTTATACTGTAATGAGCGGCTAAACGTCAGGAGGGATGCTGATCATGGAAATCACCGTAAAGCCAGTAGCCTGCGTCAGGAGTTCCCGTAAAGTCGTTAAAGACGACCATTGGGGAGAGGTGATCTCGACCATTGAGCTGGCCCCAAATTTGAGCGAGCAGTCGCTGGAGGGGATCGACCAATTTTCGCACCTGGATATCGTTTTTTATTTTGATCAGGTGGAGGAACATAAGATCCAAACGGAAGCGCGGCACCCCAGAAACCAAACGGCTTATCCAAAGGTCGGGATCTTTGCGCAGAGAGGCAAAAACCGCCCGAACAAAATCGGCTTGACTACCGTTCGGCTGCTGGGCCATGATGGGCGTACCTTGACGGTGCAAGGTCTGGACGCGATTGACGGCACGCCGGTTCTGGACATTAAGCCCGTCATGAAGGAGTTTTTGCCGAGAGAAGACGTTTCACAGCCTTCTTGGGCTACGGACCTCATGTCTGAATATTGGTAAATTGTTGTCATACATAGAAGGGGAGAGATTTCATCGTGTCAGAAAATAAAATTTCGCAGCACACCGCGATTCTTTTGGAACATGCACAGAAGTGCGGATTATCATCCGAGGAGCTTCAGCATGCCATCCGTTCGGGGAAAGTTGAAGCCTTTGCAAAAGCGCAAAACGGGCATTTTGAGTATGAGGAGCTGTTCAGCTATGCAAGCGACCATGGGGAAGACCTGGAGAAAGCCGTGCTCGAAGGCTACCGAATCACATTCAACACCCGGAACGGTCTGAAAATATGGCTGGAGGAAACGTTCGGCTTAAGCTCGGAGACCGATTTCACTGTCGGGGAAGGTTTCATTGAAGGAGTGACGCTGAATGCGGCGGAGCTGGCCCGGCTGAAACAAGCGCTTGCCGTCAACTGGACGATTTCGGAAGAGACCGAAACAAAGGATGGGTTTATCGTTAAACTGACCGTCCGCGGTTTGCAGTAATCCATTAGATGAATAAGCCCCTGCATCTCTTTATTAAAGAAGAAGCAGGGGCTTATTCAATAAGGATAACCCGATTTAATAGGAAATCCGTTACCGAAATCCCCATGAAAATCTTCCGGCTGAATAGGACAGATTTGCTTACTGATACGCCGATAGGCGTTATGTTGAGGTTTATTACATTCTGGACGGTGTCGGCAGGCCCAATACTTCCAGTACCTCGCCGAGCGTATCCTTAAAGAGGGAGGTAAGCCAAACGCGTTTTTTCCTGGAATCGCCCTCAGCCTTAAGGATCGGGCAAGCTCCATAAAAATTGTTGAACAGCGATGCCAACTCATAGGCGTAATTGCAAAGCATGCTTGGAGAAAGCTCTTGCGCCGCCGCGTCCAGGACATCCGGCCACGCGCTGATATGTCTCAGAAGCGCATGCTCCGCCTGTTCCGGATGATCGATCCGGTGAGGAACGGCCGGAAATACTCCCGCTTCCTGTGCCTTATTCAGCACGCTGAGCGAGCGGGCATAAGAGTAGAGTAGATAGACTCCGGTATTTCCGGAGATTTCGGTCGCCTGCTTCAGATCAAACACCACTTCCGTTTGCAGGGCAAAACGCAGCAGGTAATAACGGATGGAAGCGGCAGCGATCTCCCGGCTGGACAAACCGTTTTTGTCCGAACGGGACTGCTCGATCACCTGCTCTACACGGTCAATCAGCTCCGTAATTTTAATCCCGATCCCTTGACGCCCGGACATGGCATAGGATGCTTTTCCGTCAGTGGTGTCGATGCCAAGTTCGGCGGCGGCCGAAGGACTTAAGGAAACGACGCCGTAGCTGACATGGCGGAGCTTTTGCGCTTCATTATCAAATCCTAGGACCTCAAGGGCTTGTTTGACCATAGCCTGCGGATACTGCTGCCTGTAATCGATGACGTTCACGACCATGTCGCCATTACCGAACGGCATGCGCTCGCCGTGGGAACCGGTGGTCCATACGCCGTCCGAAAATCTTTTATATTCGAAATCATTTTGAAGGAGTCCGTATTTCCAAAGATGATAAGCGATATCCTTGGCGGTATAGGTTAATATCCCGCTGGAGCGAACGAGAACCTTATCGGCGCTGTGGTCGGGATGAGCGCCGTCTGCTTGGTTTGCGGAAAGGGAAGGGGCATTATCGCTTTGCTTGAGTACCCAGCAGCCAGCCAGCTTCCCTTCCGTTTCCAGATGAAACAATGACGTTCCCTTCAGGAGCTCGAAAGCGGACGCCCAGAAGCCTTCCTTCACGATGCTGCTCTCCCACACAAGCAGGTCATACTCAATGCCGAATTGCTTCATTTCTTCCAAGTGCTCCCTTACGATCCGCTCCGCGACCAGGAGACCGACCCAGGAAAGGTTCTGATTCCCCTCCTCCAGGGCATGAAGAACCTCGGTTCTTTTCTTCGCAAGCTCCGAATCGTGTTCGTAGGCCTTGTTAATGGATGAATAAATATCCCAGCAGTAATCGCCGAACCTGTGATGCTCTTTGGATAGCGGAAAATGGAGCATGCCGACGACGGTATCCGCCAGCTGGTTCCCCAGATCGTCAATATAATTATGGACCTCGACGCGGTATCCGTTTTTTCTAAGCAAGCGAACGAGCGTGTCGCCGATGCACGAGTTTCTCAGATGGCCGATATGGGCGGATTTGTTCGGGTTAATGGAGGTATGTTCAACCACCACTTTTTCAACCGGCGCGGGAGCTGGTTCCAATTCCATGGCCGCCCAGGAGGCCCAATCCAGCTTGAAGTTGATAAAGCCGGGAGGGACGACCTCGATCCACGGTATAAGATTGGTAAATTTCGAATTAAGCTGAAGCTGGTCTTTAATCAGGCCTGCAATGGCCAGGGGCGCCTTTCGCAGGATTTTTGCCAGCTGCATGGCGATGTTTGTGGAATAGTCGCCATGATCCATATTGGCAGGCTGCTCGATTTGAATTAGGACATCATCCGGCAGGATGGCGTCCGACAACGTCAAGACCTGCTGCACAGCTTGTTCTACGGCTGAGCTTATGAGCGGTTTTAACATGAATGTTATCCTCCTTTAAAATGAAAAAACGAAGTATTGCAGCAAGTCAGAGCATGCGGACCGGGACAAGAGCGAATGTTTGCAATATAAAGTGTTACACGGGCATCTTAATGCAGACTTTCGGGTAAACAAAAAGTCCCCGTCTCCATAAGAGACGAGGACTATAGTTCTCGCGGTACCACTCTCGTTGCCAACCTTGTTTGGGTCGACCACTTTCGTATACTTTAACGGCGTAAACCGGGGCTCCCTAGTTGCGCTTCGGAAGTCCATCTCCCGGGTCCGTTTCGTGAACGCGTCTGTACCGGCTCCCACTCTCCCGGCTCGCTTGGACATAGACGTCCGTTCATTACTCTCCCGATCATCGAACTTGCTGTATTGATTTTTTTCATATTATAACCAATCCTTCCGAAAAAGCAACCGCGATCTTTATTGAAAATATTGAAATGCATATGTTTGATGGTTATACTATACGATCTCGCTAAGTGGAATTGAAATTGTCCTATCATCATTGCAGGCAGCGCAGAACGAATCCTACCGCCGCCGCAAGGCCTATTTTACAGCCACCAAAAGAGCTCCGACGGCAATCAATGCGACGCCGGCCGCGTTGATCCATGATATTTTTTTCGCCGAGAAACACTAAAGCCAAGATGACGGCAATGACAACGCTCAGCTTATCGATGGGACCGACCTGTGAAACCTTTCCGTACTTCAGGGCCAAAAAATAAAAAAAGCCATGATAAAGCTCCGGCCACCCCGCTGAGCACAATAAAGCCGAGGGCTTTTCGCTGAGCCAATATTTCGCCGATTTGCGAAAATTTACCTTGAACAGCCACCACACCGAGCAGAAACAGAGCCATAATGACGGAACGGATGGCCGTAGCAGAGTTAGCGTCAATGTTTTGAAGCCCGATCTTCCCGAAGATCGCAACGAGTGCTGCGGCCACAGCCGAGAGCAGCGCGTATGTAAGCCATAAAGGCATGTCTTAACCTCCTTTAAATTTTGGGAATCCATGCTTAAGTAGTATATGGCAGGCCTGAAATTTAAACCAGACTCTGACCGTGATGAAGCTCAGGAATGCAACATAGATGAAGGAGAGCCGGATAAAAATTTTGTTGGTTCCGGCATCCTCCCTCAGCGTTTCTCCGTCCTGAGACGGAAAAACGTCCTCTTTTTTTGTTAAGGAATTGATGATTTTTTGCTGAACGTGGATAACGTATGATAAATTATGATTTTAGCTAACACGAGAAGATAAATTGTTGGGAGGAGTGAGCTTGATGGTCAAGATTAGGCCCGTAGAACTCCGCGATGTAGATGAGATCTACCGTTTCCGGTTGGATGAAGAAGTAATGTTCTGGGCGGCAGGCGGGTTTGGCAACGCGATTCCCGCACGAGAGCATCTAATTGACGAATTTCGGAGACAATCGCCCTTGGATACGCAACGCTTTTTCGTGATTGAGGCGCAAGAGGATGTTCAAGATGAGCCGGTGGTAATTGGCCAGATTTCCTTTCGCGATATGGACCGGGTGGCGCGCAGGGCCACGATCGGCATGTTGATCGGTGACCGGCGTTACTGGGGGAAAGGGTACGGGACAACTGCATTATCTGAATTTGTAAAAATTCTCTTCACGCGCTACAACCTGAACCGTATCGACATGGACACTTTTGCTGATAACAAACGGGCGATTCGTTGTTATGAAAAAGTCGGCTTTACTGTAGAAGGGCATGCGGCGAAAAGCCATGTGGACAATGAACGGCTTCCGCGATCAGGTGATCATGGGGCTTCTTCAAGAAGAGTGGCAAGCTAAACATGGGAGTACGACGTATTACCTGTAACGATTTTCGGGACGTATTGACCCGGCCACTACGATGCATGCCGACGAGGAAAATAGCATCGAAGGCCAAAGTGGGCAGAATTCGAAATACTTGCAGTTGCTCCGACGCCCCCTATTTAGGGGTTCTCATCCCTGTACGCAAAAAACCGCCTAAAAGGCGGTTTTGCTTTACGTCCCAGAAGGGATACCGCCTTCGGCGGACTGCGAAGCGGATGCTATCGATGCTTATGCTCCGACGCCCCCCTATTCAGGGGTTCTCATCCCTGGAACGCAAAAAAAAACGCCCTAAGGCGTTTTTTTTTTGATATACGTCCCAGAAGGGAGATATACGTCCCAGAAGGGATTCGAACCCCTGACCGACGGCTTAGAAGGCCGTTGCTCTATCCAGCTGAGCTACTGGGACATGTCATTTTTCAAGCAGAAAATATCATACCATAATAAAAAAATAAATTCAACAGACTTTTTTCTGGAAGAACGATTAATCGCCCCCGTATTGTGTTATAAAGATAAGATATGCTGCCAACGGTTTGTTCGATAACCCTAAAGTGCGGTTGGAGACGGCCATATCCGGACAGGCTCTCTTTTTTAACTTTGAAGGGGTTATGCTATAATCAACAAATATAAAAAACGGATAAGAAAGGAGGTGTCCTTATAAAGGACTCCAACTCCCCAGACCAAGACGACAAAAACATCATCCTGTTTCCGAAGACGTTGGATTTCTATCAGATCCAGCTTACCGTCATGCTCGAAAACGAACGTTACGGGGAGGCCAAGGAGGTTCTCCGCTTTCTGCTCCGGTGTCAAGGCCAGGATGAACGGCATTACGAGGAATGGCAGGCACTGCTGGAGTGGCTTGAGGCCGCTTTTCCATCTGCTTCATCGGGAGCAGCCGGCGAAGGGCATTTGGATGAAGAAGATGAAGAAGACGAAGCGGAGATGACCCGGCGAATGGTCCGGGAGAAGCTTTCGCAGGATGCCGGCTATGCGGATAAACTGCTGGATACCGTCATGAACGGTCCGCTTACCGAGCAGACCGTGCTTGCGTTGGAACAGCTGGCGTACCTGGATCGGCCGGAGGTGGACGAGGCGCTGACCGATTGGCTTAAAGAGAAGCCTCTTCATCCGCTCCTGCAGTTCCGGGTGCTGCAGACCCTGCGGCGAAGAGGAATGTCGGGGACGGTCGTCCTGCCGCGGGGCTCGGAAACAACGGAAGTGGAGGTCGACCAAATCCCGCTGAGCCCCGGTGATTTTCCGGAAGCCGTGCAACGCATACTCGAACGCGTGGCGGAGAAGACGGAAGTGCATGAGCCGACTCTATATTATTTTGCACAGGAGCTGTGGTCCCAGTTCATTATGGCGGTTTATGGCACGGCCGATTATCGGTCCATGCTCGATAACGACGAAGCTACGCAGGACATTTGGGCTGCCGCACTGCATGATACCGTCTCCGAGAGTCTGAAAGGAATCCGGGAAGAAGAAGAAATTCGTTCCTCCTACGGCATTACCGACACGATGCGTTTTCGCTATGAACAGGCCTACCGCTCTATTAAACAATTCGTATCCGCGGGCGCGCATGACTGAATCGGCGGGGAAACGTTTCCCGCACAGAGCGGCAAGGGTTCGCCCTTGAAAAAGAAATTAATGTTGTTTATACTATAGTGGTTATTCGGTACGGGTTATATTATCTACGCCGACCACGTGAATTTTTGGAGGGGAAAGCATAAATGAAAGCAACTTGGGAAAAAATAGAGAAGAACCTTGGCGTTCTCGACGTTGAGGTTGAAGCGGACCGCGTAGCGGCTGCCCTCGACAAGGCTTTTAATAAAGTAGTAAAAAAAGCAAGCGTACCGGGCTTCCGTAAAGGAAAAGTGCCTCGGCCGATTTTTGAAGCTCGTTATGGAGTGGAAAGCCTCTATCAGGACGCGATCGACATCCTGCTTCCTGAAGCATACGGCGAGGCTGTGGATCAAGCGGAAATCTTTCCCGTAGATCGTCCCGAAATCGACATTGAGCAGTTCGGTAAAGGCCAAGCGTTCAAATTCAAAGCGAGAGTAACGGTGAAACCTGAAGTGAAACTGGGCGACTACAAAGGCATTGAGGTCGCGGCGGTGAAAGCTGAAGTAACCGACGAAGAACTGGCGCAAGAGCTGGAGCGCATGCAGGAGCGTCATGCCGAACTCGTCGTGATTGACGAAGGCGCGGCAGCTTCCGGCGACATCACGGTCATCGACTTTGACGGTTCCATTGACGGCGTTCCGTTTGAAGGCGGACAAGCCGAGCGTTATTCCCTGGAGCTTGGCAGCAACAGCTTTATTCCCGGCTTTGAAGACCAGGTCATCGGAATGGCAACTGGCGACTTCAAGGACGTTGAAGTAACCTTCCCGGAAACTTACCATGCGGAAGAGCTGGCCGGCAAAAAAGCGGTCTTCAAAGTGAAAGTGCACGAAATCAAGCGCAAGCAGCTTCCTGAGCTGGATGACGAGTTCGCCAAAGACGTAAGCGAATTCGATACGCTTGACGAGTACAAGGAAGACTTGAAGCAACAGCTTCTTTCCCGTAAGGAACAGGAAGCCCAAGGCGTGCGTGAAAACGAAGTTGTCGAAAAAGCGGCAGCAAACGCCGAGATTGAAATTCCTGAAGCCATGGTACAATCCGAAGTTCAAAACATGATGCGCGATTTCGACAATCGTCTTCGTCAGCAAGGCATGAACCTTGACATGTTCCTCAGCTTCTCCGGCCAGTCCAAATCCGATCTTGAAGGTCAAATGAAGGACGATGCCGAAAAACGCGTTCGCAACAATCTGGTGCTTGAGCAGATTGCGAAGGAAGAGAAGCTCGAAGTATCCGAAGAGGAGATCAATGAAGAGCTGAACAACATGGCTGAAACGTACAAGCGTTCCGCTGATGAAATCCGCAGCATTCTGTCTTCCAACGGTTCCTTGGACAGCCTTAGCGAAGAACTTCTGCTTCGCAAAACGATCGATTTCCTGCTCGAGAACAGCGTTGAAGGCGCACCTGCTCCAAAAGAAGAAGCAACGGAAGAATAATAATAAGGCCGCAGCATAAGCGGCCGTTAGATTGGATAAGGCACGTTCTTTGATGGCGTGCCTTATTTTTACCTAAAAACACCCAATTGGTTACTAAAAATGACATGAAATGGGTGTTTTTGCGCAGATATAAGCAAAGTATGTAGTTCATTTATACTTGGCTTATATTTCCTGGTAGAAACGTCAATTTTGCCCCATCCCCAGAGGACGATGGCGTCGTTTCTACTTGCATACATACTGAGATAAGTTGGCAGGATATATTTTTTGGCCAGTTCATAGAATGTAAACATGGTTAAAAAATGACATGGCGCTTTGAACATGTTAGAATATCTTTTGTAACGCTAAAGTATAATTTTCAAGGAAAAGAGGTTGGTCGCATGAGTCTTGTACCTATGGTTGTGGAACAAACCAATCGGGGAGAGAGATCCTACGATATATATTCCCGATTACTGAAAGATCGCATCATCTTCCTCAGCAGTGCGATCGATGACGATGTCGCCAATCTTGTTATTGCCCAGCTGTTGTTTTTGGCTGCGGAAGATCCGGAGAAGGACATCCACATGTACATCAATTCACCCGGTGGTTCCGTAACGGCCGGGATGGGTATATATGATACGATGCAGTACATCAAGCCTGATGTGTCCACGATTTGCGTTGGCATGGCCGCCAGCATGGGGTCGCTGCTCCTGACCGCCGGGGCACCGGGCAAACGGTATGCGCTGGAGAACAGCGAGGTCATGATTCACCAGCCGCTGGGAGGAATTCAAGGCCAGGCATCCGATATTCAAATCCACGCAGATTGGATCATCAAGACAAGACAGAAGCTTAACCGTATCTATGTGGAACGCACAGGTCAGCCCCTTGAAAAAATCGAACGCGATACGGACCGCGACTTCTTCATGAGCGCGGAAGAAGCGAAGTCATACGGGATTATCGACGATGTCCTGTCTTCACCGATCAAATCTTAAGAGGTGGTTATAGCATGTTTAAATTTAACGACGACAAAGGGCAGCTGAAATGCTCCTTCTGCGGCAAATCCCAGGAGCAGGTCCGCAAGCTGGTTGCTGGTCCCGGCGTTTATATATGTGACGAGTGCATCGATCTGTGCTCGGAAATCGTAGAGGAGGAACTCGGCCACGAGGAAGAGGTCGATCTGAAGGATATTCCGAAACCGCGGGAAATCCGCGGTATTTTGGATCAATACGTCATCGGCCAGGATCAAGCAAAAAAATCCTTGTCGGTAGCCGTATACAATCACTACAAGCGCATTAACACGCAAAACAAAATCGAGGACGTCGAATTGCAAAAGAGCAACATTTTGCTGCTCGGTCCTACCGGTTCCGGTAAAACGCTGCTGGCGCAGACTATGGCCAAAATCCTAAACGTTCCTTTTGCCATCGCGGACGCGACTTCCCTGACAGAAGCAGGCTATGTGGGCGAAGACGTTGAGAATATCTTGCTGAAGCTGATTCAGGCTGCGGACTACGACGTTGAAAAAGCCGAACGCGGCATCATTTATATCGACGAAATCGATAAAGTGGCCCGTAAATCCGAAAATCCGTCCATTACCCGCGACGTATCGGGCGAGGGCGTGCAGCAGGCCCTTCTGAAAATTCTCGAAGGCACGGTCGCTTCGGTACCTCCGCAAGGCGGACGCAAGCATCCTCATCAGGAGTTTATCCAGATCGACACGACCAACATCCTGTTTATTTGCGGCGGCGCGTTTGACGGACTGGAACAGTACATTAAACGCCGGATCGGCAAAAAGGTCATCGGCTTTAACGCCACAGGTGAGGGGCAGAAGGATCTGAAGCCTGGGGAATACCTGACGATGGTTCTGCCGGAAGACCTGCTTAAATTCGGCCTGATTCCGGAGTTTGTAGGACGTCTGCCGATCATCTCGACCCTTGAGCCGCTTGACGAGCAAGCGCTTGTCCGGATTCTGTCCGAACCGAAGAACGCTTTGACCAAGCAGTATCAGAAGATGCTTGAGCTGGATAACGTCAACCTCAGATTCGAGAAAGAGGCGCTGGAAGCGATCGCCCGTGAAGCCATCAAGCGCAATACCGGTGCGCGCGGTCTTCGCTCCATCATTGAGGGCATCATGCTTGAGGTGATGTACGAAGTGCCGTCCCGTGACGATATTACGGACTGCGTCATTACAGAGAAGGTTGTACGGGATAAGGTTATTCCCGAGCTTCAAGGAAACGGAACCAATGACAAGAAACAAGAAGAAAGCGCCTGATTCCGGCGCTTTTAAATAAAACAACGTCAACTCTCCACTCCCGCTTGCGGCATATCCGTTTTGCCGGGGTGGAGCTTTGGCGTTCTATGGGAGAGATTGATCCATGTTTTTGAGACAGGACACACGGCCCGTTAAAGTGGGTAACCTCACCATCGGCGGAAGCAACGAAGTCATCATTCAAAGCATGTGCACGACCAAAACCGCAGACGTGGAGGCGACGGTTGCCGAAATTCTGCGTTTGGAAGAAGCCGGGTGCCAGCTTGTGAGGGTCACGGTTAACAATGACGAGGCTGCTGCAGCCATCAAGGAAATAAAAAAAAGGATTCATATCCCGCTCGTGGCGGATATCCATTTCAACTACAAGCTGGCCCTTGCCGCGATCGAGAACGGAATCGACAAGGTCCGGATCAACCCCGGCAACATCGGCAAGCGGGCGAAGGTCGAGGAGGTTGTCAAGGCGTGTAAGGCAAAAGGCATTCCGATCCGGATCGGCGTCAATGCCGGTTCCCTGGAAAACCACCTGCTCGAAAAATACGGCTACCCGACGCCGGAGGCCATGGTCGAAAGCGCCTTGTATCATATCGGCATTTTGGAAGAGCTGGATTTCCGCGATATTATCGTTTCGCTGAAGGCCTCGGACGTACCGATGGCTATCGCCGCCTACACCAAAGCCGCGGAGGTCATTCCGTATCCGCTGCACCTGGGCATTACCGAGGCGGGCACGCTGTTCTCCGGAACGGTTAAGAGCGCAGCCGGACTCGGCGCGCTTCTGTCCATGGGAATCGGGAATACGATGAGGATCTCCCTCAGTGCGGACCCTGTGGAAGAAATCAAGGTGGGACGGGAGCTTTTGAAAACGTTCGGTCTGATTTCGGACGCGCCGACACTCGTGTCCTGTCCGACCTGCGGCCGTCTGGATATCGATTTGTTTTCCATCGCCAACGAAGTAGAAGAATACATTTCAAATCTCAAAGTCCCGATTAAAGTTTCCGTGCTCGGCTGTGCCGTTAACGGCCCGGGCGAAGCCAGGGAAGCCGATATCGGCATCGCCGGCGCGCGCGGAGAAGGGCTCTTGTTCCGCTATGGGGAAATGATCCGCAAAGTGCCGGAGGAAACGATGGTCGAAGAGCTGAAGAAGGAGATCGACCATATCGTCAAGGTGTATGAAGAAACCGGTGAAATTCCGGGCCGCAAGCATAAAACTGGCGTATAAACGCCGGATATTTCCATACGTTCGCAAGAAAGCCGTCAGCCGGATGTTTCCGGCACGGCTTTTTTGCATGCGCAGTTACCGCAGAAACAACCTGGCGGGGACCATTTCGCCGTTCCCGGCCCTTGGTTTCTCTGTAATTCATTTGAAAGAATACTTTTACCTTCAACTGAAACAGGCAATACTATCATGTATTAACGTGTTTCAGAATGAAATTACGGAGAAACGGGAGGAATGACTTGTGAATCTCAATGTGATCATTATGCTGGTACAGCTGTTCTTTGCCGTAATCATCGGCGTTTATTTTTGGAATCTGCTTCGGGGGCAAAAGACGAGCAAAACGGCCGTTGACCGGGAGTCGCGCAAAGAGCTCGACAAGCTTCGGAAGCTCCGTTCCATCACGCTGACGAAACCGCTGGCGGAGAAAACCCGGCCTCAGACGATGGATGACATCGTCGGCCAGAAGGACGGGCTCCGTGCCCTGAAAGCCGCGCTTTGCAGCAGCAATCCGCAGCACGTCATCGTTTACGGCCCGCCCGGAGTCGGAAAAACGGCGGCGGCACGCGTCGTCCTCGAAGAAGCCAAAAAAAATCCGCAATCGCCTTTTAAATATGACGCCAAGTTTACGGAAATCGATGCGACCACCGCACGCTTTGACGAACGTGGCATTGCCGATCCGCTGATCGGTTCCGTACACGACCCGATTTACCAGGGAGCCGGGGCCATGGGCGTGGCAGGCATACCGCAGCCAAAGCCCGGTGCCGTAACCAAAGCCCACGGAGGAATTTTGTTCGTGGATGAAATCGGTGAATTGCATCCGATTCAAATGAATAAGCTGTTAAAGGTGCTCGAAGACAGGAAAGTGCTGCTCGAAAGCGCGTATTATAATTCCGAAGACGCCAATACCCCGGCGTACATTCACGATATCTTTCAAAATGGCCTTCCGGCTGACTTTCGGCTGGTCGGAGCAACGACGCGTTCGCCGGAAGAAATCGCGCCTGCCTTGCGTTCGCGCTGCATGGAGATTTTCTTCCGTCCGCTTCTGCCGGAGGAAATCGGACGGATCGCGGAGGACGCTATCCAGAAGATCGGCTTAAAGCCTTGCCCCGAATCGGTGGAGGTCGTCAAACGGTATTGCACGAACGGCCGTGAAGCCGTGAATATGATTCAGCTGGCAGCGGGGCTGGCTCTTACTGAAAAGAGGGAGACGCTTCGTGCAGCCGATGTGGAATGGGTGGCGAGCAGCAGCCAGCTGCAGCCGCGGCCGGACCGGAAGGTGCCGGAACGTCCCCAGGTCGGTCTTGTCAACGGTTTGGCGGTTTACGGCCCGAATATGGGGGCGCTGCTGGAAATCGAGGTGTCCGCCGTTGCTGCCGACAAAGGCAGGGGCACTTACAACATCACGGGCGTAGTGGACGAGGAGGAGCTTGGCGGAGGAGCGCGCAAGCTGCGGCGTAAAAGCATGGCCAAAGGTTCCGTCGAAAATGTGCTCACCGTTCTGGGATCCATGGGCTTTTGTCCGAAGGATTACGATCTGCATATCAATTTCCCCGGCGGAACGCCGATCGATGGGCCTTCCGCGGGTATCGCGATGGCTACGGCGATCGTGTCTGCCATTCGGGGGCTTGAGGTGGACAACAAAATCGCCATGACCGGGGAAATCAGCATTCACGGCAAAGTGAAGCCGATCGGCGGCGTGATTGCCAAGGTGGAGGCGGCTTTCCAAGCAGGTGCAACCACGGTGATCATTCCGAAGGATAACTGGCAGACCTTGTTCCAGGATTTAAACGGACTGCGGGTTATTCCCGTTGAATCCGTGAAGGAAGTATTCGCTCAGGTGTTCGGCGGAGCCGTAACTCCGGATATTGTTCAAATGCCGGCCAGCGAGACATTTCCGGCCGCTTCCGGCTCGCTGCTCCAGGCTAACCCTCCCCACGCGGGGGGAATGACCGATGCGGGCAGCTGTTAACAACCGCTTTGTTGGTTTTTTATACGAACATTTGATAAAATAGGAATAGTGTCAACATTGAGAGCCATTGGAGGTGTGAAAGCGATGGGACCCAATAAAAACAAAGGTCGTCGTTTTCCTTTGCTGCCTTTAAGAGGACTTCTCGTCTACCCAAGCATGGTGCTGCATCTGGACGTGGGGCGGGAGAAATCGGTTAAGGCATTAGAAAAAGCTATGGTTGAAGACAATTTGATTCTCCTTTGTTCTCAATCGGAAGTGAACATTGAAGAGCCGACGCAAGAGGATATTTTTCGGATCGGTACGGTAGCGAATGTAAGACAAATGCTCAAGCTTCCGAACGGTACCATACGCGTGTTAGTGGAAGGTATGGAACGGGCGGAGATTATTCAATATACCGATAACGAGGACTATTACGAAGTCCTTGCTTGTGAGCTTCCCGAGGAGGAGAATAACGATTCCGAAGTGGCCGCCCTGATGAGGACGGTGCTGGGGCAATTTGAGAATTACATCAATTTGTCCAAAAAAGTGACGCCCGAAACTCTGGCCGCGGTTTCCGATATCGAAGAGCCGGGCCGTCTTGCGGACGTTATTACCAGCCATCTGTCGCTTAAAATAAAGGATAAGCAGGAAATTCTCGAAACGATCGACGTGCGCAAGCGTCTGGAGAAGCTGCTGGACATCCTGAACAATGAGCGTGAAGTGCTTGAATTGGAACGCAAAATCAATCAGCGCGTCAAGAAGCAGATGGAGAAAACCCAGAAGGAATACTATCTTCGCGAGCAGATGAAGGCGATCCAGAAAGAGCTTGGAGAGAAGGAAGGCCGCGCGGGCGAAGTGGAAGAGCTGCGAAGCCAGCTGAAGGAACTGGAGCTTCCGGAACGCGTGCAGGAGAAAATCGAGAAAGAAATCGACCGTCTTGAAAAAATGCCGTCCAGTTCCGCCGAAGGCGGTGTCATCCGGAACTACGTCGACTGGCTGCTTGCGCTGCCATGGAATACGCTGACCGAGGATGATCTGGATATCAAGAAGGCGGAGCAGATTCTGGATGAGGATCACTACGGCCTTGAGAAGCCGAAGGAGCGGGTGCTTGAATATCTGGCCGTTCAGAAGCTCGTCAAGAAGCTGAAAGGGCCGATCCTGTGTCTTGTCGGTCCTCCCGGTGTCGGTAAAACCTCCCTTGCCCGTTCCATTGCCCGTTCGCTGGAACGCAAGTTTGTCCGTATATCTTTGGGCGGCGTTCGCGACGAGGCCGAAATCCGCGGCCACCGCCGGACCTATGTCGGCGCAATGCCGGGCCGGATCATCCAGGGGATGAAAACCGCCGGATCCAAAAACCCGGTGTTCCTTCTGGACGAAATCGACAAAATGGCAGCGGACTTCCGGGGTGACCCGGCATCGGCGCTGCTGGAAGTGCTCGATCCGGAACAAAACAACACCTTTAGCGATCACTTTATCGAAATTCCGTTTGATCTGTCCAAAGTCATGTTCGTAACGACGGCCAATGTGCTGCATAACATTCCGCGTCCGTTGCTCGACCGGATGGAAGTTCTGAATATCCCGGGCTATACCGAGCTTGAGAAGCTTCAGATCGCTTCGCGCTATCTGCTGCCGAAGCAGAAGCGAGAGCACGGCCTTGAGTCTGAACAGCTTCAGCTGGATGAGAAGGCTCTTTTGAAAGTGATCCGGGAATATACCCGGGAATCCGGGGTTCGTAATCTGGAGCAGCAGATTGCCGCCCTTTGCCGGAAAACGGCGAAGAAAATCGTTACCGACGCATCCGAAGTCATCGCGATCGGCGAAGACGATATTAAGGAATATTTGGGCGCGCCGAAGTTCCGTTACGGCATGGCCGAGCTGGAGGATCAGGTGGGAAGCGTCACCGGCTTGGCGTGGACCGAGGTCGGCGGAGATACGCTTACCATCGAGGTCACCGTTGTACCGGGAAAAGGCAAACTGACGCTCACGGGCAAACTTGGCGATGTCATGAAGGAGTCCGCTCAGGCTGCGTTTAGTTATACGCGATCCAAAGCGGCGGAGTTTGGGATTGAACCGGACTTCCATGAGAAGCTTGACGTCCACATTCACATACCGGAGGGGGCGATCCCGAAAGACGGGCCTTCCGCCGGCATTACGATGGCCACAGCCCTTATATCCGCCCTGACCAAACGGCATGTTGCCCGCGACGTCGCGATGACCGGCGAAATTACGCTTCGGGGACGGGTGCTGCCGATCGGCGGCCTGAAAGAGAAGTCCCTGGCCGCTCACCGGGCAGGCTACAAAAAAATTCTGCTCCCGAAAGACAACGAACGGGATTTGCGCGACATCCCCGACAGCGTAAAGAACGATGTTGAATTTATACCGGTATCCCATATGGATCAGGTGCTCCAGCATGCTCTTGTGGAGCCGGCGGGATTGCACTAGAGAGGAATTGCAACCATGAAAGTAACCAAAGCTGAATTTGTGATCAGTGCCGTAGGTCCCGCTCAATATCCTGATGACGCCTTGCCGGAGATTGCTCTGGCAGGGCGTTCCAATGTGGGCAAATCGTCGCTGATCAACCGCATGATTTCCCGAAAAAACCTGGCGAGGACAAGCTCGACGCCGGGCAAAACGCAGCATTTGAACTATTACCGTATCAATGACGGGCTTTATTTCGTGGATTTCCCCGGATATGGTTATGCAAAGGTATCCAAAACCCAGCGGGCAGCCTGGGGAACCATGATCGAAAAATACTTGCTTGAACGGGATGCCCTAAAGCTGGTCCTGCTGGTCGTTGATTTGCGGCATCCGCCGTCGAAAGACGACGTCAATATGTACGACTGGCTGCAGTATTATAACCGGCCTGTCTGCGTAGTGGCTACGAAAGCGGACAAAATCCCCCGGAGCCGCTGGCAAAAACACATCAAAATGGTCAAGGAAACCCTGGGTTTTCAGCCGCAGCATTCCATGGTCATGTTTTCGTCGGAAAGCGGTCTGGGTAAAGATGAATTATGGAGCATTATTCAGTCTTACGCAGATCGTGCCCCCGATGAGGATGAAGGCGAAATCAATGGGGATGGCGGCTCTTTATCCGACTAAATGGACTGGCGGTTAGCCTAGACCTCGATTTTTCCCGTGCCTTAAACTTTTTATCCGATACCGTAGGGATACGGTGTATTTTCCGTATGAAAGCGAGAATCCCAGAGGATTTTTCACGGAGAATCCGTCTTAATCCGTTTTTTTATGAAATTTGCTGAATAATCTCAATCCGATGACAAGAAAAACCTTTGATGCCTGCGTTATAATTAACGTAAGGATTGTTAAAAGAATTGAGGAGATTTTTATGGCTCATCGGATAGCCACAGAGTATATTAAAGCCACCATGCAAATGACGGACGTTCAAATGAATCAATTTCTTCAGAGCAGCATTGCCTCCCCGATCAATTTCCGTGTGAAGGTAATGGATGGCGGAGGGCAGGAGATCGTGCTCGAAGGCGAAAGCGGGGAAGAAGTTCATTTGCCCTTCGAACGCAAAGATGGCCTGTATGTCTGTGAGTTGTCGTGCCGGCTGGTAACCCCTTCTTTGACCAATGCGGTGCGGAATCTTTTTGCCGCAAGCAAAGGGTCGGGCAGGGTCAACCGGATCTATCGCGGTTTCACCATGAGCTATGACTATCAAGACGGCACGGTACAGCGGATTGCCCAGTTGACGGACGATGCCAGCAGTCTGATCTATGAGTACAAGAATACGGTCGGAGAACTGCAGCGTCTATTCGAAAGCAATGTGACAGAGAAAGAGATCGAGGCGATTCAGCGGAACATTAACGATCTCCTGGATCAACGCTTGGCGGCATCATCGGCCTTAAGCATTGAGCGTATTGACGAACGGTTGCGGCACTACAATCAGCGCCTGTTCGTTTTAGAAGCCTGAGAAGCTCGAAATTAACGAAAGCCTTCCGGTATGCCGGAAGGCTTTTTTTCATCATAAGCCAAGCATAAATTTCATTCATGGTTGGCTTCATGCCTTGCAGAAACGCCGTCGTTTTTTTAGATGCGGAGCATTTTCGGTTTAGTAAATCCGACATTGGAAATAAATGATAAAGAGCGGGTAAATGCGGCTTGTCTTCCATGATCCATCGGTTGATTTGCCTCATATGCTGATCTGTAAAATATTTATCGCCACAATTTTCAAAAATGTATTGCATTTCGCCCTCATAGATGTTATTTTTAATCTCGTTGAAAAGAATATAGGAACCAGGATTCACTCAGGACATGTAATGTTGCGAGAGATTATTCCCTCGGGAAGTGAATGACGTAGGTCCTAGCGGATGAAATTTTTCAAACATTTTATTCCTAGGAAGGGGGAAACCGAAAGATGGAATACTCAACTTTCGGAAGACACGTTGCTGTTGATACTTGGGGAGTCGACTTTGAACTACTGAACAATGCTGAATATTTGCAAGCTCAGATGGTGGAAGCCGCTGAAGCCTGCGGAGCAACGGTAATGTCCGTCCAGTCCAAGCAATTTGAGCCGCAAGGCGCTACGGTTCTTGTACTGCTGTCGGAAAGCCATCTCTCTATTCATACTTACCCTGAGAGAGGTTTTGCTGCGATTGACTGTTATACCTGCGGGGAGACGGTGGATCCGCAATTGGCTATTGATTACCTGGTATCCGTTTTGAAACCTGAAAAATGCTATGCGAAAAAGCTCGTGCGAGGTTTGGGCGAACTGACTGTCGAAACGCCTGAGATGAAGCAGGCTGAACTGGTGTAACCAAGCATCTAAAAAGTGTATATTGATAACCATGGACCTTTTCCATGGTTATTTGTTTTTAAGGGCTGTTCGAACCAATCGCTTTTGATCAGGCTGCTAACTTGACGTCGGCGTATATCTGCACCTAAAACATACCACAATAATAAGAGCGGCCAGACAAGGGTTTTTAAGTGATGGAAAGATTAAAAAGATGGGGATTTCATAAACATTTCATAAAATAGACAAGGGTTTTCGACATCCTGTGATATAATTATCATGGTCAAAAGAAAGCGTATATCATAAAGGACAATTTTTGGGACCTTAAATGCAGATAGAGCAATGCTTTAATAACCATTAGGCAGGTGAACATGCAATGCACATCGTCGTTGTTGGGTTGAACTATCGCACGGCGCCTGTGGAAGTCAGAGAACGCTTTACATTCGCGGAGCAAGATTTGCCCGAGGCGTTGAAACAGCTGAAGTCGACCAAGAGCGTATTGGAGGGCGTCATTGTTGCTACCTGCAACCGTACCGAGATATATGTCGTGGTCGACCGTCTTTCCATGTGCGGCTATTTTATCCGCAGCTTTATGGAGCAGTGGTTTGGCATTAAACGTGAAGAATTTACGAAGCATCTATATATATATGAAGACGAGCAGGCGATTTCCCATCTGTTTAAGGTGAGCTGCGGGCTGGATTCCATGGTCATCGGGGAAACCCAGATCTTGGGCCAGGTGCGCAATGCCTTCTTGAAATCACAGAAGGAAAAGGCGACGGGAACCTGGTTTAACATGCTTTTCAAGCAAGCAGTGACGCTGGGGAAACGTGCGCACTCCGAAACTTCCATCGGAGAAAGCGCCGTTTCGGTCAGCTATGCGGCGGTTGAGCTGGGCAAACGCATTTTCGGGACGTTCCACGATAAAAAGGTGCTTATCCTGGGCGCGGGAAAAATGAGCGAGCTGACCGTGAAGCATTTGTACGCAAACGGGGCAGCCGAGGTGTTTGTGGCTAACCGGACGCTGGCCCGCGCTGAAGAGCTTGCCCTGAAGTTTAAAGGTACGCCGCTCGGCATGGAGGAGGCAACGGAACGCCTGCACGAGGTCGACATCGTCATCAGCTCGACGGGAGCGAATGACTATGTGATCCGACCGATGTTGGTGAACGAAACCATGAAGAAGCGGCAAGCCCGTCCGCTCTTTATGATCGACATTGCCGTTCCGCGGGATATTGATCCTGACGTCGGCGACGTGCAGAACGTCTTCCTGTATGATATCGATGACCTGGAAGGCATCGTGGAAAGCAATCTCGAAATGCGCCGTGCGGAAGCGGCAAAGATCGAAACGATGATTCAGGAGGAAATGGAGGCTTTCCACCAGTGGTTGAAGACGTTGGGGGTCAGACCGGCCATCCGGGCGCTTCAGGACAAATCGAACAGCATTCATGAGGAAACGCTGGAGAGTCTGTTCAACAAGCTGCCTGAACTGGATGAGCGGCAGCGCAAAGTGATCCGCCGTTTGACGAAAAGCATCGTCAACCAGATGATGCATGATCCGATCAACCGGATCAAGGAGATGACGGGGGGCAAGCAGGCTGCGGAGGCGCTGGACTATTTCACCCAGATTTTTGCCCTGGAAAGCTTGATCGAAGAGAATGAGCAAGGAGCGGAAAGCAAGGCTCTGAACAACGTTTCCACAATGGAGGTTGAAACTCCCGTTAAATCCGCGGAACAACCGGCCGAGCGGAAAACGGTTCAGATGTCCCTTGCCCCAGCCGCTCTCTAAGGGCGGGTGACGAAACCATGTCGCTAAACCTAATCTATGATATCGGCATTTGTATTTATGCCCTGAGCCTTCTGTTTTATATCTCGGATTGCGTATCCCGCAATCGGGCAGCAAAGCGGATAGGCACAGGGCTTCTTGTCGTTGCTGCCCTGTTTCAGCTCGTGGCCGTCCTGCAGCGCGTCATCGAAACGGGCATGCTGCCGGTGTTTACCTCATTCGATTTCCTTCTGTTGTGTTCGTTCGGCGTGACGTTAACTTCCATAGCCATCACCTTCGTGAAGCGTGCGGAATTTGCCGCCCTGCTCTTAAGCGTGGTCGGTTTTTGCGTCACCGTGCTGAACCGCCTGCTGCTGACGACGGGTTATAACCCGCTTGAAGCTTGGGATCCCGTAAAAGGGCTGCTCGTTTTCCATATCGCGCTTGCCAGCGTAAGCTTAACGGCCTTGACCGTGGGGGCGGTTTTTGCAGGAATGTACTTGTTTTTGCACAGCAAACTGAAACACAAAAAATGGAATGACGTGATCCGCAGGCTGCCGAGTTTGGAAATACTCGATAAATATTCGTACAATGCTCTTTTGATCGGAACGCCGGTCCTCGTATTGTCCCTCGGGTTGGCCATATTTTCGGTGGCTACGGAAGGCCGGTGGACGCTGCTGGCGGATCTGAAAGTGCTGTCCACGAGCGTTGCTCTGGGCATATATGTCAATTATTTTGTGAGACGACGGATTCAGCGCCGTTCCGGCCTGGAAACCGCAAGATGGGCGCTGATCGGCCTGGCGTTCATCGTGCTGAATTTCTTCTTGAACGCTTGGTCCGAGTTTCACAGCTGGTCGGGGGTGTGAAACGCTTATGGTTCAATATGTTCCGGTCATGCTGAACTGCGAGGGGAAGAGCTGCCTGATCATCGGCGGAGGCCCGGTAGCGGAGCGTAAAGCGGAGACGCTGATTGAAGCCGGGGCCGCTGTACATATCATTAGTCCGAATCTGAGCGGGAGACTGATATCCTTGGCGGAAGAAGGGGTTGTGCGCTGGACTTGCAGGGAATATAGAGAGGGAGACCTCGAAGGGGCTTTTTTGGTGTACGCGGCTTCCTTTCCTCCCGAAGTGAACGGGAAGGTGGCGGCTGAAGCCCGAAGGCTGGGCATTATGGTTAATGTGGCGAGCGACGGGGAATCCGGCGATTTCATCAGTCCTGCCGTCCTGAGACGGGGCCGGCTTACCGTCGCCGTATCGACGGCGGGGGCGGGGCCGGCTGCCGCCGTAAACCTTTGCCGCAGGCTGGAGGAAGAATTGGGCGACGAATTTGAAATGTACCTGGATTTTTTGCATGAACTGCGCGTTGCCGTTAAAGAGAAAGTCCGGTCCCAGACCGCCCGGCGGAAGCTTTTGCGAAAAATAGTTGAAATCGATATACTACAGGACATACGGCGGGGGGACTTTATCCCGTGGAGTCCGGAACAGATCGATCAGTGGATCACTCACAATCAGGAGGAGTAACGATGCGTACCATTGTAGTTGGCAGCAGACAAAGCGCGCTGGCGCTTACCCAGACCGGGCAGGTCATCGATGATTTGACGCGGCTTGCAAAAGAGAACGGGTTCGACTATCGGTTTGAGGTTAAAAAAATAGTAACGAAAGGCGACCGCATTCTTGACGTGACCTTGTCCAAAGTGGGCGGTAAAGGCTTGTTCGTCAAGGAAATCGAGCAGGCGATGATCGACGGCGAAATCGATATGGCCGTTCACAGCATGAAGGACATGCCCTCGTTCTTGCCTGAAGGGCTGACAACCGGCGCGGTTCCGCGCCGCAAGGATCCCCGCGACTGTTTGATTTCCATGGAAGCGGACAGCCTGGACAAGCTGCCTCAAGGCGCCAAGGTAGGCACCAGCAGCCTGCGCCGTTCCAGCCAGTTGAAGGCTTACCGGCCGGATCTTACGGTGGAGTGGATTCGGGGAAACATCGATTCGCGGCTCCGCAAGTTGGAGAGCGGGGAATATCAAGCGATTATTCTGGCGGCAGCCGGACTGCAGCGGATGGGATGGGAAGATCGCATTACTTCGTATTTGCCCGTAGAGACATGCCTTCCTGCCGTCGGACAAGGGGCTCTCGGCATTGAATGCCGCGAGAACGATGCGGAGCTTCTTCGCCTTCTCTCCTTATACAATGATGAAGATACGGCACGGACGGTCGCCGCAGAACGCAAGTATCTGAACGAGCTGAACGGCGGCTGCCAGGTTCCGATCGGAGCTTATGCCGTCCTTGCGGAAGCGCCGACAGGTCATTCCCATGAAGGGCAAAAAATTATACGATTGACGGGAATGGTAGGTTCCCCCGATGGAGATCGGATACTGAAAAAATCAGCGGAGGGAATGGATCCCGACAGGCTCGGCATCCAGGTTGCCGAACAGCTGAAAGCTATGGGAGCAGAAGAGATTTTGGCACAAGTTAGGGGATGATCGGATGGCAGGCAAGGTTTATTTGGTCGGAGCGGGTCCCGGGGACGCGCGGCTGATCACGATAAAAGGGAAGGAATGCCTGGAAAAAGCCGATGCCGTGGTTTATGACCGGCTGGCGTCTCCCCGTTTTCTGAAGTGGCTGAAGCCGGGAGCCGAGAAGATTTATGTCGGCAAGCTTCCGGACAGGCACACGATGAAGCAGGAGGAGATCAATCAGCTGCTGGTCGATCTGGCGCTCGAAGGAAAAAAGGTCGTCCGGCTGAAGGGCGGCGATCCCACCATTTTCGGAAGGGTGGGGGAAGAAGCGGAACTGCTGTACCGAAACGGGATACCTTTTGAGATTGTCCCGGGAATCACATCTTCGATCAGCGTTCCCGCGTATGCCGGGATACCGGTGACACACCGGGATCTTGCCTCTTCACTGTCGATCATTACAGGGCACGAGAGCCCCGACAAGCTGGACCGCATGATCCAGTGGGACAAAGTGACCAACGCGACAGGGACCCTTATTTTTATGATGGGAGTTGCCAAAATCGGGTATATCAGCCGCCAGCTGATGGCTCACGGAAGACCGCCGGAAACGCCCGTAGCCCTTGTACGCTGGGGCACGCGCGCGGAACAGGATACGATTACCGGCACGCTCGAGAACATCGAGCAAAAAGTGAAAACCGCCAATTTTCAGCCTCCCGCCGTGATCGTTGTCGGGGAGGTTGTCCTGCAGCGGGAGCACTTGAAGTGGGCTGAGCAGTTGCCGCTTTTCGGCAAAAGAATTCTTGTGACACGGTCCCGGAGCCAGGCCAGCGAGCTTGTCGGCCGCATCGAGGAGTTGGGCGGCGAGCCTTATGAATTTCCGGTCATCGAAACGGTGATGCCAACGTCGGAAAAGGCTTTGTCGGATATCCGACAAGCGTTGGATCGGCTGGTCTCTTATGATTGGGTCTTTTTTACGAGCGTGAACGGAGTGGAGTATTTCTTCCGTCACTTGAGCGAGGCAGGCAAAGATATCCGGTCACTGGCACGTGCAAGAATCGCGGCGGTCGGACCGGCGACGGGGGCTGCTTTGCGCGAACGCGGTATCGCCGCGGAAGTTCTGAAGGAACGATACCAGGCTGAGGGGCTTGTCGACGCGTACGGCGAACAGATGAAGCCAGGCCAGCAGGTTCTTCTGCCGCGGGGGGATCTCGCAAGGGATTGGCTGCCTCGGCAGTTGAAAGAAATGGGTCTTGGGGTAACCGATATCAAAACTTATGAAACGGTACTGGCCGGAGAAGACGACGACGAATTAATGAAGCTCTTCGAGGAAGGCGGAATCCATGCGGTTACGTTCACGAGCTCGTCCACGGTTACTAACCTTCTTCGCATATTGGAAAAGATGGGAAAGACCCCGCCGGCAGAACTTCTGCGGGATTCCGCGGTTGCCTGTATCGGACCGCTGACTGCCGACACGGCCAGAAAAGCCGGCCTTCACGTTTCCATGATGGCCAAGGAAGCGACGATCGACAGTCTGGTGGAGGCTCTGTGCGAGTGGAATAAGGATGAGCCGAGGCGGCACCGCGACTGATTGAATATATTTTGAGCATTCATAGATATGCATCTAGGGAATGAACGACAATTATTTAAACTTGGAGGGAATAAAATGGGCTTTCCGATTGTGCGCCACCGGCGTCTGCGCCAAAGCGCGGGCATCCGCAGCATGGTTCGCGAAACCGTGTTGAACGTGGAGGATTTGGTACAACCGATATTCGTAACGTATGGAAGCGGAATAAAGAATGAAATTACTTCGATGCCCGGCGTGTATCATTTCTCATTGGATACGCTGAAGGCGGAAGTGGACGAAATCGCTGCGCTGGGCATTCCGGCCGTGCTGCTGTTCGGTATTCCGGAAACGAAGGACAGCGTCGGGACATCGGGCTTTGCCGATGACGGAATCGTTCAGGAAGCAACGCGCCTGATTAAAGAGTGGCATCCGGACCTGCTCGTCATCGCGGATACATGCCTTTGCGAGTTTACGGACCACGGCCATTGCGGCATGGTACATACCTTCGAGCGGGACGGACACGTCCATGGGGACGTCATCAACGATGAGTCCCTGGAACTGCTTGCCCGGACGGCGGTATCGCAAGCGAGAGCGGGAGCCGACATTATCGCTCCTTCCAACATGATGGACGGTTTTGTACAGGCGATACGCAAGGCTCTGGATGAAGCCGGCTTCCAGCATATTCCGATCATGTCCTACTCGGTCAAATATGCCTCCGCATTTTACGGGCCCTTCCGCGATGCGGCCGACTCCGCTCCCCAGTTCGGGGACCGCAAGACCTATCAGATGGACCCGGCCAATATGCGGGAGGCGCTCCGCGAAGCCGAGAGCGACGTGCTTGAGGGAGCCGATATGCTGATGGTGAAGCCGGCTCTTGCCTATCTCGACATCGTCCGGCTGCTTCGCGACCAATTTGATCTGCCGTTGGTCGCTTATAACGTCAGCGGCGAATATTCCATGATCAAGGCTGCGGCCGAGCGCGGATGGATTGACGAGAAAGCGATCGTTATGGAAATGCTCACGGGCATGAAACGTGCCGGAGCCGATATCATCATCACGTATTTTTCCAAGGATGCGGCGGGCTGGATACGGAACCGTTAAGATAGTTATGTCATCGGACAGATAGGAGTGGCGAGAATGAGCAAGGTAAACGAAAAGAGGAAGCTTCGCGTACGGCCTTTGAAGAGGCGAAGCAGTATATCCCGGGTGGCGTGAACAGCCCGGTCCGGGCGTTCAAATCGGTAGGCCTGACCCCGATTTAC
Organism: Paenibacillus sp. DMB20; assembly: GCF_000987955.1. Taxonomy (GTDB): domain Bacteria; phylum Bacillota; class Bacilli; order Paenibacillales; family Paenibacillaceae; genus Paenibacillus_AQ. The sequence goes on from NZ_LAZU01000039.1 coordinate 25,482, forward strand.
ATGGATCGGGGAGAAGGCTGCCGCGTGTACGATATTGACGGGAATTCTTTTATCGACTACGTGGGATCTTGGGGGCCGCTGATTATGGGTCATGCGCATCCCGAGGTGGTGGAGGCGCTTCGCGAGACGGCGATGAAGGGAACAAGCTTTGGCGCGCCGACGCTTTTGGAGACGGAAATGGCCAAGCTCGTTTGCGAACGGGTGCCGTCGGTGGAAATCGTACGGATGGTCAACTCCGGCACGGAAGCGACCATGAGCGCGATCCGGCTCGCCCGCGGTTATACGGGACGTTCCAAAATCATTAAATTCGAAGGGTCTTATCACGGCCATGCGGACAGTTTGCTGATCAAAGCGGGTTCGGGCATCGCGACGCTCGGCCTACCAGATAGCCCAGGCGTTCCCGAAGCGGTGGCCACGACCACGATTGCCGTTCCATATAATGACCTTGAATCGGTACAGCTGGCATTCGAGCGCTTTGGCGAAGAGATCGCAGCCGTCATTGTTGAGCCGGTGGCCGGCAATATGGGCGTGGTTCCGCCCCGGGAGGGTTTCCTCGAGGGACTGCGCAAGGTGACGTCCGATTACGGCAGCCTGCTTATTTTTGATGAGGTGATGACCGGTTTCCGGGTCGATCTTCACTGTGCCCAGGGACGTTTCGGGATCGAACCGGACCTGACATGCCTCGGAAAAGTCATCGGCGGCGGACTGCCTGTGGGCGCCTACGGCGGAAAGAAGGAAATCATGAACCAGATTGCCCCTGCCGGTCCGATTTATCAGGCGGGCACGCTCAGCGGCAACCCTCTGGCTATGGCTGCCGGATATACTACATTGAAGCTGCTGACACCGGAAATATACGATCAGCTTGAGGAGCGGGGAGCCCAGCTTCAGGCCGGGCTTGAGCAGAACGCCCGCGAATTCGGCATTCCGCTAACCATCAACCGGGTCGGCTCGATGGTTTGCCCGTTCTTTACGGATCAGCAGGTTGTTAATTTTGACACGGCGAAGACGAGCGATCTGGATTTATTCCGCCGCTATTTTGCAGCCATGGTTCAGGAAGGCGTCAGCGTTCCGCCGTCCCAGTTCGAAGGCATGTTCATATCCGCGGCTCATGCTGAGGCGGATATCGAGGCGACCATCGAAGCCAACCGCCGTGCCTTGAAAAGCCTGTGAGCTACCGGGGAAGCTGGGCCCGGCGGGGCGAATGGCTGGAATTGACGCCAGGAAAAGCACTCACCGGCTTGACGGATCGGGACGAAGCCACGGACAAGTGGCTGACGGATACCGTTTTCATGCCGGAAAAGCTGGCGAAAAAGCTTCGTCATAACGGAGGAATCCAGTGGAGGGGGGATCGGCTGCGGCTGTCCCTCTTTCCTTCCAGAGAAGCGGGAATCGAGCCGATATGGGCCGAATTGGATGTTCTGTACGAGGATGACTTCTGCCTGGTGGTGAACAAGCCGGCGGGGATGGCGGTTCATCCGGACGACCGCGGTAATGAAACGACGCTGAACCATGCGGTCGCTGCGTATTATGAGGCATCCGGAACGGAGGCCGCCGTACGGCATATCCATAGGCTGGACAAAGATACGACAGGGCCCGTGCTCTACGCCAAGAACGAGTATGCCCAGCTCAAGCTGGACGAGGCGATGAGAAAAAAAGAGATCGTCCGGATCTACGCGGCGCTGGTTCAGGGCCGGGTATCGCCCGACCTGAAGGTTATCGATCTGCCGATTGGCAGGGATCGGCACCACGCCCAACGGCGCAGGGTTTCCCTGACCGGCCAGCATGCGGTTACCCGGATACTCGATGCGGAGGTTTACCGGGAGGCAAGTCTTCTGTACCTAAGTTTGGAGACGGGACGGACACATCAGATCCGCGTCCATCTGAGCCACATGGGGCATGCGATTCTGGGTGATTCGCTCTATGGAGGGTATTCCGTTAGCTTTGACCGCCAGGCGCTGCACGGAGCGCGTCTTTGCTTCGCCCATCCGTTTACGGGGGAAGAGGTGGAGATTGAAGCGCCGTGGCCGGATGACCTGATCCGGCTGAAAGAGCAAATGGCAAGCAAGCCTTTTCCTCGATAAGGCGTTGTCCATGGTATTATCCCCTTCAAGCAGACACTCGAGAAAACCTTATGTTACCCATGAGGATCGAGTGGAACTTGAAGGGGATATTTTTATGTATGAAGAACGAAACGGCAAGAACCGCATCGGCTATCCGGTCCTTGTTCCTCAAAAGAGGCATGCTCACCTATTTTCGGCATATAGATAAAATGAGTGACGACAACGGGCTCATGCCGCGGGACCCGCCGCGGATAGTATATGCCAAAAAGGAGGACATTCCCGTGTTCGACCAGTCCTACGGATTGCGGTTTGATATTTACGAACGAATAATTTTAGCGGAAGATCTGCCGGGAATTGAAGAGCTGGAAGAGGCCGAATTGATCCCGCATATCCAGGTTATCAGTCAGGAAGAGCAGGCGACGCTTCGGGGTCATCTGCTTTTGGCGGGCCTGTATAAAGGCGATACCGAAGAGGGAGAATCCGAGCCTCTGGAGCATTGGATACCTGTGGAAATCACCGTTCCGCTGAACCGGGTGACATCGCTTGAGGACATTGCGGTGGAAATCGAAAACTTTGATGTGGATCTTCTCTCAAAGCGAAGCCTGAACATTACCGGCGTGCTATCCCTAAAAGGAATTCAGGCAGCCGTTCAGGAAGCGTCGGACGGAGCATGGAATGATGAGGAAATCACGGTGGTACATGCTCCCGACATGCCTTCGGAAGACCATGCCGATTTTCGGGAAGCGGACCGACAGACGGCAGAACCTCAGGCTGAAACGGGGCAGGCCTTTGGTCACCAGGAGGCATTCGATAGCGGCTCCGCGACGGTCCAGGCAGCCGGTTACGTGTTCCAGCCTCCTGCCGATCCGGCATACCCGGATGAAAAGCCGGTGCCTGCAGACGGATTCAACGCTGCATACGGGAATAATGTCGAAGCTGCCGCCCCATACGGCGCATATGAATCCGTGACGGAGTTACATAGGGACCCGTTTGCGCAAGCAGGACAGCCCGCCGATACCGATGCGGTCGAAGAGCCCTTTACGGTTCAGGCTCAAAGCGGTTCGGAACCGTCGAACCCGAATGTATGGAACTTCGAGCGTGCACCGGAGACGCAGAATGAAGAGCCTGTCCATGAATCCGGCATTTTCCCAGGGATTGCTACCGAGCGTCAGGATGAGGAGGCACCGGCGCATTCCTCCGTACCGGAGACATCGGTTATCGAACCGCTAGAGACCTATGCCGAGGCGGAGGCCCTTCAGGAGGAGGTTTCCGCGGAAGAGACTGCCTTGCAAGAGGAGCCTTTGGCAAAACCGGAGCTAAAGGTTGCTTTTTCGAGCAAAAACAGCACCGTCAACAATACCGGAGGCGTGGGATTCTCCTCCCTTTTACAGTCCAGCCGGACAGTTCAAGAGCAGGAAGCCGCCATCCGCGAGGAGGAGGAGCCTAAAGAAGAAACGGCTGAGCCAGCCGCTGCGGAAGACGTGCAGTGGAAATCGCTGTTTCTTGGCGGCCGCCAGGAGGATACCCCTTTCCGCAAGGTGAGGCTGTGCATTGTCCAACGGGAAGAGACGCTGGAGGCCATCGCGGAGAGGTACCAGCTTAGTCCGCGGGAACTGCTTCTTTATAACCGTTTGTCGGACCAAAGCGTGGAGGAAGGCCAGATATTGTACATCCCCTGACCATTGCCCTCATCATGGCGCATCTAAAGGGTTGATCCATGACCGCACATCAAGGATGTGCGGTTTTTGCTTTGGAAATACAACAATTCCTTCGCGTTATGGCTCGAAATATTGACTATGGTCAGCAAGAAGGTTATAGTTGTCTATAGTCATCACAGAAAAAGCGGAATACAATAAAGGAAATTACCAACCAACAACGAAGAACGGGAAGAGTAGGAAGAGATGGCCTTCAGAGAGCGGAATTGCAGCGCTGAGAGATTCCGCAGGAACCAGCTTGCGAAAAGTCGCCCCGGAGTTGCCTGCTTGAGCTTTGCACGTACTTTTAGGGTGTAAGTTAGAGCATGCCGGCTGCAGCCGTTACCTGTATAAAGTGTCGCATCGCTTGATCGATTTGAGATGGGCGTTCAGCCGGAACGGCGAGAAAGATCAAACGCTGCGAAACAAAGGTGGTACCGCGAGAGAACTAAAGCCTTTCGTCCTTTGAGGACGAAGGGCTTTTTTTGATGATATAGGGATGCATAACATCTTCCGACTGCTTCCCTGTATCGCAAGAGAAACTTATTCTGCTGCATGCGGTCCGTCCTCTTTGGGGTACGACGATAGACGTTTTTCTTTAGATATCAGAAAGCATAAACTTCGAAGCATGGACCTTCCTGATACCGCAAGAAAAACTCCCGCTAAATGCGGTCTGTCTTCTGAGAAAGTACGTCGATAGACGTTTTTCTTGTTGCCGGCCACAAACGAAAGTTCTTACGGTTAAAAACGGCTAAAACCATTCTGTATGGCAATGCTTACTAAGTAACGGAGGTAAGAGATTATGGAACACAAGGAAAACCAGACCCCGGCTCAAATGCCGACAACGTACGACCCCAAAGCGGCGGAGCAGAAATGGTACTCGTACTGGAAAGAGGGAGGCTTTTTCAAAGCGGGACAGCGTCCCGATGCCGAGCCCTTCACCATTGTCATTCCGCCGCCGAATGTCACCGGCATGCTTCATATCGGACATACGCTGGACTTCACCCTTCAGGATATCCTGATTCGCGTAAAACGGATGCAGGGTTATGACGCGCTGTGGCTGCCGGGCTCCGACCATGCGGGAATTGCCACGCAGACGAAGGTGGAGCAGAAACTGCGCGAGCAGGGCATCACCCGCTACGATCTCGGAAGAGAAAAATTCCTGGAGAAAGTGTGGGAGTGGAAAGAACAATACGCGAATACGATCCGGGATCAGTGGGCCAAAATGGGACTTTCCCTGGATTACTCCCGTGAGCGGTTTACGCTGGATGAGGGGTTGTCCAAGGCGGTTCGCGAGGTTTTCGTCAAGCTTTACGAAAAGGGCCTGATCTACCGCGGAAAATATATTATTAACTGGGATCCGGCCGCCCGCACGGCATTATCCGACATCGAAGTCGAATACAAGGAAATCCAGGGCCACCTTTATCATTTAAGCTATCCGCTTAAGGATGGAAGCGGCAGCATTACCGTAGCCACCACCCGTCCGGAAACGATGCTCGGCGATACGGCCGTGGCCGTTCACCCGGAGGATGAACGGTATAAGGACATGATCGGCAAAACGCTGGTTCTCCCGATCGTCGGCCGCGAAATACCGGTTATTGCCGACGAGTACGTCGAGAAGGACTTCGGCAGCGGCGCCGTAAAAATTACCCCGGCCCATGACCCTAACGATTTTGAAATGGGCCTGCGCCATAACCTGCCGCAAATTACCGTGATGGATGAAACCGGTACGATGAACGGCTATGCCGGGAAATACGAGGGACTGGACCGCAGCGAGTGCCGGAAGCAGATCGTGAACGATCTGAAAGAATCCGGCGTGTTGATTAAAATCGAGGACCATGTCCACCAGGTGGGTCACAGCGAACGGAGCGGCGCCGTTGTTGAGCCGTATTTGTCCACCCAGTGGTTCGTAAAAATGAAGCCCCTCGCGGAAAGAGCGATCGAAGCGCAAAAATCCGGCGAAGGCGTCAATTTCGTACCGGAGCGTTTCGAGAAAACGTATCTTCAATGGATCGAAAACGTACGCGACTGGTGCATTTCCCGCCAGCTTTGGTGGGGACATCGCATTCCGGCCTGGTACTGCGGCGAGTGCGGAGAAATGCACGTGTCCCATAATGAAGTGAATGCATGCTCCAAGTGCGGAAGCACGAACCTCAAGCAGGACGAGGATGTTTTGGACACCTGGTTCAGCTCGGGGCTGTGGCCGTTCTCCACGCTGGGCTGGCCGGACCAGACCGAAGATCTTAAACGCTACTACCCGACGAATGTTCTGGTTACGGGATATGACATTATTTATTTCTGGGTAGCGCGGATGATCTTTACGGCACTCGAATTTACGGGCGAAAAACCGTTTAAGGATGTGCTCATGCACGGGCTTGTTCGCGATGCCGACGGCAAGAAAATGTCAAAATCGCTCGGGAACGGCGTGGATCCTCTGGAAGTTATCGAGAAGTACGGTACGGACGCCATGCGTTATATGATCTCCACAGGCAGCACGCCGGGCCAAGACCTCCGTTTCCGTTGGGAAAAGGTGGAGCAGGCGCGGAACTTTGCGAATAAAATCTGGAACGCATCGCGATTTGCGTTAATGAATCTGGAGGGCTTTAAACATAGCGATATCGATATCACCGGTGATCTCGGTACCGCCGATCGCTGGATTCTGCATCGCCTGAACGAAACTTCACGGGATATTACGCGTCTAATTGATGCGTATGAATTTGGCGAAACGGGTCGATTGCTCTACAATTTCATCTGGGATGACCTGTGCGACTGGTACATCGAGTTCGCCAAACTTGCGCTTTACGGGGAAGATGAGGCAGCCAAGAAAAATACCCAGTCGGTCCTCGTCTACGTCCTGGATCGCACGATGCGCCTGATTCATCCGTTCATGCCGTTTATCTCCGAGGAAATTTGGCAGCACTTGCCTCATGAAGGCGAAACGGTCATGCTGGCTTCCTGGCCGGCTTACGATCCTTCTTTGGAAAACAAAGAGGCCGTAGCCGAAATGGAAATGCTTATGGACGTTATCCGTGCAGTCCGTAATATCCGGGCGGAAGTGAATGTGCCGATGAGCAAAAAAATCGAGCTTAAACTTAAAGCATCCGACGAGCAGGTACTCAAAATCGTGGAACGGAACGCGGATTACATCCGCCGGTTCTGCAATACCTCCGAGTATACGGCAGGGCTTGAACTGGAAACGCCGGAGAAAGCGATGACCGCCATCGTGACGGGAGCCGAGCTTTATCTGCCTCTGGCCGGGCTGATTGACATTGACCAGGAGATTGCCCGACTGGAAAAAGAGTTACAGCACCTGAACAGCGAAGTTGAACGTGTAGAGAAAAAGCTGAGCAACCAAGGGTTTGTTGCCAAAGCCCCTGCCAAGGTCATCGAGGAAGAGAAAGCCAAGCAGGCCGATTATACGGATAAACGGAACAAAGTCATTGCCCGGATTGAAGAGTTAAAAGGATAAACCCTAGAATATTGACCTGAAGGTGAGAAGCATGAGTTACCACAACGGGGCCGGCCAGTCGGCCCCTCTTCAAAGTTACGAAGAGGCCGTGGAATGGATTAACGGCCTGATCCCATTCGGTATCCGTCCCGGGCTTGACCGGATCAAGGCACTTATGGAGATGCTGGGCAATCCGGAACGCCGGCTGAAGTTTATTCACGTGGCCGGAACGAACGGCAAGGGCTCGACCTGTGCTTTTCTGACCCGGGTTCTTATACAAAGCGGTTATTCTGTCGGAACCTTCACATCGCCGTATATCACGAAATTCACGAATCGGTTTCAATATAACGGTGAGGATATTCCGGAGGAGACCTTGCTGAGGCTTGCCAATCGCTTGTATCCGCTGGTGCAGGAGATAGCCGGCGGCGAGCTCGGTTCGCCGACGATGTTCGAAGTATCGACGGCCTTGGCGATTTTGTATTACGCCCAGGAAAGCGTACCGGATGTCGTCGTATGGGAGACCGGCCTCGGCGGCAGAATGGACGTGACGAATATCGTTCATCCGGTCGTTTCCGTCATTACCAATGTCGGCATGGACCATACGGACATTTTGGGCGAGACGGTTGCCGAAATCGCCGGGGAGAAGGCTGGCATCATCAAGCCGGGCGTGCCTGTCGTCAGTGCGGTAACCCAGCCGGAAGCGGTGAAGGTTATCAAGGAGGCCGCAGCCCGGAACCGGTCGACGCTGTACCTGGCCGGGGAGCAGTTTTCCTATCGGCGGCTCGGAGGGGACGAAGAGGGGCAGACGTTCTCTTTTTCGGGTCCGTTCCGCGAGGCGGAAATACGCATAGGGCTGCAGGGGGAGCACCAGTGCGCGAATGCCGCCTGCGCCATGATGACGCTTGAGGTGCTTCGGCATTACATGGCGTTTGTTATCGAGAAAGAGGATTTGAATAAGGGCTTTTTGGAAACGCGCTGGGCCGGCAGGCTGGAGCAGGTAGGCTCCTCCCCCCGAATCGTCCTGGACGGGGCCCATAATCCCGAGGGAGCGGAATCCTTGGCCAAAAGCCTCCCGCAAATTTATGAATACCGGAAGCTTAACTTGATGATGGGAATGCTGGCAAATAAGCATCATGAACCGTATTTGAAGCATATACTGCCTATAGTGGATACGCTTATCCTGACCGAACCGGATTTCCGGAGAAAAATGGACGCCAACGCGTTACGGAACATCGTAGAGCAGATAAGGGAGAAATACGCCAAACAAACGCTGCAAATCATCATAGAACCGGATTGGAAAAACGCACTTGAATTGTTGAAGTCACGGACGGAAGCGGAGGATCTTGGGGTGGTGTCGGGCACGTTATATCTGATAGCCGACGTGCGTTCCAGCCTCCTGGGACTTTCCGATGCTGAAAAAGGTTGGTGAAAATCTGTTGAATACTTCAGAACATGTTCATTTTATCGGAATTGGCGGCTATGGAATGAGCGCCATTGCGCGGGTTATGCTGGAAATGGGGTATAAGGTCACGGGTTCTGACGTGGCTTCCCAGGAGTTAACGGAAAAGCTGGCAGCCAAAGGCGCCAAAATATATATTGGCCATACGGCGGAACAGGTGAAGGGAGCGGACCTGGTCGTTTATTCTACCGCATTGTCCAGGGATAATGTGGAACGGCTGGCCGCCGAGGAACTGAACATCCCGGTCCTCCACCGTGCCCAAATGCTTGCAAGACTGCTGAATGAAAGGAAAGGCGTCGCGGTAGCGGGCGCCCACGGAAAAACGACGACATCGTCCATGATCGCTTTGGTTATGGAAGAATGCGGCGTCGACCCTACCTTTATTATCGGCGGAGAAATCATGAATGTGGGCACGAATGCCAAGGCAGGGCAGGGGGATTACGTGGTGGCCGAAGCGGATGAGAGCGACGGCTCGTTCCTTCAGTACCACCCTTGGCTTGGGATCGTCTTAAACATTGAAGCTGACCATCTTGAGAATTATGACGGTGATTTCAACCGGCTTAAATCCGCATACGTGCAATTTTTAAGCCAGATTCGGGAAGACGGAACCGCCGTTGTTTGTGCCGATGACGAGAACATCCGTGCCATCCTGCCGGAGTTGAAAAACAAAGTCACCACGTACGGCATTCATGGAGATGCGGAGTATACCGCCAGTGAGCTGGTGCTTGGAGACCGGCATGTTTCCTTTACGATGTCGCGCGACGGGCAGGCACTCGGAAAGGTCGAGCTGTCCGTGCCCGGGAAGCATAATGTGTATAATGCCATGGCTACGGTAATCGCCTGTATGAAGGCAGGAGTGCCATTCGAGGATATAACCAAGGCCATCTTTAAATTCAATGGAGCCAAGCGCCGATTTCAAGTGCTTGGAGAGATTGATGATATACTCGTCATCGATGACTACGCCCATCATCCTACCGAGATCGAGGCTACGGTCAGTGCCGCTAAAGCAACAGGGAAGCGGATCATTGCCGTGTTCCAGCCTCAGCGCTATTCCAGAACGTTTTTCCTGCTGGACGCGTTCAGCCGTGCTTTCGGCGGAGCCGACGAGGTGATCATTACCGATATTTATTCCCCTGCCGGCGAAAAACAGATCGAAGGCGTCAGCTCCGCCAAGCTGGTCGAACTGATTATCCGCAACAGCAATGCGGGGGCCCGTTACCTGCCGACCAAAGAGGACGTCTTGAACGATCTCAGAGGACGGGTTCAACCGGGCGATCTGGTCTTGACCATGGGAGCCGGAGATATTTGGAAGGTCGGAGCGTCTCTGGCCGACTCCCTCAAAGGCGGCAAATAATTTACGCCGATGTTGATCCTGCTTGAATATTCGTTATAATCGAACCACCCGCGATCCTTGAACTCTTCAGGGAGCCGGGTGGTTTTTTTGCGAAAAACGCCTTCATCTTCTTATAGGACGGAGGAGTTTTTGCTTGTTTGTCAGCTTCCGTTCATAACTTGTCTGCGTCCTACATATAGGTAGTTGTAGAAGAGGAACGAGCGAGGTGGACGGACGGATGAACAAGGCACGAATGACGATCAGGTTTGATCAAGAGGACGACCGCTTGAATGAAGAGTTCAGGCCATATCGGCATGACCGCAGAGGCGGAGGAAGTTTGGCAGAGGAGCACAGGCGGCTGCTTCATACCGAGGAGCCGGATGACGGCCAAGCGGAAGGAGAGATAGTCAGGGGTCCTCTCATCGTCGATCCGGAAAAAATGGATAGGGGAATTTACGCGAAAACGGATGTTTGGTACGAGCCTTCTCCTGAATCGGAGGATAGAATAGATTACCTTGAACCCAGTAATATGGAAGGCGGGGGTTACGCTGTCCGGGAGGATTACGGGTACTACCGGTCGCGCCGTCCGACCTCGGTATGGAAGCTGGCCGGTTCGATCACGGCTGCCGTTTTAACCGGACTGCTGTTTGGAACGATTGTGCTCAACATGTTTAACGGAGGAACTTCAAACAAGGAAGTCTTGCCGGAAAAAAGCGGTCCGGATCAAACGGCCGCTTTGGCTGGCGAAAACGATAGCGGAACGGACGGAGCTGCTCCGGCTGCGGGCGGGGCCTCGATCGCGGTGTCGATTCCCGAAAAGACCTTTTACCTGCTACAATACGGAGTGTTCAGCACTGGGGAGCGCGCCGAACAGGCCAAGGGAGAGTTGACGCAATCAGGTCTTGCGGCTTACGGCGATACATCCATGGATAACCGGGTATATGCAGGTGTTTCGCCCGACAGGGAGCAGGCTAAGCTCCTCAGCAGCCAGCTCAAGGACGAGGGCGTTGAGCTGTATGTACGGGAAGTGACGATGCCTGGAGCGCAATCGGCCATTTTTGCAGGGGATGCGGCAGCACTGGACATTTTTTTCGAGGTGAGCGGCGGACTGGCATCACAGCTCAGCTTGTTATCCTCGTCTTTGCTCAGCATGGAAAGTCCGGGCCCCGTGAACGGGGAATCGATGAAAGCTATCACCGGTCTTCATTTGCAGTGGATAGAGGCAATCAAGCTGGTCTCTTTGGGACTGGGTCCCGAGGCAGGGACTGAACTTAAAAACATGGAGCAGAGCATGAACAGTTCCGTGACGGCCCTTTCGGAATACAACAAAAATCGGGCCAAGGGGCATTTGTGGGAAATTCAAGCGGGCATGATGAACTATATCATGAGTCAAAGAAAGCTTGTAGAAGCTTTATAAATGCTGCAACCGATTACGATTTGCAAAATCCGGCAGGCGAACTGGAAATAGTTCCCCCTGCCGGATTTCTGTTTGTATTGCTTACCGATACACCGTATAATAATGAGGGTGTCAAAAAATGGCGAGGGAAGAGGACGGATGAAGAAAAACGCAGGAGTGCTTTTTTTGTTTATACTGCTGGGGTGGCTGACCGGAACGTGGATCGCAAAACTGCTGCTGCCTGTCAAAGCTCTGTCTTTTCTGACCGCTTCGACAATAATCAAGTGGTCGCCCGAAGCACAATTGGACATCATAAACTATGACATTAACATTGAAATCAAGCTTTGCCTGCTGGGTTTGATCGGCATGATCACAGCGGTCTGGCTGTACCGCAGGCTCTGACTACAAAAGGAGACATACCCTCGTGAAAGAAAAGGCATCGCGATACATTATACTGGCGTCTACATCCCCGCGGCGCCAAGAGCTGATAGCATCGCTGCGGATCCCGTTCGAGATCATGGGAAGCGATGCCGATGAGGACACGCCTTTCGGGTGGAGTCCCGATATGATTGTCGAAACCCTGTCGCTAAGAAAGGCGGATGCTGTCTACCGCAAGCTTTCCGAAGCAAGCGGGAGCGCGGTCATTGTAGGGAGTGACACGATTGTCGTTCTCGAGGGTGATATACTTGGCAAACCGGCGGACGAACAAGATGCCGTAAGAATGCTATCGGGTTTGCAGGGACGCACCCATAAAGTGTACACCGGGGTAGCCTGCGTGGATGCGGAGACGGGACGCAGCATCGTCCGCCACCGGGTAACTTCCGTTCGCATGAAGCCGTTAAGCGAAGAAGAGATCGTTTCCTACGTGCGCAGCGGGGAGCCCGCCGACAAAGCCGGCGCGTATGCTATTCAGGGCCTTGGAGCCACCATTGTGGACAGCATCGAGGGTGATTATTTTAACGTTGTAGGCCTTCCCCTGTCCCTTCTAAGCGATATGCTGGAAGAGATGGGAATAACGGTGTTGGGTTAATTTCAGTTGTTCGGCAGGATTGGCAGAGTATGATTTAAGTCTAAGGAAAGAGGGGAAACTATGGAGTCGCCCGCATTTTTGCTGCGCGACATCCCCCATGAAGAACGACCTAGAGAGCGCATGATGTCATATGGGGCGAGCGCTTTGAGCCACGCTGAGCTTCTGGCGATACTGCTTAGGACGGGAACCCGTCAGGAGTCTGCGGTCCATGTGGCACAGCGAATTCTGAAACAGATCGGGAGCATCCGCCATCTGGTCGATCTCAGCATTGAGGAATTGACGCAAATCAAGGGAATAGGAACCGCCAAGGCCGTTCAGCTTAAGGCGGGAATCGAACTTGGACGGCGGCTCGCCAGTTCGAGGCATATGGAGCCGGTCATCATACGCAGCCCTCACGACGCGGCCGAGTTGCTGAGCGAACAGCTGCGTTATCTCCAGAAGGAGCACTTTGTTTGCTTGTTTTTAAACACTAAAAATCACGTCATAGCCCAAGAAACGCTTTCCATGGGAAGCTTAAACGCCTCCATCGTTCATCCCCGCGAGGTGTTTAGAGCCGCTATCAAATGCAGCAGTGCGTCATTGGTATGTGCACATAACCATCCGAGCGGCGATCCTACACCAAGTCCCGAAGACATATCCCTGACCTCACGATTGGTAGAAGCCGGGAGTATTATCGGAATTGATGTTTTGGACCATTTGATCATTGGAGACGGAACGTTTGTAAGTTTGAAGGAACGGGGCCTGATGTAATATAATAGTTCAGATTGAGGAAGAAAGGGAGATTGCAGCATGTTAGGTGGTTTCACGAAAGATTTGGGAATTGATTTGGGGACGGCGAATACACTTGTTTATGTCCGTGGAAAAGGAATCGTGGTCAGAGAGCCTTCCGTGGTAGCTTTGCGTACGGATACCAAAACGATTGAGGCGGTTGGCGAATCCGCCAAGAAGATGATTGGGCGCACACCGGGCAATATCCGCGCTATCCGTCCGATGAAAGACGGCGTTATCGCCGATTTTGATACGACGGCAACCATGATCAAGTATTTTCTCCGCCAGGCGCAAAAGCAGCGCTCGCTGTTTCCGCGCCATCCCAACGTGATGGTATGCGTGCCTTCCGGCATTACGGCGGTTGAGCAGCGCGCGGTAGAAGACGCTACGAAGCAAGCGGGTGCCCGCGAAGCTTATACGATTGAAGAGCCTTTTGCCGCAGCGATCGGTGCGGACCTTCCGGTATGGGAGCCGACAGGCAGCATGGTCGTCGATATCGGCGGCGGCACGACGGAAGTTGCCGTTATTTCGCTAGGCGGCATTGTTACCAGCCGTTCCGTGCGCGTTGCGGGCGACGAGATGGACGATTCCATTATTTCTTACATCAAGCGCCAGTATAACCTCATGATCGGGGAGCGTACCGCGGAGCAGCTTAAGATGGAGGTCGGTTCGGCCATGCCTCTGGAAACGGTGGAAACGATGGAAATTCGCGGACGTGACCTCGTAACGGGGCTGCCGAAGACCATCTCGATTACATCGGATGAAATCAGCGAAGCTCTGGCCGATACGATTAACGCGATCGTGGATGCCGTGAAAGTTACGCTTGAGAAGTGCCCGCCGGAGCTGGCCGCAGACATTATGGACCGCGGTATCGTGCTTACGGGCGGAGGCGCGCTGCTCCGCAATCTGGACAAGCTGCTCGCCGAGGAAACCGGCATGCCTGTCATCGTGGCGGAGAATCCGCTGGATTGCGTAGCGATCGGTACGGGAAAAGCGCTCGATAATATTCACCTGTTTAAATCCCGCAGCAGCTCTGCCGTCCGTTCCAAACGGTAGTGTGAACTTATGTGTGTCAACCCCTGGTAAGTGGGAGAGAAAACAGTAACGTTAGAGGGTGTTGAAAACTGTTTAAGCTGCTAGGCAACAAGCGTCTGTTTATTATGCTGATCGGGCTTGTCACGTTCATTGCTCTTATGGGCTTCACGCTAGGGCCAAGGATGGGGTTGACTTGGCCCGAGAAGTTCGTGAGGGATACGGTAGGTTTTGTGCAAGGCGTATTTTACAAGCCCGCTGCTTATATAGCGGGCTTCTTTGAAGATGTACGCGACATGAAGGAAGTTTACGCGGAGAACGAGCGCCTGAAAAAAACGGTAGCCCAGTACGTCCGCGAAAGCGCGGAGTACCATCGCATCAAGAACGAGAACATCGATTACATGAACATGCTGAGATTTACGGAAGCCCAGAAGAAGAGATTCGACTATGATTATCGCCCGGCCAACGTGCTAAGTGTGAACCAGGATCCGAACAATCATACGCTGGTGATCGATCTGGGAGCCGAGGAAGGTGTTCGCATGAACATGTCCGTAACCTCTGTGGAGGGGATGGTCGGCGTCATCAGCCATGTCGGCAATTTTACCTCGACCGTCAAATTGCTGACGACGCTTGACCCGCAGGACGCGAAACGCCAGCAGATCGCCGCCACGGCCTCGAACAAGGATACCTTCGGCATCATCGAAAGTTATGACAAGAAGACAAAGATGCTGAAAATGACCCGTATTCCGCAGGATGATAAGATTAAAGAGGGAGACCTCATCATTTCCTCGGGCAACGGAGGCGTCATTCCGCGCGGCATGATCATAGGAACGGTCGAAAAGGTCGAAACCGGCGAATTCGGACTCACCAAAACGGCTACGATCAAACCGTCGGCCAGCTTTCAGGATTGGAAAACGCTTCTGGTCGTGTTCACGCCGGAGGAGCCCAAGGGATGAAACGTCATCAGGTATTGATTCTGCTGTTGTTTTTGGTGTTCATTTTGCAGGGGACCGTCGGCTTTTGGCTGACGCCAAGCTCGCTGCAGGGAAAAATCAATCCCAACTTCATGTACGTGGCCATTTTGTTTGCGACGATTTATCATCACCGCCATACGGGGCTGGTTCTGGGGCTCGTATTCGGAATGCTTCACGACGTGGTATATTATGGAGAGATGATCGGAACTTATTCATTTACGATGGGAGTATCGGCTTATATTATCGGACTCTTGTTCAAGACGCCGAGAGCGCCGCTGCCGATCATGATGACGGCGGTGATTCTGGGCAGCCTGCTGCTTGACAGCATGCTGTTCGGAATATACAAGCTGTTCCGGATAAACCCGGATTCGTATAACTGGGCCCTGCTGAATCATATGCTGCCCGATCTCCTTATTCATTTTGCGTTTGCCTTGATTATTTATGTCCCTCTTCGAAAGCAATTCGATTTCATCGCCAAAGGGCCGAAGAGAAGCAAGGCAGCCTGATCCGTAAATCTGACATTTTAGGAAGACCAGCAGGAACTATAGGGTTAGGGCGCGAAATGTATGAAGATGGGAGGGACAGGCTTATGGCTGTAAAATCCAATCATGTAACGATTAAGGGCATCAAAGATGGCCTGGTATTCCTGCTTGACGATCAATGCGAATTGGAAGAATTGCTGACCGAACTTCGGTACAAGCTTGAGCATAGCCATCAAAATATTTTGACCGGTCCCATCATCCATGTGGATATAAAGTTGGGGAACCGCCGCATCACGGAAGAGCAAAAGCAATCCATCCTTGATATTTTGAAGCAAAAGGGGAATCTGCTTATTCGTACGGTGGAATCGCCTCCGCTGGAGCCGGAGCCCGAGCCGGAGTACGGACCTGCCGTGAAGACAGGAATGGTTCGTTCCGGGCAGGTGTTGCATCATGCGGGCGATTTATTGTTCCTGGGAGATGTCAATCCGGGCGGCACCATTACGGCGACCGGCGACATCTACATACTGGGTGCCCTCCGGGGAACGGCTCATGCAGGCGTAGAAGGCAACGAGAACGCTATTATAGCGGCATCCTACCTGGCTCCCACCCAGCTGCGCATCTCCGATATGATCAGCAGACCGCCGGATGAGTGGGAAACGCGCGAGACGATCATGGAATTTGCTTATTTGCAGGACGGAAGCATGAAAATAGACAAGATCAGCAACATCGTTCGTTTGGGCCGGGATTTTAATGTGTTTAAAGGGGTGTAGAACATGGGAGAGGCAATCGTCGTAACATCAGGCAAAGGCGGAGTCGGAAAAACGACTACCTCCGCGAACATCGGCACGGCCCTGGCACTGCTGGGCAAAAAAGTGTGTCTGGTGGACACCGATATCGGTCTTCGAAATCTCGACGTCGTCATGGGTCTCGAAAATCGGATCATATACGATTTGTGCGATGTCGCGGAAGGGCGCTGCCGTCTCAATCAGGCGCTGATCAAGGATAAGCGCTTTGACGAGCTGTATATGCTGCCTGCAGCCCAGACGAAGGACAAAAACGCCGTTTCACCGGATCAGGTGAAGGACATCATCCTGGAATTGAAGAAGGAATACGAGTACATCATCATCGATTGCCCGGCAGGGATCGAGCAGGGATTCAAAAACGCTATTGCCGGAGCCGATAAGGCCATTGTCGTAACCACTCCGGAAAACGCGGCCGTGCGCGATGCCGACCGCATTATCGGGCTTTTGGAAAGCTCCCATGTGGAATCGCCCAAGCTTGTGGTCAATCGGATCCGACCGAACATGGTGAAATCGGGCGATATGCTCGAAATCGAGGATGTGCTCCAAGTGCTGAACATTGATCTTATCGGAATCGTTCCGGACGACGAGTTGGTCATTAAAGCCGCGAATGTCGGGGAGCCGACGGTCATGAACCCCGATTCTTCGGCCGCCATCGCTTATCGGAATATCGCTCGCCGCATTCTTGGAGACACGGTTCCTTTGATGCAGATTCATCAGAAAAAAGGAATGTTTACGCGCTTTAAGAAATTTTTCGGAATGGGTTAATGCAATCATCCTTCGTTTACTTTGCCGATGCGCTTGTCCCGCATCGGTTTTTTTGTTCCATTAACAGCATTATCCGAGTTGTCGGATACTTCAATCCGGCCCGAATCCGAGGATAACGTCTGCTCCCGTGAGCAAAAGGGGCTTGTTCTAAACCGGTTTGCTCTTCTCATAGGATAGAGTAAAACAAGCCCCAAGGGGAGAAAGCATTGGACATCAAATCCTCGGTTAAACATAGGAGACAAGTTCGAATCAAGGAAATTTTGGAGAAAAGAGCACCTGGAGAGAACCTTGAATTTCAAACTCATAAACCGGCAGTCAAGAATGGAAAGGTATTCGATGATATACAGCAACCGCGACTTTCTAAGCCGGATACCGACACGCTTCCACCGGAAATGGAGCCCGACCCGGAAAAGTTGTGGAAGCAGGGTTACCGCGGCTGGTATGACGCATCGCCGGATGCGCCGCCTCCTCGGAAGAAATTTTCTTTTGTCGGCAGCATGCTGCGAAGGATTACCGTTAGTGCGCTGCTATTCGGGGCGGTATGGGGAATTTTTTCGATACAGGAGCCTTGGGCGGTTCGGGCTCAGCTCTATATCATGGACAGCTTGAGCCGGGAAATGGATTTTCAGGCGGCCCAAACCTGGTATGAGGAGCATTTCGGCGGGGCCCCGTCTTTTATCCCGATTTTTGGACAAAGCGAGCAGGACACGACCAAGGTCAACGGTTCGGTATCATTGACGCCGCCGTTGAACGGCCGCATCGTGCAATCCTTTGCCATGGATATGAAAGGCATTCTGATCGTGCCTAAAGAGGATTCGCAGTCCTCGCCGGAGGTCAAGAGCGTTGAAACAGGCCGGGTTCTGGAAGTAAAAAAACTACAGGATTCCACGTTTTCGGTACTGATCCAGCATACGGGCAGGCGAACCGCGCTGTACAGCGGACTTGCCGCTTCGGCTCTGAAGGTGAATGATTGGGTGCAGGGAGGGGATGTCGTCGGAACCTTGCCCGCGGAATCCGGCGGGGAGCAACCGGCGCTTTACTTTATGTTAAAAGAAGGCGATCGCACGGTGGATCCTGCGGATGTGATCTCGTTTTGATCAGCGTCCGGGGCACGGTTCTTTCGCTGCACCCTCTTTTTGTCATCGTCATGCTGGCGTCCGTAATTACCGGCCGTTTCTTGGAACTGCTCACTTTGTTTGGGATCGTGTTCATCCACGAGCTGGGTCATGCGGGGGCGGCTCTGGCTATGGGCTTCAAGGTAAGATCCATCCAGATGCTGCCGTTTGGCGGAGTGGCCGTCATCGAGGATGTTGAAGGACGTTTGAATGCGGTTAGGGAAATCGTGATTGCCTTGGCCGGGCCGCTGCAAAACGCGATCATGATCGGCGCTGCCTTAACGTGCCAGAGCGCCGGCTTGGGGGACGGGCCGTTTTTGTCGTACATTATTCAGGGCAACCTGATCATCGCCTTGTTCAACTTGCTGCCGATTCTGCCTTTGGATGGGGGGAAGGTACTGCAGGCTTTAGTCAGCCTGTTTGTTCCGTATCATGCAACTTTGCTGTGGACCGCCAGAGCCGGTCTGGCATGCAGCCTTCTTCTGCTCGGATATGGACTGTGGCCCTTGCTGAGCGGGGAAGGGCTTAGGCTCAACCTGCTTATGATCGGATTGTTTTTGGCTTATTCGAATTTTGAGGATCACCGCAACGTTCCTTACCGCTTTTTGAGATTTTTGGTGACCCGAAGCCGGATGTTTGAGGATCATGAGCTTAGGACAGCTGGGGCGCAGCCGATTGTTGCGGATTCCTCGAAACCTTTGCATGAGATTTTGCGTTTATTTAAAAGAGAGAAATATCATTTGATCTATGTCATGAATCGCCAGGGAGGCCTGATGGCCGTCGTACCGGAGCAGCATGTGATAGCTTCGTACTTTGCATCCGGCGGGACCCCGTGGTATCCGTAAATAGCGTGAAGGAAACAATGTGGAAAAAAATGGCGTTTTAGTGCCCCCTTAAGGGCGACTTCGTGATAGGATGGTACAATGGAGTAGTCTTCCATGGAGAGGTGAAGCCATGAAACAATTAATCGTACACTGTGAACCGGAAACCATCCAGATGGCCCTCATTGAAGATGACAGGCTTGTGGAATATGCGGCTGAGCGAAGCCGGGAGCAAAGCATCGTCGGCAGTTTTTATAAAGGGAAAGTTGTAAACGTGCTTCCGGGGATGCAGGCCGCTTTCGTCGATATTGGTCTGAAAAAGAATGCTTTCTTGTATGTGGACGATGTTCTGCATCCCCACCTTGAAAAACAGCCCAAGCAAAAACCTTCCATAACCGAACTGTTGTCCGTCGGTCAGGAGCTGGTGGTACAGGTCATGAAGGAAGCGAGGGGCGGAAAAGGCGCCAGGGTTACAACGCATTTTTCGCTGCCGGGAAGGTTTATCGTGTTTATGCCGAACTCCGATTACGTTGCGGTATCCAAGAAGATAGCCAAGGAAGCGGAACGTTTGCGGCTTAAGATGATCGGGGAGCGTCTGAGGCACGGGGAAGAAGGCATTATCATGCGTACGGTGTCCGAAGAGGAGCCGGTCGAAGCCGTTTTAGGCGACCTGGAATGGTTGAGGCTGGAGTGGGGGCGGATTCAGGAACGTGCCGCCGAAGCCTCTTCTCCCGCTTTATTGCATCGGGATCTGGGGATTTTGCAGCGGTTTATCCGGGATGCTTTCGATCCCGATCGGGACGAGATGATTATCGACTGCGAGCGTGACGCCCGTGAAGCGAAAAGCTATCTGGCTGATCTGATGCCGGGAAGCAATCCCAAGGTCCGGGTTTATGAGGGCAAGGGGCATATTTTTCAGTCATACGGGATCGAGGATCAGCTGAAAGCGGGTTTTTCCAGACAAATTATCCTGCCTGGCGGGGGAACCATCGTGGTCGATCAGACGGAGGCCCTTACGGTTATCGATGTGAATACCGCAAAGTATACAGGCGGGGACAGCTTTGAAGACACGGTTACCAAAACGAATCTGCTGGCCGCCCGGGAAATAGCGCGCATCATTCGTCTACGGGACATCGGCGGCATGATTATCGTTGATTTTATCGACATGGAGGAAGAGGAACACCGGCGCGAGGTCATCGCCGTAATGGAAGAAGGCATGCGCAAAGACCGGACGAAGAGCTTTGTGGTCGGCTGGACCAAGCTGGGGCTTTTGGAGATGACGCGCAAAAAAGCCCGGGAAAGCTTCCTGGCCCCGTTTTCCCGAATATGTAAGGCTTGCGGCGGGACAGGCATGGTTTAAACGGTAATTCTATTGACGCTATG
The DNA here is from genome assembly GCF_000987955.1 of Paenibacillus sp. DMB20. GTDB lineage: Bacteria > Bacillota > Bacilli > Paenibacillales > Paenibacillaceae > Paenibacillus_AQ. The sequence continues at coordinate 46,045 of NZ_LAZU01000039.1, forward strand.
AACGGATTGTGGTATTATCATCAGGTATGTGTATAGCGAGCAATTGCTGCACATGCTGTAACCGCTCCGATCGGGTTGACAAGGACGGTCAAACCATTGAACGGACACCTGAATCAGGCGAGTCTGAGACATGAGGAGGTGCAAGCAAATGTACGCTATTATCGAAACTGGTGGCAAACAATACAAAGTTCAAGAGGGCGATGTATTGTTCATCGAGAAGCTGAACGCAGGTGACGGGGAAAGTGTGACTTTCGACCGTGTACTGGCTGTTTCCAAAGGGGACGGACTGGTAGCAGGTACGCCGGTTGTTTCCGGTGCATCCGTAACCGCGAAGGTAGAGAAACACGGCAAAGGCCGCAAGGTCGTTGTATACAAATACAAGCCGAAGAAAAACTACCACAAGAAGCAAGGCCATCGTCAGCCTTATACAAAAGTAACCATCGAGAAAATCCAAGCGTAAGAAGGTGCGGTAATTGATTACTGTACAAATTTCACGCAAGGAAGACGGACGAATCCATGGTTTTGAAGTCAAGGGGCATGCGGGTTATGCCGACCCTGGACAAGATATCGTATGCGCCGGAGTTTCCAGCGTTACCGTAGGTACGGTGAACTCCATTGAAGCGTTAACCGGTACAATCATGGAGACCCGAATGAAGGGCGGCTTTCTCAGTGCGGTGCTTCCGTCTGAAGAGGAGTCGACGAATTCCGGTCAAGTTCAGCTGCTTCTCGAGTCCATGGTGCTGATGTTGCAAGGAATTGCAGATTCATACCGTGAGTATATTCAAATAAAAGAAATGACTACTAAAAGAAGGAGGTAGACAACATGTTGAAGTTGGATCTTCAGTTATTCGCATCGAAAAAAGGTGTGGGTTCCACAAAGAACGGTCGCGACAGTGAAGCGAAACGTTTGGGCGTGAAACGTGCGGACGGTCAGGTAGTGACCGGCGGCAGCATCCTTGTTCGCCAACGCGGAACGAAAATTCACCCAGGCACAAACGTAGGCATCGGTAAAGACGATACTTTGTTTGCGAAAGTCGATGGCGTCGTGAAATTCGAACGTTGGGGTCGTGATCGCAAGAAAGTGAGCGTCTACCCGGTTGAGGCTGCTCCGGTAGCGGCTGCAGTGGAAGCTTAATTGCTTCTTATAGGGGCTTACAGATAAGAAGTCTCCGGCATTATTAGTTGCCGGGGGCTTCTTTTTTTAAGAGATAAGAAAGGATAAGCTTCGGAGACGCGGCTTCCTTATCTCGCAAGAAAAACTTCTGCTAAATGCGGTCTGTCTTCTGAGAAAGTACGTCGATAGACGTTTTTCTTTAGAGATCCGAGAGTCCGGTGATGAATCCCTGATGAAGACTATGGTATACTTGGGTTTGGCGAATGTAACCAATCGGTATTGAGGAACGGGGAGAAACGATGAATTCCTGGAGATGGATAGCGGCCGGCATAGGTTTGACGGTTCTAATGCCTGCGGCATGGATGTTATGGAATCCCACGCTTGGAGCTGCGGTTGCGGTGGTTGTCTGGTCTGTTGCAGCTGCGCTCTGTTCGGCCTGGCTTGTACGGCACGGGGAAATGCGGAAACAGCATGCGATCCGGCTATACCTGGAAAACAGCCTGGAACAGCGCGCCATTCAGATGCTGAACCACCATCGGCATGATTGGATGAATGAACTTCAGATTTTGTATGGCTATATTCAATTGGGAAAGCATGATAAATCGGTGCATTGTGTGGAAAGAATAAAGGAACGGATGCTTCAGGACAGCAAAATTTCAAAACTGGGCATTCCTTCCCTCGTTTTTTACCTGCATTCCTACCGGACGTACAATACCGGTTTACAGTTGGAAGTGGAAGTGGTGGATCACGTACAGCTCGAAGGCAAGCTGTCCCCCGATATTCAGGAAACGTTAACGGATACCGTCATGGCGGTTTTGAGGGCTTACCAGGACGGAGGAAGTTCATCTTGGGAGGAAGACAGGCAGCTCATTCTTACCTTTATGGAACAAGATGAAGAATTGATTGTTGAATTTGAGGGAGAAGGGGCCTTCGGTGATGCCGACAGCATGAAGCAGCGCATTGAAATGGCTGTCAATAATAAAGAGATTCGGGTGGAGCAGGTGGATACGGGCCATACGACGTACCGTCTGCGCGTACCGTATGTGACTTGAGGAAGGTGAACCCATGTTTGTAGATAAGGCGAAAGTGTATGTAAAAGGCGGAGACGGCGGAGACGGCCTGATTGCGTTCCGGCGGGAGAAATATGTGCCTAACGGCGGACCTGCCGGGGGTGACGGAGGTAAAGGCGGAGACGTGATATTCCGCGTGGACGAGGGACTCCGTACCCTGATGGATTTTCGGTATCAGCGCCATTTCAAAGCCAAGCGCGGGGAAAAGGGCCGGAACAAAAGCCAGCACGGGGCAAACGCCGAGAATATGATTGTCCGGATTCCCCCCGGTACGGTGCTCATCGACGATGACACCGGAGAAGTGATTGCAGACCTGACGAGACACGGGCAGCAGGTTATCGTTGCCCGCGGGGGACGCGGCGGGCGCGGAAACATCCGCTTTGCGACGCCGAACAATCCGGCACCGGAGTTAGCGGAAAACGGAGAAGAAGGCGAAGAGCGTTATGTGACGATGGAGCTTAAGGTCATGGCGGATGTCGGACTTGTCGGATTCCCGAGCGTAGGAAAATCGACGCTTCTTTCCGTTGTTTCCGCAGCCCAACCGAAGATTGGGGCTTACCATTTCACGACGATCACCCCGAATCTGGGAATGGTTGAAGTAGGAGACGACCGAAGTTTCGTGATGGCCGATCTGCCGGGCCTGATTGAAGGAGCGCATGAGGGTGTAGGCCTTGGTCACGAATTCTTGCGGCATGTGGAAAGGACCCGCGTTATCATTCACGTTGTGGATATGGCCGGATCGGAAGGAAGGGATCCGTTTAACGATTGGCAAAAGATCAACGAAGAGCTACGATTGTACAATCCTGTATTGGCAGAGCGTCCTCAAATCGTAGCGGCGAACAAAATGGACATGCCCGAATCCGAGGAGAATCTGCAGGCGTTCCGCGAAAAAGTGAAGGCAGTGAGGCCGGACCTTGAAATCATGCCGATCTCGTCGCTGACGCGTCAAGGCATCCAGGAACTGCTGTACCGTGCCGCGGCAATATTGGATGAAATTCCGGAAGAGATCGCCGTGGAAGATGTGCCGGAAGTGGCCGAGCGCAAAGTGTATAAGTTTGATAAGAAAGATGACAATGCGTTCACCATCAGCAGAGACAATGAAGCTTACGTTGTGCATAGCGAACGGATCGAGCGCATGCTGAAGCGGATGCAAATGAACTCGCACGATGCCATCCTGAAGCTTGCCCGGACGATGCGGCATATGGGCATAGACGACGAGCTTCGCAAACGCGGGGCCACCGATGGAACGATCGTGCGTATCGGGGATTTTGAATTTGAGTTTGTGGAAGGCAGCAGCTACTATTAAGGTCGAAACCGCCGCCCCTGTGATAAGGGGCCGGCGGTTTTTTTAATATTTTCCAACTTTATTACGCCAAATCTCCCAGTTTTCGTATACAATGATATAGTAAATATTACCTGTGTTTGAAAGCGTAAAAGGGAGTGCGTAGACATGGCAATTATTGAGGTTGTGAAATATGACGGTCCTCCGGGCGTATTCGCCTGGCGTTATCCGAATCAGGAGCTGGGCACCTGGACCCAATTGATTGTGAACGAGACACAGGAGGCAGTGCTGTTTAAGGGTGGCCAGGCGCTGGATTCATTTACGGCGGGGCGCATACCTTAAGCACGGCAAATATACCGATATTATCGAATGTGGTGAACCTTCCATTTGGAGGCAAATCGCCTTTTACCGCAGAGGTATGGTTCGTTAATAAACTTCAGTCCCTGGATGTCAAATGGGGAACGAGCTCGCCGCTCCAGCTGCAGGACCCGAAATATAACATCATCGTTTCGTTAAGGGCGTTCGGCCAATTCGGCGTTCAAATCCAGGATTCCCGCAAGTTTTTGCTCAAAATGGTGGGGGCGCTGCAAACCTTCGACCAGGACACGCTGGTCAAATATTTTCGCGGCGTGCTGATGTCCAACATTCACGATATATTATCATCCTATGTCGTTCATAAAAAAATCAGCGTGGTTGAGATCAATGCCTACGTGGTTGAAATTTCCAAACACATTTTTGAGGCGATTGCCCCGGCATTCGAAGAATTCGGGCTTCAGCTGCTGAACTTTTATGTGGATTCCATCAACGTTCCGGATAACGATCCGGCCGTCAAGCGCATCAAAGAGGCGTTAGCCAAAAAAGCGGAGATGGACATCATCGGTTATACATACCACCAGGAGCGTTCGTTCGATACGCTGGAAGGAGCCGCTAAAAACCCCGGAGGAAATTCCTCGCTCGTGGGAGCAGGCCTTGGGGTGGGCATGGGACTCGGCATGGTCAACCCCATGTACGAATCCATGAACCGCATATCCGGGGAAATGACCATTCCGGCAGCCGCGGGCAAGGAGACTCGCCATAAAACCTGCCTGAAATGCGGCACGTTGAACGATGAGAAAGGGCGGTTCTGTTATCAATGCGGTCATAGCCTGGAGGAGCAAAGCCTGCAAGATGCCTCTGCAACCAAATGCAGCGACTGCGGACAACCGCTTCCTCCAAACGCGAAGTTCTGTCTTCATTGCGGGGATCCCTACCATGCCTGCCCGTCCTGCGGACATGACAACGATGACGGTGCCAAAACTTGCGCGGGGTGCGGGAAAGCTTTAGCAATATGTCGGGAATGCGGCGAGTTGCTCAAGGAAGGGGCCAAATTTTGCCCAAGCTGCGGATGCAGCACGGTTCTTTCCTGCAGCCATTGCGGCCATGAAATCGATCCCGGACAAAAATTTTGCATGGAATGCGGACAAAAATTGTTATAAAGCGGGGGAATGCCTTGAACGGTAAAAGAACAATCCAGTTAGGGGTTTTGTTTGCGGGTATGCCGCTCGCCATCATTACCTTGTTATCGTTTGTATTGCTTGGGAGTGGAGGAGGCCACAGGCTTCCCCATGTATGGGTTTCGGGAATGGCTGCGGCTTCGGCCGAAATCATGGTTGTTCTGTATATTTTCAAAACGCTGAATCTTAGAAACGGAAATTCCGCGCCGGTTCCATTCCGGATTGCGACAGCGACGGTGATCGGGATCTATGCCATCACGGCAGGAGCAGAGATCGTATTGTTCGGTTATCTGATGAAAATCACGTTTACGGCTTATCTTGTGATGCAGTTGGCCACGTTCCTGATTGCCGTCTGCATTCTGGGCCTGATCGCGCTGGCCGGGAAATACGCGGGAGCGCACGAGTCTAAGGAAAGCGCTTTGCTCGCCGATCGGAAGGAAACGTTGTCCTGGGTTTCTTCCCTTCGCCATACATACCCCATGAATGACAGATTGGACAGACTGATCCTGGAGCTTGAGGAGGGGATCCGTTACAGCGACCCGATCACGCATTCTTCCTTATCTGCCGTGGAGGACCTGATCCGGCAGAAAATAAGCCTGCTGGAAGACCAGTTAAGGCTTGCCGCGGCGGCAGGGGAAAAGGAAAAAGACGCGTTGGCCGAAGAAGCGGTTTCCATCGTTTTGGACATTCAGGAGACGTTGATGGAACGCAATATGCAGCTCAAGCATTTGAAGGCCGGTGGGAACTAATCGCAATTGTTTTCTAACGGAGGAATAAGCATGGATCAAAGAGCAGCAATGTTAAAAATCGAAAATCATAAACCTTCACTTAATAAACTGGATGCCCTAATCATATTTGGGAATTTTATATTCTGTCCGGTATTTTTTCCGCTGGGCATCCTCCGAGTTATATTTACGCATAGACGAAACAGCCGGAAGGCAATTAATTTCAGATTTATCAATTACCAGCTAGTGGCGATTTTTTTTGCGCTTACCCTTCTTTTGTGGTGGGGAGTTATTGAGAATCCGGAAGTGAAAGAAGACTTTATTCTGGTTATCGTTGTCCTTGGCATTTTCTTCATTATACCAATGCTTGTAATCCAATTATTGGAATGGAGGGCTCGCGATCGTTTTAGAAAACTCATGAGGATATACCATGAAGCTTTGTGTATCTACAATTTGAGGAAAATCGATCGAATTGCAGGCACGGTCGGACAGCCGACCCAGCGTGTTCATGAGGATTTGACGTATATGATGGAGCACCAGCTTCTGCCTGACGGTGACGTTGGGGAGGGCAGCGTGTGGTTCGAACAGGCTCTGGTGGAAGAGGCGGATAACAACGTAATAACCACTGTGGACGACGATGTGAACGTGGCATATAGGGGCACTCAAGCTGCTTCGCCGATGATGAAGCGGCAACTTCAAGCCAACTAAAGTCGGTGGAATGTACCGGCTGCGGCGCCAAAATGACGGTGAGGCCCGGCGAATCCAAGGAATGCGAGTACTGCGGCGTGGTTTTGAATTATGCTTAACCGTGAGCGGGAGTTCCAAACAATTGAATACTCTGAGGCGGGATAAGTAAATGAATGAAACAGTCATTGATCATCGCAGGTATATGAAAGCCATGGCTTATAGGGATGATTGTATCTTTGTGGGTATGTTTTTGTTTTTTCCTTTATTCGTTGTTATAAGTTTGATTCATGCCGTGAAGAGTTATCCGCTTAATTATCGTAAAAGCAAAAACTACAGACGACTTGCTTGGCAAATCGTCATCATCTTTATAGTAATTTTGGTATTTAAGGCGGGAAACGAAGTAGAAATCGGCCCAACCTTCCAATTTCTAGTCAATAATTATGGCTTGTTTTTTGTTGTACCGTTTATTGTTTTGTTAACGATCAGCGTTTATGAACATAAGAAGTTTTTGGATCTTAAAGCACATTATAAGAAAATGGTGCTGGAAGACGGTATAGCCGATATAAACGAGATTGCCCGTATTACCGGTCATTCCCCCTTAGTCGTCAAATGCGATTTGCAGTACATGATCGATTCCTGCTCCTTGGATGGAGTCTATATAGACGGGGATTCCCTGATTTTTGACAATGACGAAGAGGATGAAGGCTGCGATTGCGGCGAGGATGAGTACTGCGAGTACTGCGCGGATGAAGGCTGCGATTGCGGTGAAGATGAGTACTGCGAATATTGCGCGGATGAAGAGGATTGGGAATCGGATAAGGCAGAGGCAGAAAATGTTCAGCTTCCAAAAGACATGGAGTGTCACGGATGCGGGGCCAGGATAAGAATCAATCCCCGTCAAACCAAGGAATGCGACTATTGCGGAAGTATCGTATATTATACATAGGTCAGTTTTAAATGGAGTTATTATCAAGGGGCTATTTCCACAAGTAGATTTTTTCTACTTCGGGATGGCCTCCTTTTCTTTTTTCGATAATGTTTGCAAAATAGACTTCAATGTATTGCCCTCAAGCTGGTTATCCAGTATAATGTCCACTATACGAAAACACGAGTCTTTGAGGAGAGGACGATTGTGAAGGAAAGGTATTACTTGGTCCGCGAGGACATTTTACCTGAAGCCGTGGTCAAGACGATGCAGGTAAAGAGGCTTCTGGCGTCCGGAGACGTAAAGACCGTACATGAGGCCGTGGAAATGGTGGGATTAAGCCGAAGCGCTTTTTACAAATACAAGGACGGCATCCATCCGATCAACCAGTTGGACAGGGATGAGATCGTGACGATTTCCATCGACATGGAGCACCGTTCCGGAATGCTGTCCGAAGTACTGGGGCTTGTGGCCGGAGAAGGAGGCAACGTCCTTACGATCCACCAGAGCATTCCGCTGCAGGGAATCGCCAATGTCGTCATTTCCGTCGAGGTCTCCCGTTTGAACGAAGAACTTGATGACCTGCTTGTAGGCATGCGGCGGATGACAGGCGTAAGAAGGGTCCAAATGATTGGGCAAGGCTGAAAGAAGCATAATGAACAAAAAACAGATAAGTGGATGAGCACAGGAGGGGTTGTACGAGATGAAGCCGGTTAAAGTGGGATTGTTGGGATTAGGGACTGTGGGAACGGGCGTGGTCCGTATCGTGGAAGGACATCAGGAGGATTTGAGCAGCCAGGTAGGCTCGCCGATCATCATCGAGAAAATTGCCGTGAAAAACAAAGAAAAAGAACGGAGCGTGTCCGTTGACGGCGGGAAGATGACCGATGATCCATGGGAAGTGATCCGGGATCCCGAAATTGATGTCGTCGTTGAAGTGATGGGCGGCATAGAACAGACGAAGGAGTACATTCTGGAAGCGCTGGACCGTGGAAAACATATCGTAACGGCGAATAAAGATCTGATGGCGCTGCATGGGGCCGAAATTCTGGCGAAGGCCCAGGAGAAGCAGTGCGACGTGTTTTACGAGGCGAGCGTTGCCGGCGGCATACCGATTATCCGCACCCTGATCGAGGGTTTCTCGTCCGACCGGATCATGAAAATCATGGGGATCGTAAATGGAACGACTAACTTCATTTTGACTAAAATGAGTCAGGAAGGCGCTTCTTACGGGGACGTCCTGGCTGAAGCCCAGGAGCTTGGCTACGCCGAAGCGGATCCGACCTCGGATGTGGAGGGACTGGACGCCGCCCGCAAAATGGCTATTTTGGGGACGCTGGGCTTCCGAACAAACGTTGAGCTCAAAGATGTCAGCGTGAAGGGGATCTCCCAGGTTTCCAAGGAAGACATTTTGTATGCCAAAAGGCTTGGCTACGAAATGAAGCTGCTTGGCATCGCCGACCGGCAGGATGAGCAGGTAAGCATCAGCGTACAGCCGACCATGGTCCGCACGAGCCACCCGATCGCAGCCGTCAATGGCGTATTCAACGCGGTATACGTATACGGGGAAGCGGTAGGCGAGACGATGTTCTATGGTCCGGGCGCCGGTGAAATGCCGACGGCCACTTCCGTGGTAGCCGATTTGGTGGCGGTCATCAAAAACCTGAAACTGGGTGTTAACGGCTTAAAGGCCATCGTTCCTTATAAAGTGAAGAAGCTGAAGACCGACGACCAGATTATGTCGAAAAACTTTATTTTGCTGCATGTAGACGATAAAGCCGGGGTGCTTGCGCAAATTACCCAAGTGTTTGCGGAATACGGCGTTAGCCTGGAATCCGTGGTACAGCAGCCGAACGAACAAAACCCCGACGCCGAAATTATCATCGTTACGCATAATGCAAGCAAGGCAAGCATGGACAAGGTGCTGGATCATTTCGAGGGCCTTGAGGTTATACGCCGGATCAAGAGCGTCTACCGGGTTGAAGGTTAAGCGAGTTTCATCGTAAACGAAAGTTCTGTCCTTATATAATTTTTTAAAATGAAGAGGAGAATCAGAGAGATGCCATACGAAGGATTGCTTCGAACATACAGAGAGTACCTGCCGGTTAACGAGAACACTCCGCTGCTCACGCTTAAAGAAGGGAACACGCCGCTGATTCGCGCCGAAAATTTGTCCAAGGATCTTGGCATCGACCTTCATTTTAAATTCGAGGGATTAAATCCGACCGGATCATTTAAAGACCGGGGGATGGTGATGGCGGTAGCCAAAGCCATGGAGGAAGGAAGCCGAACCATCATGTGCGCATCCACCGGAAACACATCCGCAGCGGCAGCTGCATATGCTGCACGCGGAGGGCTGAACTGCATAGTCATCATACCGAACAATAACATTGCGCTCGGCAAACTGGCTCAAGCCATGATCTATGGAGCCAAGGTTATCGCCATTGACGGAAACTTTGACCGAGCGCTTGAGATTGTGCGCGAAATTACGGCCAAACATCCGATCACGTTGGTCAACTCCGTGAACCCTTACCGCATTGAAGGACAGAAGACGGCGGCTTTCGAGGTCGTGGACCAGCTCGGCAAAGCTCCGGACGTTCTGGCCATCCCCGTAGGCAATGCCGGCAATATTTCAGCTTACTGGAAAGGATTCAAAGAATATCATGCTGCGGGAAAATCGGCTTCTCTCCCGAAAATGCTCGGTTTTGAAGCGGAAGGAGCCATGGCGATCGTGAAAGGCGAACCGATCCCCAATCCGGAGACGGTGGCTACAGCGATTCGTATCGGCAATCCGGCAAGCTGGAAAACAGCCGTTGCTGCAGCGGAAGAGTCCGGCGGGCAGATCAACTACGTTACTGACGAAGAAATCCTGGAGGCATACAAGGCAATTGCTTCCCGAGAAGGGATTTTTGCCGAGCCCGGGTCTGCAGCTTCCATAGCCGGGGTATACAAAATGAAACGCGAAGGTTACTTCAAAGGGGGAGAGACGGTCGTTTGCGTTCTGACCGGTCATGGTTTGAAGGATCCGAATATTGCCATCAAAACCGTTAATGCGGAGCCGCTTGTCGTTTCCGATACGGAATCGGCCGTTATGGAAGCCATCTCCAAGCTCGAAGGGGCTGCCCGGGTATGAGTTTGACCGAAGGCGTACGGATCAAGGTTCCTGCGAGCACGGCCAACCTTGGTCCCGGATTTGACACACTCGGCATGGCACTCTCTCTTTACGCCTGGATCGAAATGCGGGAAAATGATCATACCGCCTTCCATTTGCACGGGGAAGAAATGAAAGGCGTTCCTGAAGACAAGAGCAATCTGATCTACAAGGTTGCTCAAATGGTATTTGAGGAAGCCGGGGTAACCGTTCCGGAACTGGCCATTTCCATGTACTCGGAAATTCCCCTGACCCGGGGACTCGGGAGCAGCGCTTCCGCGATTGTTGGCGCCCTTTCGGCAGCCAATGCCATGATAGGTTCCCCCTTGCCCGACGCGAAATTGTTCGACATGGCGACGGGTTTGGAGAAACACCCTGACAACGTAGGGGCCTCGCTGTTTGGCGGATTCATTGCGGCCGTTTGGGACGGATCGCATGCCGACTATATCCGAATTGCCCCCCCGGCGAATTTGGAGACCCTGGTTGTCATCCCTGACTTTCAACTGTCGACAGCCAAGGCTAGAGAAGCATTGCCTAAAGCGGTCTCCCTGGAAGACGCGGTATATAATATCAGCCGTTCCTCGCTCTTGACGGCGGCCTTGTTCTCGGGAAGGCTCGATTCCATACATGCCGCCATGCGGGACAGGATTCATCAGCCTTACCGAGCCGGACTCGTTCCGGGGATGGCTGAAATTTTGGAAGAAGCCCCTAACCGGGGCGCGCTCGGTATTGCGTTAAGCGGTGCCGGACCGACACTGATTGCGTTTGTAGAGCGCGGCGACAACAGGATCGAGGGTTTAAGGTCCTATTTGATCGAGACCATGAAAGCTAAGGGATTCTCAGCTTCAACCCTGATGCTTCGACCGGATTCGGACGGAGTGACGGTGCTGGACTGCGACCGGAGCATTTCATTTATGGATATGATTAGGGGAGAAGTAACTACATGAAGCGTATAGCATTACTGCCCTCAGGGTCGGTATCTCATGAAGCGGTTTTATATTTGATGAAAAACGAGCCCGTGGAGCTTATTCACCACAAGCTGATTTCCGATGTGTTTATGTCGACGGTGGAAGGGAAAAGCGATTACAGCGTCATTCCGATCGAAAACACGATCGAGGGCTCGGTTAGCCTTCATATGGATTGGCTGGTGAATGAGGTTGACATCCCTATGCAAGCAGAGTGGATTTATCCATCGATTCAGAATTTAATCGGAGACGCCTCGGAATTCCGGGCGGATGACGGAACTATAGATTTTTCAAAAATAAAAAGGATATACTCCCACCCTGTTGCGACAGCCCAGTGCCGGCAGTTCCTTGCCAAATTCGCTCCGACCGCGGAGCTGGAATCTGCCGGGAGCACATCCGAAGGCGCGAGAATTGTTAAAGACAATCCCGGAAAAGGCTGGGCGGCTATTGGAACCACGCTTGGGGCGTCGACCCACGGGCTGGACTTTTTGGCCGAAACCATTACGGACCATGATAATAACTTTACGAGATTTGTCTTGATCGGACGTGAACCCATCGAGGTACCGCATTCGCCGGAACACGTGAAGACAAGCATACTTGTCACCCTTCCGGAAGACGTGCCGGGCGCCCTGCATCAAGTGCTCTCGACTTTTGCATGGCGTAGGCTGAACCTATCGCGGATCGAGTCGCGGCCCACGAAGAAAAAACTGGGGAATTATTATTTTTACATCGATGTGCTGGCGTCGGCGGAATCCGTGCTTCTTACCGCAGCCATGGCCGAAATCGAGGCGCTCGGATGCCAGGTGCGCCTACTCGGCTCCTACCCGGGCTTTACGTATACAACAGAAAAATCGGAGGTGTAACGTTTCATGTCGCTGCAATGGATATATCTAGACGGGGAATTCGTAACCAAAGAAAACGCAAAAGTATCGGTGTTTGATCACGGTTTCCTGTATGGCGACGGAATTTTCGAAGGAATCCGCGTGTATAACGGAAATATTTTTAAATGCAATGAGCATTTGGACCGCCTTTATGATTCCGCAAAATCGATTGATTTAGTCATTCCGCTGGCATACGACGAAATGCTTGAAGCGATGGCCGAAACGATCCGCCGCAACGATATGAGAAACGGTTATATCCGTCTGATCGTGTCCCGCGGTCCGGGCAATCTTGGGCTGGATCCAAGGCGTTGTCCCCAACCGACGGTTCTTATCATTGTCGAGCAGCTTGCCATTTACTCGGAGGAAGCTTATCTGAACGGCTTAAGAGCGGTGTCGGTCGCCCAGCGGCGTAACTTGCCGGATGCACTGAACCCCAAAATCAAGTCGCTGAATTATCTGAATAACGTCCTGGTAAAAATCCAATCGAATTTTGCCGGCGTGGACGAAGCGATCATGATGAACGCCCAGGGATATGTTACGGAAGGGTCCGGAGACAATATTTTCATTGTGAAAAACGGCGTGATCACCACCCCTCCTTGTTATCTTGGGGCACTTGAAGGCATTACGCGGCAGGCCATTATCGAGCTGTGCGGCAAGCTGGAAATTCCGTTAAAAGAAGAACCGTTCAGCATGCATGACGTGTATATCGCGGATGAAGTCTTCTTTACGGGAACGGCTGCAGAGGTCATTGCTGCGCGCGAAATCGACGGACGGATCATCGGCAGCGGCCAAGCGGGGCCGATCACCTTGCAGCTTTTGGAAGAGTTCCGCAAAATCGTCGACAAAGACGGCTATAAAGTTTGGGAAGAGTAATGGCATGGATCTGCTCTATTTCCTTGTAACATGAATCGATTAAGGACGGTAGAAAAAGCATGGCCAAAGAATCCTTCATTCACTTATTCGAATGGTCTCCCCGCGTGCATGCGGATCCTTTCCATACGCATGATCACCTGGAAATCGGGTATTGTTTGTCCGGGAGCGGCATGTTTTATTTTGGGGACAAGACTTACGCTGTCGAACCGGGCGATGTATTCGTCGTCAACCATTTGGAGCGGCATTCGGCCGTCTCCCGGGCGGATAACCCAAGCCGATACCTGTTCCTTTACTTTAGCGCAGGCTTACTCGAGCAGACGGATCCCGAATTGCTGCTTCCATTCGTTTATTTGCCGACCAAGTTCCAGAATCGGATTCCAGGCGAAAGGACTGCAGCCCGGCAGATCGGTGAGCTGTTTCATTTGATTGCAGAAGAATATCAACGGCAACCGCGCGGTTATCTCGGGATGATGAAGGGCCATATTTTGCAAATATGCGCCCTTCTTCTTCGTTATTACACAGCAGAAGCGCCTTCGGCGGATTGGAACCATACGCTGATGTCGTATTACCGGATCAAGCCTGTGCTCGAATTTATCCAGGAGCGTTTCCGGGAACCGATCTCGCTGGACGACATCGCAAGCCAATTGGCGTTGAGTCCTTCCCGGGTCAGGCATCTGTTTCAAGAGAAACTCGGGATCGGTTTTAAGCAATACTTGCTTCAAATGCGCGTGAACGAGGCCAAGAAGCTCCTGGCAGGTTCGGATCTGCCGATTTCCGAAATCATGTATGCGTCGGGTTTCCAAAGCCACGGTCCGTTCTACCGGGCGTTCGGGCAAATCGTTGGCATGGCTCCGCTGGATTACCGAGAGCGAGCCGCAAAGCTAGCCCTTTTTGAGAACATGTCGCTTGAAAATAAGACGACGCGGCAGAATTTCCCCGGTAAAATGTAGCTATAACAAAGGCAGTTCATGCTTTTGGCTATCATTTCGAAAGATCGGGGGCAGCGGCTTATGTCAGGTTGGGGATGGCAAGTTTTGCACGACGTCGTGCAGAATGAAATCAAACAAAGAGGGGAAGAAGGCTGCAAGGTTGAAGGTTTTCAACGGAAGTTAGAGGCTGCGGGGCAGGATGAAGCCAAGATTACGGCTGTTTATGAGGAGTTGGCACAACTTTCGGTTGCCGATGACTTTCCGTACATAGAACCGAACGGACTGGAAGAGATTCGGGCATTAAGGCCGGAAGGCCCTCGCAAATTGGACGCCGGCTGGACAGAAGAGGAATGGCGTGACAAGTTTTACGGGGCCTGGCTCGGCAGAAGCGTCGGCTGCGCGCTCGGCAAACCGTTGGAAAGCCCTTCCTTCATGAACGGTACGGACTCCAATCCAGGCTGGAAAAACATTCAGTTATGGTTCGAAGGGGCCGACGCTTGGCCGATCCGGGACTACACGCCGGGTCAATCCAGGGCACAGGAACCGTATGGCATCGCTTTGGCCGACTTTTCGCGGCAGAGCACGCTGGAGCGGATTCAATATATGGAGACCGACGATGATATTCGGTACACTGTGCTGGGACTTCTCATGTTAGAGGAAAAGGGTTTTTCCTGGGATTCCTGGGATACCGGTTTAAGTTGGTTCAAGCATTTGCCGCTCGGCCAAGTATTCACCGCGGAGGCTCAGTCATATGCCAACTTTGCGGTGCTCCTTAACCAACGGGGCTGGCAGCGGGACGTCGATTCGGCGGCGCAATTGGATTGGGTACGCACATATATGAACCCGTACCGTGAATGGATCGGAGCGCAAATCCGCGTCGACGGTCTGGCCTACGGAGCGGCTGGCATGCCGGAGATGGCGGCAGAGCTTGCATGGCGGGATGCATCGTTTTCACATGTGAAAAATGGAGTCTACGGTGCAATGTTCGTAGCTGCCATGATTGCCGCGGCGTTTGTGGAAAACAGTCCGGAGCGGATCGTGGAGATAGGGCTGAGCGAAATTCCACGCACTTGCAGGCTGGCCGGCGATATTCGATTGGCCGTGAGCATTGCGCAGAATGCAAAGACTCAACTGGAATTGGTTGATCGGATTTGGGAGGCGTTCAAGCATTATCATCCGGTGCATACCAACAACAATGCGGCTTTATGCGCGGCTGCTCTCGTCTTTGCCAGGGGCGATTTCGAAACGGCGATCACCACGGCCGTCCTTGGAGGTTGGGATACCGATTGCAATGGAGCAAGCGTCGGCTCGATCATGGGCGCGATCGTTGGTGCCGGGCAGCTGCCGGAGAGCTGGACCTCGAAGCTGAACGACACGATGTATTCGGAAATTAACGGTTTTCACCCCATCGCTATTTCCGAATGTGCTCGACGAAGCTATGAGGTCTTCCGAAAGCTTCAAGGTTAGGACAATAAACCGACCTATTCGCTTTGTTACGGAAAAGCTGAAAGGCGATTTTATACGTACCGCTTGCCGATGAGAGCTTCCTATTCGGCAAAGTCCTGAAATACTTGGGGTATATTGATGAAGTAAGGAAAATCCTTTCATGTCGATGGAAGGATTTTTTTTGTCTTAAAGGATGTCAATCGCCTATTGCCTGCATAGGATGTAGTAACGAAAGCGGGCGAAAAGCATTATAACGCCTAGAAGAGTGTAGGAGGTTTAAGCGGCGTGAAGATACACATCGTCAAGAAAGGCGACACCCTATATGAATTGTCCAAAAAATACGGCGTGCCTTTTGAAAAAATCGTGGATGCCAATCCGCAGCTGGCAGATCCCAACAAACTCGACATCGGCATAAAAATAAAAATACCGACCGAGCCCGTACCGGTTCCCGGAGGAACCGCCCCCATTATCCATAAGCATACCGTCAAACAAGGCGACTCGCTGTGGAAGCTTTCCAAAGCCTGGGGAGTGTCTTTGAAAGAATTGATTGATGCCAATCCCCAACTCAAAAACCCGAATGCACTCCTGGTAGGAGAGGTCGTGAACATTCCGGCCACTGGAACATATTCCGGCGGAACCGAGGTTCCTCAGCCTGGAGCGGGACCTTCGGGAAATAAAACGGTTCCTGGAAGCAAAACGTACACAGGGACTAAAGAAGAAATGACCGCCCCCATCCAGGAGCAAGTTCCGGAAACACCGCTGGTGCCGGCCGTTCCTGAAGCAGCCGTTGCCCCCGAGATTGTTGTAAAGCCGGAAATCACCATCATGCCGGAGTTGATCGTGATGCCCGAAATGCCGTCGATGCCGGAAGTAATAGAAAAAACCATCATTGTCGAAAAAGAATGTGAGCCTGTAACGAACGTTATCCCCCAGCCCGTATGTCCAGAAGAACCGGCACCGCCGTCGTTTTATCCTTGCCCGCCGATGCCGGAATATCCTATGCATACCATGCCAGAATATCCTATGCATACCATGCCGGAATATCCTGTGCACACCATGCCGGCAGTAGATGAATGTTATTCTCCCGAGCCTGCGATGTCTTATTCGTTTCCGTTCACAGAGGGGCCTTGCGGATGCATGGATGGAGCACCTCTTCATACCGCTCCTCAAGGATGGCAAACGCCTGAGCACTTTGCTGTTCAGCAGCCGCAGTACGCTTACCCGATGCATCAGGATATCCATCAGGCTCCCACGTCCCATTATCCCGGAATTTCAGAACAGCCTTCCATGATGGATGTTTCCCCAATGTCCGTAAGTGAGCCGTATACATCCGGAAAAGAATCTTATGCCGGATTCCCTCCCCAGGCCGTTGAACAGATGTATGGTTCGCATCAAGCCATACAGCCAGACTACTGGAGTCATCATACATCGCCGTGCGGCTACCACGGAGAAGCCGTGAAGCCTATGCAATATGCTGATTATGGAATGTGGAATCCGTGCATGAGCCACACTCCGTCACATCATTCCCATTATGGCGCTGTACAGCATCCTGTCATGCCCGCATACGGAGGAATGCAGCCGATGTATATGTGGCCCCAGTATGGTGTCGAATCTATGCAGACTTTGGGGATGCAAGCAGATCCTTACGCCGGCATGAGCCATTCCCCATGGCATGAACAGAGTCATGTGCCTCCTCATAAAGATTGCGGCTGTCACGGACGTCAACTGGAGGATCATTCTTGGCAGTCTGCAGGAGATGCGGCTCATGGTTTTCAAACCGATGAAACAACCCATTTATCGGAGGAAACGCAAAATGATCTAGATGGTTTGATTGCAACGGAAGGCAAAGCACAAGCAAAAGTATCAAGACAAGAGCAGACGCGGGCAAGATCAAAAACTTCTCAGAAAAAAGAGCGCAGGACTCTAAACAAGCCTAAACGCAAAAATCCATGGATCAAAAACTAGAGTAGGAATCGCATTTAAGAGCTTACTTCGAAAGGGCAGGCGACAAGCCTGTCCTTTTGAAGGCTGTATTTCTAAACCGCAACTTTTGCATAACGGTTTGTATGTAATGCAGAATATGGATTGAGGTTAAAAAATGGAATATTTTGTACGTTGAATAACTCTATTATATTATGCTATATTATAAATCCAGTCGCGAAACGCAATAAGTAATGAGCGACTAAGCAAGAGTGACATCGAAAAAAAGTTTTAAAAAACTCTTGCATTGAACAGATAAACATGATATATTATAAGAGTTGCTGATGCGAACGAGTTTCGTTGGCGACGCAAGTTTTAAAAAAACTCTTGCATTGAACAGATAAACATGATATATTATAAGAGTTGCTGATGCGAACGAGTTTCGTTGGCGACGCTGAAGAAGTTGATCTTTGAAAACTGAACAACGAGTGAGTTAAACCGATCTTGCGTCAAGCGAGATCATAATGAGAATTTTTAATTCTCGTCAGTTTTTCTAATGAGCAAGTCAAACTTCGGAAGGAACACCTCATCACCTTCGGGTATGAGCCTCCTTCCGATCCTTATTGGAGAGTTTGATCCTGGCTCAGGACGAACGCTGGCGGCGTGCCTAATACATGCAAGTCGAGCGGAGCTGATGAGGTGCTTGCACCTCAGATGCTTAGCGGCGGACGGGTGAGTAACACGTAGGCAACCTGCCCTCAAGACTGGGATAACTACCGGAAACGGTAGCTAATACCGGA